>JAFUVE010000049.1 GCA_017483765.1 Bacteroidaceae bacterium | reverse complement strand
CTCCGTATGCAGCCCGATAGGACACCGGCTGGGGGCGTGGCAGTCTCGGCTGCGCCAGACGTCGAGGGCTCGATGCCCGAAGACGGGTGAATAAAAAGATACTCAAGGAACGATGGCAGGCCGTGCTTCGCCGGCCTTTCGTGCGGACGAGGACGCCATATAATTTGAAGTTTGAGGTTTGAAGTTTGAGATTTGACCATGCGGATGGGGTTTGGTACGTATCAGGGGCGTGGTTGCTTCAACGGTCGGAGACCGTCGCTCCTACGCGTGGGTTGCGCCGGCAGGTCTATTCGTAGTGGCGGATTCTGACGTCGATGGAGTCGGCTTTGAGCTGTGCGGGCAGGTTGGTGACGTCGGTCCGGCCGTAGTGGTAAGGGAATAGGACTTTCGGCTTGACCATGCGTGCCGCTTTGACGAGCTGGTCGGTGGTCATGGTGTACGGCTGGTTGCAGGGCAGGAAGGCGATGTCGATGTCGCTGATGCCGGCCATCTCAGGTATGTCCTCCGTGTCGCCCGCGATGTAGATACGCGTGCCGTCGATGGTGAGGATGAATCCGTTGTCGCGTCCCTTGGGATGGAACTGCGTGTGACCCTCGGTGTAGTTGTATGCCGGAACCGCCTCGATGGTGATGCCGTCGATGGAGGTGTTGTCGCCGTTTTTCATGACCTGTCCGTAGCCCAGCTGGTCGGCACAACGCTGGTTGGTGACGAGCTGTGTCTCCTGCTTGGTGAGTGTCTTGATGGCAGCCTTGTCGAAGTGGTCGCCGTGCTCGTGGGTGACGAAGATGTAGTCGGCTTTGGGCATGACTGCGTAGTCGATGGTGCGGTCGCCCATCTTCCCGACGGGGTCAACCTGAATTTCCTTGCCGTCGAACTGGATACGGATGCAGGCATGCATGAGGGCATGGAATTTCAGTGTCTTCCCGCTCTTGGTGGTGAAGACGTCCACCTCATAGTTGTCGGTAGTGACCGGCATCTTGTCGGATTTCCAGGCTTCGATCCCTCCCTTGAGGTTTTTCACCTTGAACCCCTTGTCTGCCAGCTGGCTGGCTGCATTCGCCGACCGCCTTCCCCGTTTGCAGTAGACGGCGATGGTCTTGTCCTTGCTGAGCTCTTTCTCAGCCCGGCTGATGAAGTCGTCCTGCTTCACGTCGATGTTGACCGCTCCTTCAAGATGACCCTCCGCAAACTCCTCAGCTGTACGCACATCGAGCAGTGTGATGTCCTGCTGCTGGATACACTTGGCGAATTCCGCCACTCCCAAAGTCTCATAATTCTCGTTTCCGCATGCCGTGGACAGTCCGAGTGCCGCAAGCACGCAAGTGATGATTTTTTTCATTTGTCAATAAGTGTTTGGTATATTCTTTCGCAAAGATAACTCATTTGCTTGAATTTTACGATAAAAATGTTCTTATTTATAAAAAAGTAGTTGATATTTTATGATTTTACAGGATGAAAAAGGGTATTTAAATGAAGAATGAAGAATGAAGAATGAAGAATGAAGAATTTTAGTTACTCTGGGGATTGGGTTAAGATAAAAAAGATAAAAAACGTTTTGTCTCGGGCTTCGCCCTGCGTCGCTGCTGCCGTGACGGCTGTATGCAAACAAGTTTGCTTCCATCCGGCACGGCGGCAACGACGGCACTTCGTGCGGACAAAACTTAATAAAAAGTCATACACTAAGTTCCGGAAAAAAAACGCACTTCGTGCTCAATAAAAAGCCATCTGGATGATTTGGTTGAAAGTTTAAAGTGCCATTCGGACGACATAGAATTGCAATTTTTATTGAGCGAAGCATTTTTTATAGAACGAAGTTCATCCTTTTTATTGAGTGATTTTTCTGTTTTGCTGGCAATACAGATTTCAATGGCTGGGTGGATGTGTTGAAAGCTAGCTTTCATAAACAGGCACACAGACATTGAAATGTAGAAAAGAAAATCACGTTTTTTTTCATCTTTTCTTTCACAACAACTTGATTCTCTTTGACGATTTGAGAAATGAAGCAACTTATTTTATGGTTGTTAGACAGGATGAGGGTGCATCAAATCAGGATTTCTCGCCGTCTGACGAGTAGGTCCTAAATTGACACACCCTCAATAGAGATTGGGTTATTGAAGCGCGATTATCGCTGTCGTAGGATTATTGCAGCTTGATTCTGACCATGGAGAAGGAGTAGGGCTCCATGTCGATGGTCATCTTCTTCTGGATGTCGAGCGATGAAGTCTGCGGCTTGATGGGCTGCTGCTCGAAGTTGTTCTCGTCCATAGGCTGACCTTTGAGGACGGTAATCTCCGCCGTCTTGGGGAGCTTCTTGAACTTGGAGAGGTTGACAGCTGCCTGCTTGGTGTCGGCTGTGGCGTTGCACATCTTCAGGTAGAGCTCTCCCGTCTCGGTGTTGAGCACGCACGACTGTCCGAGGAACTTGTCGTCGTCCACCTTGATGACGTCTCCGTAGTAGTAGTCACCGGATGAGAGTCCGAAGAACTGCTGCACGTAGTAGCTGCAGGTGAGGAAGAGGTCGTGGTTGTCGAAGTAGATGAGGTCGGGGTTCCAGCTGAGGTGGTTCTTCTTGGCGAAGAGGGGTGCGTAGCTGGTCATGACCACGACGTCGGCGTTGCGCTCGATGCCCATGAGATAGAGTGCCTCTGCGAGCGCGTCGGTGAGCTTCTTGTCCTTCGACGCATACTCGCCGAGATATACCTTTGTCTTGCGGTCGCGCGGGTAGTTGTCGTAGTTGTGCTGGTTGTTGTAGAAATAGTCGCGCGGCTCATAGTAGTGCTCGTCGATGATAGGGAGGTCGATCTGCTGAGCGAATCTCCATCCGTTCTCATAGTCGGGGTTGCCGTGGTGTGAGCCCGGTCCAGCCGTTCCTACGATGACGATCTCGGGGTGCTTAGCCCTCACGCGGTCGTAGATATACTTGAAGCGCTCCTCAAATTCGGGCGTGATTTTCTCCTCGTTGCCGAGTCCGAGGTATTTGAGGTTGAACGGTGCGGGATGTCCCTGCTCCGCGCGTTTCTTTCCCCAGGTGGTGGTCACGTCGCCGTTGGCCCATTCGATGAGGTCGAGTGCCTCGTCGACCCACTCGTCCATCTCGCTCATAGGCAGTGCGGTCTGAGCCTGCTCCTTCATGCCCCATCCGCCGTTGACTCCCTGGCAGCTGACGCCCACGGGTAGTATAGGCAGCGGCTGTGCTCCGAGGTCCTCGCAGAGCTGGAAATACTCATAATATCCGAGTCCGAAGGACTGGTGGTACCCCCAGCAGTTCTTGAGTCCTGTGCGCTGCTCCATGGGTCCGATGGTCTTCTTCCAGCGGTAGGTGTCCCAGAATCCGTCGCCACCTCCGTGGACGATACATCCACCTGGGAAGCGTACGAACTTGGGCTTGAGGTCTTCGAGTGCCTGAGCGAGGTCCTTGCGCAGTCCGTGGCCTTTGTAGGTGTCCTGCGGCATGAGCGATACCATGTCGAAATCGACGGTGCCCTTGTCGAGCAGCAGAAGGTAGAGCCTTGCGTTGGCGCAGTCCTCGGCTGCGGTGAAGGTGTAGCTGTATTTTTTCCAGTTCTTGCCTTCGTTCTGGAGCTCAGTCTCGGCGATGACTTTCCGCTTCTCTCCCACGAGCGCCACACGGATCTTCATGGCGCCGCCACGCATGAAGAGGGAGAAGTCGTATTTGGCTCCGGCCTTGAGCGGTATGCCGTCGTAGCCGGTGTTCTCGATGCCTACTCCGGTCCATCCGTCGAAGTCGGAATAATGTCCGACTTTCTCAGCATATACCCTCATGTAGTGGGGTGTCTGCTCTGTGAGCGGGCTGTCGGTGCGAGTCTCGATGAGTCCTGCAGAGTGTCCCGGACGGAGCATACTCCAGAATGAACCGCTGCTCCAGTCGTTACGCTCCACCTGTGAGTACTCGAATCCTCCGTTCTGGATAAGCTCGGCGTAGAGTCCTCCGTCGGCTGAGCTGCTGATATCCTCAAAGAAGATTCCGATGAGCTCGTTACTGATTTTCTTGCCTCCTGATGGGGCTTTGACTTTCTGCGCCTGTGCGCAGAGCGCTCCGCTGAACAGTGTCAGGGCAGCGATGGTGCGAATCAAATTGTTTTTCTTCATGAGATATGTTATTAAGTGAAAAGTTAATAGTTTATTTACTCCGGCGATGAGTTTAAGGACGAAAATCTGACGAAAATCTGGACATGAATTTATTAGGGTCGCTTTCGGCGAGAAATCTTACAAAATCTTTTATTTAACATGAATGGCCACGAATGTCCACGAATTATCATGAATTATATTTTTAATTTCCATGAATTATTCTTTTAACACGAATTTCCGAATTTGTCAGATGAGCAGAGTCAAACTTGTTTGAACTATGCCATGACAAAGAGGGAATCATGAAATAATGTCCATGAATGTCCATGAATGACCACGAATTATCATGAAATAATCTGAACGAATTTTTACGAATTAAGTACAAAGATAGTAATTTTAAGCGGAAAATAAGGTGGGGATGGGAGGGTTTCTTGCTGAATGTTACATTTGGAATAGCTTTTGATTCAAAAATACATTGGTTTGCGGGAAAAGAGGACACGAAAAATCCCGCCTCGGGATGGAGACGGGATTTATTCAGTAATAGGAGACGGGTCTCCTGCGTGCTATTTTACGAGTACTTTCACGCCGTTGACGAGATAGATTCCTGCCGGCACACTTACGGTGATGGTGGAGCCTTTCGCCATATTGGCGGACTTGACGCGCGCACCTCCGAGGGTGGTGATGGCGACATTCATGTCGGCCGGCGCTCCGACGGAGATTTGCCCGTTGTCGATGAAAATGGCGAGGCAGTCGTCGGTGCTGACGGTCTGCAGCGAGCTGGCGATGTCCTCGTCACCGTCGGCGGTGATGCCGATGGTCTTGGCCGGGAGGTCGAGACCCGAGTACTTGATGTATGCCCTGAACGGATTGACTTGGAAACTGCCGTCGTTCTGGTAGAAGGTGTTGTTCGCCACATAGTAGGCGTATTCGTCGGTGACTGTCTCCGTCTGCTCGATGGCTCCGTAGAGCGTCCAGTCAGCCACCGTGGAGCTGGACTTGTCGGCCGTGGACTTCTTGACGGTGATGTTCTCTCCGTCAACAGTGATGGCTTCGGCATTGCCTTTCCGCTTGACGAACACAGGCGTGTATGCGCTGGCGTCTCCGTCGATGTCCGGGTTGATAGGCATAAGCAGAAGCGTGATCCTTCCGTCCGCACTCTCGTTGACCGCGCTGAGATGATAGAAGGACGCGGTCTCGTTGCTTGCCTGCTGGTATTTGTAAGGGAGGATGATGGTGCCCCAGTCGTTTTTCATCTTACGGGAGTAAGTGGACTTGATGGCAGTGAACTTCTTGTCGCAGTAGTAGGGGTGGCCGTCTGTGATGACGAGGTTCTGGCAGACCTGCTCTCCCGTGACGTTGACGATGTTGACTCCGTCCTTGATGTTTGCAGCCACGTCGGCCGTGACTTTCACCTTGGCGATGGCATTGGGATAGAGTGCGTTGCCCTGAGTGTCGGTGCCGAGATCCTCCGGCCGCCAAGTCGTGCCCATCATGGTGAGCTCAGTGTCGTTTTCCGGATAGATGATGAACTGATAATACGGCTCGCCTTCGAGTTCTGGGGTGCTGCAGATGTTGCAGACACGTCGGTAAGTCCCGTCGCCAAGCGGCTCGAAATTACAGTCGGCATAGTCGTGTGTGCAGTCAGGATTGTCCTCTCCTCCGCCTGATTCTCCCCCTTCGATGGTGAGACTTGTGCATTCTGCATTCCACATGACGATGGCAAACACATATCCGTTGTTTTTTATTGCCTCCACATCTTCTGAAGTCAAATTGCGGCTGTAAATGAACTGGCTGTCTTCGTTGCTGTATGTCCATCCACTGCTGTTGGCATCGTAGAGTTTGTTTGCATTATTTGTCCACATCTGGAAGTTTGTTCCTCCCGTCAGTGTTATTGTGAGTGTAGCACCTTCTTTGATGATGTTTTTAGAACCATAATAATAATAAGTGTCTTCTCCATATCCCCAGAAAGCGTTTAAGCCTTCGTGCACGAGACCAGTCGGATTGTCCTCACCACCTCCGCCTTCTCCTTCATCAACGAGTTCAGGAAGAGCCTGGCAGCTGAGTTCATAATATTTAGCCTCATAATCATTGTTGAGCCAAGTGATATGATTTGTGATAAATGTCTTCATCACGTCGTATGCGTCCTCTAATTTGCCATACGAATTGCTGTCGGCCCAACTGTCTTTCTGTACATAGTGTCCTGCTCCATTTACGCCAGTGTCATAGTTAAGAGCCGCAGACACTTTGATTCTCTCCTTCAGTTCATCCACTTTTCCAGTTAGATAGGTGATGAGCTCTCCATTGTTGTAGACTTCTCTCCATCTTTCATACAAAGCTTTTACAAAATACGGGTCGTTCTCGTACAGCTTTTTGACAACTTCACCAAATGCGTGGCTTTCCCCTTCCCATAAATGCTTCTCTGTCATGTCATTTCCGTTGGTGAGGCATCCCCATGCCAAGTCAGTGTCCCAAATTGGTCCGAAGAAGATTTTGGAGTAAATATCCGGCATATATGCATAATTATTAGCCACTACACCATCGTAGTTTCCTGCAATGTCCTCGGTAATAAACGCATTGACAGCAGATTCGATGTCCACATATTTTCTCCATGATGCAGTTGTGTTGTAAGGTCCGTTTTGTGCCAGTTTAGCCACTTTGACGATGTGGCTTCTGAGTTTGTCGAATTTAGGGTCTTTAGTTTGTCCGTCAATCGTCTGCAAGTCAGCTTCAGGTGATTTGACATTGACATAGCTGTCCCATCCGAATCCGTCGTTGCTTAGATTGAAGTAAGGGTCTTCCTTCATGACCTGCCCTTTGTCGGAATTGAATTCAAAGAAATATCCGACATTTTCGATGACAGGGACCCTTTTTTGCCCCACCTGCACTTGGTCGGAGATTTGGTAATTACCCATGTATTTTCCGTTGACGACCAAGTCGGCATATACAGCAGCCGGTGTGAATTCCAATCCAAGATATTTAGAAACCTCAGCAGTCATTCCGTTTCTGATAAGCGTTGCATCAAGTGAGTTTGCCAAGAGGGTCCAGCTTTTCTCGTTTGCATAGTTGTTCACCTCCGCTCCATTCACTTGCGTTGTAAGAAGAGGCGTTTTAGTCAGGAATTTGATTCTAAGTGGCCTTTTGTAATTACCATATCCGATATTCCAAGTGGAATTTCCTCTTCCTCTGACACCAGCCCAGTCTCTTCTTTCCTTAATAGTTCCGTTGTCGTCCCTGACCGTAACTTTAGTGATGTAGTACCAGGAGTTCTTCAGATTAAAGATAGTACCGAGCTCTTCGAGACTTCCGTCTGTGAATGTTGTTGTTACATTTGTGCCATCATCATTGACAGTTGTCTTGTAAATCTGCAGATAAATCGTTGGAAGATTGGTTTTCTGGGGGAAGCTGTCGAGTTCCGCCTGCGTCCATGCATATCCGAAAGCCTTGCTTCTAGTAGTGTCGATGTTTTGCGCGTTGACATCTTTTACACAAAACAACATAAAGGCAGCAATCGCTGCCGTGATTAGTAGTAATTTTTTCATTTTATTGGTAAATGTAGTTTGGTCTGGGTAGTAGTCGTGTGAGAATGTGTGTCTGAAACACAAATTCTTGGCAAATTTAATGGTTTTTGTTGATTTCACAAAGATTTATCCTTCTTTTTTTCTTGTCAATATGGTGGAATAATGTGATAATAGGTAATATGATACAGCTTTTATATGTTTATGTGAATGTTCTTGTCATAAAAGAATCCGTCAGCTTGGCTGGATTGTGATTGTGCCAAGCTGACGGATCTGTTTTCGCCTGTATTGTAAACCTTGGGACGGTCTTATTTTTTCGCCGTCTTTTTCTTTTTGATGGGGTCGCAGGTGAGGTTGCATCCCAGCTTCTTGAAGATTTTGCGGTCCACTTCGCTGAGCATGACGGTGCTGTGCACCTGACATCCACGGAGGTTGGGGAGTTGCTGCAGCGCCCGTCGGCAGTTCTCGTCGTGCTGCGAGAGCACTGAGATGGCCACGAGCACCTCGTCGGTGTGGAGTCGTGGGTTGATTCCTCCGAGGTACTCCGTCTTGGTCTTCTGAATCGGCTCGATCATGCTCTGGGGTATGAGCTTGATTTCGTGGTCGATGCCCGCCAGGTGCTTTGTGGCGTTGAGCAGGAGCGCTGCGCTGCATCCGAGCAGGGGGCTGGAGTGCGCCTTGATGATGGTTCCGTCGTCGAGCTCGATGGCCGCCGATGTGTGTCCGCTCTTCTCCCTGAGCTCGTTGGCCGCGACGGTGGTCTTCCTGTCAGCCGTGGAGATTCCGGCCTGATTGAAAAGCAGCTGTATCTTGCTGATTTCAGAGTCGTTGCACATACCGTCGGCCATCTTGTTCGTGGCGTCGTAGTAGCGGCGTATGATCTCGTCCTTGGATGCCTTGCAGCAGACCTCGTCGTCGCAGATGCAGAATCCCACCATGTTGACCCCCATGTCGGTTGGCGACTTATAGGGTGTCTCTCCATAAATGCCTTCGAAGAGCGCCTTGAGTACGGGGTAGATCTCGATGTCGCGGTTGTAGTTGACTGCCACCTTTCCGTACGCCTCGAGGTGGAACGGGTCGATCATGTTGACGTCGTTGAGGTCGGCCGTCGCCGCCTCGTACGCGATGTTGACCGGATGCTTGAGCGGGAGGTTCCAGACGGGGAAAGTCTCGAACTTGGCATAGCCGGCGTGTATGCCCCGTTTGTTCTCGCAGTAGAGCTGGCTGAGGCACACCGCCATCTTTCCGCTTCCCGGTCCCGGTGCGGTGACGATGACGAGCGGTCGCTCGGTCTCCACGTAGTCGTTCTTTCCGAATCCCTCGTCGGAGGCGATTTTAGCCACGTTGTGGGGGTATCCGTCGATGAGGTAGTGGTAGTAGGATTTGATTCCTATCCGTGTGAGCCGCTCGCGGAACTGGTCTGCAGCGCGCTGTCCGTCGTAGTGGGTGATGACCACCGACCCGACGAAAAATCCCCTTGCCATGAACTCATCGCGCAGGCGCAGCACGTCCTCGTCGTAGGTGATGCCGAGGTCGGCCCTGACCTTGTTCTTCTCGATGTCCTCGGCACTGATGACGATGACAATCTCGATGCTGTCGCTGATTTGCTGGAACATACACAGCTTGCTGTCGGGCTTGAATCCCGGCAGCACACGTGATGCGTGGTGGTCGTCGAACAGTTTTCCGCCCAGTTCAAGATAGAGCTTATCGTCGAACTGTGCTATACGCTTCTTGATGTTCTCCGACTGGATGCGGAGATATTTCTCGTTGTCAAATCCTATCTTACTCATATTTCATCTTGTCAATTTGTATGCAAAATTACGGTTTTTATTCCAAATGCGGTAGAAAAAGTTTAAAAAAGGTGAATAATTGGCATAAAATTGCCTTTTGTTGTGCGTTTTTTGCTAAATTTGTAATTTGTGGGTATATGCTGGAGGCTCTTCAGCGGATTCCGTCGCATGCATACAAAACAACCAAAAAGATGAAAAACAAACTTTTTATATTCTTATTCCTGCTTTCCGTCGGTTCAGCCGTCGGCCAGGAGTTTCCGTATCCTGTCTTGCCTGACTCGCTTCGCACACCAGAGGAACGCATGGATTTTCTGCTTGGCAACTATTGGAGCCGATTCGACTTTAACGACACGACTGCCACGAACTGCCAGGTGGGAGAACAAGGGTTTTCCGACTTCATCTATACCTTGGGATATGCGGATGAAAATCAGAAAGCACTGTCGGCGGCAGACTTTGTGAGGAGGGCTTTCGCTACCGAATGGGGAGCGAGGCACTACGACCACCTGATGGAGCACTACCTGTTCAACCCCAATTCGCCATTGCGCAACGACCTCGTCTATGCCGCCCTGCTGCGCGAGATCGTGGACGGCTGCCATACGTGCGACGGCGCGATGCTGGAGCGCAACCGTTTCCGCCTGAGCCAGGTGAGCAAGAACCAGGTGGGCACTGTAGCCACAGACTTCGCTTACCGCACCAGGCAAGGCGCCGAGGGACGAATGCATGAGCTGGAAAGCGACTGGCTTTTGCTGGTGTTCCACGACCCTGATTGCGAGAACTGCGAGCGTATCCTTCCCCAACTGATGCTTGAGCCCGTGCTTCGCGACAGCCGCGTGCAAGTGCTGGCAATATATGGGGATTCCGACTATGAGTCGTGGAAGGGCAAGCCGTATGCCATGCCTTCAAACTGGACCGACGCCTACAGTCCTGATGGCGAGATTCATTCCAAGACCCTTTACTATCTTCCTGCTACCCCCTCGCTCTATCTTCTGGACAAGCAGAAGCAGGTGGTGCTGAAGGACGCATCGCCAGAGGTAGTGCTAAAGATGTTGTCAGATTTACTTAAAAATAAGTAAAATGGTGACGTTTTGTAAATTTTTTTGTTAAAATTGCGTGATTTTGAAAAGAAAAGCGTAACTTTGCAGTAAATTTTAATTATTCATAAAAAATATAGTTATGTCAAAGACAAAAGTGGCCATCATCGGATATGGCAACATCGGGAAGTACACCCTTCAGGCGATAGAGGCTTCGGGTGACATGGAATGTGTGGGAATCGTGCGCCGCAACGGTGCGGAGAACAAGCCGGCAGAACTTGCCGACTACAAGGTGGTTAAAAACATCAAGGAGCTTGACGGCGTTCAGGTTGCCATTTTAGCAACCCCCACCCGCAAGGTTGAGGAGTATGCCAAAGAATGTCTTGCCCTTGGTATCAACACGGTTGACTCGTTTGACATTCACACCCAGATCGTGGACCTGCGCCGTTCGCTTGACGCCTGCGCCAAGGCCAACAACGCCGTGAGCATCATCTCTGCCGGCTGGGATCCGGGCAGCGACTCCATCGTCCGCACGCTGATGGAGAGTCTGGCACCCAAGGGTGTTACTTACACGAACTTCGGTCCTGGCCGTTCGATGGGTCATTCCGTAGCCGTGAAAGCCATCGAGGGCGTGAAGGACGCCTTGTCCGTGACAATTCCTCTGGGCACCGGCATTCACCGCCGCATGGTGTATGTGGAGCTGCTCCCGGGCTATGACTTCCAGGCCGTGGCCGCTCAGATCAAGGCTGACCCTTACTTCGTGAACGACGAGACTCATATCCAGCAGGTGGACAGCGTGGATGCCCTGAACGACGTGGGCCATGGCGTGAACCTGGTCCGCAAGGGAGTGTCGGGCACGACTCACAACCAGCTGCTGGAGTTCAACATGAAGATCAACAACCCGGCCCTGACTGCTCAGGTGCTCGTGAATGTGGCCCGCGCCTCGCTGAAGCAGCAGCCCGGTGCCTACACGATGATTGAGATTCCCGTGATCGACATGCTCGAGGGCGAGAAAGAAGACCTGATCAAGCATCTGGTGTAAAATTTCATAAGAGCGCATAAAAACAGTGGGCTGACACAAGGGTGTCGGCCCATTGTTTTTTTTTAGAGTTTAGAGTTGTTTTTAGAGTTTAGAGTTGAGGGTTGAGAGTTTAGAGTGAGGTTACTGTGAGTAGTTTAGAGTGAGGTTACTGTGGGTAGTTGAGGGTTGAGAGGACCATGCGGACGGGAAGGAATATGGACGTGGGTTGAATCATGAGGTGTGGTGTGCATTTCGTGCAGAAATCTGCGAATAAGCGAGAGCAAGGCTAAACTTGTTTGAGATTTGCCGAGCGAAAGCAGATTCTCAGAAAGAAAATCTTACAAATCTTATCAAATCTGGCAAATCTTTATAGCGTTTTTTTTTCAGCCGTCTCGGGCATCGAGCCCTCGACGGCTGGCGCGGACGGGGACGTCCACGCCCCCAGTGTGGATGGGCTTCGATGCGATGCGGGAGAGTGGGGGCTATGTGGAAGAGTGGGGGTGATGCGGGAGAGTGGGTGCGCAAAATAAACGGACGGCTTATGTGCTGAAAGTTGGGAACTGAAAGTTGCGTACAAGAAAAAGAGGCATGTGAAAATCCACATGCCTCTTTGAGTTATTGTCGGTTATGATTACTACTTGGCCGGTTCAGGAACAGCTGCAGCCTCTTCAGGAGTCTCCTTGATTTTGCCACCCATGACGAGGTAGGCAGTAGGAGCTGCGATGAAGATGGAAGAGAGCGTGCCGAATACGACACCGAGAATCATAGCGAATGCGAATGAGCGGATAGAGTCACCACCGAAGATGAAGATGGCGAGGAGCACGATGAGCGTAGACACAGACGTGTTGATTGTACGAGTGAGCGTCTGGTTAAGCGATTCGTTGAAAATCCGCTGGTGGTCGCGTTTCGGATAGAGCTTGAAGTTCTCACGTATACGGTCGAACACCACCACCTTGTCGTTGATGGAGTAACCGATAGCCGTCAGGATGGCTCCGATGAATGTCTGGTCGATCTCGAGTGAGAATCCGATCCATCCGTAGCATATAGAGTACATCGCGATGATCATGAATGTATCGATAGCCAGTGCGACGATAGAACCTACAGAGTAAGCCACGTTGCGGAAACGCAGGAGGATGTAGAGGAAGATGGCGATCAGAGCGAGGAATACGCTGATGAATGCCTTGTATGTGATGTCCTTTGCTATAGACGGTCCCACCTTCTGAGAACTGATGATAGAACCACCCTCACGGTTGTCGCGGTCGATGAATGCGTCGAGTGACACACCCTTGTCGACGAGTCCGATTTCAACGAATGACTTATAGAGAATTTCCTCGATTTCCTGGTCGATGCTGGCACCGTTGTCCTTAATCTTATAGTTTGTGGTCACACGAATGCTCTTTCCTTCAGTTCCGAGTGCGATGACGTTGGTGTTGACAGCCTCATCACTCTCCTTGTCTACGAGGTTCTTCTGGAGAACTGCACGTGTGGCCTCGATGTCCACATCCTTGAGGAATTCCACCTTGAAGTTACGTCCTCCTGTGAAGTCGATAGACTGGCTGAGACCTCTCACGCAAAGAGAGATGATACCAGCAGCCACGAGAATGCCGAAAATCGTGAATGACCTCTTGTAAATACTCATGAACTTGTACTTGGTGTCCTTGAACAAGTTGCGCGACACGCTGGTGGTGAAAGTGAGGTCGAGCCACTTCTCGCGGTTTACGAAATGCTCGAACACGATACGAGTGAGCCAAACGGCAGTGAAGAACGAGCAAACGATACCGATGATGAGCGTGGTTGCGAATCCCTTGATAGGACCTGTACCCGCCATGAAGAGGATGATACCTGTGATGAGTGACGTGAGGTTGGAGTCGAAGATGGCAGAGAATGCGTTGCTGTAACCAGCAGAAATCGCAGACTTCATGCCTTTACCTCCTCTGAGCTCCTCCTTGATACGCTCGTAGATAAGCACGTTGGCGTCGACCGCTGTACCGAGCGTGAGCACCATACCTGCGATACCAGACATGGTAAGTGCCGCCTGGAATGAGGTGAGGATACCGAGTGTGAAGAAGAAGTTGAGAATAAGTGCTCCGTTAGCCACCATACCTGGACGGAATCCGTACATCATACACATGTAGATCATCAAGATGATGAATGCGATGATGAAAGAGATGAATCCAGCCTGGATGGACTGCTGACCGAGAGTAGGTCCGACGATGTCCTCCTGCACGATGACGGTTCTTGCCGGCATCTTACCCGATGCGAGCACCGTGGCGAGGTCCTTTGTCTCGCTTGGGAGGAAGTCTCCGGTGATCTGCGAGCGTCCGCCCTCAATCTTGTCGTTCACGTTCGGTGCGCTGTATACGTAGTCGTCGAGCACGATAGCCACGCTGTGGTTTTTGTTAGCCTCGGTGAGTGCAGCCCATTTGCGTGCGCCTTCCGTGTTCATGTTCATAGAAACAGAAGGGTGTCCGAGGTTGTCGAAGTCGTCGTGAGCCTCAGTGATGACGTCACCTTCCATGGTGGCCTTACCCTTAGGACCTTTCTTGAGGGCGTAGAGACGGAACACGTTGTCCTGTCCCTTGAGTCCCTTCACGTCCCATTTCAGTACGAGGTCGGCCGGCAGGATCTGCTTTGCTGTCTCAGTGGCGAAGATCTTGTTGATCTCAGCTGTGTCGGCAGCGAGCGCATAACCAACGATACATCCTGCGTTGCCCTGCTGAGGATGCAGCATGGAGAGGAGTGGATTCTCCTTCTTCATCTGTTCGATTTCCTCGTCGGAGAGCTGCTTGTTTGCGTTGGCTTCGTCCGTTGTGTTGGTGTTGACGTTAGCCAGGATGTCGCTCTTCTTTGCTGTGTCGGCCTTGGCAGAGTCAGCCTTTACGTCGTTCTTTGCCAAAGCTGTGGAGTCGGGCTGAGCGGCAGCGGCAGTCTGAGTAGAGTCAGCCTTCTGCTCGTTTTCTGCTTTCGGTTCTTCGCTCTCGGTTCCACGCAGCGCGTTGTTGATTTGTATGAGGTAAGGGAGAGCCACCTGTGTGTCGTAAGTCTCCCAGAACTCGAGGTTTGCGCTTCCCTGGAGGAGTTTTCTGACACGCTCAGGCTCCTTGATACCCGGTAGCTCGACGCTGATACGTCCCACCTGTCCTTCTATTTTCTGGATGTTCGGCTGTACGACTCCGAATCGGTCGATACGTGCTCTGAGCACCTTGAATGCGTTTTCCACGGCGTCGTCCACCTCGGCTCTGATTGCCTTCTCGACTTCAGCGTCGGTGCTGTTGGTCTTCACCTTGTCACCCATCTTAGAGTTTGCGAAGACTACAGCGAGGTTTTTCCCGTTGGATAACTTCTTGTACTTATCAACGAACAGTGAGATGAAGTCGGACTGGCTCTGCTGTGCCTCTTTGTTTGCCTCCTTCATAGCCTCAGTGAATTCCTGTGTCTCGTTGTTGTCAGAAAGCACTCTGACCACGTCGGGCACAGACACCTCCAGCATCACGTTCATACCACCTTTCAAGTCAAGACCCAGTCCGATGGCGTTCTCACGACATTCCTTAAGGGTGTTGCCAAGGTAGCATTTCTCCTGGTTGAGCGAGTCCAGATAAGCCTGAGCTGCTTTTTCTCCCTTCTCGCCGCCGATTTGTTCTTTGATTTTTTCGGCTTTGTTGTCCACATAGTTGGTGTAGACTGCAAATGAGAGGTAGTAAACACAGATCAGTGCAAGCAGGACCGCAATGACCTTTACAAATCCTTTGTTTTGCATTTTTTTGTGAATTGATTTTGTTGATTATTTAATGTTTTTGTATTGTTTTCTTCAATCCGCTTTCCATTCCTTCGTAGTTCCTGTCTCTTTCCATTCCTTCTTACCTGGTGTTATAATAGCGCACAAAATATGTTGAATGGACACCATTCTCCTCCCAATTATTAAAATAATAATGAGGTGTGGAGCGGTTCCATTTAACAAAGACAATCATTCAAGTTTGCAAAGTTAGTGTTTTTTTCTGAAAATAAATAGTTTTCTTTTAAAATTCGTCAGAAAAAGTGTTGAATTTGTGTTATTATTTCAATTTGAGGTACGAAATAATTGGAAAATGGTCACTTAAGTCGCACGAATTGTCGACAAAGCATTTGCTGGGTTCGATGTCTTCGGAGCAGAGAATGTGGTCGATTCTGAAGTGGAGTTTGTTCTTGCTGTAGGTGAATCCGAATCCGTTTCCGGTCCTGGTGAACGCGTCGTTGAGTTTCTTCGTGAAGATAAAGTGCGCATATTCGCTTGCCGTCTCGTTGAAGTCCCCGCACAGGATGGTGTGTCTTTTCCAGTTGGCGAGCATATATTCGTTGACAGTGTCGACCTGCAGTCCTCTGGCTTTTTTTCCTACCATGAGTTTCCTGACCACGTCCTTCGACTCCTCCTCCCTCTTACTGATAGACATGTTCTTTCCCGTGATTTCCCTGTACTTGTTGAGTTCCTCCTTCGAGAACTTGTATGATTCGAAGTGGTTGTTGATCACCATGACGCTGTCGCCGTTGATGTTGACATAGAAAGCCGCCGACATGTTTCCTTCGCTCTTGTAGTTGATTTGCTCGGTTCCGATGATGGGGTACCTGCTGACGCAAGACATCTTCCCTTTCCCAGAGAGGGTGACGATATACGGGTAGTGAGCCCTCACCTGCTCGTTGTCCACCCATTTACCTTTCCAGTAGACTTCCTGGAGGCAAATGATGTCGGCCTGCTGCTGAATGATGTAGTCGATGAATTCCTGCTTTTGCTCAGCTGCGGCTCCTCCGATGTTCAAGGAGAGGACCTTGATGGCGTCGTCGGGCACGTTTTCCGGCATGTTGATGGGGCAAAGCGCCCTGATGTCGGTGATGCACAGGATCATGGCGGCCGCCGGAATGATGGTGAGCTTCTTGAGTACGAAGAAGCAAACGACGAGCATGAGGATGTCGGCAACCAAAAGCAACGGGAAAGTTAATGGCAGAACCGCCAGCCTCGGGTGGTTCTGTGGTGTCAGCATTCCGCTGTATGCGCTCAGGATCATGAGTACTGCCACAAGTGCGCTGACTATGGTTGTGATGACAATGATGATTTTCCTGGATTTTCTATAATGGTGTGACATCTTTGTTTATCTCTTGCTGGCGTCAATGATTTTCTTCTGCTCCTCAGGTGTGAGGCTGTCCCATCCGCTTTTTCTGATTTTGTCGAGGATGAGGTCGATTTCTTGAGCCTCCCGCTTCTTCCTCTCGTTGTATTCGTAGTCTGACTCCCGTCGAGCCGCGTCTCCATATGTGACGGTGAAGGGCTTCTGCTCTGTCTGTGCTTTCTTCTGTCCGAATCCGAAGATGTTGCCCCTCTTCTGTCCGCCGGTCTGCCCCATGTTGGTCCTTGTCCAGTTGTTGATGTCCTTGTCGGGATGTTTTTTCCAGTAGAGCATGAGCAGGTATCCGAATAGCATTCCACCGAGGTGTGCGAGGTGTGCCACTCCGTCTTTGCTTCCGAAGAACTGCAGCACTTCGATGATGATATATCCGAAGATGAGATATTTTGCCTTGATGGGGAACGGTATCGGTATGATGAAGAGTCGCTCGTTAGGATATGTGATTCCGAATGCCAGCAGGATTCCGAAAACAGCTCCGGATGCTCCGATGGTGCATGATGCAGGGTCTATGATTCCGATAGCCTGTCCGACTTCCTGGGTGACAGCAGCTCCGATGCCGCAAACGAAGTAGAAAAGAAGGAATTTCTTCTCGTTCCAAGTCCTGACCATGATGTTTCCGAACATCCAAAGCGCGAACATGTTGAAGAAAATATGCATGAAGTTGGCATGCATGAACATGTAGGATACAAACTGGTGTGGCATGAAATTGGGGTGTCCGATATAGTACAGTCCCAAAGTCGCTGACAGTGGCACGTTCTTCATCCACATGAGCTCAGTGAGAATCCACATGGCAATGTTTGCTATGAGAAGATATTTGATGACGTTAGGAATTTTGGTGTTCATTGCTTAAAAAATGTCTAAAAATACAGAAAATTGAAAATTACTTGCAAAATTACCTTTTTTTCTCTGATTATGATGCAAATATTGGGTAAATAGTGGAAAAAAACACAAAAATATTATTTTTTTTAACAAAAATATTTGTTTGTTGAAACTAAAAGTATAACTTTGCGTTATAAATTAGGAATTTAATGCCATTATGACAAAAAAGTGACATTACACACTAATATTAACACTTAAAAAATTTGATCTATGAACAAGAATGATCTCGTAAGTGCAGTAGCACAGAAGGCTGGTCTGACAAAGGCAGACGCAAAGAAAGCCGTTGACGCGACATTTGATGCAATCGCCGACGCACTGAAGGCTGGCGACAAGGTTGCTCTTATTGGTTTCGGCACATTCTCCGTTGCAGAGAGAGGTGAGCGCCAGGGCATCAACCCCCAGACGAAGGAGCAGATCACGATTGCCGCAAAGAAGAGCGCCAAGTTCAAGGGTGGCAAGGAGCTGACCGACGCACTGAACTAATCTGCGTTTTTCCGTACGAAAAAAAACCGGGCACGATGTTGTCCGGTTTTTTGTTGGTTTTATGGTCGCCTACTCCATGACGAGGCTGACGGGGCAGTGGTCTGAGCCGTAGATGTCGGTGTGTATGTTGGCTTCTTTGAGTCTGGAGTTGAGCCTCTGTGATGTGATGAAGTAGTCGATGCGCCATCCTGCGTTTTTCTCCCGTGCGCGGAACCGGTATGACCACCAAGAGTAGATGTCGGTGGTTTCGGGATGGAAGAACCGGAAGGTGTCGGTGAATCCAGCGGAGAGCAGCTGTGTCATCTTCTGCCGTTCCTCGTCGGTGAATCCTGCGTTCTTTCGGTTGGTCTTGGGGTTCTTGAGGTCGATCTCCTCATGTGCCACGTTGAGGTCTCCGCAAATGATGACGGGCTTGCTTTTGTCGAGCTGCTTGACGTAGTTTTGGAAGTCGTCCTCCCATGTCATGCGGTATTCGAGTCGTTTGAGTCCATCTTGAGAGTTGGGCGTGTAGACGCATACGAGATAGAAGTCCGCCGTCTCGAGCGTGATGACCCTGCCTTCGTGGTCGTGCTGCTCGATTCCGATGCCGTAGCTGACGCTGAGAGGCTGATGGCGTGTGTAGATGGCAGTGCCGGAGTATCCTTTCTTCTCGGCATAGTTCCAGTAGGAGGTGTATCCGGGGAACTGGAGGTCGAGCTGTCCTTCCTGCATCTTAGTCTCCTGCAGGCAGAAGAAGTCGGCGTCGAGGCTGAGAAACGCCTGCTCGAAGCCTTTGCCCGCGCAGGCACGCAGGCCGTTGACATTCCAAGAAACGAGTTTCATGATTTTTTGAGAGTTTAGAGTTTAGAGGAAAGTATGTTTAGGGGATGTTAGGGGAAATTTCGATTTTTCGATTTTTCGATTATTCGAGGAGTCGAGGCTTCGAAGGTTCGAGGTTTTGGGAGGGCGAGGATTTGAGGCTTCGAAGATTCGGGGTTTGCTGAAAAACTAAAAAGAGACGGCCGGAAAGTGCCGTCTCTTTTTTGACTTTATTGGTGATTAGTGTACGTACTGTCCGAATTGTGTGAGCTTCATGTCGCCTTCGCGCAGGAATGTGTCGTGCATGGCGAAAGCAGCAGAGAGCTTGTGGCAGGAGTGTCCCTTGTCTGCAATCTTGAGGTAGTCCCAGAGCAGTTGCTTGTAGTCCGGGTGTGCGCAGTTCTCGATGATGGTCTTTGCGCGCTCCACCGGCGACTTTCCTCTGAGGTCGGCCACACCCTGCTCGGTGATGATGACGTTGACGTCGTGCTCCGTGTGGTCGATGTGTGAGCAGAACGGCACGATGGAACTGATCATACCGCCTTTTGCCACAGAGGAGCAAGTGAAGATGGAGATGTATGCGTTACGCTCGAAGTCGCCCGATCCGCCGATTCCGTTCATCATCTTGGTTCCGCAAATCTGTGTTGAGTTGGCGTGTCCGTAGAGGTCCACCTCGATGGCTGTGTTGATGGCGATGACGCCGAGACGCCTGATCACCTCGGGGCTGTTGGAGATTTCCGACTGACGGATGATGAGTCTGTCCTTGAAAAGGTCGATGTCGTCGTATATGCCCTGCAGGATGTCGTTGGTGACTGTGAGCGAGCAAGTGGATGCCGTCTTCACACGTCCTTCCCTCATGAGTCCTACGATGGCGTTCTGGAGCACTTCGGTGTAGACGTTGAAGTCCGGCACCTCCGGGTTGCTTCCGAGAGCAGCGAGAATGGCGTTAGCCGTGGTACCGACACCGCTCTGGAGGGGCAGGAACGTGCTTGGTATGATACCCCTCTTCATGTCATCCATGAGGAAGTGCGCCACGTTTTCTCCGATTTTGTCGGTTACAGGGTCGCCTTCAGCGAATCCTCTGGCCTCATCAGGCAGGTTACATTCCACGACACCCACGATCTTGCTGGGGTCGAGCTGCAGATAGATGGTTCCGATGCGGTCGCTCGGCTTCTCGATAGGAATCACCTTGCGCTGAGGCGGGTCGAGCGGTTCGTAAACGTCGTGGAGTCCGATGGACTTGGTGCTGTGGAATGCGTTGAGCTCGAGTATGATGCCCTTCTTAGCCAGTCTGGCAGCCGTCGGTGCGATACCGCCAGCAGATGTGAGGTACACCTTTCCGTCGGGTTCGATGGCGCAAACTTCGAGAATAGCCCAGTCCACTTCTCCCATGAATCCATATCGGAGTTCCTGTGCCATCTGGCTGAGGTGTATGTCGTTGTATGCAATATCACCTTTGTTCACCAGCTTGCGGAACGTTGGGTTGGTGGTGTAGGGGGCGCGGTATCTGATGGCATGTTCCTCCGCCATGACACCGTCGCAGCTCTGTCCTGTGCTGGCACCAGTGAAGATACCGATTTGGAATGGACGTCCCTGCTCGTGTTCAGAATGTGCGATTTTGGCGATTTCCGCGGTCACCGCCTTCGGTGTTCCCGCCGGCGTGAATCCGCTGAGTGCGATATTGTCGCCGTGTTTGATCAGACTTGCAGCCTCTGCTGCCGTAATTCTTGTAAAGCTCATGATTGTTTATGAATGATTTACTAATTTTGAGTTCTTAAATGTAAATTTTTTGCAAAGTTAGTGAATCTTTTTTAAAAAACGCACAAAAAAGTTGTGATTGTGCTGTTATTTGCATGAAAACTATGCGATTTGGTTGCCAGTGTAGAGTATATAGTATTTTCCTTTCATTGCAATCAGCTCTTCGTGCGTGCCCTGTTCGATGATCCTTCCGTGGTCCATGACGACGATGATGTCGGAGTTTCTGACCGTAGACAGCCTGTGAGCGATGACGAAAGTGGATCGTCCAGTCATGATGTGGTCCATCCCCATTTGCACGAGTTTCTCCGTACGGGTGTCGATGCTGGATGTTGCCTCGTCGAGAATCATGGCAGGAGGATTTCCCACCGCCGCCCTTGCGATGGCGATGAGCTGTCGTTCGCCTTGGCTGAGGTTTCCTCCGTCGGCTGCGAGCATGGTGTTGTATCCGTTGGCCAGTCCGATGATGAAGTCGTGTGCGTTGACGAGTTTCGCGGCAGCTATGCACTCCTCGTCTGTCGCGTCGAGCTTTCCGTATCTGATGTTGTCCATGACGGTTCCCGTGAAGAGGTGTGTCTCCTGCAGCACCATCCCCAGTGACTTACGTAAGTCCTCTCGGTGGATTTTCCTTATGTCGATTCCGTCGTAGAGAATCGTCCCGCCCTGAATGTCGTAAAAGCGGTTGATGAGGTTGGTGATGGTGGTCTTTCCAGCTCCCGTCCCACCTACGAGCGCCACTTTCTGTCCTGCGTCGGTGTCGAGGTTGATGTCGAAGAGCACCTGCTTCTCAGCCACATATCCGAAGTCCACCTGAGAGAAGTCCACCTCTCCCCTTTGTCTGACGAGCCGGCAGGTGCCGTCGTCCTGCGGTATTTTCCATGCCCATACGCCAGTGCGTTGCTGTGACTCATGCAAAGATCCGTCTTCCTGTACGTTCGCGTTGACGAGCGACACAGAGGCCATGTCGTCCTGTTCGGCCGTTTCGTCCATGAGTGCGAACACCCGTTCCGCTCCAGCCAGTGCGTTGATGACGCTGTTGATTTGCTGGCTGACGTGGCTGACGGGCTGTGTGAAGTTCTTGATGAGCGTGAGGAATGCCACGAGTGTTCCGACGGTGAGCGATGTGAACGATATGGCCGACAGCGAGGGGTTGAGCGCGATAAAACCTCCGAGAATGGCCGCGAGGACATAGATGAGGTTTGAGAGGTTACCGTTGATAGGCATGACGATGTTTGCCGCCTTGTTGGCCTGGTATCCGCTTTCCCTGAGCTGCTGGTTGAGCTGCTGGAATTTCTCGATGGACTCGTCCTCGTGGCAGAATGTCTTGATGACTTTCTGTCCGTTGAGCATCTCCTCCACGTATCCGTTCATTGCCCCTAAGCTGGTCTGCTGCACCTTGAAGTGCTTAGCCGACCTTTCTCCGAGCTTGCGTGTGACGAACACCATGACGCCGGTCATGATGATGACAAGCAGTGTGAGCGGCACAGAGAGCACCACCATGCTGACGAATGTGACGGTGATGGTGATGAGCGATGAGAAGACCATGGGTATGCTGCCGCTGATCATCTGCCTGAGCGTGTCGACGTCGTTGGTGTAGACCGACATGATGTCGCCGTGCGGGTGCTGGTCGAAGTATTTGATGGGCAGTTGCTCCATGTGCTCGAAGAGGTCTTTCCGGAGCCTGAGCAGGGTTCCCTGTCCCACGTTGATCATGAGCCTGTTGTTGAGGTAGGAGCAAGCAATTCCCACGACGAGCACTGCCGCAAGCTGTATCAGAGCCTGAGCCAGCGGCGCGTAGTTGTTGCTGTGGGTCTGCACCATGGGCGTGACGTAGTCGTCGATGAGCGACTTGGTGAAGAGTGTGGACGCAAGGGTGGTGACCGACGTGACGAGTATACATGCCAGGACGACGATGAACGACCATTTGTAGCTTTTGAACACGTATGCGAAGACGCGCTTGACGGTCTTCCAGCTTTCCTTCGTCATCTTGGCACCGAAGTTGTTGGCGCGGTTTCCACCGGGACCTCTTCCTATGTTGAATTGGCGAGCCATTGGTTTTGTTTGAAGTTTGAAATTTATTAGGCCATGCGGAAGGCCGCTCGATTTTCTTATTTTTTGGGATCGAAGTCGCCTCCTGCCTCGATTTGCAGCTTGTGGATTTCCTGATAGATGGCGTTGGACTTGAGCAGCTGCTCGTGAGTGCCGATGCCGTTGATTTGTCCGCTGTCCATGATGATGATTCGGTTGGCATGCTGCACGCTCTGTATTCTCTGCGAGATGATGATTTTTGTGATGTCCGGCACCTTGTTGTTGAAGGCGTCGAGGATTTTGGCCTCAGTCTCGGTGTCGCATGCGTTGGTGGAGTCGTCGAGAATGAGCACTTTCGGCTTTTTCAGCAATGCTCTGGCAATGCAGAGGCGCTGCTTCTGACCTCCCGACACGTTGGCGCCGTTCTGCTCGATGACGGTGTCGTATCCGTCGGGCATCTGCTCGATGAACTCGCTGGCCTGAGCCAGCTGGCAGGCCTGTCGGCACTCTTCGAGTGTGGCGTCGCTCTTTCCCCATCTGAGGTTGTCGAGAATGGTTCCAGAGAAGAGAATGTTGTTCTGCAGGATCATGGACACGTCGTTTCGCAGTGCCGTGACATCATACCGCCTGACGTCCACTCCTCCCACTTTCACCGTCCCTTCTCCGACATCGTAGAGGCGGCTGACCATGCTGGCCAGCGTGGACTTTCCGCATCCCGTACCGCCTATGATTCCGATGGTCTCTCCCGGGCTCACTTTGAACGATACATGCTGCAAGGCCGGTCTGGTGACGGACTTCTTGACTTCTCCGTCCTGGTCGGCGATTGCCTGGTTGTAGGAGAAGGACACGTCGTCGAACTCCACGCTGCCGTCCTTGACGCTGGTGACAGCGTCGGGCGGAGAGGTGATGTCAGCCTTCTCGTCAAGCACCTGGCACACCCTCCGTCCGTTGGCTGCGCTCATGGTGATGTTGACGAAGATCATGGTGAGCATCATGAGCGAGGTGAGTATGGTCATGACGTATGCGAACATGCTGGTGAGTTCACCTGTCGTGAGTTCTCCAGCCACGATGAAATGAGCTCCGAACCACGAAAGGGCGATGATACATCCGTAGACCACGAGATTCATGATGGGGTGGTTGAGCGCCTGCAGGCTCTCCGTCTTGACGAAGAGTTTATAGAGAGCTTCCGCCGCTTTCTTGAATTTCTTGTTCTCGTAGTCCTCCCTGACGAAGGCCTTGACCACGCGTATGGCCTGAATGTTCTCTTGTACGGACTTGTTGAGGTCGTCGTATTTGACGAACACCTGTGAGAAGAGCTTGACGGTCTTTGTGATGATGAAGAAGAGGGCACATCCGAGGATGACCATGGCCACGATGAAGATGATGCTCATCTTCCAGTTGATGAACACGCACATGAAGATGCTGAAAATGAGGTTGAGCGGTGCCCTGACCGATGCCCTGAGGATTTGCTGGAATGCGTTCTGCAGGTTGCTCACGTCGGTTGTCATGCGCGTGATGAGTCCTGATGATGAGAACCGGTCGATGTTGGAGAAGGAGAACGTCTGTATGTTCTTGTACATGGCGTCCCTGAGATTGTATGCGAATCCGGTTGAGGCGTAAGCTGAGTTGGTTCCGGCCTGTATGCCGAAAAAGAGGGAGAGGAAGGCGAGCGCAAGCATGAGTCCTCCGTAGAGGCACACGTTCGTCATGTCGCCTTGTCCGGTCTCCCCGCCGTTGATTCCTTTGTCGATGATGGATGCCGTGACGTAAGGGATGAATGCGCTCACGAGCACCTCAAGGGATGTGTAGACAGGGGTGAGAATGGACGCGCGCTTGAATTCCCCCACATTATTTAATAACGTCTTGAACATTTTTTTAGTTGAGAGTTTAGAGTTGAGAGTTTAGAGGGCCATGCGGACGAAGGGGCTAAGCTTGCTGGATATTCCAGGCTTTCTGGATTTTTAGCTTGGCTGGAGATTCCGGTAGGCCTCGGTGCTCTGGTTTTATTGTTGGAATAAATCTTTTGAATTCAGACAAAGTTAGTTAATTTTTAGCTGGTTTTGGTGCATTGTGCGTTGTTTTTTTGTAATTTTTTTACGAAAGGGGAGAAAAGTGAATATTTTTTTGTAATTTTATGCCCAAAACCATAGATGAAATTGCAAAACACAAAAAGAAAAGCCCATGATACAGATCAAATGCAAGAATAACGGCGAGACGCGCTCGTTTGAGTTCGGCACGATGCTGACCGAGATATATGATGCCTTCGGCTTGAAGTTTGCCCACAAGCCCGTATGTGCGTTGGTGAACAACCGCCTGGAAGGTCTTCGCTTCCGTGTGTTCGGCGCGAAGACTGTTGAGTTTCTGGACCTCGACAGCGCTCCCGGCCGTAAGGTGTACATGCGCTCTCTGACGTTTGTGCTTTACAAGGCCGTGCGCGACCTCTATCCCGGCGGCAAGCTGATGGTGGAGGCCCCGGTGTCGAAAGGCTATTTCTTCAAGCTGGCACTCCCTGCGTCCGACGGGAATGCGGCCACGGTGACATTGGAGCTGGTTCAGCAACTGAAACAGCGGATGGAGGAGATTATCGCCGGCCACGTGTCCTACCACCGCCTGGAAGGGCCGACAGAGGAAGTGGTGAAGCTGTTCCGCGACAACGGACTGGAGAAGAAGGCCAAGCTGATAGAGGGCCTTGGCAACCTCTACAGCCATTATTACAAACTTGACGACACCATCGACTACTACTACGGCCCGCTTGTCCCGTCCACCGACTATCTGTGGAGTTTCGACTTGGTGAAATACTACGACGGCGTGCTGCTGCGTATTCCTCAGGAGGACGGCCGCTTCCCTGAGATAGTGAAGCAGGAGAAGATGCTGAACGCGTTTGCCCTCGACCATCAGCTGCTCGACCATATCGGCGTGTCCACCGTGGGCCAGCTGAACGAACTCACCCGCAACGGCTTTGCCACGGAGACCATCATGGTGGCAGAGGCACTGCAGGAGAAGCGCATCAGCCAGATTGCGGAGCAGATCGCTGCGAGAAAGCGAGTGAAGGTGATATTGGTGGCCGGTCCTTCTTCCAGCGGGAAGACCACGTTCAGCAAGCGCCTGTGCGTGCAGCTGATGACCTGCGGAATGAAACCCCGCCTGATTTCTCTTGACGACTACTTCGTGGACCGTGAGAAGACTCCCATCGACGAGAACGGGGAATATGACTACGAGTCCATCTATTCGCTCAACCTCGACCTTTACAATCAGCATATCAAGCAGTTGCTGAACGGGGAGGAGGTGGAGCTGCCCACCTACAATTTCGCGATGGGCAAGAGCATGATGAGCGGCAAGCGTCTCCGGCTCGACGACAACATGGTGTTGCTGCTTGAGGGCATCCACGGCCTGAATCCGCTGATGTCAGAACCGATTCCTGAGGACGAGAAGTTCCGTATCTACATCTCCGCCCTGACCGCCATCAAGCTTGACGACCACAACTACATCCCGACTACGGACAGCCGTCTTATCCGCCGTATCGTCCGCGACAACCAGTTCCGTGGGGCAAGTGCCATCGACACGATAGCGCGATGGCCGTCAGTACGCCGCGGTGAGGACAAGTGGATCTTCCCGTTCCAGGAGAATGCCGACGTGATGTTCAACAGTGCGTTGATTTACGAGCTGGCTGTGCTGCGCAATTATGCCCTGCCTCTGCTGGAGTCAGTATATGAGAGCCGTCCGGAGCATGGTATGGCAAATGCCTTGTCGAGATTCCTCAGTTTCTTCGAACCCATCAGCGACAAGGCCCTCCCGCCTACGTCGCTGCTGAGGGAGTTCCTGGGGGGAAGTTCGTTTAAGTATTAGTTTAAACTTTGAGATTTGAACTTTGAGCCATGCGGACTGACACCCGACACGGGGAACCTTAGTAGGGCAGCAGAAGGAACTGCCACACTGGAGGACGCAGGGTGTGCTTGGCTTAATATGCATAAATAATATATTGGAATGCAGGAAAGAATAGAGAAAATCAGTAGTTTGCAGAATGTGCGCGTGAAGCAGGTGGTGGCGCTGAGCCAGAAGTCGTCGGAGCGCAGGAAGCAGGGCCTGTTCGTTGTCGAGGGTGTCCGTGAGCTGGCGCATTGCCTCAGTCATGACTATGAGCTGGATTCGGCCTATGTGTGTGAGGATGTTGTGAGAGACGGTAACGACTGGCATGCTTTGTCGCCGTTGCTGGATGGCGGGAGACAGTTTTTGGTTTCGTCCGCCGTCTATCAGAAGATGGCTTACCGTGAGGGCACGGAAGGCGTTATAGGTGTGGTGCGCAGCCGCCCGTTCGGCCTCGACGACATCCCTTTGTCGGACAATCCGTTGGTGGTGGTGGCAGAGGGAGTGGAGAAGCCCGGCAATCTCGGGGCAATCCTGCGCAGCGCTGACGCGGCTCAGGCCGACGCGGTGATATTCTGCGACACCCCAACCGACCTATACAATCCGAACGTGATCCGGGCAAGCATCGGAGCCGTGTTTACCGTCCCGTGCGCCGTGTCGGGCTCGGCAGAATGCATAGATTTCCTGAAATCGAGAGGAATACAGATCCTGACTGCCCAGCTTCAGGATTCCGAACTCTATTACGCCACCGACATGACCGTTCCCACCGCCATCGTGATGGGCACGGAGTCCACAGGCCTGACGACTCCCTGGCGCCTTGCCGCCGACCGCCATATCCGCATACCGATGCTTGGAAGCCTTGACTCGCTGAACGTGTCGGTGAGCACGGCCGTGTTGCTGTTTGAGGCGGTGCGGCAGCGGATGGGGGAGTGAATGGGCTGAATGGGCATGAATGGGCTGAATAGGCAGACATATATGGCGTAAGCTCCTATAGACAAAGATATAAGGCATGTTCTAATAATTAATAAATCCAAGAGAATTATCTTTGCCTGTGTTTGCCTCTTTTTGGCATCTTTGCTCTTAACCTCTTGAACCGTAGCTCGCTACGCTTCTGCGAGTTTGCGAGCAAATCTGCTCAAAAATAG
>JAFUVE010000048.1 GCA_017483765.1 Bacteroidaceae bacterium | reverse complement strand
CTTTGCCTGTGTTTGCCTCTTTTTGGCATCTTTGCCCTTAACCTCTTGAACCGTAGCTCGCTACGCTTCTGCGAGTTTGCGGGCAAATCTGCTCAAAAATAGTCTAAACACAGCCTAAAGCTAATTTTTAGAACCTGCCTTTAATGTTTAGAGTTTATAGTGTCGAGTTTGTTGACATGATTCTCAGCTGCGCTCGGCATAATTGAAGCGAGCTTCATGGTAGGATGGGACCGTATGGCAATTTGCCATTGTGAGACTCAAAAGACGAATTTGTCCATGTAATTCGCTGTGAGGTAGTCTTCAATGCAGAGATAATTCTGCACACGGTTGTAGTTGTCGATTATCGCTTCTTTACGGCTTTCGTAGTCTTCGCGCGAGCAGTTTCTCTTGATGGTGTCAATTGCGCATTCCACAGTCGGCTCCTTGATTAATATGATTCCGTCGGGATTGAAAAACTTGGTAACTTCAGATGCTCCGTAATAGACTGGAACAGCCATGGCGGCAAAGCAGTTGATTAGCTTCTCGGTGAAATAATATTTCGAGGCAGTGTTTTCAATACCCACTGAATACATATAGTCTGTCAGAGAATCAGCGATAGAGACGTACTTTCCCACGATGGTACCCATTACGTCGCCAAGTCCGATTTTTGCCATTTCCAGTGCCAGTTCCGACCGGAGTGTTGAAAGAGGCCTGAAGAATTTTATGGAGGAGACAATGGAGATGAGTTTGCTTTTGTTGTAGAATGCCTGATCAGTTAAAACACCGCCACGTCGGGGAGTTCCAAACCAACTACCTCCTCCGGGAATGAAAAATGCGTTCTCATATTTGTCAAGCAGTCTGTCGGAATGAGTGAACAGGGCGTCAAGCCTTTTCACTGCATCCGGATTTTTTATCAAGCGTTCGTAATCATCAGGAACAACGTTTTCAGACTCCACCAATATACCGAACTGACGTTGCCCGTCGTTTTTTTCCTGCAACTTGAAAATCTCCTGATGGCTGTAGAACTGAGTGTTCAGACGATAGTTGAATCTGTCCCACAGGATACGTTTGGGCAATCTTCCTGAAACAAACGTATATGGTGAGTGTGCCACATGATAATCCTGCAGATATGCTACCAGAACCCTTTCCCCTTTTTCATTATATAACGAGGGAGGGGTTCCTTCGGTTATCTTCTTTTCCGGGAAAATGTGAGTGGCGATTCCGTATGGCAACACGTTCTTTAGTGTTGTCTTGATGTTCTTTTTAATCTTCTTTTTTACGCTTAAATCCATTTTTAGTGGAATTTCAAGTTGTCAAAGTTCTGGACTGCCAGGAGTTACATGAGCCGTTCGTTGTAGGCGTCGTTGATCACGTTCAAGGCGGTCAGCGAACGGGGGAATCCAATCCAAGGGAGCATGGCTGTCACTGCAGCCACCATCTCGGCCTTCGATATCTTCGTGTTGCGGCATCCGATGGCGTGTGTGCGCAGACGGTCGTCGCAGCCCCCGAGTCCAGCCAGCATGCAGAACGTGATGAGCTCACGGTGCTGAAGGTCTATGCCCTTGCGTGTGTAGAAGCGTCCGAAGCAGTATTCAATCATGTATTTCACGATATGCTCCTGCCCTTTGGGAGAGGTCTCAAGCATATTCTCTGCATTTCCCTCGCCCCACAGCGCATCAATCATCTTGGCGCCTTCTGTGTTCACATCCTCGTCGGTCGTCGTGGCCTGGTCGTCAAGCGGCAGGCGGATGTCGTTGTCGTCGAACACCTCGTTCATTGCCTGAAGGAAACACAACACCCTTGAGAATCCCAGGAACGGAACAGCCTGGTAGACTATCTCACGGACTTCGCGGGGCTTCACGCCCACATTCAAGGCCGCACCCACATACATACGGAACTCAAGCAAAGCGTTGCATCCCATGCATGAGGCCAGAATGCACATCACGCGTGTCTTTTCCTCCACCAGGCCTTCTGCGGCCTCCAGAGTCTCGTCGAAGGCGAAATTGTCGAATATAGCGGTCAGCTCGGGGTCGCTCTTCAAAGTGTTCACTTTCTGACGGCTCGAAGAGAACAGTTTCTTGATCTCTTGGTGGGCTTTTTCTGTAATTTTAATTTCTTTCATGATATGTTTGTTCTGAGTGAATACCTCTTTTTTATAGAAACGAAATAGAACGCTAAATAGTATGTTTTTATTCGTCTCTGTCGCACTGATTTGCAAATATAGCATTTTTTTTGCCATTTTGCCAATTTATTAAGTAATTTTAGTGTTTTTCAACGTCCAAAATATTTTTTAAACCTTTTTTTACTAACTTTGCAACCAATTTTCCACTTTTAAACCCTCAACTCTCACCCCTTCTAACATACTTCACTCTCAACTCTCAATTTACAACATACTTCACTCTCAACTCTCAACTAAATCTATGTCTGCAAAAGCCTGGATTCTCGCTTCACGTCCGAAAACACTGACCGGTGCGGCTGCTCCGGTGATTTTGGGTGGAGCCTATGCCGTCAACCTCATCGGATGCCGTCAGACCGACGTGGAAAGCTGTCCGTGGATTCCTTTCCTGCTTGCACTCATCTTTGCACTCGTCATGCAGATAGAGGCCAACCTCGTCAACGACTATTTCGACTTCGTCAAGGGCACAGACCGCGACGACAGGCTTGGACCTCCGCGAGCTTGCGCCCAGGGATGGATTACCCCTCAGGCGATGAAGCGGGCGATAGTCATCGTGGCCATTCTGGCTTTCCTCATGGGGCTGCCACTCGTCTTCTACGGGGGATGGCAGATGCTCATTGTAGGGCTTGCGTGCATTCTCTTCTGCTGGCTCTACACCACGCACCTCTCTTATCTCGGATTGGGCGACTTGCTCGTTCTCGTTTTCTTTGGAATCGTGCCCGTCGTCTTCACGTGTTTTGTCATGACAAAGCATATCGACTTCAAGCTCATCATGCTCGGGCTGGCCATGGGGCTGGCGACCGACTGCCTGCTCATCGTCAACAACTACCGCGACATCGACCAGGACCGAATCAGCGGGAAACGGACACTCATCGTCAGGCTGGGACGTAGGGCTGGACTGCTGCTCTATCTCTTGTGTGGGCTTGCCGCCGCACTCATCGCGGCTCCAATAGCTGGATGGACCGGGCTCCTGATTTTGCCCTATCTCGCTTTGCATATAAAAACCTACCTGTCAATGCGGACACTGACAGGTAGGGACTTAAACCGAGTGCTGGGTTCCACAGCACGTAATATCTTCTTGTTCGGACTGCTCGCTGCCGTTGCGCTCATTCTGTAGCGAGGCGTCGGCTGAAGCAAGTCCAGCATGGCAGTGATCAACACTGCTGATGCATCATTTCCCGATCAACACCAAGAGCTGCTTGGCTTTCTGCTCGCCTGCGGCGGCTTCATCGCGTAGCTCCTGAAGCATGCGCTTTCCGTCCTTCTCATGACGGATGCCACGAAGACACCATGTCTTCGCCTTGTTCTTGTCGCCACGCTTCAGATACAACTTGGCCAGTGCCACCTCGGCGTCCGCGTTGTCCTGGTTTGCGGCTTTCATATACCAGGAAAAGGCTTTCTGCTCGTCTTCGCCTACGCCCTTGCCTTTCTTGTAGCAACGGCCCACCTGGTACTGCGATTTCGCATGCCCCTGGTTGGCAGCCTTCAGGTACCACTGGAATGCACGTGTGTTGTCCTCGGCCACGCCGTTGCCCTTGTCGAAAGCACGGCCCATTCGGTACTGTGCTTTCTTGTGACCTTTGTCGGCGGCTGCCTTCAGCTTCGGAAGGGCCTCGTTGTATTTTTTTGCGTCGTAGAGTGCTTTGCCTTCCTGATAAAGTTGCTCGGCACTTTGTGCCATCGTCATGTTGCATGCCGACACCAGCAGCAACAGCATCATTATTGTTCTTCTCATGTTAAAGTTAGTGGTTGTCACGTTTCTTTTTTTTAGATTGTGTCAGTGCCTTTTGGTTTAAGTGGTGTTCTATAAATAACGTAAGATTTTACTTTTTATTTTACGCCCGCGTGTTTTTTGTCTGTGTAATGATAATTTCCTGGTCTCCTTTTCGTTTTTCGCTCCTAATCAATGTATGCTCAAGAGTTTTGGAAAAAATGGACGGGAAAAATTTGTGATTGCGGAAAAATATACGTAAATTTGCGAAATTAAATGGAATGAACTTAATTTGGATGCTGAATGAAGGCGGAGAAAAAAACTGCCCTCCTTTTTCTCACATCCATCAATATCTTTGTGCATATGGGAGAAGCAACGACAAACCCTGTGGAAGGCAAAGCCTCTGTAAGGCTGGACTATCTGCCGAAAGTTAACTTTGCCATGATGAACAATGGCGTGAAGACGCTCAACTCACTTATCATACAAAATTGCGACACAAAGGACTGGAACCAGCTGACTGTCAGCGTCTCTGGAGATTATGTGAAGCAAAACCATGCGCTTGTCGATATGGTCAGGCCGGGGGAGTCTGTTCAGGTAAAGACCTTGGAGATAACCCCTGACCCACAACTGCTCAGCAACACCACCGAGGCAGTCAACACCACGTTCACCCTCCGTCTGGAAGCGGAAGGCGACATCCTGTTCGAACAAGAATATCCCGTGGAGCTCATGGCCTACGACCAATGGGCTGGAGGTGCCGTGATGCCTGAGTTTATCGCCTCGTTTGTCGTGCCAAACAACCCGGCAATCACGCGCGTGAAGATGACGGCGGCCAGGTTTCTTCAGAAATGGACTGGCGACAGTTCGTTCACAGAATACCAGACGAAGAACCGGACCAAAGTGAGGTTACAGGTGGCTGCCATCTATGAGGCTCTCCGTGCTGAGGGCATCATCTACTCATCGCTGCCCGCCAGTTTCGACTCTCAGGGACAACGCATCAGGCTGGCAGACAAGGTGCTGGCAGACAAGACCGCAACATGCATCGACTCAAGCCTGCTCATCGCCTCATGCCTCGAGGATGTGGGGATTTTCCCCGTCATCATCTTCCTTAAGGGGCACGTCGTGGTGGGCGCATGGCTCACTCCTGTGGTGTTGCCCACCATGGTTGGCGACGATGTCAGCTTCCTACTCAAGGAGACTGCCGACGGAAACGACAACATCGTACTCGTCGAGTCGACCGCTATCACCATGCCTGAAAAAGTCAGCTTCGAGGATGCCGTGGCCATGGCAAACCATAAGCTGCGCGACGAGCAGCAGTTCCAGTACTTCGTCGATATTCACAGGTGCAGACTTGCGAAAATAAGGCCCTTGCCTCAGCGCATCATGAAGGACGGCGTATGGATGGTGGAGAACGAGGGAGTAGAGCATGAGGAGGCGACTGAAGGGGTGGAGCAGCGCAATCATTATGAGCTCTCGCTCGACAGCACCGGTGTGCATCCCACCAAGCAGCAGATTTGGGAACGTAAGCTCCTGGACTTCACCCTCCGCAACAATCTACTCAATGCCAAGGTCGGTAAGCGGGTGCTGCCATTCATCTCCTTTGGCGTGGAGACGCTGGAGGACCGTCTGCAGAAGAATGTGGACTATCTGGTCACTCCCTCTCCTGGACCAAAGATTGAGCCGAACGCCGACCGTATGTATGACTCCCGTCTGCAGGCGGCTCACTTCCAGCAGATTGTCTCGGAACTTATGGACCAAAACAAGATAGCCTCATACCTCACAGAGGCAGAGCTGATGGACTCCATGAAATATTTCTACCGTACGGCCCGTACGGCTCTCGAAGAAAATGGAGCCAACAGCTTGTTCCTGGCTCTCGGAATGCTCAAGTGGTTTGAGACGCCAATCAGCGAGCAGCCACGATATGCGCCCATACTTCTCCTGCCCGTCGACGTCATCCGTAAGAGCGGCAACAAATACGTCATTCGTAAGCGCGACGAGGACATCATGCTCAACATCACGCTCGTCGAGCTGCTCAAGCAGAATTTCAATATCAACCTCGATGTGCTCAAGCAGCTGCCTACGGACAAGAGCGGGGTAGACGTACAGCTTATTTTCACTTATTTCCGCAGGGCTATCATCGAGCAGAAGGGATGGAACGTGCTTGAAGAGTTCATGCTCGGACTGTTCTCCTTCAACAAGTTCGTCATGTGGAACGACATACATTCCAATGCCGCAAAACTCAAAGAAAACCCCGTCGTGGCTGCTCTCATAGATAAAGGCGACAAACAGGCCACCCCGCCTGAACCTGTCGACGCGGGAAAGGTGGACCGTGAGTGCAAGCCTATGGAGTTCGCCATTCCGCTCGACGTCGACTCGTCACAGATGGAAGCCATCGTCGAGTCGGGCAGAGGGCAGACTTTCATCCTCCACGGACCTCCGGGAACCGGCAAGTCGCAGACCATCACCAACATGATTGCCAATGCGCTTTACCAGGGAAAACGGGTGCTCTTCGTTGCGGAAAAGATGGCTGCCCTGTCGGTCGTGCAGTCACGACTCCAGAAAATCGGACTCGCTCCTTTCTGCCTGGAGCTCCATTCCAACAAGGTGACCAAGAAGCATTTCCTCAGCCAGATGGAGGAGGTGCTCAACGTGACGAAAACACGTGAGCCTGAGGACTATGCCAAGCGGTCGGAGGAACTCTATGCCGAGCGCAAGCAGCTCATCAGCTATATGGAGGCACTTCATCGAAAGCAACAGTCGGGATATAGCCTTTATGAGTGCATCTCGGAATATCTCGCACTCCCTGACGACGAAATTAGCGACGGACTACCCGCGATTGAGCATATGACTAAAGCTTTTGTCGACAGCTGCAGGGATTTTGTGGAGCAGGCCGACGCGGTACTCGCCATCGTCGGACAGCCCGGTCAGCATGTGCTCCGCGGATTTGAGCCGAAAGACAACCGGATGGAGACACTTGACGGACTTCAACGCCTTATCGCTCAGCTCCGTGACCAGAACAACCAGCTCATGGGCTTGACGCAGACGCTCAATAACACCACATCGCTCGGCATCTCTCCAGAGACCGACATTGAGTGGCTCAACCGCTTTGCCGAATGTCTGAAGCACGAGCAGCAGATGGAACAACTGCACGGGCAGCTTACGGCGTCATATTCTGAGGACGTGACAAAAATCGACGTGGATGCCAACCGCCGTGAATGGGCGGCAATATGCGACAAGTGGTTCCTCCCAAGATTTTTCGCTAAGAGAAAATACATCAAGTCCATGCAGCGGTACGGACAGGTGCTCGAGTCAGGACTCGAGTCCCTGTTCCAAAATGTGGAGAACTATCAGAATGCCAAGCGGCTGCACAGCGAAAAGGCCACAGAGGTGGCTCTCTACGCCGACGAGCATTGCATCCGTCACGACGAAAGGCTGGAGGCTTTCCGTAAATATGCGGGAACTCAGCCGGAGGCAAGAAGACAGAACTTTCTCCGTCAGGCGGACGATATCGTCTCGCTCAGCCGTCAGATGGACGACACGCTCAGCGGGATTAACGCACTCATGGCCGTCGCATACTCAAGGGACGACATCATACAACAGGCAGACAGGTGGCTGCAGGGATACGGAGACGTGCGCGACTGGTACCACTGGGTGGAACTCAGGCAGAGAATGAGAAAAATGGGGCTTATGCCGGTAGTCCGTCGTGTGGAGAACGGGGAGACTCCGAGCACGGCAGTCGACGCCTTTCTCAAGGGAGTATTCCATCAGCTTATACGTCATGCAATCGACGAGAACGAACAGCTCCGTATGTTCAACGGACTCAAGTTCCGTCAGCAAATCGAGAAGTACAAGCAGGACACACTCCGGTTCCAGGAACTCAGCAAGGCGGAACTCTACAGCAAACTGGCGGCAAGGGTGCCGTCGGCAAGCGTAGCCTCTGTCGACGGGTCGGAAATCAGCATACTCAAACGCAACATCGCCAACGGAGGAAGGGGAACTTCAATCAGGGCCATCATCGACAGCATACCGAAACTACTGCCCAGACTCTGCCCGTGCATGCTCATGAGCCCCATCAGCGTGGCTCAGTTCATCGACCTCAACAACGACAAGTTCGACATCGTCATCTTCGACGAGGCGTCTCAGATGCCTACAAGCGAGGCGGTTGGAGCCATTGCAAGGGGAAAGTCGCTCATCGTCGTTGGAGACAGCAAGCAGATGCCGCCTACGAGTTTCTTCCAGACAACGCAGGTAGGCGAGGAAGAGGCCGACATCGACGACATGGAGAGCATTCTCGACGACTGCATCACCCTCTCGCTTTGCGAGCACAAGCTCAAGTGGCACTACAGAAGCAAGCATGAGAGCCTCATCGCATTCAGCAACTCACAGTATTATGGCAACGAACTCTTAACTTTCCCTTCGGTAGACGACCGGCAGGCCAAAGTCTCCCTGGTACCCGTTCAGGGCGTTTACGACAAAGGACGGTCACGAAGCAATGTCGACGAGGCCAGGGCCATCGTCGATGAAATCCTGCGACGCCTGCAGGATCCTGAGCTCTCGAACTACAGCATCGGCGTGGTGGCCTTCAGCAAGGTGCAGGGCGACAAGATTGAGGACTTGCTCACCGACGCACTCGACCTCAGGCCGGACCTGAAGGAGAAGGCCTACAATGTCAACGAGCCTGTGTTCATCAAGAACCTGGAGAACGTGCAGGGCGATGAACGCGATGTCATCCTCTTCTCCGTAGGATACGGACCGGACAAGGACGGAAAGGTGTCCATGAATTTCGGACCGCTCAACAATCCGGGAGGGGAGAGAAGGCTCAACGTGGCAGTGTCGCGTGCACGCTACGAGATGATTGTGTTCTCCACGCTGAAGTCTGGACAGATCGACCTCAAACGAAGCAAGGCAAAGGGAGTGGAAGGACTCAAGCGATTCCTTGAGTTCGCTGAGACCGGCATGCTCCCGTTCGTCTCCGACACCATGCAAGGAGAGCAGAACAACGTGGTGGTCAGCCAGATTTGCCAGGCCCTCCGGCAGAATGGGTACATCACCGACGACTTCGTCGGTAAGTCCAGCTTCAAGGTCGACATTGCGGTATCCACCAAGGAACATCCCGACGAATATATCCTCGGAATTCTCTGCGACGGACGTAACTATTTTGAGACAAAGACCACGCGCGACAGGGAAATCGTTCAGCCTAATGTCCTGAGAATGCTCAACTGGAAGGTCATGCGTGTCTACTCCATCGACTGGTATGAGAATCGCGAAAGGACCATCCAGCAAATACTTGATGAGCTGAAGGCCGCCGAGCTGGAGGCCACTGAGAGCGATAATCCTCAAACGACTGACACGGACTCTCAGCCCGATGACTACTTCGTCTTCGACACCCAGCAGATACAGAAGGATAAAGTCGCGCCGACTGTGTTCCGCGACCAGATGATGATGCCATATCAGGAATGTAATCTGAAGTATATCCAGGAGGACAAGACGTTGTTCCGTCCCGACGACCCTGAGGCACGCGACCTCATAAGGGAGATTGTGAGGATCGAGCAGCCTATCACAGAAGCCTTACTCAGGAAACGGCTGGCTAAATGTATGGGATATGCATATGCCAGCCCCAACTTGATGAAGGCTATCGAACTGGCCACCCGCTCGCTCTATCGGGAGGTCTCTCCTGTCGACGGGCTGCCTTGCTTCTGGATCAACAAGAAATATGCCGACGCATACAACTTCTACCGGACCGACAGCCAGCGCACGATTTCTGAAATCCCTGCCATCGAACTCATCAACGTGGTGAAAGAGGTGCTCCGGGAAGAGTTCTCCCTCCCTAAGTCCGCTATTCCATCTGCGGTGGCAAAAAAACTGGGATTCAGAAATATAGGCTCAAAAATCACCGAGACTATCAACCATGTGGTCGACTGGATGGAGCAATGTGCCATCATCAGCGTCAATGGAGAGATGGTGTCGATGTGAGTGTTTGAGAGCTGGAAAAAATCCGGCGGAAAGGAAATTTTTCCTTTCCGCCGGATTTTTTATACTAGATTCTATAGATTTTTTAGATATACTAGATTCTCTCAAGCTATTTATAAAGAAACCGCTTGATGTTACGTTTCGGAGTCTTCTCGAATTCTGTCTCCTGTGCCTCCAGTTTGCTCACTTTGTAGAACGAGGGCAGCATCCCGTTCACGTGTTTGCAGTAGCGCGGTAGCTGGCTCAGGTATTCAGCGCGGGTCAGACCATGTGTCTGCAGTGTGTCGTCCGACGTGTAGACCAGCCCCACCAGCTGGTCACCACGCTGAACCACCACGCACTCGTCTATCAGCGCATGAGAAGTGAATTTCTCTTCTATTTCCTCCGGGTAGATGTTCTGGCCGTTCGACCCAAGCAGCATGTTCTTCTGGCGTCCACGGATAAACACGTTGCCATCCTTGTCCATCGTGCCCAAATCGCCCGTGTGAAGCCATCCGTCGTTGTCGATGGCGGCATGCGTGGCTTCCTCGTTCTTGTAGTAACCCAGCATCACGTTGGCACCACGGACCACAATCTCGCCTTCCACTTTCTCGGGGTCAGGGCTCAGGATGCGCAACTCCATGCGTGGAACCACCTGACCGCATGAGCGCGGAACAAAACTCCTGTAGTCGCGGTAGCAGATGATCGGACCGCACTCCGTCATTCCGTATCCCACGGTGTAGGGGAACTTGATGTAATGGAGAAACTCCTCAACTTCCTGGTTGAAGGCCGCTCCACCAACGATCACCTCGTAGAACTGGCCGCCGAAGAAGTCGGATATGCGCTGGCGGATCTTACGGAATATCATCCCCTTCACAAACGGCAACACCATCAGGCTCTGAGTGGTCAGGGACTTGATCTTGGGGAACACACGGCTCTGGATCACCTTCTCCACGATGAGCGGAACGCTGATGATGATGTCGGGCTTCACGTCCGACAATGCCTTGGCCAGGACGCTCGGACTTGGCGGTTTGGTCAGGAACGTGATGTGGCCGCCAATGCTGAACTCGTAGGAGAACTCAAACGAGAATCCGTACATATGGGCCATCGGAAGCAGGGAGAGCGTGCGGCAGCTCTCACGCAGTCCCAGCTTCTCGTCGGCGAAGGCGATGTTCGACCATATGCTCCGGAATGGAAGCATCACACCTTTCGAGAAGCCTGTGGAGCCCGACGTGTAGTTGATCATTGCCAGCCCGTCCTCTTCGTCGTCGAAATAGCGGACGTCATCAGGGCTGAGGTCTATGGATGGGTCTTTTTCTCCAACTATGGATATGTCCACCATCTCGCAGTGCTCCAGTTCGTGACTGTCGCTTTCTTTCAAGGCCTTCTCAATCTTGCGGATGACCAAAGGACTCGTGAACACCATCTTTGAGTCGGAATGCTTCAGGATGTTCACTATCTGGTCGCCATGAAAGTCTACGAGGACGGGAACCACCACCGCTCCGTAGGTGAGGATGCTGATGCAAGTCACGGCCCAATAGCTGGAGTTCTTGTCGCAGATGGCTATCTTGTCGCCTGCGAGAATCCCTCTCGACTCAAAATAAATGTGCATCTTACGAACTTGGTTTGCCAGCTCTTGGTAGGTGAAGCTCACGGCGCTGTTGTAGTCGGAGAAGGCGGGCTGAGTCCAGTGACGGCGGATGCTGTTCTCAAACACGCGCATCAACGAACGGTTCTTCTGTATGTAATCCATAGGAAACTCTAAATTTTGCGCATTTTACTTTCTTTTGTGCAAAGTTACTAATTTATATGAAAAATCAAAAAAATATTCCGTATTTTTGCGATTTATTCCTTAACTTTGTACATACAAACGAAAATAACACAATTATTTTATGAAAAAACTTATTTCTACTGTCATTTGTCTGCTGACAATCACTGCCGCTCTTGCGCAGGACAAGAACGATGCCATATGGAAAGACATCAACGGTGTTCGTGACGTCACGCTCGACTCGCTCGACAAGGCCAACCAGGCCAGGCCCGTCAGCGGTTCATCAAGAAAGGGCGATAATCCTGTTCTCTTCCTTGTCGGAAATTCCACGATGCGTAACGGAACGCTCGGCAACGGTAACAACGGACAATGGGGATGGGGATACTACGAGCACATCTTCTTCGACGAAAAGAAAATCACCGTTGAAAACCATGCGCTCGGAGGAACCAGCCCCCGGACTTTCTACAATAAGTTGTGGAAACCTGTGCTCGAGGGTGTGCGCCCTGGCGACTACGTTGTCCTTGAACTCGGACACAACGACAACGGGCCAATCGACGAGAACCGGGCCCGCTCCAGCTACAAGACGTCCAAGAGCAACGGAGGACAATACGACAAGTTCCTGCTCGAGGACTCCACCGTCGTCACCATCAAGGAGACGGGAAAGCAGGAGACGGTATACACTTTCGGAGGATATATCCGACGATTCGTCAATGAGACTCGTGCGAAAGGTGCCACGCCTATTCTCCTCACACTCACGCCTCGAAAGGCTTACGAGGAGAGCGACACCAACAAGGTGGACCGCAAGCTTACCACCTTCACGCCTTGGATCAAGGCATTGGCGGAAGAGCTCGGAACACCTTTCATCGACCTCAACGACATCTCAGCACTCAAACTCGAAAAATACGGAAAACATAAGGCGGCTTACCATTTCTTTGGCGACAAAATTCACTCTTCTGCGTTTGGTGCAAAAATGAACGCGGCAAGTTTCGCGGAGGGACTCGACGCATGTCAGCACCCACAGGTGGCTCTGCTCAAGTCATGCCTCTTGCAGGACAAGGTGCATCCCAAGTCTATCCTTGATGTTCATCCCGACTGGGTTGTGACAAAGGAAAAGAAGGCTAATGGAAAGAAGAAGCCTCGTGTATTCCTGGCGGGAGACTCCACAGGCAAAAATGCCGACAAGGATCCGAACGGAATGTGGGGATGGGGCTCTCAGGCCGCTACCATATTCGACGGAGACAAATGTACGTTCGTCAATTGTGCGAAGGCAGGACGGTCCACCCGCACTTTCCTCGAGGAAGGCCGTTGGGATGAGATTTACAACTCACTGGAGCCAGGTGACTACGTGCTCATCCAGTTTGGACACAACGACATGAGCGGCATCGACAAGCCGAAGTTCCGTGGTGTCATCCCTGTGGCAGAGGACACTTGTCATGTCTATAAGATGGAAGATGACGGACGATACGAGGTGATCTATTCCTTCGGGTGGTACCTGAAGAAATTTATCGAGGACACCCGCGAGAAAGGCGCAACTCCGATTCTCCTCAGCCTCACACCGAGAAACGAATGGCCTAAAGGCAAGGTGGAGCGCAGAAACGAATTCTACGGAAAGCTCTACCGCCAGGTGGTGGAAGCCACCGGCGTTGACTTCATCGACATCCATAACATCACAGCCGATGCGCTCGACAAGATGGGGAAGGAAAAAGCTGCCGCGATGTTCAACCACGACCACACACACACTTCGCTCTCAGGAGCACAGCTCAACTGCCAGAGCCTGGCCAAGGGGCTCAAGGCCATCAAGTCGCCCCTGCGTAAATGTCTCAAATAGGCTATCATAAACTCTAAACTACACAAAGAAACTTCCCTCTCAACTCTCAATTCTCAACTAAAAAGAGTAACTTCACTCTAAACTCTCAACTCTAAACTCTCAACTCAAAAAAAATGAAAATAGGCGACCGTGTCCGTTTCCTCAGTGATGTAGGGGGCGGAATCGTAAAAGGATTTCAAAACAACAACAAAGTCGTCCTCGTTGAGGACGAGGACGGATTTCAGGTGCCAGTGATGGCATCAGATGTCGTGGTAGTCACCACGGACGATTACAACATCGCAAAAGTGGACACCATGGGGCGGAATCAAAAAAACGCTGCCAAAGGTGAGGAACCGAAAACGGTCAAGGGCAACGACACGCTTTCGGCCAAGGCGGATGAGGACGACAGCGAAACTGACTTGGCCGACATGGATATCTCCTACAAGCCGAGTCCAGTGGAACGGCCCAATGGCGATAAGCTGTCGATTTTCCTCGTGTTCGTGCCGCAGGAGCCAAAGCAGTTCACCACCACCAAGTTCGACTGCTACATCGTCAACGACTGCAATTACTTCATCAGCTATATCTACATGGGGAAGGAGAACAACTCCTTCTACGTCAGGCATATGGGCACTGTGGAGCCCAATACGAAGGTGTTCGTTGAGGAAATCGAGCATTCCATGCTCAACGATATCGAGCGGGTGGGCTTCCAAATCATGGCATATAAGCAAGACCGTCCCTTCCTGCTCAAGCAGCCTTTATGCGTGGAACTGAAAATCGACACCACCAAGTTCTTCAAGTTCCATACGTTCCGCGAAAGCCTGTTCTTCGATGAGCCTACGCTTGAATATGCAGTCGTTAAAGACGACATACTCCCATCGCAGGCTCAGCTCTACAATGTCAACGCCGGCGAGCTGCAGAAGGCCATGATGGAGAAAAACGACCAGCCAAAGCCGGCCAGAGCCCAGAAGAAGCAGAATGTTGGCCATAACGACATCATCGAAGTGGACTTGCATGCCAGCGCGCTGTTGTCAACCACGGCAGGAATGTCGTCTGGCGATATCAAAGAATACCAGCTGAATGTGTTCCGGCAGACGCTGAACGAGCATCTCAAGCATAAAGGACAGAAAATCGTGTTCATTCATGGCAAGGGAGAGGGAGCACTTCGAAGCGCACTTCTTTACGAACTCAAGCGGAAGTACCGCAACTGCACCTTCCAGGACGCTTCTTTCCAGCAGTATGGATTCGGAGCCACCATGGTGATCATCCACTAAGATTTTTCTATAGGAACTATATGCTCTAGAGATATTCTAGACTTTCTAGTTCTTTTCTTTTGTAATTTCAAAAAAAGCCTGGAATCAAATTCCAGGCTTTAATATGCGTGTCATTTTCTCGACGAACTGGTCGGCTTGTTCGATGGTCAGGCAGAGTGGCGGAAGCAGCCGAAGCACGTTCGTGCCCGAACATCCCGTGAAGCAGTGCTCTTCAAACAGCAACTTGCTGCGCACTTCCTTATACGGTATGTCCAGCTCGATGCCGATCATCAGGCCAAGGCCGCGGATGTCGACCACGTGAGGCAGGTTGGCCGATTTCAGCGACTCCATCAGGTGATTGCCCACGGTGGCGGCATTCTTCACGAGATTCTCCTCCTTCATCACGTCCAGAACGGCAAGAGCGGCCGCACAGGCCAGATGGTTGCCGCCGAAGGTCGTGCCAAGCTGACCGTATACTGGCGTGAACTTGGGTGATATCAGCACACCGCCCATCGGGAAGCCGTTGCCGATGCCTTTGGCTACGGTGATCAGGTCGGGGGTCACGCCGAGATGCTGATGGGCGAAGAACTTGCCGCTACGTCCGTAGCCACATTGTATCTCATCGCAGATGAGTACGGTGTTATGGGCAGCACACAGCTTCTGAAGACCGTACATGAAGTCCTTGTCGGCCAGGCGAATCCCGCCCACTCCCTGGATGCACTCGATGATGCAGGCGCAAACATCGCCTTTGCTGATCTCGCGCTCCCATGCCGGCAGGTCGTTCAGCGGAAGGAACGTCACGTGATTGTTCGCGTTGATCGGGGCTATGATTTTCGGGTTGTTTGTGGCTTCGACGGCAAGGGAAGTGCGGCCGTGGAATGCTTTCTCAACCGACAGCACGCGCGTGCGGCCGTTGTAGAAGGAAGCCAATTTCAATGCGTTCTCATTGGCCTCGGCTCCTGAGTTGATCAAAAACAGCTGATAGTCCTCGTAGCCGCTCACTGAGCCCAGTTTCTCAGCCAGCTGCTGCTGAAGGGGATTCTTCACAGAGTTGGAATAAAAACCGAGCTTGCTCACTTGCTCTGTGATTTTCTCTATATAGTGAGGGTGGGAGTGACCGATGGATATCACGGCATGGCCGCCGTACAAATCGAGATATTCTGTGCCATTCGAGTCCCACACCTTGGCGCCTTTGCCACGCTCTATTGTGACGTCGAATAATGGATATACGTCGAATAATTGCATTTCTTTTGTGAGTTGAGAGTTTAGAGTTTAGAGTGATTTTGATTGGGGAGGTGGAGTTCTCCGTGTTTTCGATTCTTCGATGTCTCGATATTTCGATTCTTCGATATTTCGATGTTTCGGAAAAAACTTCAAACGTCCAATGCTTTAAAAAGCGCTTGCCTTGAGTCTGAGGCCTGTGGTTTCATTGATGCCAAACATGAGGTTCATGTTCTGCACGGCCTGGCCCACTGCTCCTTTCAGCAGGTTGTCTATCACGCTCGTGATGACGGCCTTGTTGCCGAATTTCTCTACGTGGACGAGCGCTTTGTTCGTGTTCACCACTTGTTTCAGGTCGGGTGACTTGTCCACGTAGTGCGTGAAGGCGGCGTCTTTGTAGTAGTCACGGTACATAGCCACCAACGCTTCTGCTGACGGGTTGGAAGCACTTCCTTCATCGCCGTCGAATTTCACCACTTCCGTGCAGAAGATTCCACGGGCAAAGTCGCCACGATAGGGGATGAAGTCCACGCTGCAGTCAAGACTGCCTTGCAGCTCTTCCAAGGTCTGACGGATTTCGTGAAGATGTTGATGGCTGAACACTTTATAAGTGCTCATGTTGTTGTTGCGCCAGGAGAAGTGTGTCGTGCTGCCTGGCTTCTGGCCGGCACCGGTGCTGCCTGTGATGGCATTCACGCTGATGTCGTGGCGAAGCAGACCGGCTTTGGCCAAAGGCAGCAGTCCCACTTGGATGCAGGTGGCGAAACAGCCGGGATTGGCCAGATGCTGGCAGCGAGCTATCTCGCTGCGGTGGGTCTCGGGAAGACCGTACACAAAATCATGAGTGGGAGAGGCTATACGAAAGTCCTGAGCCAGGTCTATGATCTTTACGGAAGGGGGCACAGGGTGCTCTTTCAGGAAACTCACGCTTTTGCCGTGGCCGAAACAAAGGAAAATGACGTCTGTCTCGTCGAATGGCATGTCGGAGGAAAAACGCATGTCAGTGTCGCCGAGGAGGCCTTCGTGAACATCGCTCACCAGATTGCCAGCGTTGCTTTCGCTATGGGCGAACACGATTTCTGCGTCTGGATGGTTCAGCAGCAGCCGGATGAGCTCACCGCCTGTGTATCCGGCTGCTCCTAATATTCCTATTTTTATCATAAATAATCAAGTTTATTTTGTCGGAGCCAAAAGCCATAGCACAATGTAGGCTATTATTCCGCTGCCGAATCCGAACACAAGCACAAGGAAGGCCACACGCACCAACAGCGAGTCGATATTGAAATATTCTCCTATACCGCCACAAACGCCTGCGATTTTTTTGTCGGTCGACGATAAATAAAATTTCTTCTGCATGGGTTATTGATTAGCTACGCTGAGATTCAAGAATCAAAGGAAGATAAACTTCAGTAAACTTCAAATTTCAAAGTTCAAATTTCAAAGTTCAAATATACTATTATCTCTGCTCGTCGGGGTGGGCGAGGTAGTAGGCGCGCAGTGCGGTTGCCGACACCTTGATGAAGCCTTTGGCGTCGTCCGAGCTCCAGGCTTTGGCTGTCTCGCCGTATTCTCCAAGCTTGTTCTTCACCAAGTCGTTCGGAGAGTCCACACCTACGGTCTGGAACATCAGCGGACGCAGCTCCAGGGTCACCTCGCCGGTCACGTTGCGCTGGCTGCTTGTCAGCATGGCCTCGATATCTGGCATCACGGGCTCCAGGTACTGGCTCTCATGAAGGAACATTCCATACCAGTTGCTCACCTGGTCTTTCCAGTATTGTTGCCACTTCGACAAGGTGTATTTCTCCAGGAACCGGTGAGCACCGATGATGAGCATCGGAGCGGCAGCCTCGAAGCCTACACGTCCTTTGATGCCGATGATGGTGTCGCCAACGTGGCAGTCACGACCGATGCCGTAGGCGGCTCCAATCTCTTCCACTTTCTTGATGGCTGCAATCTTGTCGTCGAAGTGTTCGCCGTTCACGCTGCACAGCTCGCCTTTCTCAAAGCCTAATTTCAAGAGTTCCGGACCTTCCTTGGTCGGGTGCTTCAGATAGGCGGACTCAGGAAGTCCCTGGGTAGAGTCGAGAATCTCGCCTCCGCAGATGCTTGTGCCCCAGATTCCTACGTTATAGGAATACTTCAGCTTGGCAAAGTCGGCATTGAATCCGTGGGCGTTCAGATAGTCCACCTCTTCCTGGCGGCTCAGGTTGCGGTCGCGTGTGAGCGTGATGATCTCGATGTTCGGACACATCACCAAAAACGTCATGTCAAAACGGATCTGGTCGTTTCCAGCACCGGTCGATCCGTGAGCTATGGCAGATGCGCCGATTTCGTTCGCGTAGCGGGCGATGGCGATAGCCTGGAATATTCGCTCCGACGACACGGATATCGGGTAGCAGTTGTTACGAAGCACATTGCCGTACACCATGAACTTCAACGACTTGTCGTAGTACTCCTGTGTCACGTCCAGGGTCACGTATTTCGTCGCTCCTAACTTGTAGGCATTCTCCTCGTTTGTCTTCAGCTGCTCATCGCTGAATCCGCCTGTGTTGGCGCAGGCGGCATGAACTTCATATCCCATCTCTTTTGCCAGGTACATCACGGTGTAGGACGTGTCGAGTCCACCGCTGTAGGCAACAACAACTTTTTTCTTCTGTTCCATTATGATTGTTTAGAGTGATTATTAGTTTTTAGTTTTTTGTTTAGAGTTGAAAGTTTAAAGTTTAAAAAGAGACTGTTTAATCGCAGCTTTCATCGGCAAGAGTAAATACACTTTTCACTTTTCACTCAAAAAAAATGTTCATTTATTTGGTATCGGCTTCCGCCGCTTTCTTTGCCATTTCCACGACCTCGGGTGGAAATTCCACTGGTAGGGGTTCTCCTTCGTGGTCCTTCGGATCGTATAGCATCGCTGTGCAGACACAGTATTTACGGCCTGTGCGGGCCAGGATGTCGCAGTTGATGCAGTGGGGGTCTTCTGGCGTTCCACAGCCAGCCCAGAAGGCGTCGTCGTCTGTCAGCTGCGCGAAGGTCACTGGCACATAGCCCAGACGGGTGTTGATTTTCATCACCGCGGCCTGGCTGGTCAGACCGAACAGCTTCGCATTTGGCCAGCGAAGACGGCTCAGCGTGAAGGCAGCCTCCTTGATTCGTGTGGCCAGGTGGTGGTTCCGGAATTTCTCAACCACGATAAGGCCGGAGTTGGCAACATACTGCTTGTTGCCCCAGCTCTCGATGTAGCAGAAGCCCGCAAATTCCTTCTCTTCTCCCGACAGGGCGATGATGGCTTTGCGTTCCCGCATTTTGGTTGTCAGATATTCGTGTGTACGCGTCGCGATGCCGCTGCCACGCTTCTTGGCTGAAGCTGTGATGGTGTCTAGTATCGTGTCGACATATTTCTCGTGTGACGCGTCGGCCACCACAATCTCAATGCCGTCGTTGTAATTCATCGTTTCTTTTATACGTTTTGATTTAGTTTGTATATGTTTTCTTTTATGAGATAGATGGTCTAGATATTCTAGACTTTCTAGACTTTCTGGATTTTTATACGGGGATGATGGACGAGAGCGCCTCTCTCACGCTGTTGTGTGGTACGCCGTCTTCTGTCACAATCATGATTGTGTCGTCACCGGCTATCGTTCCGATAATCAATGGAATGTGAGCATTGTCGATGTCGTAGGCGATGCTGCTGGCATAGCCCGGTCGGGTCTTTATCACACCGATGTTTCTCGAAAACCTCAGTGATATGAACCCGGAGTGAGTCATCATTTCGCTGATCGGACGGTTCTCCTTCACGCGCTTATACATCGCGTTGGCGGGAAGGACATAGACCGAACGGCCATTCTGCGAGATGGCTTTCGACACCTTCATCTGCTTCAGGTCGCGCGACAGGGTCGCCTGAGTCAGTTGGAAGCCCTCTTCCTCCAGCGCCCGGATGAGTTCCTCCTGGTTGCTGATTTCGCGGCTCGAGATGATCATCTTGATGGTGTCCAGTCGTTCGTTTTTTACGCTCATAAACTGATTGTGAGTATTATAAGATTGCTTTTGTGAATATTTTTGCAAATTCGACTGCAAATATACACACTTTTATGCATATATGCAAATAATTTTACAAAAATATTCATAATTATGCAAATATTTTGCAAATATATGCAAAATAGCCTCTAAAACTAATGTTTTTAGACCTCATATCCAAAATCGGCTGGAATCTCTCAAATTGACAGCCATCCGCATGGCAAAATTTCAATTCTCGTGCAAGCGAGAGCAGAATGAAGCTCGCTTCAATTATGCCGAGCGCAGCCGAGAATCATGTCAATAATTCTCGTGCAAGCGAGAGCAGAATGAAGCTCGCTTCAATTATGCCGAGGCAGCCGAGAATCATGAAATAAACTTCAAACCTCAAAAAATTAAAGCTCAGTCTCCCCTTCAATGAAGTTTTCCATATACATATTTTCTCCATCGAACACGGCATAGGTGCACAGGTCGTACCAGTTACCCAGTATCATGCATCGGCAGGTGCGGTTCAGGAAGATGTCGAGTTCTATATGCCGGTGGCCGAACATGAAGTAGTTGATGGTGGGGTGGGTCTTGAGGTAGTTCTTTGCATAGACCACCAGGCCTTCATCGTTCTCCCCGGCATACGGTCTTTCCTTGCCGTGCTTCTGACGGCTGTTCTTCGCCCAGTTGTAGCCGAAACGGACGAACCACCTCGGATGGATCCATTTCGCCATCTTCCGGAGTGTGTGGCTCTCGAAGCAGGAGAACATGAACCGTGTCTTCCAGTTGTCGTCTTTTTTGTCAAGCTTGTGGCCGTGGGCGATGTAAAACTCCTTGCCGCATAGCTCTATCGTGCTCGGACCTTTGTGGACGGTCACACCACATTCAGTTTCCAGATAGTCCTCACACCACATGTCGTGATTGCCTGCAAAGAAATGCACTTCCACGCCCATGTCCGTCAGTTCGCTCACCTTCCCCAGAAATCGGGTGTAGCCTTTCGGCACCACTTCCTTGTACTCAAACCAGAAGTCGAAGATGTCGCCAAGCAGAAAGACGGCTTCGGCCTTGTGCTTGATGGCGTCGAGGAAATTGACAAGACGGCGCTCGCGGGTGCGACGGTGTTCCATCGCACGGCAGCCCAGATGGGCATCGGATATGAAATAGTAGTTCTTCATAACTGGCTGGTGGTTTTGTGGGTAAAGGTGAAATGTGTGGTCTAAATGAAGGAAAAAGGGGATGTCAGAGGTCGAACCCCAGGTCCAGACGGGCTTCGTCGCTCATCATGCTCTTGTCCCATTCTGGCTCGAACACGAGCTCTACGTCCACTTTGTTCACACCGTGAATCGACTCCAGCTTCATGTGGATGTCCTCCATGATGAAGTCGGCGGCGGGGCAGTTGGGGGCTGTCAGGGTCATCTCGATTTTCACATCGAAATCGTCGTTCACGTCGATGCTGTAAATGAGTCCCAGGTCGTAGACATTGACAGGGATTTCAGGATCGAACACAGTCTTCAGCATCTCCACCACTTTCGTTTCTATATCGTATTTGGTCATATAATTTCCCATTGTTTTTTGGGGGGGGGTAAATATTATAGATAATCTTGATTTTCTAAATGCTCTGGATATTCTAGATACTCTAGTAATTATAAATTTCAAATCTCAAATTTCAAACTTCAAATTATTCAGATTTTTCCCATCTCGCTGTAGCTGTAGTAGCCGCCGTCGGTCACTATCACATGGTCGAGCAGACGGATGTCGAGCGTGTTGAGGGCAGCTTTCACAGCCTGAGTCAGGTTGTCGTCATCGCGGCTGGGACGAAGACTGCCAGAGGGATGGTTGTGAACCAGCACCACGCAAGTGGCCTCTGCCAAAATGGCTTTCTTGCACAGAATCCGAACATCGACCACTGTGCCGGTACGGCCACCTTCGCTCAGCTTCACGCGTTTCAGCAGTTTTGCACTGTTATTTAGCATCAGGGCCCAGCTCTGTTCGTGTGTCAGGTTCATCACGAATGCGCGCATATATTTGTAGACTAAATCTGCTGTGCTGAAGGTGGGCAAATCGCTTACGCTTTCGTTCAGACGTCTGCGTCCTAATTCCAGTGCTGCCTTTATGGTGATGGCCTTAGCCTTGCCTATGCCGTTATAGCTCATCAGGTCTTGGATGTCCTGGCGCTCGAGCAGTGCGAGGTTGTCTTCTGCGTCGCTCAGGACTTCCTCCATCAGCTCGGTTGCGTTTTTTTTAGTGGATCCACTGCCAATGAGGATGGCGAAAAGCTCAGCTTTTGTCAATTTTTCTGCACCAAATTCTTCAAGCTTCTCCCTTGGACGGCTGTCCAGGTCTATGTCCTTCATCGACACATGGCGGAACGGCTCTGTCTCCAGCTCGTCGCGAAATTCATCGTCTTCTATAATGGGTTGTTGTTCCATCGTAGGTGTGAGTTTTTGGTTAAGTTAGAAGACACCCCGCGGGGCGTCTCTACTGTGTCAATAGAAGTTTTTCTGGAACGCTGCGAACTCGTCTTTCTTCAGCACGCACCGTTTCCACCAAGCAGTCAGAAATCCGAATCCGTAGCCGAAAAGCTGAACGAACGACGATTTCACTGAGAGGTAGCCGATGACGAGCGACTTGTTCTTGATGCTGGAATCTACGAATACGAGAAGAATATAGAGCAGGACGGGCAGCAGAGGAAGCACCCACCATCCCACATGGGTCTTGCCCACGGGGAATCCCTGGCAGAAACTCTCGCCCATCGATGGATTCAGGGCCAGCAGCCGAAGCACCACGGCCGCGACAATGAGCAGAATCACGCCAACGGTGAACACCATCGGGAGCAGGTGGACGAGCTTGAGCGTGCCGGGATGGCGCTTCGTCAGGTTGATGCGCGCGATTCCAGAGTTGAACACTTGCTTGAAGAACTTGTCGAGATTGGTGCGGCGCTTGTGCCACACCCACGCGTCGGGGTATAGGCGGGTGGTGTAGCCATGCTCCAGAATCCGGTAGCTGAAATCGATGTCCTCTCCGAAGCGCATCTTTGAAAAGCCGCCCAGCGCATTGTAAACCTCGCGTTTCACGCCCAGGTTGTAGGAGCGGGGATGGAACTTGTCGAGCTTTGCCTTCCCGCCGCGTATGCCGCCCGTTGTGAAGAACGAGGTCATCGAGTAGGAGATGGCTTTCTGCATGTCGGTGAAGGAGTCATGGGCGCGGTCCGGACCGCCGAAGGCATCGCATGGATGCTCGTCAAGGCTCTTCTCTACGGCCGACATATAGCCTTCTGGCAACACCACGTCGGAATCGAGGATGATGACATACTCGCTGCCCGAACGCTCCACGCCGTAATTGCGTGAAGGACCGGGGCCGGAGTTCTCCTTGGCATAATAATGGATGTCCAGGCGGTCGGCATACTTGTCGGCAACCTCCTTGCAGGGTTTCTGTGAACCGTCCTCCACGAGAATCACGTCGAAGTCCTGCAGCGTCTGTTTCGTCAGGCTCTCCAGCAGTTCCTCAACTTCGTCCGGACGGTTGTATACTGGTACTATGATGGAGTATTTGGGCATGTTTTTGTTCTGTTTTTATTGGTCAGACGAGTCAGACAGGTCAGACGAGTCAGACAGGTCAGACGAGTCGGACAGGTCGGACAGGTCCGATTTTTCTGAGTACTCTGCATACTCTGATTACTCTGATTACTCCGACCTCTCTCTTGTCAGATGTCGTCTTGAGGGTCGCGTTTTGTCAGGTCGCCTACGTAGATCACGTTCACCTTCCCGTCCTCGTCGATTAGCAGTTTGATGCTTTCATCATAGGTGTTGTGCAGCAGGATGGTGTGGTGGGGCAGCACTCCTCCGGCAGATGTGTCGGTCAGGCTGGCTCCTGGATATTTCTCAAGGATTTTCTGCTGAAGGTCACCCATGATGTTGACGGCCTGCGGCAGGTCGTAGTCTCCGACGATCTTGGCGACTGCGCTTTTCACCTTCTTCGACGGTTGCTGCCTGTAAAGCAGCACCTCGGCAGGATAGCCGGCGAAACTGCCGTTCTTGTACACATCGCCTATCTTGTGGGAGAAGGCGCGCATGAAGCCTTTTTCCTTCAGCTCCTTGTCGAATTTCGACACTTTGTTGCCTATCTCTACACCCATGAAGCTCAGGTGCTGACCGTAGCAACAAGCCATACATAACATGGAAAGAATGGTAAAAATCAGTCGTCTCATAGGCTCTTTTTCATTTATTTGGCGAATTTACGAATTTTTGACGACAATTTTGCCGTTTCACAACGAAAAACTTGCTGACACCCCCTTTTTTTACTAAATTTGTATCATTATAATGGGCTGTGGCATCAAATACTCAGCAAATTCCGTGTTTTTATGAATGGAAGTGTTGTGAAGGCGCATCCGTATTACTTGACAATTTAAAAAAACAAACATCTCAATGAAAACAATACACCCTGTGCTGCTCGAACTTGCGGTCAACCTCAAAGACTTTGACTACAACCGGATTGCTGAGTTGTATGTATTATATAAAAAAAAGAGAAGCGACATCGTGTCTGACGTACGCAGATGGCTCGACGACGGGATTATCGAGGGAAGAAGCTTGTCGCAATACACTTATGGTGCCTATGTGCATATCTCTTCCAAGCATTGGATTGAGCTGCTGAGGAACGTGGAGACGGTGAAGTACAGGAGACTGAGCTACGACTATGGTTATAGGTCGTCCTACGACAAGCATGTGGAGACCTTGCATCAATTCATCATGGCTTTTCATGAATTCCTGCAAACTGGCAAAGTGGCGAAAAAACTTCCGGAACTGGATATCACGCCGCTTTTCAGTTACGATATGTGGATGAAAAAGCATATCTTTGAAATCATCAGGCATCCTGGCTGCACGAAATTCGCACAGGCCATGAACCAGAATGTGCTTGGATGGCTTTTCAACTATATCATCAAGCTGGAATGGAGGATTCTGCTCAATCCCGTCAGTCCTGAGACAATCAGAAGTGTTTATATCGACAACCCATCGATACCTTCAATTTCGAGAAACGAATACCTCAACGCATTTCTCTACGAATACGAGGTGCTGCACAGTGGAAACCTCAGAGAGATAAAGTCCAAGCTGCCTGACGACTATCGGGAACCGGCTATCAGTGGTGCCATCGAACTCTTCGACGGAAACCACGAGCAGGCTTTCCGACTTTTCAGCGCCGACCTGAAACAGCAAGCCAATATCGCATACAATAACCCGCTCTTTGCTTTCTTCTATGGACTCTCCATCGGGATGACGGGCAGCGACGCGGCGCTCAAGGTGGGAGAAAAACTGCTGAAAAACAAGGTGGTGGCTTCCAGCAGCAATTACTATCCGCTTCTGGTGGTTCTGCACCATTTCCTCAGGGGCGACGCGGCAGATTTTGTCAAGGCCTACCCGCCACAGATTGAATGGGACGACCTGTCGTCCTTGCTGTGCATCCTTTTTGTCAAACACTATAAGTTGCTGCCCACAGCCATGCAGCTCGAACCGTGGGCGGAGAGATTTGTGCTGAACCGGAATTCCAACATGCTCAAGCTGCTCTTTGCCGACGACTTCCCGTCCCTCAAGCCGATGGCCCAGCTGCTCCGAGAGCAGACAGGACTCCTCAAGCCGCTTATGCCGCCTGTGCGAAAGCTCGAGGACTGGGAACGGGTCATCGACAAGGTCATGAAAAACATGGAGCAGGAGAAGAAAAAGAAGACTTCTTCGAAACGTCCCGAAGAGAATGTCGAGCGCATCATTTATCTTATCAACATGGAGCATCTCGAGCTACAGCCAAAACTACAGAAGTCCAAAGACGGAGGCGTCACCTGGAGCAAGGGACGCAATGTGGCGATGAACCGCTTTGCCGCCTGCCAGGAACCTGCGATGACACAGCAGGACGTGAGGGTGGCCAACCAAACTCAGATGTCTGCATGGTATGGAGATAACAAATATTATCTTGAGGGTCCCCTGGCCGTTGCTGAGCTCGTCGGATCGCAGGTTGTATTCGACGACACCACCAATCAGAGAATCGATATCGTGGAGGAGCCGCTGCAGCTGCTCGTTCAGCCGGAGAAGGACGGATTCAAGGTGAAGAGCAACGTGGAGGTGAAAAAAATGACTGGGAGTGTTTTCGTCAAGCAGGAGGGCGACAAGCAGCTCACCATTGTCAGGGCAGACGAACGGCAGAGGACCATTCTCAAGTTGCTCGTCGAGGTGAAGAAATTCCCGGCAGAGAGCAAGCAACAACTCACCAAGATGCTCGAGACGCTCAGCATCAACTTCACGGTCATGAGTCCGCTGCTCAAGAACTCGCAGGAGCTGAAGACGGTCAAGTCCTCGCCGATCATCATCGTGCAGCTGGCGCCGACCGAAGGACAGCAGTACCAGGCGTCGCTTGCCGTCAAGCCGTTCGGCACCCATCCGCCCTATCAGCGGCCCGCTCAGGGCATGGAGGTGGTCAGCACCACCATCAACGGCGAGCGTGTGCAGACCGAACGCAACATGAAGAAGGAAAAGGCCAACCTCAACGAGCTGCTTGACCTGCTCTCGCAATTCGACAACGCGGCAATCTCAGATGAGTCATGGATGCTCGACACGCAGCAGGCGCTTCAGATGCTCGACATCATCAGGCAGCATCAGGACATCTGCTGTGTGGAATGGCCCAAGGGGGTGAGGATGCGTGTGGTCAAGCCTATGCTCACGCCCGACAACCTCAAGCTGAAAATCTCTTCGGCCGGGCAGTGGTTTGAACTGGAGGGCGACGTGCAGATTGACAAGAAGACCAAGATAAAGATGGCAGAGCTGATGGCGATGCTCTCTGCCTCTTCGGAGGGCAACTTCGTCAGACTCAGCGACGACGAGTACGTGGCGCTCAGCGAGCAGCTGCGTCGACAGCTGCAGGCGCTCGACAAGGTGCTGGCTGGAAGGGGAAAGCAGCTGAAAGTGGCTCAGGTGAATGGCATGCAGCTCTCTGCGCTCGAGGAGCTGGGGGTGCAGATGGAGGCCGACAAGAAATTCCGTAAGATGCTCGACAAAATAAAAGAAGCGGGAAAGAAGGAGTTCAAGGTGCCGGCTAACATACATGCGGAGCTCCGGCCCTATCAGCTGACGGGCTACGAGTGGATGAGCCGTCTGGCATGGTGGAGGGCAGGTGCCTGCCTGGCCGACGACATGGGACTGGGAAAGACGCTCCAGGCCATCACGCTCATGCAGTCAAGGGCTCAACAGGGCCCGCAGCTTGTCGTCGTGCCTACATCGCTGCTCCACAACTGGCAGCAGGAGCTGAAACGCTTTGCACCGGCACTCAACGCACGGAATCTCAACCAACCGGGAGCCGACCGGGCCGCCATCGTAAACTCGGCTGCCGAGGCCGACATCGTCATCTCAACCTACGGGCTACTGGTCACCGAGGGAAAGCTGCTGGCCAGCCGGACATGGACCACCATTGTCCTCGACGAGGCCCACTCCATCAAGAACAAGGAGACGCAGACGTCGAAAGGAGCGATGGGGCTGAAGGCGGACTTCAGGCTTCTGCTCACGGGAACACCGCTGCAGAACCATCTCAGCGAAATATGGAACCTCTTCCAGTTCGCCAATCCCGGGCTGCTCGGATCTTTCAAGCAGTTTGCCGAACGGTTCATCATCCCCGTGGAGCGCGACCACGACAAGGACCGCCAGCGGTTGCTCAAACGGCTGATTTCGCCTTTCCTCCTCCGACGCACGAAGGACGAGGTTCTGGACGAACTCCCCGAGAAGACTGAAATCACGTTGCGCGTGGAACTCTCGCCAGAGGAAAAAGCGCTCTACGACAACCTCCGCCAGCAGGCCATCGCCAACATCGAGGAGGGTGGAAACACGCCGATGCAGACGCTTGCGGAAATCACCAAACTCCGGCAGGCCGCCTGCCATCCTAAGCTCATCAATCCGAAACTCAAACTGAGCTCCAGCAAGACGCAGGCTTTCCTGGAACTCGTCGACACCCTCCGCAGCGGAGGACACCGGGTGCTCGTGTTCAGTCAGTTCACCTCTCATCTTGCGCTTATCCGCGATGAGCTCGACAGCAAGGAAGTACCTTATCTCTATCTCGACGGAAGCCATTCGCCAGCGCAGCGAAACAAGCTGGTTCAGCAATTCCAGACTGGCGACATGCCGCTCTTCCTTATCAGCCTCAAAGCTGGCGGACTCGGACTCAACCTCACGGCTGCCGACTATGTCATACATCTCGACCCTTGGTGGAATCCCGCCATCGAAGACCAGGCCAGCGACCGTGCTCACCGAATCGGACAGGAACGGCCGGTCACGGTCTATCGGATCATCGCGGCCGACACCATCGAGGAGAAAATCATACGACTCCATCAGAACAAGCGGTCCATGGCCGACGCGCTCCTGCAGGATGCCGACATGCACGCGCAAATCTCTGCAGAAGACGTGGTGAAGCTGCTTCGGGAAAGCGTGCAGGAGATAGGGTAGTAGGGTTAAGTTTATACCATCAAAAAGCTATTGCTGATAGTTACCGGCAATGGCTTTTTCGACGTTATGATCATGTCCTTCCCCTATGAATGGGTAACGTGTCTGGATTTTCCAGGATATAAGTTGGTAATTCGTCTTCCTATAGTTTATCTACAGATTTTATGGCATTGAGTACCAATATCCAGTCACTTTTTCTTGCTAATTTATATTCTGAATATTTTTGTCTGCTTAGGCATAGATTACAAATCTCGTTACTCCATTTTTTGTAGTCATGAGTAGGAACCTTTATTAATCCTGTATAGCCTTTTAGTACCTCATTGACGAAATCTATATTATTTGCAACAATGGGAATTCCAAACGATGCGGCTTCTAATAGTGGAAGACCTATTGTCTCAATCATACTAGGAAATAAGAGACCATTTGATCCTTTGTACATAGATAATAAGACATCGTGTGGAATAGAACCATGAAATATGAATTGTTCTGTCAGCCCTGCATTTCTAATTTCTTTCTCAAGCGACGGTTTTGTTCCTTTTGACAACGTGAGATGAACACGAACTTTATTTCTTATCTCACAATCGTCTATTAGTTTTATAGCCTTTACAAGGGTGTTGTGTTCCTTGTAAATACCTCTTGCGGCAGGATAGAGAAAGTGAAAATATTTATTGTCAAAAGAATACTCTTTTATTGACTCTGTGTCAGGCTGTTTGATGTCGGGGAATGCTACAAGAATCTTTTCCAATGGAAATTTGTATTTCCTGGAAAATAAGGTCTTTATTATTGGTGTTTGTACAATTATTGAGCAGTCTTTGGATAAACTCCTTTTGATGTAGATTGGTAGGAATTTTTGATAGCATCTCAGCCTTATTGATGCCTTGTCCCAAGATTTTATTTTGTATTTATATAGTGGTATGGACTGGTGATAATATATAAATTGCTTAACATCTGGGTACTTGACACCTGAATTATTTAGGGATAGGATGACGTCTGGTTTGATGTGATTCTGCTCACATAAATTTTTAAAATCCCAGAAATCGAACTTTGCTCTTTTGACGCCGTTGGTGGCATATTTGATGTATTGCACATTCTGCAGCTGAGGCGTCGGCATCGACGGGTCGATGAAGATGTAGTAGTGCTCATCGGGCTGCTGCTCTTCCTTCAGATGCGACATGAGCTGGTTATAGATGGACAGGGCGCCGGTCTCTTTGCAGATGGTGGCTACGATGCATATGTTCATGACGATGATGATTAGTGCGTTAAGACAGATACTTCATGTACGCCCTTGCGATGGTTGGCTTGGCGCGGTCCTCATAGTGTATGTGGTCCTTGTGGACAAATTTCTTCAGGCTCTGCATGTAGCCTTCGATGTCGCAAAAGGGCATATGCAGCTCTTCGCTCACTTCCTTCACTATCTTGTTCTTCTCACGCACCACCTTGTTCCACGACTCGTCGTAGGTCTCGCCTTTCAGCTTGATGTATTTCCGGTAAGCCCATCCTGCCAGGCCTTCCTGCAGACGGTGGCGCACTGGCATCACATTCAGGAAGCTGGTCAGCAGCACGATGTTGGCTCCTGGGGCTGCCTTCTTCAGATAGTCCACCAGCCAGATGAGGTCGTCCTTGTAGCGGCGGTAGTCAGAGGCGGTGTAGTCATTTCCATCGTCATTGGTGATGGAGTGGTGACCCATCTGAATGTAGACATCGCTGTACTTGTAGCTTTTCTGCAGGAAGAAGGCGTCGAGCTGGGACAGAAACAGGATGTCGTGCAGGCCGGACGAGGTGCCCAGCATGTCGACCGGATATCCGGATTCCCGTTCGAACGTGCTGCGGATCATGCGCACGGTGCTGTCGCCTATCATCAGGATTCGCTTCTTCTGGTCGGTATGGTTCGTCTGGGAATACCAGAAATTGGACCATTCCAGTCCTTCACGTCCTTTGGGGTTGTCGTGTGGCGTTATGTTCATTTATTTTTGAGTTTTGATTTCAGACGAAGGTAGTTCTTGTTGCCGATGATCTTGCGGAATATCTGTTTCATCGTGTCTTTGGGATTCACGAAGATGTAGTGCGACCACACGTCGTAGTGGTAGTAGTAGCTGTTTTTGCCTGCAGGCACTTGCCAGTCCTTGCCATACCACCATTTTATCAGTTTTATGGGATTCTTCGGAACGGGTATCTTCCTGCCCACAAAATCGATGTACTCCACGCCTGTGAACAGGTTTTTCGGCAGGTAGCAGTCATGTACTTTATAACAATACATCGACCAGGGGAATTTCTTGGCCGGTCCGATGATGTAGCAGTCGATGTAGCAACGTTCGTTCAGACGGAAGCTGTAGACGCCCGACGGCTCCACGCGTATCAGATGCAGGCCGTTGTCTTCGAGGTTCTGAAGGTTGTCGAAGAGCTTTCCTTCGTCTGTGGTCTGGATGTCCACGTCGAAGTCGCCTTTGATGAAGTCGTGGTCTCTGATGGCGCCGAGCAGGGTGCCCGAACTCAGCATATAAGGGATGCCGAAGCGGTTGAACAGGTCGTCTGTCGTGCAGAGGATGGTTTCCGCGTCCGCATGGGTGATCACCGTGTCGAGCGACATTTTCTCTGCCTCGAACTCAAAGCTCTTGCCGTTATAGGTTACTGTCTCTTTCATTAAGTTTCTTGTTGTGAAAAAATGCTGAAGGCGTGAGGGGGTGTCAAAAATCCGGATAAGTCACTCGAATCATAAGCTGTTGAAAGTCATATGGAAAATTAGAGTGGATTTGTAGGATTTATGTGCGAGGCGCACTCCTTTGATAAGTCAGGCATTTTTGACACACTCTCATCGCCCGAATCGGAAACAGGAAAATTGCTATTTCCCCTTGTAGTATTTCAGTGCTTCTGGCATCCAGCCTTGGATTTGCTTGATGCGCTTGGCGTCGGAGGGGTGGTCGCTGAAGATGGAGCTTCCGCCGCCTGTTGATGCCGCCGCCATTCTCTGCCAGAACGTGACGGCCACACGCGGGTCGTAGCCGGCCATGGCGGCGAAGATGAGTCCGATGTGGTCGGCCTCGCTCTCCTGGCTGCGCGAGAATCCCGATGACCAGGCCTCAGCGCCTACGCCCAGCGCGGCGGTGCCCAGCTGTGTCAGGTCGCTGCTCACGCCCGCTGCCGATGCCACGCCGCTGAGTATCGACATTCCGTACTGCTGCTTGTAGGCGTTGCTCATGCGCTCTGCGGAGTGCTTTGCCACGGCGTGTGCTATCTCGTGGCCGAGCACGATGGCCAGAGAGGCTTCGTCCTGGGTCACGGGCAGCAGACCGTCGTACACCACAATCTTGCCGCCGGGCATACAGAAGGCGTTGACCGACTTGTTCTCAACGAGGTTGAACTCCCATTGGTAGTTGGCCACCTCATTTCCCAGGCCGTTCGCGTTCAGGTAGTTCACCACGGCGGTGGCCAGGCGCTGGCCTACGCGTTTCACCATGGCGGTCTGGGCCGCATTGCTCGAGGGCTTGGCCTTCTGCATGTATTCTTTGTACTGCTGACCGCTCAGACTCAATATCTGCTGGTCGCTAACCAGTAAGTTTTGCTTGCGCCCGGTCACTGGCACATGCGTGGTTGTGCCGCAGCCAACCAACAAGGCAGCTGCTGCAGCTACGATAAATGATTTAATGCTTCTCATCATGTTTATGTTTTGCGTTTTGCTCTTCTTCCCTGTGCTGACAGGGCATGGGAGCCTTATTCTTGTTCAGACTGCTAATTTACTGCTTTTTTTTGACTTGACAAAACGTTTTGCCCTTTTTTAGGCCATTGCGGTGTATCTCATGTCTGTATACGCTCTTTCGCTTGGATTTCCGCTTGGTGCCAGTGTGATGGCGAGGGGGTTAGGCCGACGGAATTTCCGACACGACTAATCTGAGTTTTCCCGACTTGGTCTTTTCCACTTCGTCCACGTATTTGATTTGGATGCTCATTCTCTTGTCGAAACACGATGCAAGATTCATGCGCAGCTGTTTCTCGTCTTCATCGCTGTAAGAGGAGTTCTTCACCACGAGCAGGCTGATGTCTGTCAGCGTGTGTTGCACAAACTGTGCCTCCACGATATGATTGAAGTCATGAAGGACGATGCTCAGACGTGCTTCGTTGATCTCGAAGCCGTCTGGACCTTTCAGCACGTTGCTTGAGCGGCCGTCAATCGAAATCACTCTGACGGTTCCGTCTTCCCTCCGTTCGATGGTGGCCAGGTCTCCGGTGTCGTATCTGATCAGGGGGAATGCGGGATTGGAAAATCCGGTTCCTATTATCCTGCAGGTCTCGGTTTTTTTCGCTCCCTCTGTCTCCGTGTGTTCGCTCTCCACCGGGATGAACTCCACGTATGCAAAGTCGTCGTCCACAATCCACTCCCCGTTTCTGTCCTGGCTGATGTTGGCCACCCCCTCCATCAGGCCGTAGTGCTGACGGATCATGGCGTGTGGAAACATCTTCTGCATCAGGGACATCTGGTTGCCCAGCAGGTTTTCTGCTCCTGTGGTGACGAACTTCACGTCTGTCAAAGGCGGCAGGCCTTTGTCGATTGCAAAGGCGGCAAACTTGGCGATATGCGAGGGATAGCCATGCAGCCAGGTGAGCTTCCTTTTTGCTATCTCTGCATGGTATAGGGCCACTGTCTCTGGCGTCATGTGCATGGAGCTGAACATCACCTGCCTGCCTGGCTTGTTGGTTCTCCAAAAAGGTGGTTTGTGGCTGTTGGGATTTATAATCCGTTTTCCGCCGAACCATCCGCACCAGGTGTCCATGTCGATTCCCAGCGCCCTTCGATAACGCCACCACACGCCCCAGTGCTTGTTTTCCATCCTCACGGTGTATGGAAACACCAGACCTCCGCCTGTGGTTCCGCTTGTCCTCATCTGAAACTGTGGCTCTGTACAGGCGTGGTTGGTCAGGTCTTCGATGTGGCTCTTCACAAAGTTTTTGTCTATTATGGGCATGCCGTGTATGACGTCATACACATTCTCTTTCGTCACATCGCCTATCGTTCCTTTGTAGGCGGGCAGCTCTTTTGCCTGATTCAGAAAGGCGCACAATTCTTCTCGCTGGTCGTAGGCGCCATTCTCCAGTTTCCTCAATTCATCGTAGAACTGGCTTCCGTAGCGCCTGCGCTTGATCAGGTAGCCTTTCATTGAGCACATGAGGTTCTGCATGAATGCAGGCATCATGTCGTATATTCTTTCTAATCCCATGATTTGACAGCTGTGTTTTGGTTTCTTTTCCGTGCTCTGTCCCATGCTCTCGGGAGGCAGAACAAACGACACGGCCATACTGTCAAGCCGTGGAGGCTTCAGACAGTTTGGCCTTTGTCTTTTTTTCCCTTGGGGCAAAGTTACGAATAATTCTTGAAAACACCATTGATTTTTGAGGAATTTTTCTTCATGGCGTGCTTGTGGAGATGATACGGCATTGTTTGCATGCTGTTCATCTGTCAATTGCCGCTGGTCAAATCCTCTATCTGCTGAATCAAGTCGTCGTTGGTGCGTTGCATTTTCAGGTAGATGCTGACTCCGATGCTTCCTCCGATGAGTGCACCGATTCCCATGCTGATCATCATCATTTTCGCATATTCTTCGGAGATGTTGTTGCTTCCATGGGTATAGACCTCATACATCAGCCAGGCAACCCAGAGAGCCACGACAATCAGTCCGATGATGGTCTGCGTCTTCCTGATTTTCTTCATCTTGACCAGCTTCTGAGACAGCTCCAGGAGGTTCTCGTTCATGATGGACTTGTCGGACAGACGGTTCACGAAGAAGTCCATGATGGAAGAGACGGCCACCACTCCCACCGTGAAGGCATAGAACCACCAGGAAATCAGTCTGTCGTGTACCATTAAGAGGAAGCACAGTGCCACGAACGGTATGGCCATCAGCGAAATCCACCTGTATTTGTTGATCCACGACATTCTTGACTTCATCGTATGTCGCAGCATCTGCTGGTTCACGATTTCCTGCTTGTCCAGTTTCTGTTTGAGGATGTCCATCTGCTTGCGCATCTGTTCCAGCTCTTGCATATCTTTGTTTGTTTCCATCATCTTTCTGTTTTTTTTGTTAGTCTAAAATATTAATAATATCCAAATAAATTGGAAAACTTTGGAGCAGCGAACACAGAGCCAAGCTTGCTTGAGCTATGTTGAGTCGTGACAAAGTTCATGAAATAAATAGTAAATCGTAAATAGTATATACCGATCACATTTTCTTCAGTTGCTCCTTGATGCGGTAGAGTCTCACCGACACGTTCTTCGTTGAGATACCCACAATCTGTCCGATTTCCTCGTAGCTCATGTTCTCGAGCCACAGCAGGATGATGGCGCGGTCGAAGGGGCCCAGCTTGTTGATACGTTGTCGAAGCATGTCCACTTGCCGTGTGTCCTCGTCCTGGTCTGCGAACAGGTTGATGTCCATCGACAGGGGGATGGTGGCCTTTTTCTTTTTCTTCCGGTCCTGGCTGATGCAGGTGTTCAGGCTTACGCGGTAGACCCACGTACGGAGGTTGCTTCGCCCTTCAAAGCTCTCATATCCGTTCCACAGATTGATGAGGATTTCCTGGAACAGGTCGTTCACCTCTTCCTCGTCCTTGGAGAACATATAGCATACGGTGTATATCGTGCTCTTTTGTTCTTTCACAATCTGGGCGAACTCCATTTCTGATTTTTTCATTGTGCTTATTTGATTTTTATTTCAGGGGTGTTCTATAAATTATGTCGGATTGATTTTTGATTTTATGCGAGTGGATTTTTGTTAGCATTTGAGGGCGCATAGCGAGCTATGTAACCGAAAATGATGACAAAAAGACACCGCAGAAAACAAAAAGCAACCGAAAT
>JAFUVE010000047.1 GCA_017483765.1 Bacteroidaceae bacterium | reverse complement strand
TCTTTGCCTGTGTTTGTCTCTTTTTGGCATCTTTGCTCTTAACCTCTTGAACCGTAGCTCGCTACGCTTCTGCGAGTTTGCGAGCAAATCTGCTCAAAAATAGTCTAAACACAGCCTAAAGCTAATTTTTAGAACCTGCCTAAAATAAAAGCGAAATCGTCCACATTCAAATTTGCCAGGCCACATCTTAGCTCGTGTCAGCAAACAGGCACACATAAAGTAAAATATCCGCCGAACAGTATCAGCAAATTCAAAAACCACAAGACATGAAACGAACAGCCGTATTACTAATCAGCATAATCGCATTCGTTGAAGCTTTCTGTCAGCAGACCTTGCCCCCAGGAAGCACGCTCTCCCTCCAGAAAGCCCAGGAACTGGCCCTGAACTATAATAAAAGCATCGCACACTCAAAATTACAATTTGAGCAGGCCGGCTATGACCTGTCGATGTATAAGAGCCATAATTTTCCGCGTTTGAACTTAATCGCCACCGACTTCTACTCAACAGCCAGCAGCAATCTCAGCATAAAGGGAGGCAATCTTCCGATATTCAGCTATAACGAAACAGCCGGAAGCTACGTACCGAACGTAATCATGAATGCCGACGGCAGTCACACGCTGAGCCAATATGCCTATTTCCCGGACATCAACATGAAACTGAAACTGAAGAATATCTTCATCGGAGGTTTGCAGGTGACCCAGCCAATATACACCGGCGGGAAGATCAGCGCAGCGATATCCATGGCCGAGATAGGCCAACAGATGGCCAGTGTGAACATCCGCTTATCCGAGGACGAAGTGATAGTGAAAGTGGACGAAGCCTATATGAAGGCCGTTCGGGCGAAGGAGCTGGAGGTGGTCTCCGACAGCTACTACGACATGTTGAAAGAATTGGAACGAACCGTTGAGAGCGCAGTCCGTCACGGCTTACGTCTTCGTAACGACCTGATGAAGGTTCAAGTCAAGAAGAATGAGGCCGAATTAGGTCATCAAAAAGCCGAGAACGGCTATTTGCTGGCCCGTATGAGCCTATGCCATCTGATGGGCGTTCCTCTGACAGAAGCTTCGAAACTTGAGGTAGAGACAAACACCGCCAATCAGGACCGCATGGCCCCCAAGCACAAAGGCGGTGTGGAATACCGTCCTGAGTACACCCTGCTTGAGAAACGCGCAGAACTGGCCGAGCAGCAGGTGAAACTGGACCGCAGCGAGTATTTGCCCAATGTCGCATTGTTTGGAAGCGTGATGTATGCCAACGGCGGCGAGTTGGCCGGAAAAAAACTGCTTGACAACGGCAGCGGCACAATCGGCGTGATGGTGAAGGTTCCGCTATATAATTTCGGTGAAGGCAGCAACAAAGTGCGCTCCTCCAAGGCAAAAGCCCAGATGGCCGCCCTTGAGCTTCAGGAGAAATCCGAATTGATGGAACTGGAAATCGCCCTGTGTCGCACGAATCTGGAAGAATGCGAGAAAGAGGTGGAGATAGCCCGCAAGAGCTATGACCAAGCGAGCGAAAACCTTCGCATATCGAAATCGGCCTATGACAACGGTGTTGAATTGCTTTCCGACTATTTCGACGCCCAGGCCCTGTGGCGTGAAGCAGCCGCCACACTGGTGGAAGCCCGATGCCAGCTGTACCTGGCCTACACAAAATTGCTGAAAGCCACAGGCCAGCTGAGATGAAAAAGATTTACGATTTAGTTTTATATTCAAATATTTTAAGAATTCAGGATTTAAGCACTTAAAAAAACAAAAAGAATAATGATAAAACGGTTGTTGGTTTGCATGGCAATCTTGTCTGCCCCAATTTCCATGGCAGGTCAAGAGCAAAAGGTCTCGGGTGAAGACAGTATAATATTCAGACCGTACTATAAATATCGCGTAAGTCTGAAAGATAAGTCAGGAAACGGCTATTCCGTCAATCATCCGGAGAAATTCCTATCATCGAAATCACTTGAGCGGCGTCGTCGTCAAGGTCTGAGTGTTGACGAAAGCGACCTTCCCGTGAGCAAGAAATATCTGGAAAAGATTCGTAAATGCGGTGTCCGAATCGTTCACATGAGCAAATGGAACAACACCGTGCTTGTTCAGACCGAAGACACGCTTGAGATGACCAAAGTGGCAGATTTGCCGTTCGTGGCAGACGTACGCAAGGTAGCCGCTTACACACGTGCTCCCCAAAAACGAAAGACAGACCGTAAAGAGATGGTGAGCAAAGCAGCTGTTCCCGGCGACACCCTGCAAGGTTTAGGTTATTATGGGAAAGCAGAGAATCAGATCAAGCAGCTTCATGGCGACGTACTGCATTCCCAAGGCTATCGCGGCGCGGGCATGACCATAGCGGTTATAGACGGCGGCTTCCACAACGCCGACATCATCCCGATGCTTCAGAACGTGAAGATACTGGGAACAAAGGACTTTGGCGGTAATGACGAAAATGTGTACGAACTGGAACGCCACGGACTGATGGTCTTGTCTTGCATAGGAATGAATCAACCCTACTACATGGTAGGCACCGCTCCCGAAGCCTCGTTTTACCTGCTTCGCAGTGAGGACAGCGACACGGAGCAACTGGTTGAGGAAGACAATTGGTGTGCCGCCTTGGAATATGCCGACAGCGTAGGCGTTGACCTGGTAAATTCCTCTCTGGGCTATACCGTGTTCGACAATCCGCTCGACAATGTGGAATACTGGGAACAAGACGGAAAGACCCACATAAACTCCCGCTCCGCCTCGATGGCAGCCTCCAAGGGCATGATTGTGTGCAACAGTGCCGGGAACTCCGGCAACAACTCATGGAAGCGGATAGGTGTACCAGCAGACGCATCTGACATCCTCGCCGTAGGAGCCCTGACCCCAAAGGGTAAAAACACGAATTTCTCGTCGGTAGGTCACAGTGCCGACGGACGAGTGAAACCAGACGTATGCGCCCAGGGAGAGAATTGCTCGCTGATGGGTAACTATGGAAACCTGACCGTAGCCAACGGCACCTCGTTCGCTTCTCCAATCCTGTGCGGGATGGTGGCATGCTACTGGCAAGCCCACCCCACCCTGACGGCTAAAGAAGTGATAGAAGCCATTCATCGTCTTGGCGACCGCTATGAGCATCCCGACAATGTATATGGCTACGGATTGCCGGATTTCAGCAAGGAAGATTAGAGAAGACTGGAAGACAAGAAGACAAGAAGACGAGAAGACAGGAAGACAGGAAAGCAAGAAGACGATAAGACAGGAAAGCAAGAAGACGATAAGACGATAAGACATCATACTATTCAAAAAAACAGACAGCAGCATAAGCTCCTGTCTGTTTTTTTTGTCAGTCAGCAGAATCGATTCTGCTGACTGACTGATAGTTATTAGTAGATTAGTGGTACAATGGGTTATTGTCCTGCAATGATGTTGATGATGGCCACAATGTCGGAGATGTCTACCTTAGTGTCACCGTTCACATCAGCGAAGCGATACTCGGCAGTACCTGCAATCTGGTTGATGACAGCCACGATGTCAGAAATGTCCACCTTGGTGTCCTCGTTGACGTCGCCAGCAATATTCTTCACCGGTCCGAGATAGAAGAGCTGGAAGTCGTCGAACATACACCAGTCGTCTCCGATAGTCGTGTTCTTGTAAAGACCGAAGTTGATGCTTCCACCTTCCTTGATTACAGTGCTGACCTCGTTGAGATAGGCATTGTTGTCGTTGGCGAAACGAGCAGCTGCACCTCTCATGGAGTTAGGATAGAAATAGCGCTCGCTTCCATCGTCGAACCAAGAATCGTATATCCATGCATCGTTAGCATCTACAGCTGAGATGTTTCCGTCAGTGTCAAACTGTTCTTTGTACGAAACAGCCGTGTAAGTAACGTTTCCGTCTTCGTCTACATTCTCCGTTTCTTCAAGCCATGCATTGAGAGTCTGGTTTTCCTCACCCAGCTCAGCAGCCGGGTTGACAGCATCGAATGTGTACTGCGTGTATGAACGCTCAGTGAAGATAGCATCCTCGTTGCAGAGAGAAACCACATCTTTCTCGTTGCTGTTTGCGAAGAACTTCACATTCGGCGTGAAGTTGGCATCGAACCAAACGTGCTCATAAGCTGCATTGAAGCTGCCGTCACGATAGAACGATTTCACTTTTACAGTGTACAGACCAGCCGGGAGAGAATACAGAGTCTGTTCGATTCTGAAGTTCGTGTTGTAAGCCTCAGAATTCTGAAGGCCGTTGTCGGTATTGAAATTACCGGTCCATCCCTTCTGTCCCTCAGTGAACGACGGGTTGACGATGAGAGCGGTGATGTCAACCGGATTGTCCTCCGACGCCTTGTCCATACCGAGTTCAGCCATGATGGTCTGGTTGTAGTACACAGCAAGTTCCTTTTCGTACTCAACCAACTTGTCTGCCTTGGCAAATCCAGCGATGAGAGCCTGTGCCTGCTCCTGAATCTTGGCCTGCAGCTCTTCGTTGTTGACTGATGAATAAGACTCGACGATTCCCACATATTTCACGTATTCGTTGTAGTCGTTCACACAGTCCATGATATCCTTATAAGTGGCCGTCTCCTGGTTGTAGAGTTCGAATGTGTAACCCACAGCTGTGTCGAGATACTGGCTTTGGTTTGTATCGGGCTCATACTTGGCCTGGAGTTCTGAGAACATAGCAGTCACGTCATGGCTGTTAAGGTATCCGTTCGCCTCATTGATATAGTTCTGAGCCTCTTCGATAGAAGATAGTGCAGCGGCATAGGCATCATATCCCTGAACCGGCATTTTCACGTTCTCAAGCATCTTCTGTACTGCGTCACGGTCGCCCTGCAGCATGAGTTCATCGAGTTTGATGGTGATTTCATCAAGTTTCTTCTGAGTGAGTTTTGAGAAATCAGGATTCTCACCATAATAGAGAAGCTGCATACCCGTGAAAGAGCTGAATCCGTTGGCGAAGAAAGCAACACGTGCAGTACCGTTCGTTACCTGAATCATGTCTGTAGAATAGTAAGTCCAGTCGTCGAGGCTGTAGTTCCACCAACCCGAGAGTCTGGTTTCCTCCTGAGACTGAGCGAAGTTGTCGCCCGACTGAATTCTGATACCCATCTTGCAGTTTCCGTTCCAGTCGTTAGACCAAGTGATACCACAACCCTTGATGCTGTAGAATCCGTCCTGAAGACCAGTAAGATTCTGGGCAATTTCACGATCTTCACCAGGCATGCTCCACTGTTTAGCACTTGAGAGCTTGTGGTTCCAGTAAGGCTCATATCCTCCGGTATTCACTTGATACCAAGCATTGGTGACAGTCTCGTCCGTTCCGATAGTCACACCTTTACCAATAGGAATACGGGTTGTAGTCTGATAGGTTTTATTATCACCGTCTCCAGACTCACCGAGGTCAGACCATCCAAGCAGTCCGTTTTCACCATTGAGCACTCTCTCCTGTGGCACCCATCTGTTTTCAACTTCATCCCAAATCGGGTTGTATTCCGGCTGACAGAAGAAAGGATATGCAATAAGATTAGAAAGATCCAAAACACCATCTTCATTCGGTTTAGTAACAAGGTAAGCAGTTCTTGCTTCTTGCAGTTTCTTAAGTGCATCAGAATAATCAGCACCTGACTTGGTATAAACACCGGTACCGTTATCACCAAACTCATCACTTTCTACAAGACTTGCCTCATTGATAGCTTGCCTGAAAGCAGAAAGTCCAGGGTAATCGGTAGAATTAGCCAATTCCTCACAAGATGCGATAAGAGCAGAAAGTGCTTTTGCATCATTCAAATACCCTTTAAAATCAGAAACAAGTTGATCAAGTTCCTTTATGGCATTTTCGAATTCATCGACAGTAGCATAATTCTCAGAAGCCTCATCAATCTGTGCGAATTTATCTTCATAATAATATAATAATGAAGAGTAACCAGCCTCTGCAAGTGTCTCACGGAACTCATCAACGAGATTCATCTGATTCTGCAGTTGCTCTCTTGCAATTTCGAGTTGTACTCCTTCACCTGCGTCACTAATATAAGTGGCTTTAAAATCAGTGAAAATAACCCAGTCCCATGCTAAAGTAGCGGTTTTTCTGATACCAAACTTGAAATAACCATCCTCTGTCTGAATAACCTTGAGAATATTATTTTTGTAATATCCAGCATTAAACCACTGACGAGTACCTTCCATGCTGTTCGGAACATAATAAGTAACCCCATCATGCATGTATTCAACGTCATTAGGCCAATCAGTGTGTACAAAAAGCCTGCCTTCAGTTCTTTCACTGGAAGCAATACTTAACAAAGGTTGCGATGCCTTTCTGGTTATTTCAGTAACATTTAAATCATCATCAACATTAACTGACTCGCCAAAAAGAACAGCATTAATTTTCTCGTTTTTATTCCAATACGGATTTTGATAATCTCCACGATAAAAACCTTGAACAGAGAATTCATAATAACCAGCAGGTAAGAAGAAAACCTGATAGAATTCCGCATCAGCAGGAGCATTAAACATCTCGTACTCTTGGAAATCGAAACCAGCACTAATGTCTTTTGTCTTCCATGCATCAGACCGTTCTGCGCAGTCATATCCAACCCATTCAAGTTCGTCGGTGACATCTTGTCCTGGATTCCACTGCTGAGCGAAAGATGCAGTAAAGAAAAAACTCATCAATGCAACAGAAGTAAACAGTTTTTTCATAGGAAAAATTATAAATTAGTTAATAATTAATTAAGATGTGTATTGTCCTTATAAAAAAAAAGCGTAAGTAGTTCACAAATAAGTTGTATTATTCAATTTATTTGTTTGATGGACGGAAGAACGCCTTCTCCCGTCCCAAACCAAACTAACTAACACAATTATAAAAAAACTACTAACGTTCGATTTTGATGTTGCAAAGTTAGCATGATAAACTTAAAAAAGCTATATGAAATGATTCTTGAAATGCAGATTTTGAAACCAAATGTTGCAAAACGACAAAATCTAAAATAAATGTATCAAATCTAACATTTTTTTATGCTAATTCCATGTTCAAAGAATAAAAAAAATCTCTAAATTTGCATAAAAATAAACCAAACTACCGAAAAATGGCAAAAAAACTAATTATTCTTCTATTAATTTTCCACATTTGTAACATTGCGGAATGCCAGCCACCACATTTGTACACCATGCAACAAGGGCTGAAAAGTTCGTATATTGATAATTTATACGTTGACAGTGCAAATTTTGTGTGGGTATGCACAACAAACTCCCTTGAAGTGTTCGACGGCTACCGTTTTGAAGACATCAGTTTTACTGACAAGAAAAGCGGTAAACGATTATTTAATAAGGTGAGCAGTGTCCGCCAGATAGACAAGACCCACTATTGGATACAAAGCAATATCGGACTGTTTGTGTATGACCTCGAAGACAACAGCTACGAGAAAGTGCAATTATCAGAAACAGAAGAAGACTTGGTGAACAAAGGTTCGCTGAATCACAGCGTGCCCTACCCGGGCGGAAAGAAAACTTTGTTCTCCAGTGAAGGATTCGGCTTGTTTGTCATAGAAAACGCCACCCATCAGGTGGACAGTGTACTGTCGATGAAGCTGAACGGCCTTGTAGGCGAGTCATACATATGGAATATACTGATAGACAAGAAGAAGCGCCTATGGGTTTCCGATTTGCGAAACGAAATAACAGTAATAAACCTGTCGAACGATCAGAAACTTCAGCTTGAAGTGAGTGAATCCGCGCGGAAGATTATGTCGAACAGCTATGTGACCAGTTTTTGTGAGGACAATAAAAACAATAAAATTTACATGTCGATGTCTCACAACGGCGTGTTGGTGTTTGACGGAAAGAGCAACACGATACGAGAGTTGAAAAACAACGACCACAGCCTATATGGCAACTGCCTGGTACAAACCCCTTCAGGCGATTTGTTTTTAGGCACAGACAATGCCGGCATCTATCAGATAGACTGTTCGGACGAAAGCATCCATTCTCTGAACAACCAAATAGAAGACATAGACCTTCAGAAGGCCAAAATTCACTCATTAGCCGTAGACAAAGACGAAAATCTGATTATAGGCATTTATCAGAGAGGCGTCATGGTGATCACCAAGCCAAATGGTTATTTCAAGTACACCGCATTGTCGCTGAATTCCAACGGAAAGAACAGTTCTTGCGTAACATCCTTCTGTACAGACCGTTCCGGCAATCTGTGGGTCGGCACAGACGGCTCAGGCCTGTTTGTGAACGGCGAGAACCGGAAAGATGGCCTTCAGTCACTTCTGATCCAGTCGGTGGTATGCGACAAAGAAGGCACGATATGGTGTGGTTCATGGCGTGGTGGCATCTGCTGCAGCAAAGACGGCAATCACTTTTTTGTCCCCGAGTTCCTGTCCGGATACACCAACAGCAATATCATGGACATGGCTTATGACAGCGCAAGCCACAAACTCTACGCAGGCACAAACGGCGAGGGCGTACTCTGTATAGACTTGTCGAGCAACAATGTGAAAAAGATAAACGGCAGCGACGTGTACCGTTGGATCAACAAGTTATACCTTGACAAAGATGGTGACCTATGGATAGGCGACCCCATCAACCTGTTTCAATACCACCCGATAAGCGACCAATATGTCCAAATACGTCTCAACGACAAAGACATCAACCTGATACACGGTTTCGGCGAGAACGGCACCCACCTGCTTTTGGGAACTGATGACGGTCTGATTTGCTACGACAGGAAAGAGAAGAAGGTGGTAACACCAGACTATCTTTCAGAAGTTCAGTCAAATATACCGATAAAGAACATCGTTGTAGACAAAAAATATATCTGGATATCAGCCAGCAACAAAATCATCTGCGTTGATAAAGAAAGCGGGCGGACAACAGAATACGAAAGTTTCAGTGGCTATTATATCGGTGAATTCCATCGTAATGCCAGCATTCTTCGTTCAGACGGCAGCATATGCTTCGGTGGCGACAATGGATACTTGAGTTTTCACCCCAGCCAGCTCATGAGTCTGGGCACAAACATCAAGCAGGTGTATTTCTCCCCGATATGGCTGGGCAAGCAACTGGATGGAAGCAATTCCTATCATATATCATTCAGTGTGCCCGAACTATCGATGAAAGACAGGGTGTGCTATCGCTACAAGCTCGAGGGTTACGAGAAAAACTGGCATGTCACAGACTCTTCAACTCCAGAAGCCTACTATGCAAGTCTTCCCTCCGGCAGCTATACCTTCCATGTTCAAGCCTATTTCCGTGACACCCCGGACAAGTTTACGGAGCAGACACTGGAAATACACGTACCCTATCCCTGGTATGCCACTTGGTGGGCCTATTTACTTTATGCCGGCATACTATGGTATATAGGCTACATCATCTATCAGAACATCCAAGAACGCCGTCATGCCCGCAAGATGCTACGAGAGGCAGAAGCGAAGGAGCGCGTGAAAGAAGACAAGCTTCGTCTGTTCACAAGCATCGCCCACGAATTGCGTTCTCCTCTGACCATGATCATGTCCCCCCTTCGTCAGCTTGCCACCAGCGACCGCAATTTGGAGCGTCAGGGCAATTACTCGATTATGCAACGAAACTGCAACCGTCTGCTTCGCATCGTGAACCAGATGCTTGACGTAAGGAAAATCGAGAACGGACAATTCCATCTTCACTTCAGCGAGACAGAGCTGAACACATACACGCGAGAGGTGATGGAATCGTTTAAAGGAGTGGCAGCCGCCAAAGCCTTGACCTTCACGCATGAGTCAAAGGAAGAATCGATACCCGTATGGATAGACACGGTTCATTTTGAAAAGGTGCTGTTCAACCTCTTGTCGAACGCGTTCAAATACACCCCTTCCAATGGGCGAATCATCGTGCGTACAAGCTGTCAGCTGAACAACCCCGACACAGAAAGCCATCGGATGATAGACGATTACAGGGTGATAGAATATGCGGAGATCCGCGTGTACAACAGCGGTAGCCATTTAAATGCAGAGGATTTGCGTCACATCTGGGAACGGTTCTATCAGAGCAGCAGTCAGCCCCAACAAGAAGGCAGCGGCATAGGCTTGAACCTGGCTTACGAGTTGGTTCGTCTGCATCACGGCGTGATCGAAGCCCACAACATCGGTGAAGACGGAGTAGAATTCACCGTTCGCATACCGATGGGAAATGTCCATTTGAGTACAGAAGAGACCTCTCCCCGTGTACAGAAAGACAATGAGGCATCCATCCTTCCGCCCGTTGAAAGTCCAGTAGAAAGTCCTACAGCCCTCGATTCGTACGAAGAAGAAGAAGTTGAGCAGAAAGAGACGTCAGAGTTGCCTGTCAGCCCATCCGACGCGGAATCAGAAAAGGACGAAGACGCACAAACTAACCAAAAGCCGTCAGATCCAGGTGTGTTAAACGACCAGGTGACCATATTAATCGTGGATGACGATAAGGAGTTGTGCAGCTATGTCGCCAGTGAGATAGGAAAGGAATACAAGGTTCAGACAGCACATAGCGGAAACTCCGCCTGGCAGCAGATTCTGACCAGTCGTCCGACAATTGTAGTGACCGACTTGATGATGCCCGACGGCGATGGCTACGACCTGTGCCGTCGGATCAAGGCCAATCCAGAGACCGACCACATAGCCGTGATCGTCCTGACCAGCGAGTCGACCGAGGACAGCCAGCTCCGCACGATGAATCTCCAGGCCGACCACTTCCTTCCGAAGCCCTTCAATCTGTCGCTGTTGCTCAGCGCCATCTCGCAAGTGCTCCGCGTGCGTGAAAATATCCGCAACAAGATGCGCCGAACCGAAATCGGCAACAATTATGGCAGCATAGAGGTTTCGTCCTATGAGGACCAGTTCATCCATCAAGTCCGCGACCTGGTGCTTGCCCATATCGACGACACGAATTTCAACGTCAACGAGCTGAGCAAGGAGATCGGAATGAGCCGTGTTCACCTGAACCGCAAGCTGAAAGAGCATTTCGGTATATCTCCTATCGCCTATATCCGAAGTATCAGATTGAAGCAGGCCGCCTATCTGCTTGTGAACAACAAGGTGAACATCTCCGAAGTGGCCTACCGCGTCGGCTTCTCCTCCCACAGCTATTTCACGAGCATATTCCACGACTTCTTTGGCATGAGCCCTAAAGAATTTGTGGCAACATATGCCGACAACCTGAATGACGAGACCTTACAGAAACTGCTGGAATAAGGAAAGAGCAATGAAATAAGCCGAAAACGTGTGAACTCGAATAAACAAAAATTCAGAAAAAAGGACCGACGTGATTGCTGTCGGTCCTTTTTCTTTATGGTTGTTGTCGGTCCTTTGTCTGTATGATTGTTGTCGGTTCCTTGTTCTGTATGTAGGTTCTTACGATAAAAGGCGGTTAAAGTTGGTCTTCCGCGATATCCGGGTTGTTGTAGACAGTGCTGGGCACAAGCTCAATCATGTCGAAAGAACACTCGTTGTTCTCACTCTCCATTTTCTGCTGCATACGCAGATAATGGTCAGACTTTCCGTCGGAATGGAAGATTCCTATGATTTTTCTGAGGTTTTCAGGATAATTACGGAAAATTGTGGTGATGCTGGTGTTGTTTGTGCTGAATCCAGAAGATTTTGGTCCTTTCATCCATCCCCTGTACCTGAACTGCTTGTCGAAAGCCCGAATCTGGTCTTCATCGCCCAGTGCCTCATCCGAACGATATCCAATGTTTGCACTGTTTCCGCTGGGTCGCATGTCGAAAGGAATGCCTTGCGGTATGTTGTCGATAAAGAACTGCACGATTCCTCGGCTTGGCAGTCCGATACAGGTGAGGAACCTGACTTCCCAGTCACCTTCCGGCACAGGCGGCAGTTTGACTGTAAGATCGTATCTGCCCTTGACAACGATTTCGTCCCCCTCATAAGAGGCGAAAGGAAGATATCGCGGTCTTATATGCACATGCGTGGCATCAGTGAAGTAGAAGTTCTTGGCAGATCCCGCCTTGAATCCGAGACAAGTGTTCGGGTTAGTGGCCGCCTGCGTGCTGAATGACTGCTGCCCGTAAAGTCCCGGGTTGGTGGAGTTATTGATTTTCGTGTTGTGTCCTCTTGCGCCACTGGTCATAAAATCAGGAGACAGCGCCGAGCAGTCAATCCTCATGCGTTCGCTCATGACATCATCCTGAGTTTTGACATTGAGTCCAGGATGAACTCCATAGCTAAGGATATCGTCGATGTAATGATAAACGCCATTCAGCGAAGCCTGGTCGACCTTAGACTCACTGGCCGGAATGACAAGCGTTCCTCTGATTTTATATCCTCTTTGGTCTGGTCTGGACTGAATTCCACGCCTGTTGATATACAATCCGGCATCCGAGCCGCTTGGGAATGAGAATTTCATGATGGAATACGGCATCATCGTCTCATACCAGCATGAAATGTCCCAAATTCTTCTGAAGAAGAGAGCAGACGCCAGCACACTGTTCGGTCCGTCGACGGCAGTAAGCCTGTAGTATGTCCCCTGGAAAGGAAGGAGATGATAAGAGATGAACCTGTTGAGTGAGTTCCTCCTGTCGGTGGGGTCAGAAATATCGGCATCCTCAGGATATACTGGGTCGTAGCACTCTTTTGCCAGCTTCTTCAATCCCTCGATGTCCGTGACACCATATTTTTCGCTCAACACCTTATTTGTGGGCACAAAGGCAGTGAACTTATAATATCTGTGTTCCATATAAGCGACATTGTCGTACTCGTTTCCAGTATGCACGACAAGACGGTCGTTGGTCCAGTCCACAGAATCATTACCCACAGTGTAACTTTCGTCTACATATTTCTGCAAAGAGTCCGCCATGTGAGTTATGATGAGTGCGTCGTAGAACAGGGTCGCCTCCTTGTCCTGTCCGATGATGTCGGGCAGCATGAAGTTGTTCGTGCCAATCACCTTGTTCATGGTATGCACCACCCCATTCTTCACGGAGTCATCCATTTGCAGCATCCTTGATGTCTTGTTGATGTAGACAGCCAGTCTCACCTCTCCCGGCACAGACAGCGTGTCGGAATCGCAGGTGATGGTGAGCGGCCTGTCAAGCATATTCATCACAGGATACGTGCCGTCGTTATAATCGGTAGTGAAATACTCCTGCTCAATGATATGCGTAAAAGTAATGGTGTCGCAGTCTTCCTTGGACAACTGGCTGACATCCGTAAGCCCCCTGCCGTGCAAGTATTCGTCGATAGCGTCGTTAGTAGGAGCAAATACCGTGTAAGAGCCGTATGTTCCAAGCAAGTCCATCATATTGGCTCTTTGAACGATTTCAGCAAACTCACTGAATTTCTCTCGGTTTTTGATAAAATCCGACGCATACTCCGTCTTCAAGACATAAAGATATTCTTCGTCGGGATCGTCATCACATGAAATTAGAGCCATGACACCAGACAGTGCAACAGCCAGAATTAATAAATTGGTGTATTTAGCCATAGTCAATTAAATTTACTAAAGACATGCAAATTTAGCCAAAATAATCGGATTCGATTCAGAAAAAACTGAAAAAAATCCGATTATATCAAAAATCAAAATGATTTGTCACAAATATTATAGTTTCACGCAGACTTTCCCCCCAATGTTTTTGGTTGCATAATAGAAAAGAGCGTATCTGGTTCCCATGAAAAGGCGCCGGTAATCAAATATCATCTTGTAGTCGCCCCCTATCTGCTGAAACTGGCCATCACCAAAAGAGTAGAAGAAATTGGCGATATCGCGTCCAGGGTTGAAATCCCCGGTCATAACGAGAGAAATCTGCTTGAGTTTTGCCTTTGGGATCTCCACCCTTTGGACTTCCTTGGACTCAACATTTGTGATGGTTTTTGTGTCGTTTGAGAGGCTGACACTTTCCTCCGAGAAAATGAGGAATGTCTTTTTACCTTCCTTCTTGATGGTCATCACACCCGAGTCGCCGTTGAAAGCCGCCAGTCCGGTGCAGTCGCCGTCCTTCAAAGCAGAAGCATCGATAGAGACCGTGTCAGCGCACGTAGGTCCCCAGGTTCTCCATGTGAAGGTGTTGCGTGCGTCGTAGATGTTGTTGGCAAGCGTTGATGTCGTAAGCGTTATTGAGTTTCCCGGTTTAGATATAGATCCTGTCTCCGTAGTGATGTCCTGCTTGATATAGTTATGGTTGACCTGATAGTCCTTCTCAATCACGGCAAGTTGCGGCTGCTTATGGCACTCACAATCCCCGTCGAGTGAGACGGTTTCCGGAATAATACCGTCTCCGTTCGTGCCAAGCATAGGCCATCCGTCAATCCAGGAGCAAGGCTCGATAGTAAGAATACGTCCGCATCCGCCCCTGTCCTGGAAGATGACGCCGTACCATTCCCCATGTTTTCCGTCGACAATAGTACCCTGTCCAGCATAGTTGAATCCGCCGAACTTGCTCTTCAAAATAACCTTCGAGTCGTACGGACCTTCGATGTTCTTGCTTCTGTATGCAATTTCCTGACGTCCTGTCCTTGGCCATGAGATGCAGAGCAAGTAATACATTCCATCGTGCTTGATGACACGGCTTCCTTCATGAAGTCCGTCCGGTTTCCCTTTGAGTTCAAGTGTCTTATTCACCCCACCCTTCTTCACATCTGAGAGATCGGGCTCCAGCTCTACGAGTCGAATGTTTCCGCTACCCGAGAAGACATATACCCTTCCGTCGTCGTCGAAGAAAAGGGAAGCGTCGTGGAAAGCCGGAAGTCTGCTATGCAATTTCCATCCATTCGCAGGGTCGTCCGTCTTGAAGACCATGGACTTGTGAGGATCGTCGTTAGCTACAAACAAAGCCCAGAACGTTCCGTTGTTGTAGCGAAGGGACGTGGCCCACTGTCCCCTTCCATAGACAGTACCCTCCTTAAGGTCATATCGAGGCGTGTCCTTGATTTCATCGAAAAGATAAGACACGGTCTCCCAATGCGCCAGGTCCTTGCTTCGCATAATAGGTCCGCCTGGGAAAAGGTGCATAGTCGTGGTGACCAGGTAATAATATTCGCCAACACGGATGATATCCGGATCCGGGCAATCAGCCCAGATAAAGGGATTCTTCACTTGAATCTGCGCAGATGATGCTATGGCAGTCATCAAAAGGCAAAAAGAGAAAATGATTTTTTTCATTATTCTGAAATTGAACTAATTGATGAGGAAAGTCTTCGTATAACCCTGGTATGTAGCTTTCACAACCGCCCTTCGGCTTGAAATCTTGCTGATATCATACTTCACATCAGCAGAAGACGGTATGACATTAATATTAGAGTTGTCGTTCATTGGAGCGTACAGCTGATAGTTGGTAGCATCCATATATCCGTTCTCGGAAGTCACAAACATCGGGTTTTCCGGTATAAAGAGCTCTTTCCCGTCAACAAGGATTTTCAGGGTTGGCACAACCGGCGGATTCAGCATTTCGCCTTTAGAGAATCCGATGCCATGGAGGTCGAAAAGTCCTTGCGGGCGCTGCGGCTGCTGGTTTCTCGGTCTGCCTCCCCATTGTCCGTTGTTGTTCTGTGGTTGCTCAACCTCAGGTCCTTCGACCACGAGATAGATGGCATGTTTTCCTTTGAGTCCTTCCACAGCAGGCACCTTAGCCTGGAAAGTCTGTGCTTTCTTTTCGGCGTTCTCGGGCACATTGATGACAGCGATTTCTTTTCCGTTCCATACGGTGTTGGCATAAGGTCCGTCGACAAGCACATGAATCTTGAATGCCCACTTTCCCGAAGGCGTGAGATTGATGTTTATTGTGGTTCCATCACCATTCTTTGTCGGTTCGAATGGTTTCAGTCCGTTCTGTGCCTTGTCGAGACCACCGAAGCCAAAGTATTTGAATCCGATGATTCCCCTGTTGGTGATACCAGCCAGGTCCATATGGTTGTTCCACACGTCGTAGTTATCCTGCATCCAGTTGTTTCCGTTGACATAAGCGGCAATACCGGCAGAATAATACTGATAAGGCGGCAGACCAAAGATCTGGAATCCTTCAGACGTGACCTCAGCACCAGTGTATTCAGTTCCGTCAGATGCTTTTGCTGTCCATTCGTTGTTCTTGGCATAGGGGTCGAATCCCACGATTCTCACCTTGCCTCCATCAGCCACCGCCTTTTTGTCCCATTCGATTTTCACGGGAGCGACCATGGCCTGACGTGCGTTGCCGAATCCACGTGGCGGGCGGTGATAGAATACATACCATTGACCGTTGATTTCCTGCAAAGAACCGTGCGTGTTGTGTCCGAAATTAGTTGTTGTGAGATGGGTTCCGTCCTCATTCGGCACGACTCCACGAGAATCGACGAGCACACCTCCCGAGCGCCAAGGTCCGAGCGGCGAGTCACCGTAAGCGTAACGAAGTGCAGAGTTCGTTGATCCGAGTCCGTAATCCGGTCCGGAGTAGCCAGAGAAAACCATCACATACTTGTTGCCCACCTGTCGGATACTCGATGCCTCGAAGAAGTTGAAGTCGCCAGGGTTCTGTCCTTTGTAAAGAGCCGGATATTCTGTACCTTTGGGGTCTCTCACCTCTCCGTAGCGTTCGCTTGCGGGAATGAAATAATCATGGATTTTGGTTCCCGGCCTTACAGCATACATATTATCCTGGTCGAGCTCGAAGGCAGTGGAATGGCGGAATCCATAGAAAACGTATGCACGGAATCCCTTGTCGAAGTCCGGGTCCTTCTTGTCAGTGATATTCTCAACAAAAACAGAGGGGTCGAAGTCGATAATGGAACCTTCGACACACTGCGTGCCGTCCTCATTGATGTTGACAGGAGTGAACGGTCCGTCCGGTCGGTCGCCCTTGCAGACTGTAGCCACACGACGCCATCCACGGGAATGCGGATATAGCCAGTATGTTTTCCTACCAGTCTGCTTGTCCTTGACTTCGACCAAATCAGGCGCATACATCGTATCCCATTTTCCATTGACAAAGTAGGAGAAAATCGGTCCCTCGTCCCTCCAGTTGGTGAGGTCCTCCACGGGTGCCGACCACATACGGATATCGTTACCACAGTAAGAAGTGTAGTGAACGTCATGAGACCCGATGATATATGCCCGGTAACTTCCAGGCTTGTCGGGATCCTCAAACACACGAGGCTCTCCGTCAGGGATATGTTCCCAAAGCGGGAGATAAGGGTTTTGCGCGTTGGCACTCATTGCCGTAGAGAACACAGCAAAAAACAGTGAAATTCTGAAAAGGAACTTATTCATGATTATATACAATTTGATGTTTTTGCAAAGTTAGCATAAATTTAAGAAAAAAGTATCGGAAATATGTTTCCGATACTTTTCACTATGTTACTTTCAGAGTTGAAAGTTTAAAGATTAAAGTTTAATGTAAAATGTTGGGTACACGAATGTTGACTTTCTCACCTTTTCTGACGTTGATTTCGTAGTCATATACCCCGTCGTGCGAGTTGATGAGTCTGCAATTCTTTACCTGAGTCTGGTCAGCGCATCTGAGTTTGAGCACACCATCCACAGCCGGAATGACAGTGGCAGCAGTCAGGTGGTTGTTGTCCCATGCAATCGCCACTTCGAATCCTCCACGGGCCTTGAGTCCTTGCACCTCACCCGACACCCACTTGTCAGGCAAAGCAGGCAGCAGATGAACGAATCCCTCCTGACTCTGCAGCAACATTTCCGCGATACCGGCCGTAACTCCGAAGTTTCCGTCGATTTGGAACGGGGGATGCGCATCAAATAGATTCGGGAATGTTCTGCCATCAGGATATTGCCGTTCCTTTCCTTCGTTAGGCAGAAGTCTGAGCATGTTGGAAATGATTTTGAACGCATGGTTGCCGTCGAGCATACGCGCCCAGAAATTCGTTTTCCATCCCAGGCTCCATCCCGTGGCTTGGTCTCCCCTCTGGTTGAGTGTTACGCCAGCCGCTTTCCAAAGATCCGGTGTCTTGTAGGGAGAAATTTGGTTGGACGGATGCAGACCGTAGAGATGCGAGATGTGGCGGTGCTGGTCGTTAGGGTCGTCAAGGTCTTCACGCCATTCCTGCAGCTGTCCATACTGTCCCACCTTCATTGGTGGAATTTTAGCGATAGCCGATTTCAGTTTCTGCTGGTAATCAGCATCAAGATTTAAAATTTGCGCAGCCTGCAATGTCTGCGAGAGAATGTCCCTGGCAATCTGATTGTCCATGGTGCATGCGGCGCAGACCGGAGTGGACTTTCCTTTTCCCCCATGTTCAGGTGAGACACTGGGCACGACAAGCAATTCTCCGTCTTTCTCCACCATATAATCAAGGTAGAAGTCAGCCGCCCCCTTCATGACAGGATAGTATTCCCGTAGGAAATTCTTGTCGAGCGTGAACTGATAATGTTCCCAAAGATGAGTGCAAAGCCAGGCGCCCCCATTCGGAAACATACCCCATGGTGCACCGTCCACCGGTCCTGCAATTCGCCAGAGGTCCGTGTTATGATGCGCCACCCATCCGCTGCAGTCATACATCGTCTTAGCCGTCTCAGCCCCGGTGACACTGAGGTCCTTAATCATAGAGAAAAGCGGTTCGGCCGTTTCAGAGAGGTTGCACACCTCAGCCGGCCAGTAGTTCATCTCCGCATTGATGTTGATGGTGTATTTGCTGTCCCACGGCGCGTTCTTCTTGTCATTCCACACCCCTTGCAAGTTGGCCGGTTGTCCTCCTGGCTGAGAAGATGAAATCAGTAGATACCGTCCGAAATTGAAAAGCAGCGCCACCATTCCCATGTCGTCGCTTCCATAGAACTTGTCAAGACGTTGGTCAGTAGGCAGCAATTCGTTTGGTGATGAATTTCCTTTGCCAGATTTAGCCGAAGGGAGCGCACTCAACCTGAGGTGCACCCTTTCATATTGCTGCTGATATTTAGCGGTATGCCGCTTGAGTAGCTGCTTAAAGTTGAATTGACCAGCGGCCTTGATACAGGCATCATTTTTAGCCTGTTGGTTTCCGGAAACATCGTGGTAGTTGACAAAATTCGTAGCCGCAGAGATAATCAGAGTAGCTTCCGCCGCATTGTCAACTTTAATTGACTCACTTTGGGAAGAGACTGTCCCATCGGTAATAACCTTCGTGATGGTTTGTGCCTTAAGCGCAGCTGGTATTCCCTCCTGCTCCACTCCTTCAATCCATGCGATAAGTTCCTGTCTGGAAGTGCTGACCTTAAACGGCATCTGCGACTGATAGCCGAGAGCAAAGTTGAGTTTTCCTTTATTGTCCGCCTTTAGATTCACCACTATGACATTATCCTGCATAGACGCAAAGACCGTACGTGTGTAGCTCACGCCATCGCAAGAATAGGAAGTGACAGCAGTAGCGTTGTCGAGATTTAGTTCGCGTCTGTAGTTGCTGACATTCTGATGATTCAGATTGATTATCAACGACCCAGCCGACAGGAATCTCATTCCATGAGGTCCTTTCACGAACTCCCTGTTGAGAATACCTTCCGCCTCTTTCTCTTTACCTTCGAAAATAAGGTCTCTGACCTCTTGCAGATGCTGAAGGGAAGTGGTGGAGTTATTGTTATGAGGTCCTCCACTCCAGAAAGTCTCCTCATTCAGTTGGATTTCCTCTTTTTCAGTACCGCCATATACCATGGCCCCCAGCTTGGAGTTGCCAATAGGCAGTGCCTCAAGCCAGACTTGAGCCGGCTTGTCGTACCATAACAGGTTTTGCCACTTTTGCTTTTGCTGTGCACAGATATTACCCGCGATGAGCAGGCAAAAGACTAAAGAAAAAAACTTTTTCATTGATATGTGATTTTTTGGATAAATTGTCCCGGATCTCCGATAATCAAAGACAAGGTATGTTGAGATTTAGATTTGTCCAAAGGGAAGGAAATCAGGTAGTCCTTTCTGTTTTCAAACACCTGCATCTTCCATTCATAGGCCCACTCGATGATTTTGTTCTCACACATCACCGGCTTTTGTCCGTCCACAGAAACTCCGAAGCGGTTGCTTCTTGAATCATCCACAGGCCACATGGGAATCGTTGATATCTGAATCCGGACAGAGTCCCCTTGTATCGGCTTATCCAGCAGGATATCGAATTTTGGCGAGGAAAGCGAGAGCGGGTCAGCCGACTTGTCGAATGGTTTTCCCATTTGCAAAGCGACCCAATCCGTACCAATACCACTGATTAAGCGGAAATGACCGTCCTGCTTCATATCAGCCAGATTGACTTGATTAGCATAATGTGTATACAGTTGGCTTTCAGGCAACTTGAATCTGTCCGTAGGATGTCCAGTAAGCTCAGGCATCTGTTGGTATTTAGCCACGAATCCCGGCGGCACCTGCGACATCATCTGATTCCATTTTCCGTTGTTCATCGAGTTATAGTAAGCCATCAGCGCATTGATGTCATCGAATGCCTTCTTTGAGCGAATGGCATCTCCGGTGTTCCCCGTCTCATGGTTATGCTGAGCATAGAGGAATTTTCGGTTCATGAGGTCGGCCGCCTTGACCGAGAAATGCAGAATTTGGAAAAACGCCAGTTGCTCATCCTGTGGAAGTTCCTCCATGATCCGCTGTGTCTCTTCAGAAATCTCCGAATAGAGCTTCAGCCGTTGCTGTGCCGATCCATCCTGGAAGGAGAAATCGGAATCATGCAGTCTGTTATTCTCCTCAGAGTCCCATTCAAACTCAAATCCCATGTATTCGGGTTTACGCTGCCATGCCAGTCTATAATATTCGTCAAGTACATGTTGCAGACGTTCCTGGTATTTCGTTCCGAAAACAGACGCCAGCCATTTAGCCTGATACGTATTGACATTCTCGATATTGAATGCAGACACATCCCATGCCAAATCGAAGAATGTCTGCATGCCCAGTTCCATCGGCTTGATGTCACCGACATTGAGCAGCCAGTAGCGGTCAGCTCCCGTCTCGTATGCCTTCATCAGCTCCTCGTACATAAGAACGGGCGGTGTGGTGTTTATCCAAAGATAGTCGTGAGGTGTGCCGAGATAACTGAGATGATAATATACTCCGCTACCGCCTTTTCTGTTTCTCTCAGCCTCATTGCTCACGCGCTTCATGTATCCATAGTTGTCGTCAGGCCATACAATCGTGATGTCCTCGGGGACATTAAGTCCAGCATTATAGATGTCGAGTGTCTCTTTGTAAGGTACAAAAATCTGAGGAATGTCCGTGATATCCTTCTTTTTATATTTTGTGAGGATTTCCCTTTGGTCCTGGAACACCTTCTCGAGTGTCCTGGCCCTGACAGCAGGGTCGGTGGATCCTTTCATTGCCTCGTCGTGGAGTCCACGCATTCCCATCGTGTAGATATTGTCGTATTGCGCAGTCTCCCGAATTCTGTTGTCGAGTTTGTTATAGATCGTCTCCTTATTCGTCAGGTAGTTCCATTCGCCGTCGCGTTCTTTTGTCCATTCCGACGGAGCAGCGTTGTTGAATAGTAGAGGCTCGCAATGGCTGGTCGTAATCATAATCCCCCACTCGTCCGCCACCTTCTGGCTTTCGGGATGGCTGTAGAAAGCCCCGGTGCAAGTATGCATGGCCGGCGCAAGCATATTACCTTTCAGCCGGAGAATGAGTTCGCATACTTTGTCGTAAGTTTTCGGTCCGATATCTCCGAGTTCTTTCTCAAAGTTTTCAGCAGCCCAAGTCTTGAGTCCCCAGTCCTCATCATTGATGAAGATGCCCCGGTATTTCACAGAGGGAGACTTGGAGACCATGTTCTCATTGAAATCGACATCAGCCTGTCGGCTCACCGGAATGTCAGCCCACCAGTACCATGGATTGACCCCGATTTTCTCGCTGATATAAAAAATGCCGTATGCCAGTCCTCTTGGGTCGCTGCCCGCTACATACACATTTTTCTTATCCGTCTTAACAGCGAAACGCTCCCATCCGCCGTTCAGGGATTTAGCTTCCTGAAAGTTGGTGAACCGGCTTTTATTGCAGACTCCGATGATAAGATTTTGTCCGTTGGTCTTGACATTGGCAACTGGAGGGCGGACACCACAGACCCGCTGGATGTCGTCCGCGATGACCTCAGCCAGTTTGAGCGCGAGCGGGCAGTCGTTTTTGTCGACTACAACAGTCACCTTGGCCAGATTGACGGCGCGTGCAGCAGTAGTGGCGATGATGAGTAATAGAATGAATAGTTTTCTCATTGTGTGTGCGTTAGTTTGAATGAAGAAGAATGGGAGTTATGGGAATTATAGGAGTTATGGGAGTTATGGGAATTATGGGAACTATGGGAATTATGGGAACTATGGGAATTATGGGAATTATGAAAAAAAGAGGATGGACATAATGAGCCCATGGCAGGCTCACTATGTCCATGAACAGGATTTATTTCTTTAAGAGTTTCAGCATGACTTCAGCATAGTTTCGTCCGAGCATACGGTAGCCTTCTGCAGTGAAGTGCAGACCGTCGGGAGCACCCGGGCAACCAGCCGAGGAAACGACATGAGCTGTCGGTATGACTTGTGGAGTGCGTGCGATGACCTCATTGTGGGCATGGCAGATACCACCATTCTCCTTATGCATGAGCTCTCCGATGAGCAGAGGCACGTCTTCGGCATTGAGTCCGAGCTCCTTAAGCAGTCGGGTGTAGACGAGGTTGACACGGTCTGGCCAGTCGGGCTGCGTGTTGTCCGTACATCCCTGGTGGATGAGAATGCCTTTGATGACTCCAACTTTCTGCGCCTGCTTAGCGCAATCCACGAGGCGGCGGTACGGGTTATTGTCGTACTGACGGCAGAAGCCCTGGAGCCAGTTAGCCGCATGAGAAATGTAATCAGCACACTTGTCCTCATCGAAGAGGTTGATGCTGCATCCTCCTACCGCCACGTTGATGACTCCGACTTTGATGTTTTCAGGTAATTTCTCGACGAGTGTTCTTCCGAAATAGTCAGCCGGAGTGAGCCCGTTGTTTCCCCTGCAAAGCGGCGGATAAGCCACATACCAGTTGAACTTCGAGCGGTTGTCCTGCTGCATATCCACAGCAGCCATCATTCTGAACCTTGGGTTGACATTCTCGCAGTCCTCAATCTCAATTGGGGCATTGCCCTCCATGTTTGACTGTCCGAAGCAGAGATAGATATGGAAATTAGGGTCGAATGTTGTGGGCTGTTCCATCTCTCCTGTCTTGAGCACAACCTTCTTCACCCCACCAGCGTTCTGCGTGTCGTCAAGATTGAAGCGTTTGCAGAAATTCCATATTTCAACGCTGTTCTCCATTCTTGGGATATGTCCACCACCTTGAGCCAGAAAAAACTCAACCACACATCCTGAGGATATGTTGGTCCACACTTCTTTAGAACCTTTTATATCACCGTAAGGTGAATAGTCGTCGAGTTTGATATAAGTAGAGGCATCGTTCATCTTCGCCATGTGCTCCACATAGTCGTGGATGCGATATCGTTCGTAGGCGAAGACATCATCCCCTAACTGATGGCACTGAATGAGGTTGACCGGTTTGGAGCATTTGTTCCATGGCTGCTCCATAAACTGAATGCCGCTTGTTGGTGCAAAAACTGCGACCTTGTCCTGCACCTCACCCATACAATGATACATAAGCATGGATCCCATGGAGAATCCAGACCAATAGACCCGCTTAGGGTCGGTCTTGTACTTCTCAGAAAGGAAGTCGATGGACTTGAGCACGAAGTTCTTGTCCTTATTCGTTCTTGTGTCCCAAGTGTTTCCGTCGCTTCTGAGGTATGCAACGACAAACTTGGCGGTGTCGACCATCTGATAGAATTTATCGTGCTCGTATTGGTATTCAGGATTCTGGTTCATGCCGTGAGTGACAATCATAAGCGGGAAGTTCTTCTTCAGTTTTTTGGGAGTGAAGACGATGATGTTGCGGTTTTGTCCGTCGACATCAACGAAAAGGCTGTCCTTCTTGAACGCAGAAGCGGAGAGGACAGAGCATAAAGCTATGAGTGATAGGAGGATTTTTTTCATTTTAGTTGGTATTTAGGAAGGGATTTGCCGTCTTTCGCCGGCATTATTGTGTCATAGAAAACTGCAGTGTACCGGAATGGGAGAATTGATTCGGACATACATAAAGTAAGTCCCTACAGTTGATGATTATTATCCTATGCGGACATACATAAAGTAAGTCCCTACATCTAAAACGAGAAGGGACCTACTTTATTATGCAGTCGTTTTATTTAAAAAGGAGTTGTGCGAAGTTGTAGAGAGCCCTTCTCCAGGTGAGGAACTCATGAGCCGTACCAGGAGAGACATGGGACTCGGCATTGAATCCAGCAGCCTTGAGGTCAGCCACAGCTTTCTTCACGCCGTCCGGGTTTTCTTTCTCACCCGTGCTGATGAAGATAAGCTTAGGTTTCTGTTTACCCTCGAGATCTTTGGGCTCATAGACACCACCGCTGAAAAGTCCCCAATATCCGAACACCTGCGGACGTGCGAGGGTTGCCTGTCGCGTTTCCATACCTCCCATTGAAAGTCCGGCCATAGCGCGGTGGTCGCGGTCGGCGATGGTTCTGAAGTTCTTATCCACGTAAGGCACCAGTTCGTCCATAAGCACTTTCTGGAATGCAGTCCAGTCGAATTCGTTCATTCTTCCGAATCTCACCTCGTTGGTCATTCCGTAAGTCATGACGATGATGAACGGCTTGATTTTTCCTTCTGCGATGAGGTTGTCGAGAATGAGGTTGGCATGACCTTGGTTGCTCCAAGCCGTCTCGTCCTCACCCCATCCATGCTGGAGATAGAGCACGGGATATTTTTTCTTGCCCATATTGTAATCAGCCGGTGTATAGACAAAGGCGCGACGCTCAGTATTGGTAGACGGTGAATGGAAAAGGATTTGCTGCACGTGTCCGTGTGGCACGTTCTTCAGCGCATAGAAGTCCTTGTCGTGAGCCGGAATCTCGATGCCGCTCTCCCATCTGGTTGATCCATAGAAGTTCAGCGTGCCCGGGTCGTTGACAGTTGCTCCGTCGATGGTGAGGTGGTAGTAATGGAATCCTTCGTCCATCGGTCCATCGGTTGTACCTTCCCATACGCCTTCCTTATTCTTACGCAGCACAGTGCCACCTCTTCCTCCGAGTCCGAGGCTGACGATGACCGACTTGGCCTGCGGAGCATCGATTTTAAATCTGGCATATCCCTGAGAGTTGACCATAGGATATTCCTGTCCGGGCTGGTTGAGCTCAGAAGGCTTGAAGTCCTCAATGATGGTAGCGTTATCCAGCTCCGGGTTGAAGTTCTTGATGATACTGTAGACCCTCTTGGGCTTGTAGTCCTTGTCGAACGGCAGGGGGTAGTTGTTGACGCCCAGCCATGAGTCACGGTCAGAGAGATTCCAGAAAGTGACGTTGTCGATAACATCCTTATGCTTTCTGAACACCTTGAACAGTCTTGCGTACTGGTCTTCCTGCAGTGAGTTGATATAAGGCTGGATCTGCATGTTCTCGTTCCTTCCGAACTGCAGCTGTCCGCCCATCTCCTCATTGGCCCTGACGTCAAGCTCAGTGAAGTGGATATGCTTAACCAGCTCAGAGTAGCGCGTGATGGCCTTGTCGACATTCTCCTCAGAAGGACCATATATATTATAATGTCCCTGCATACCGATACCGGTGATCGGCACCCCTGCATCCTGCATTTTCTTCACCATATTATAGATGCGGTCGCACTTGCCTGGGTCAGCTGCATTATAGTCATTGTAGAAAAGGATGGCGTTAGGGTCAGCCTCATGTGCGAACTGGAATGCCTTAGCGATGAACTCGTCTCCGCAGAGTTGGAAATGTCTGCTCTGGCGGTAAGGACTCGGCGCCTGGCCTCTCCATCCTCGACCACCACCGTCAGCCATAGCCTCATTCACGACATCCCATGCATACACAACGTCCTTATAGCGGTTGACTACGGTGTGGATATGCTCACGGAGTCTTTCGTAGAACACCTCTTTGGTTACTTCTTTGCCGTCCTTGTCGGTGAACATCCAGTCGCAGAACTGTGCATGCCAGCACAGGCAGTGTCCTCTGAGCTTGATTCCGTTTCTCCGGCAGAAATTGGCGATGCTGTCAGCCGCGCCCCAGTTCCATACCCCCTCTTTCGGGTGGACGGAAACCGGCTTCATGTCGTTCTCAGCCGTGATGCTGTTGAAGTTGTGCTTGATAAGCTGGATCTGGTCATCGACCGAGATGTTTCTTCTGTTGACCGCAACACCGATGGTGAAATAATCCTTGTAAGCATCTTTGAGTCCGATGTTCGGATTCGGATCGACAGGTCTTCCGAACTGTGCGAAGAGACCACAAGAGAATGCAGTCATGAAAAACGAGATTAAAAATACTTTTTTCATTTTAATTATGATGTTAAATTAGACACAAAAATTGGGTGTTGCGATGAGTGTTTCCTTTCGGTTTACAAAATTAGAAAAAAAAGCAACGTCTGTATGTACACAAACGTTGCAAATTGTATAAGAAATGTTACAATCAGTGAAAAATTGTAATAAATTAAAGCCAAAAGGCGATTATTTGATATAAATCTTACGTCCGTTCAAGATGTAAATTCCTTTTTGGGGATTTTTCACCACCCTTCCTGAGAGGTCATAGTACACATCGGAATGATCAAGTAAATTCTTGATGTCTGTGATGTCCGTAGTCTGCCCATTACCGAATGAGAGATTGATTTCCTTGACTTGTCCACCGCTGCTGACAGCGAGATAAGCCTTGTTTGCAGTAATGGTCTTGACCGTGGAACCTACGATTTTGAATCCTGTGTATTCCTCAATACCTCTGCTGAGGACATAGATGTCTGCACCTCCCTCATTCGCCTTTACCGTGTTGATTGGTGTATTCTCAAGCACACCATGGAGAATGCTCTGCACATTTTCAGTGGGTTCAACCTCAGAGGGTTGTAAAGTGTAAGTCCCTGGATTTGCAAAAATCATGACCCCCGTATAAGCCGGAATAATGCTTCCCTTGATTTTCTTCAGATAAGCCGTAGAGCCAGACACGGAGGTGACCGCACAAGCTGCAAAGAAGTCCTCATCGGGAATAACAGCATCGAAATCGAGATAAAGTGTAGCCACACCAGCCGATGTGACAGTCAGCTCGTAGGGCTGAGCCGGGTCATCCGGTTCCTGAGACTGCATTTCCTGTGTTGCGTAAGCCTGGAAGGGGTATATGGTAGTTTCCCCACCTTCGCTGACGAGATATAGCGTGACACCTTCAACAGGAGAGAAAGAATCAGCCCTGACTGCCTCTCTTTGCACATAGTTTCCAGCCGTCACCACCGTTGTCTTGTACGTACCCTTCATAATACCATTCTCCAGCCCATCAGTTGCCTTCACTGTCACATTCGTCGCACTGAACCCAGCAGTTCCGCTTCCTTTGAGAATAACCGGCATGTTAGCCTGAATCTGTGTGATTTGAGTAGCCTTCTCCTCAGAGAGAACATAAGCCGTGAAATTCTCGGGCACAGCCACGTTGAACGGAATGCAGAACGTCTTGAATCCATCATTCTCGATTGTGGTACTGATGGAAGCGGTGGCTGCCTCAATATCGTATGGTGCGTAGAACGGATAGATTCTGTCAGTCGCCTTATTGCACAGATATGCCGACTTCACCACGACATCACCACCATCTGCATTGAATCCGTAGAGACGGACTTTTGTGAGCACGGCACGTTTGTTGCTTACATTCTTTACAGCAAAGAGGGAGTCGATATTGATTTCCTTGATGAGGTTTCCGCCATGTTGTGCAGCCCAATATCCCTGCTCAGTGATAAGGTTGTCTGCATCGTCGTAGAAACGAATTCCCCACTGTTCAGTGAAGGAAGCCGTCTCCACCACCACATATTTGTAGTCTTGCCGTTCGATGATATAGTTGAAAATCTGCACTTCCGTGCTTGTAGAGCCCGCATCCCAATGATAGGTGTACGTACCATTTCCGGAATCAGTCCATGTGGCCCCGCTTCCGATGACCGAACCGCTCGGGAACCATGCCGCCGGTCTGTCGGCCACTGCAGAGGAGACATCATAAAGAAGAATATTCTGAGCCGTATAGCTGTTTCCGTTTTTCACGACCACGTTAGCCGTATTAGAAAGCCTGGTCGAGTTATCAACATTAATCAACGCGTTTTTGTTAACAGCATTGAGCGTGATTGCAGAAGAGTTTGTCAGTCCAGTGGCATCGTAGTTGGTGGCACTGGCATCGTCCAAAGCTTCAGCGAGATTATCAGCCACATATTGTTTGCCATAGATACGGTAGTCCATAGGATTGTTGTCGTCCACGACCATGACGCGCCATGCAGCACCGGTACCACCGCCGACTTTAAGTGCATTCATGTGCGCATATTCGCCAACGGAACTGAGATCCACCTCAAACACACCGTCAGTGATTTCTCCAGCCATTTCCACGAAATCTGTCGAAGTGTCTGTAGAACGGTTGAAAAGAGCCCTGACACGAATTCCATTGTCACCATAAACCCTCAACTTGCTGTATTTGGTCAGGTCAACGTAGTTAAGAGCCTTGACATTACCATTACCGTAAATAGTTCCATATCCGGCAATACATTGGTCAATATTGTATTCCATGTCATCGTCATTTGCAGTTTTCGTGGCATTGGCTCCGATTCCGTCCCAGATACCAAAAGCCCAGCGGTCGAGTGGGATTTCATGCAGTTTGTCAGCCCTTGTGACATCGACCTGCACGAGAATTTGCCTGAGATTCATCGTTTTCGCACTCGTTCCGTCGTTTGTTCCAGTCCATACCAATGTAGCCACCGCCTCGCTGTTAGCCTGGTAGTTAGCGTAATTGAGTTCATATTTGCTGCTATAAAACGCTCCTCCATCGGTATTGACGGAATTGCCAGCCGTATTGCGGATCATAAGTGTGTTGAACAGGTCGTCTCCATCGCGCGACATCTTCACTTTCGAGACATTGGAGAAGTCCGCTCCTCCGAACGCAAGGGTAAGTGTTCCCGTCTTTCCTGCAGGCAGTGTGATTTCCCCTGTAGAAGGGTTGAATTGCAAGTCCCCCCCTGCCGTGAGGTTGTTCGGGTCGGCGATGAATCGTCCAGTCGCCATATCATAATTGAAGTCGGACACCTTGACAGCAGAGTTATTGACAAAGACAAGAGTCGTGACGCTTGACGCTTCCACAGTGACCGCCGGCCGGTTGGTAGCCGAGGCGAAAGAGAGATTGTCCTCCTGTAGGTTCTTTGAATTCGTGGTGACGGCCCGTTTTCCTCCGTTTGTATAGAACGGCAGTGATACTGTGAGGTAATGAGAGTTGGAGCTGGAGTTGATGACAACGGCAAAGATAGTGTCTCCCGTCTGGGAGAGGTAGGCCGATCCAGAGAGGTCGGATGATGAGAAAGAAGATCCGACACGAGTGCTTCCGGTGATGTACTTAGAGAACTGTCCGAGAATATATCCACGTTTTGTTATTTGCCCAGAAGTGGTCCCCCTCTGTCCGTCTCCCATAAGTGCATAGAAGCGTTTGGCGGTGTAGTGTACCCACGCGTTGACATTGTTGAGCATGCACGTGTTGATGGCATTGGCAAAGTTAAAGGCATCCGAGGCCCAGCTGACATTTCTGTCCTGCTTGTTATCACCTTCCGTCCAGTTGATAAGATATTCCGTCATCCATAGCTCCTTACCTCTGTTTGCGAGGTTCTTGAAGGCCGACCCGACGCCGGCATACTGATGTCCTCCATAAATTTCAAAGTTGGCTAACGCCGCAGATGAGTTAAGCAATGCATTGGCATAGTTATCCGACATACCGATAGTCTCAGGCGCAATGACCTTACAGTTGATCCTTCCTGCATAGTTGGCCAGAAAATTGACAATCTGCGAAGTCGTGAAAATACATCCCGCATATTCGCAAGGCCAGTCCGGCTCATTCTGAATGGAGATTGCATCGAGACTCACGCCATTATTTCTCAGATAGGTCACATAGTTATTGAGATAATCAGCGTATGTGCCATAATATTGTTCCTGAAGGTAATTCTGGCTGTTGTTCACTTTTGCATTGACGGAGTTGATGGTCTTCCACTGTGCTGGCATGGACCACGGTGAAGCGAAGACATACAGTCCCAGGTTTTTGCCGAGTCTGGCAGTACTGAGCGACTGAGAAAAACTGTTTTCTCCAATCGGCAGATAGAGTCTCATGATGTTGCACTTGAGCGTGCTGTTCGGTCCCCACACTTGTCTGATTTCCGATTCCGACATATGATTGTAGGTGAACTGCGGGCTGCAGACGAATGCACCGAACCCTTTTATGTATTGGTATTTTGTGTTGTTGACCGTCATCGTGACATTAGCCGCCTGGGCAACAGACAGCACACACATCAACAATAAAGTCATCAATTTAGTTCTCATATTTTCGACAATATATAAAATCATTTACAGACTATTTTTTATAAAAGAGGATAAGGTGTCGGCAATTGAGTGTGTCAGAAACACTTCCATACCGACACCTTTCCTGTCTCAATCACTTGATGAGTACCTTCTTGCCATTGACAATGTAGATGCCCTTGTTCATCTTGCTGACACGTCGTCCGCTGAGGTCGTAAATCGCTTCGTTCTTTTTGCTGTTTTCGACTGCAGCCTTGACATCGTCGATGCCAGTGATGACCTGTCCCCAGAATGAGATGTAGATTTCCTTGACCTCGACGGTCTGGCTAACTGGAAGATAAGCCTTGTTCGCTGTAATGGTCTTGACTGTGCTTCCCACGATTTTGAATCCGGTGTATTCCTGAATCCCACGGCTGAGCACGAAAATGGCCGCCCCGTCCTCATTTGCCTTGACCGTGCTGACGGGTGTATCGACAAGCACTCCATGCAGGAGGCTCTGCACATTCTCTGTGGCCTGCACGTTTGAAGGATAGATCAGGTAAGTGCCTGGATTGGCAAAAATCATCACGCCGGTATTAGCCGGAATGATACCACCTTTCACTTCCTTGAGGTAAGCCGTCGTCCCGTCGAGCTCCTTGACCGCCGTAACGAGGAAGAAGTCCTCATCGGGAACAAGCGCATCATAATCGAGATAAAGGGTGGCCACTCCCGCCGACGTCACCGTAAGCTCATACGGTTCAGCCGGCTCTGGTGTATCGATTTGCTGTGTGAGATATGCCCTGAAGGGATAAATCTGAACAGCCTCGCTGCCAGCGACCTCATAGAGCATGACTCCCTGTACAGGCTCGTAAGGCGTACCAGTGGCATTTTCGTACTGTGCATAGTATCCAGACGGCACCGGAGTCGTCTTGTACACACCCTGTAGCAATCCGCTCTGCAGGTTGTCCGTCGCCTTCACGACCACGTTCTGTGCTGTGAAATCAGCGTTGCCTGAGCCGGAAAGAAGCAATGGGCGATTTGCCTCCGCCACATTTGTTGATGTGACACCGGCATCAGACACGCTGAATGCGTTGAATCCCGATGGTATATCCGCATTGAAAGGAATACAGATGGTTGACCCCTTCTGCTGGTCAACCGCGGTAGTCAGCTGAGCCGATGCCGCCGTGATGTCGTACGGAGCAAAGAACGGATATGCGTAATCGGCCTGGGAATTGTAGAGATAAGCCTTGTTGACTGTCACCTTGCCACCATTTGCAGAGTCGATGTTATAGAGTCTTATCTTCGTCAGGCTGCTCCTTTGTGACATTTTTCCAGCCGTCTCAAAGAGGGCGGTGATATCGATGACCTTCATCTTGTTGCCGTCATTCATCGGATTCCAGTAGCCCTGTGACACAAGCACGTTTGCATCACCGTCGAGGAACTGAACTCCCCACGTGTTGGTGAACTCCTCCGTGTCAACCAGCAAATATCTGAACTGACATCCCTTCTGGCTCTCGCTTGTGTTGACATAATGCATGATCTCCACGTAAGCACCGGAAGCTCCGGCAGCCCACTCAAACGTGTATTTACCATTGGCCTCAGTCCACGTGCAGTTCACGGCAGAAGCCCCCGGCAGATAGGCATCGGCCACGACATTTGCCACATTAGCTGCATCGGTGAGGACAATATTCTGTGCTGTATAGCTGTTTCCGCTCTTCACCACCACGTTGTGGTCGTTCGCCACCTTGCTTTGGTCGGTGACATAGAGCAACGCGTTCAAGTTCTTAGTCGTGAGATTGAGGTCTGATACATTGGTAAGGTCCGTTGCGTCGAAGTTGGTAGCTTCGGCATCCTCAAGCGCATTGTCCACGCTGATGGTTCTCGGGCTCTTGCCATGGATATAGTAGTCCATCGGACTTTCGTCGTCCACCAGCATGACTCTCCACACCATGCCCCTGTTGTTGTTGGAGCTGACCTTGATGGAATTGAGATGCGCAAAGTCACCAATTTCCTTCAGGTCGATCTCAAAGACATTATCAGTGATGGTGGCAGCTTTCTCCACATAGTCAGACGAAGTGTCAGTCGGTCTGTTGAAGAGAGCCCTGACACCCAGCCCATTATCACCATAGACACGCAGCTTGCTGTATTTCGAGAGGTCGGCATAGAGGTTGGCCGCCACACTTGAAGATCCGTAAATGACGCCATAGGCACCGAGCACGATGTCGGTGTTGTATTCTGGTTCGGCAGTCCCCGTTTCCGTTGCATCCGCTTCCGCTCCGCTCCAAGCCTTATAGAGGTCGGCCGTCATAGGAACCTCATGTTTCTGGTCGGCCCTGAGAACGTCAACCTGCACGAGGAGTTGGTTGATGGTCATGGTCATATCGGTGTTGCCACTGTTGCTTCCATTCCACACCAGCGTCGTCACATTAGCACTCTCCTGCTGATAGTTCGTGAAGTTGAGCAGGTATTTGCTTGACCAGAAAGACCCTCCGTTATTGATGACCGATCCGTTGGAAGTGATTGTAAGTGTAGAGAACAAGTTGTCATCTCCCGAGTGGTCGAGTTTGACTTTCGACACATTTGAGAAGTTTGCCCCCGAGAACTTGTATGTCAACGACCCAGTCTTTCCAGCCGGGAGCGTTACAAGTCCTGTAGATTTGTCGAACTGCAGGTCGCCTCCCGCAGTGAAATAATTGAAGTCGGCCATATAACGTCCGGACTCAGCGTCGTAGTTGAACGGTGCTCCGTCGGATGAGATGATTTCCTCCTGGTAGTCGGTCGGTACAATGGTCATCTGGTCGATGGCAAGATTGTTGCCCGCGGACACAGCCTTGAGGAAGATATTGTGTGTTCCCTGTGTGAGACTGACGGTATTGGAAGTCTCTTGCCAGGTACTGTAACTCCCTGTATTGTTGAAGGTGACGGTAGCCACTTCGTTGCTCTCGCTGTCCACACATATTCTGTAGTTCGTCATACCTCCGTTAGGAGCCGAATAGCGGAACTTGATGTAATAGTCCGTTGTCCTTCCGATTTTTTGAGATGACTTGATGGCTGCCGCAGAATTGGTACCCATCATGATGAAGCCAAGCCCAGCGTGATTGTGTATGCTGTTCTGCTGCGCATAGGCATCGGTCACAGCCTGCTGAATGTTTTTCCTGTCGAACACCTCAGCCTCAGTGATGACCGGTCCGTCGTATGTGGATTCCGGCTGAACCGGTGTATAGATGCTGTTGGAAAGGTAGTCAGAGCTTTTGCCAGTAGATGTCCCTGCGCAGTTCAACCGGATATCCACCGGTCCCATGTGTTTGACCGTAAGGGTATAAGTGTTGTTTGCCCAGTTTTCAGAAATGTCAAGTCCCCCGCTGATGGAGCTGTTGTTCGACCTGTTGGTGTATGTGTACGACGGTTTGGAAGACGCCCCAGTGATTTTGATCGTTGCCGTCTTGACGGTCGTTGTGTCGGAACGAAAGTTGTTGAGGTAGATGTCAAGATAGTTAGAAGCTTCCTTGATGATTCCGGCATCGAATTTCTGCATGGTGATGTCCATCTTCGCGCATGTGTTGTATTTGAGGTCCATGGATGCCGATGCCGTCTTCTCGTAACTGTAATAATAGGAGAAGGGGTAATACACCACCCATTCGTTCTTATGGCGTGATGCGAAGAGGTCGCCAGTGTATTCCTGCGGGTAATACTGGTTGAACTGATTGACCTTCGCCGTCTCATTTCCCCATACCGAGCCACTGACGATGTCCGTCTGGTTCACTTTCACAGGAATGCTATTGGCTTTGGAGTCGTACATGCCGTTGACCACGGGAATGGCCTGGTATCGTCCGGTTTTCTTGAAGAAAAGCCAGTTTTGGTCCTTTCCAGCCCCATAATTCATCGGGTCGTTTTGTCTGTAAAGCCCATTGTACATATCATCTTTTGTGGCATACGCCTTCCATTTCTCCCATCTTGCATCATCCTGATTGATGGGAAAGTTCTGTACCACGGCGATTTTAGTCCTGTCAACCACTTCATCACGTGATGCAATATGGATGGTGCCGTCGAGCATTTTCCGGAACATGTCAATCCAGATGTTGTCGAACTGCGTATATGTTGACCAGCTACGGTGTGAGTATCCGTCAACAGTACTGGTCCAGTTCTCCTTGAAGCACTGAGTCCAGATGAGCTCCGGTCCGTCGAAGACACACGCTCCGTTGTTGACAATCTGGTCGAGGATGGGTCCGATGCCGACGGATTCAGGATAGGTGCGATTGGAGCGAGCACTTCCGTATTTGGCTTTTTCATATCCTTCCGTACCTCCGTCCCATCCGCAGTTGTCGTAGCGCAGGCCATAGTTCTTGGCGAGTCCGGAGACAAATGGTCCGAGACAGACGCTCTCGTTGTTGTACCAACAAGCCGCTGTTGTATATTTATAGCACCAGAGAATAGCCTCCGGGTACTGTCGGCATGCTTCAAGCAACGCACTGTTACGCTTCATCATCGCCATGGGGTTGAGAGGGTGGGAATAGATGTTTCCGCAGAAGCTGACGACGAGTACACCACCGTATTTGTGTGACATAGGCACGAGTTTGGCAAAGAGAGCAATCCTCGATTCGTCGGTCATGGAATACTCGTCTCCGCTTTCTCCGAACCCCCAGAACTGCTCTGCGTAGTTCCATCCCAGGAAGTTCTTGTAATGGGTGAAGAAATACTCGAACGTGTCGAGGTCGTCATCCTTGATATGACAGTGCCCACCCGATGCATGCTGGCACATGAACCACACGTTGTTCTGACAGCAGACGGTAGCCCACGACTTGAATGTGAGTACTGCGTTCTCCGGTTTCTGGTGGTATCCGGTCGACGTGTTGTAGGCACAAGAAAGCGAGAGGTTGATGCAGACATATGGCTTGATGTCGTCCGGAATGAGGTCGATAATAGCCTGTGGGTCGGGATAGTTCCACGCATCGACGTGTATGATCCACATGGGATGCTGTGGGTCGATAGGCCGTCTGCTCTGCGCGTTGGCCATGACGCAGACGAGTAGTAAGGTTAATGATAAAAGTAATTTTTTCATTGGGTTATAGTATTTTGGTTGTTGTTTTGCTGGGAATGGCCGCAGAAAACTGCGGCGTACAGGAAAGCAAGAGGTACTAAAAAAAACTGCTCAGGGGGAGTGTTGATAATCAGCTCCCCCCCTGAGACTGTCAAAAAATCATTTTATAAGCACTTTCTTTCCGTTGATGATGTAAATACCCTTTGTCGGGTTGTTTACTCTGCGTCCGCTGAGGTCGTATATCATGTCAGCTCCGCAGCCATTGAGGATAGCCTTGACATCGTCAATACCCGTAGGCGTTTCGCCACCGAATGAGATTCGGATTTCCTTGACATTGCTGTCGGCAGGCAGTGCGATGTAAGCCTTGTTGGCCGTGATGCTCTTGACCGTGCTTCCCACAATCTTGAATCCAGTGTATTCCTCAATTCCGCGGCTGAGCACATAGATGTTGGCTCCACCCTCGTTCGCCTTCACCTGATTGATTGGCGTATCGACGAGAACTCCATGCATGATGCTCTGAACGGTTGTTGTAGCCGGTGTGGATGATGGATAGAGCAGATACTTGCCCGGGTTGGCAAATATCATGACACCCGTGTTAGCCGGTATGATTCCGCCTTTGACCTCCTTGAGGTAAGCAGTGCTTCCAGAGATGGATGTCACACCAGCAGCCGCGAAGAAGTCCGCATCCGGGATGACCGCATCGAAGGGAAGATACACAGTAGCCACTCCAGCACTGGATACAGTGAGTTCGAAAGGCTCGTATGTCGGGTCGGGATCGTCCGGATCCGGGTCGTCATTGTTTCCGGTCTGCACCTCAGCGGTTGCATAAGCATGGAACGGATATATGGTCGGCTCCTGTCCTTCAGATACGATATAGAGCGTTGTTCCCTCCACGGGCGAGAAAGAGTCGTCACGTGTGGCTTCTTTCTGTACGTAGTTACCTGCTGCAACAGCCGTCGGCTTATATGTGCCTTGAAGCACACCCGCATTAAGTCCGTCCGTAGCCGGAATGGTGGTACCCGATGCCGTAAGCACCAGTTCTCCGTTGCCTTTGACGAGCATCGGTGCGTTGGCATTGATGCGGTCGAACTCAAGCACCTGGTCTTCCAGGAGAGCATAAGAAGTGAATCCCGAAGGCAATGAGGCAGCAAACGGTGTGGTGAGCAATGTGAATCCGTCATCACCGATTTTCGTTGTCAGCTTGGCATTAGCAGCCGTGATGTCATAAGGCGCATAGAACGGATACACGTTTTCTGTAGGTTCGTTGTAGAGATATGCCTCCTTCACAACAACTTTACCACCACTGTTGGAATCGAAGTTATACAGACGGATTTTCGTGAGGTTTGCCCGTTTCGACGAATTACCCGCAACGGCGAACAGAGCATCGATATTCAGTATTTTCGTTGTTGCTCCTCCATCAGCCATGGAAACCCAATATTCCTGTTTAGCCAACTCTCGTCCATCTCCGTCGAGGAACTGGACACCCCATTTGCTGGTATATTCCTCTGTGTCAATCAACATGTACTTGTACTGGCATCCGTTGTTCTGTTCTGTCAGATAAACCCAGTGCATGATTTCCACATACTGTCCTGATGCGCCTGAAGCCCATTCGAATGTGTAGTTTCCGTTGTTCTCTGTCCATGTGGCATTCTCTGGGGTACCTCCTGTGAGAGCTGCATACGCCCTCTGTCCCTGTGCTGCGGAAACCCCGTCAGTAAGCACGATGTTTGATGCCGAATAGTTGTTACCGTTCTTCACCACGACGTTGGCGGAATTAGAAAGCCTGGATGCGTTATCCACATAGATAAGCGCATTCTTGTTCACTGTGTTGAGTGCCACAGCCGTTCTGTTAGTCAGTCCTGTGGCGTCATAATTCGTGGCGTTTCGGTCGTTGAGAGCAACAGCAAGGTTGTCTTCCACATATTTCTTTCCATACACATAGTAGTCCATAGGAGATTCATCGTCCACCACCATGACTCTCCAGACGGATCCACTTCCACCGCCCACTTTGAGTGCGTTGAGATGTGCGAAGTCACCTAAAGTCTTAAGATCCACCTCGAAGACACCGTCGGCGATTTCTCCTGCTTTTTCGATGAGGTTGGTGTTTGTCTGCTCCTTGAGTGTGCATAAGGTCCAATAGACAGGCGACTCGCTGTTGGCCGGTCCTGCGTTGGCGAGATAAAGACCCGTACCGACATTACGGATGGTCATGCCTTGTCCGTCCACATATTTGATATCCCATACCGCACCGTTCTCGATGTCCTGTCCGTTCTGGTTGTTCAGTCCGAGCACGAAGCTGCACCATCCGTCAGTTGGCTGAGAATTGAGGTAGGCAGTCCCTCCATAGACACTGTACTCCTCCCCCGCCGGCGTCATCAGTCTCAGGAGGAAATAGTCCTGTCCGTTGACTGTGATGCTCTCAGCCTTGAAGAGATACCCCGAGTTAGCACTTGAGAATGCACTGGTGTAGGAGTCGAAAGCGAGATTCTGCATATCCGTTCCATACAAAGCCTTACTGTCGCGTACGATGGCAAAGGTCTTTCCTGCCAGGTTAGCTGGGTTGTTGTATTCGATGTAAGGCTGTAACGAACCGTTTCCTGTGGCCTGCTCATCAGATGTCCTGTTGAACAACGCCCTGACAAGCAGTCCGTTGTCGCCATAAACACGCAGTTTGGTGTATTTCGTCAGATCGGCATAGTTGTGTGACAATACACTTCCATTTCCATATACCGTGCCGTAGCCGGCGATAAACTGGTTGAGGTTGTATTCCATGTCAGCGTCGTCACCGGTCTTAGCGGCATTGGCGTCAATACTGTTCCATGTGCCGAACTCAGCCTGTGCAAGAGCTATCTCATGCTTCTTTGAGGCCCACATCACATCCTCCTGAATCAGGATTTGCTGCAGCGTCATTGTCTTGGTGGCCGACCCATCATTGTGGCCTTCCCATTCAAGGGTATTGACCGCTGAGCTGTTGCCCTGATAGTTCGTGTAGTTGAGCTGGTATCTGCTGGAATAGAACGCCCCTCCGTCGGTGTTTACAGAATTACCGGCCGAGTTTTTGATCATGAGCGTGTTGAAGAGGTCATCCCCTGTGTGCGACATCTTGATTGTTGAGACATTGGAGAAGTCCGCTCCGCTGAAGGTGAGCGTCAGCTTTCCGCTCTTTCCGGCTGGCAGAGAGAGGACTCCCGTGTTTCTGTCGAACGAAAGGTCTCCACTGACAGAGAGGTCGTTGAAGCTGGCATAATAACGTCCTGTCTGCTGATCGGGTGAGAATGTGGCGATGCCACCGCCGCTTCCGTTCATCTGTGCCTGTCCCCATATCTTGTACCATTCGAAGCACGCACCGCTACACGCCTCCCATGCATTGGCAAATCCATTTTGTTGCATGGCCGTAGTGTAAGCCGGTCGTATTGTTCCGTTGTTGAGATAAGCCTCCACATCGATATAAGTGTCTGTGCCAGAAAGCGTCATGGAGATGTTCTCCGGATATCGGTCGAGCAGTCCCTTATAGAGTCTTCCCCAGTTGGACGTGGTACCCGTAGCCCATGTACCGAAATTACCGACAACCCAGTTTCCGTGTTCGTCGTAGTGTCCGCTTGATCCGTTTTCCGGGCTCCAGTCCACCTCCGTAATGACGATAGGATAGTTGTCGATGACCGGCACCTGTGTGTGGAACTGGTTGATATAGTTGTTGAGTCTCCAGTCGGCATAAGCGGAGTTATCTCCGTTGTACCATCCCACATAGTCGTGAACGGCATATCCATAGTTGTTTTGAGGATCGGAAATAGGATTGTTCACATAAGTGGCATACTGGCTCTGCCATCCTGAACCCGGAATCCAGAGAATGCCGTTGAATCCGTTCTGCCGGATTTTATTGACGATAGGCTGGAAGTAATTATGCAGCGCAGCCGCATTATCCTGTCCGTTGATTTTCACATTCACCGGCTCATTACCCAACTCAAGTGAAATCTGTCCGCTATACTGCTTGATTGTGGAGTTACTGGAGACGATGTCCCATACCGTCATGAGGTAGTTGTTGTAGTTGTCTCCCACATTGACTGTGTTAGGAAACACTCCCGGCGGACGAATAATGACGTATAAACCTTTGCTGATCGCATTGAGTGCGATCGGGATAAAGAGGGAATTAAGATAGGTTCTGAGTCTGTCAGCAGAAAACTTGCTGATGTCGTCCTCACCCGTTGTGCTTCCGGTGTTCGACCACCATGGCTCAAGGTGGAGTCTGAAAAGGTTGCAGTAAGTGCCTCTCGACGGCTGCGTGATAGCCGTTGTGATTTTGTCGAAATAGTCCTTGGCTCTGGTGACCGCCTCGTCGGTCGGTCCGCTCCAATACGTACCCCATCTGTAGCTGTTGAAATAGGGTGACGGCGTATCCATCACACCATGCAGGGTGACCGTTCCGCCGTTGGGGTCTTTGAGCTTATTGCCATCGACATGGAGTGCCGGTGTGGTGCCAAAGACATAGCTTTGCGCCTTGGCGTTGAGAGAAAGAGCCATCAGCGCAAGACATAGGATTGATTTGAAAATGTGTTTGGTCATATTAAAGTGAGTTTTTAGTTGGTTGTTTATTCAAAGAAGTCAAGAAGACAAGAAGTCAAGCATACGAGACGATGGTCTTCCGATGAGTTTTTCATACTGTTTTGAATTGAATAGTCTTATTCATTTTAACAAAGAGAAGCGGGGAACAGACAGTCTTGCTGTCTTTTCCCCAGAATCTCTCATTTGATTACCAAAGTGGTTTTCGCTCCTCCATACTTGCAACGAATTCCAAAAACTCCTCTTCTTCCATCTGTTCCGCCTCTTCTTCCTTACGTTGCTTAGCCAAAACCTCCTGAGCTGTCTCTTCCATCAAACTGTATCTTACCTGAAAACTAATTGTCTTCGTCTGTGGAGCTGAATAAAACTTTTTCATTTTGTTGGTTAAAATTATTGATAGTTATTAATAAAAAGCGATAGATTTGTTATATGTTTGTTGTGTAAACGGACATACATAAAGTAAGTCCCTACTGAATTGAAATCGGACATAAAGAAAGTAAGTCCCTACAGTGCCGGGGGAGACGCACCACGGCGCGTCTCTACCAGCAACTGGATAAATTATTTGATGAGTATTTTCTTTCCGTTGACGATGTAGATGCCCTTCTCCGGCTTGTTGACTTTTCGCCCGCTGAGGTCGAACACGTCAGCGTTGCTGTTGACATCTTCCTGGTCGATAGTTTGAATGTCAGTAGTCTGGCTGTCGTCGAACGAGAAGTTGATGAACTTCGTGAGAACGGACTGGTCAACCGGCAGGTATGCCTTGTTTGCTGGCACGGACTTGACGGTTCCACCCGCGAGTTTGAATCCGGTGTATTCAGAGATTCCTCTGCTGAGCACGTAGATGGACGCTCCGCCCTCAAGCTGAGAGAGGGCTGCGACAGAGGTGTTCTTGAGCACGCCATGCAGTGCGCTCTCCACCACTTCGGTGGGTGCTGTCTGCGACTCGTTGAAGGTATAAGTACCTGGGTTGGCGAAGATCATGACACCGGTGTTGGCAGGTATGATTCCGTTTTTGATTCGCTTGAGATAGGCAGTCGTACCCTGTACTTTCTTCACCGCTGCCACAAGCAGGAAGTCGGCATCTTCAGGAATAAGCGCATCGAATCCGAGATACATCGTGGACACGCCGGCACTGGTGACAGTGAGGGTGTAAGACTGGTTTTCGGGATTGTCCGGATTGTCTGGAATTTCCGGATTATTCGGATTGTCCGGGGTATCCGGGTCATCGTTGTTGAGAACAACTTCCTGAGTGGCATACGCATGGAAGGGATAGACAGTCGGTTCCTGTCCTTGGGTCACGGCATAGAGCGTCGCTCCCTCTACAGGAGAGAAAGAGTCAGCCCTGGTGGCTTCCTTCTGCACATAATTGCCAGCAGGCACAACCGTCGGCTTGTATGTGCCCTTGAGCACGCCAGCCACCAGTCCGTCCGTAGCCTTCACCGTAACGTTCGAGGCACTGAGGACAAGTTCGCCGTTACCCTTGACAAGCATAGGCGCATTAGGATCGATACGGTCGAACGGAAGTACATTGTCCTCAAGCAGTGCATAGGAAGTGAATCCCGATGGCATGGAAGCAGCGAACGGGGTGGTAAGCAGCGTGAATCCGTCGCTGACGGAAGTCGTGAGTTTGGCACTTGCCGCCGTGATGTCGTAAGGTGCGTAGAAAGGATATACGTTATCGGCCTCATCATTGTAAAGATAAGCCTGCTTTACCACCACCTTACCACCATTAGATGAGTCGATGTTGAAAAGTCGGATTTTCGTCAGTTTGCTACGGTCAGCCGTTTTACCGGCATCAGCAAACAATTTCTCGACATCGATGATTTTGGTCTTGTTGCCGTCGTTCATGGCAACCCAGTATTCCTGCTGCACCAAGACATTGGCATCACCATCGAGGAACTGTACTCCCCATGTGTTGGTGAATTCCTGAGTGTCAACCAAGAAATATTTATATTGACAGCCATCCAGACTCTCCTTATAATTCACATAATGCATAAGTTCCACCCATGCCCCTGATGTTCCTGATGTCCACTCAAAGGAGTAGTTTCCACCAGTCTCGGACCAGGTACTGTTACCTGTGGTTCCGCCTCCGAGGGCAGCATAGGCAATTTGTCCTTGAGAAGCAGAGACACCGTCGATAAGCTCGATATTGTCAGATGAATAGCTGTCGCCGTTCTTCTCCACGACATTGGCACTGTTGGATAGTTTTGCTGCGTCGGTGACGTAAATCAGCGCGTTCTTGTTTGCCGTGTTGAGCGCAACAGCTGATGTGTTGGTCAGCCCTGTTGCGTCGTAGTTGGTGGCAGAGAGGTCGTTGAGCGCGGCAGAGAGGTTGTCTGCCACATATAGTTTGCCTGAGATATAATAATCCATGGGAGTGGTGTCGTCGGTGACGGTGACGCTCCATGCGGTTCCGCTGCCCCCACCCACCTTGAGCGCATTGAGATGAGCATACTGTCCGACTGAAGCGAGGTCAACCTCAAATACTCCGTCGGTGATGTCTCCCTCTTTGAGTATGAAATCGGATGATGAGTCGGTCGGCCGGTTGAAAAGGGCCCTGATATGGATGCCATTGTCGCCATAGACACGCAGCGTACCATATTTTGAGAGGTCGGCATAAGAGTTGGCATACACGTTGCCGTTTCCGTAGATGGTGCCGTAACCGGCAATGAACTGGTCGATGTTGTATTCCATGCCTGCATCGTCGCCCGTCCTGGCGGCAGATGCCCCAACGCCGTTCCATGTTCCGAACTCAGACTGAGCAAGCTGTTTTTCATGTTTTTTCGTTGCCCTCATGACATCCACGCTGATAAGGATTTCCTGCAGTGTCATGGTCTTGGCAGCCGACGTATCGTTGTTTCCATGCCATACCAGCGTGTTGACAGCCGAGCTGTTTGCCTGATATCCGGCATAGTTCAATTCATATCTGCTTGTGTAGAACGCACCACCCGGATTGACCGAATTGCCTGCGGCGTTGGTGATGGTCAACGTATTGAAGAGGTCGTCACCCGAACGGAACATCTTCACTTTTGAAACGTTGGAGAAATCAGCTCCGTTGAAGGTGAGTGTGAGTGTTCCGCTTTTTCCTGCCGGAAGTGAGAGCACCCCCGTAGAACTGTCGAAGGAAAGGTCTCCACCCGTAGTGAGGTCGTTGAAATCGACCCTATATCGTCCTGAATAAGAATCGTAGTTGAAATTGGCGACAGTAGTAGTTTGGCTGCTGCTGCCGTCGAGTGAGAAGCGCTTACAGAAGTTCCATATCTCATATTTGTAAGCCCCTGTAGGCCAGTGTCCTCCGCTGTTTGCAGAGAGAAGTTCCACCTCCGACCCGTTAGTTCCTCCAGTCCATGTTTCCTTATCCGCATCGATCCATCCGAATTGAGCCTGGTTGGGATAATAATTCTGCACTTTCGTGTAGTTGTTGGCATTGTCGAGGGTGGCGAAGTGCGTGACGTAATCCCGAATGCCATATTGGTTGTAGTTGAAGACATCGTCGCCATATGCATGGCAATGAATGAGGTTGACCGGAGTGGAGCGTTCGTTCCAGGGCTGTGCAGAGAAAAGCACACCGCTGCACGGAGCGAAGGCTGCGAATTTCTTACCGATTTCGCTTCTGATGCCATGGTAGATAAGCATGGATCCCATGGAGAATCCCGACCAATAGAGGCGGTTGCGGTTGATGGAATAGCGGTTGTCCACATAGTTGATAGCTGCATCGATGAAGTTAAGGTCACCGCTTCCCCCGATGTCCCATGTACCTCCATTGCTGTTGAGGTAAGCGATGATGAAGCGTTCGGAGTCGATGAGTTCCCAGAGGCGGTCGCCCTGGTACTGGTAAGTTGCATTCTGATTCATGCCGTGTGTGACAATCATCAGAGGTAGTCCGTTGCTTACGTTGTTAGGCGTAAACACAATCATATTGCGCTGTGAGCCGTTCACGTTGATGTAGAGGCTGTCCTTCTGGAAAGCTTCCGCATCCGTGAGCGAAATCGCGAACAGAGCAATAAGCAAAGTTAGGTGATTTAGCAGGCGATTCATGCAATTAAGAGTTAAAAAGTTGGTTATTAAACTGGTTATTATATTTGGGTGTTGTCATGGAAGAGAAGTTTTGACCACGCATGAATGCATGGCAGGGTTGATAAAATCATTTTTTCCCTTGTCCCATCACGTCGCCCACTAAAATCAATCAGGAACAGAGAAAAAGAGATTTTTAGAGTTTAGAGTTGAGAACTTAGAGTTGAGAGTTTGGAGTTTAGAGTGAAGTTACCTTTGTATATCGTTATACATAAAGTAGAACCACTGGGAAGAATAATGTTAGAGGATTGCGGACATACATAAAGTAAGTCCCTACAGGATTCGATTTCATAGAAAGTCCGTAGACGGAAAGAGAGGTAATGTGTGGTGGTTTTGAAAACTGATTTCATGTGCGGCGGTTTTTGAAGCCGCCGACACATGAAAATCAGCGTCAAAAAAAGTAGTTGCTATAAACAGGGTTCGTCAGTAATTACCATAGACTACCCCATTCTTTCGTTTCTGCAAAGAGGTCGTCAGACTGTTCTTTCGCGCCCCAGTCGTCACTTGGGTTGTCTTGGTCTTCTTCAGATTTTGTGAGGTCGATACCCTCGGGTGAAGTGACCATAATCTGGTCATCGATTTTGATATCGTCGATGCGGGTCTTCGGGGCAATATATATCTTTTTCATTGTTTCTGTGTGAGTTTAATTATTTAACAATTTTCTTACCACCAATTACATATACGCCCTTCGGCAGCGAGTTGACAGCATCGGCTGCTTTGACGTTCTTCTTGATGAGTGCACCGTTCACGCTATAGACATCCACGATTCCTTCGAGTTCAGCCGCGTCGATCACCTTGATTTCGGTAGGCTCGTCGTTCTCGTCGTATTTGGCAAGGAGGATCTTCACACCTCCAGCAGCAGCCTGCTGTGCAGCATCCTGATTCACGTCGATCGGTGCCTGAATCATCACGCGGAACGGAGTCATCGTAGCCTTGGTTGCACGTTTGAGCTCACCAGCAGAATTATATCCGTACATGTTCTCCACATGGGTAGATTCCATGAATCCACGCAGGTAGTGGCGGTCGGAAGCATCAGTGCGGTTGTTGGTCATGTACTCAGCCGGTGCATCCTCAGGTCCCACTTCCGGTGTCTGGGCGATGGTTCCATTGGCCACGGCGAATATTTCCGTATTGTCGCTGGACTCATCAGCCACATAGAGGTAAGGCATGTAGGCCTCGGTGTTTCCTTCATGGAGCTGGTAGAGCAGTACGTGGTCGTTGGCATCGATCATGATGTCGCCAAGAATGCCCTTGCCCACCTTGGAAGCGGTCTCCGCATATTCAGCGTAAGTGGTCTCGTATGCGTCACCCTTGACATAAGAAGATTCAAATGGCAGGATGAGTGTACCGATCTTGCCGCCAGTGGTCTTACGTGTGAGACGTGCAGTAGAGTATTTGATGTCTCGTGGAGCAGAGAAAGGATATCCGTCGAAGAGGTGGATGTTGTCGGAAGAGAATCCGTCATCTCCGATTTTATAGTCGCTTGCCAAGATACCATCGACAGCCACCATGTTGGCATAGATAGGTGCATCGGTTGTGGCTCCATGAAGAGTAGTTGTAGAAGGGGTGTCGAACTGATACCGCTCATTCTGTTTCTTTGTCAGGCTCTTACGCATAAGGAAAAGGAGGTTCGGGTTCTCAGGATATGCCAGGCTGGTTCTTGAGATATTCACCCTTGTTCGTCCGTCGATTACACGTGCACCCACATCATTGATGGCATCCATAGCACATCCTCCCCAAGGAATTGCATTGGTACCGCCCTCACGAAGCGACTTTGCCTCATCTGCTGTCTTGCTAAGTGTTCCGTTACCCTCAAGGACATAATCCACTCGCTCGTCGCTGATTAATTCAACCTTTGATATTGTTCCAGTTCCACCATAATAGTTCTTGATTGAATTAAGATGGAAATAAACATAAGGACGAAGGTCGAAGTCAGCATATCCATTGGAAATCACTTTTCTTACATCCTGCTGGAAGTCAGCCGCATTTTCACCATCCTCAAGATCAGCATCATTTTTAGTACGGTTAAACACGAGCCGAATATCCATTCCGTCTGTACCATATACCCTAAGAGTCTTATATCCAGTAAGCTCAGCATAGTTCTCTTTCAATATCACATAGTCAGGTCCATAAATGGTTCCCCCTTGTTCAATCGTATTGCCTGTTCCGATTTGATTCGTAAAAATACCATAGCTATCAGCATTAGTCCAACCTTTACCGATTTCACGAGTTACAGTTGTATTCTCGTCACGAATCCAGGAATGGAACAATTCAGAGTTGAGTTCAACGATACCGTCTTCCTCACCATAGAGTTTAACATAATCGATTTTTGTAGCAGGGCTATCCCAAGCAGGAGTCTTAATTGCATGGAGATAGAATTTACCATCTTCTTTAGTGATTGGAGCGATATCGACATTAGCTAATCCATTAGCATCAAGGCGAACAAAAATTTGACGAATTGGCTCGGTTGTTCCATCTCCCTGACGGTTGACTAAGAGTCTTACCTCATCACTTGGTTTACCCTTAATTTGCAACTTGTAGAATTTTGAAAGGTCTGCATAGTTGACACCCGCAACAGAACCATCGCCATATAAAGTGGTTCCTTCTGTACCAACAGGAGCACAAGCACCTTCGTTATTATACTGTTTCTTCGACAGCAACGAGTGGTTTCCTCCATTACGTGTGATGACATGGTTCTTAGTGATACAAATGTCGTAGATGGTCATGGAATAGGTCTCATCGTTCTTGGTGTCCCAATAAATGTTGTTCACCTTAGTCTTGTATTCCTGATATGCCGGGTATGTTTTATCATCTACCGGTGGCTCGAACTCACCATTATATCTGCTTACATAAAGGGTACGTATGTCATGTGGATTTTCATTTTCTGTTGCCAGGTAAATGTCTTTATTATGTTTGTCGTCATAGTTCCAATGGCTTTCCGGCACATTATAATGACGGTAGTAATCGAGATATCCGCAAATCCATCGTCCAATCACATCACCATCCTCGGCATTGTCCATAGACACAACAGTCACCTCGCTCATGTCAAATCCTGAGAAAGGAACACTAAGCTGGATTCGGCCTGTCTTATCATTTTTTCCAGCAGAAGCAGGTCCACGCTCCTCCACTTTCTCTAGAAGAATTGAAGTAACGAGAGTAGCATCTGTGGCCTTGATGAAATGCAAATTAGAATTGCTGTAAAGATTCCTCATCGCATTAAGGTCGATAACCCATCCGTCAGATGCAATGGTAAGGACTCCATTATTAACATAATCCTGATAGTTTGTCCCGTTAATCTCATTGAAATACTGCGGGTCGGTAGTGAACTGGGTCATATTAAATACAAGTGCCGGTGCAGTCTTTGTGGCATCGTATTTCACATACATCTTGTCGTATTCCGAAAGATCAGCATATTTTTTGATGTCGTTCCAGAACAACCCTCCATAGACAATAACCTCGTTCTGTCCTGAAGGAACCGTGACATCCGTCCCCACCAGAAAAGCGCAATTATCATCATTGTACATTGTCTTGTTGAGGTCCACATAAGAATACACATTCATATCCATAGAAACCTGCCCTGTCTGATCATCAAAAAGAACACCATTGCTCATCATAAAATAAGAAGGATGGATATATGCATTACCGATATACTTGTCATCCATATCATAGAAATACTCACCCTTGGCATAATTATTTGTGTCAGTACCTCTGTTCAGGTCGTATGCGGATATGAGGTACGCCTCTGCCACTTGTATTGTGGCGCTAAGGTCTGTATCTCCACCAGCAGTGGAAAGCCAAACCGAATTGATTTTAGCAAAATCCTCATCACTGAAGAACTCATGAAGCGGAATGATTTTTATGTCCTCACTGTAGATATATGCCTGATGCAACACATTATTATTCTCATCGCAGAACTGCAGACAATAACGGTGGGTCTGATTCCTTGTCACAACATTTCCGTCATAATTGTGGATTTTCACAGTTTGTCCTTCAAGGGGTGTTGACACATTCAATGTCCTGATAACGAAATTCTCATAATTGGAAATAACGTTTTTCAGATTATTCATCAGGTTAACCGCCGCATTGCCAGTTCGAACGTTTGAATAAGAGAAAGTTCCAACCTTACGTTCCGAATCATATGTATAAGTACATTTAGCTGGACGACTGGCAGTTGTGTTGGTGACGTTACATACAGTAACGTTGTTGACAACATTATTGATCCCGTAAGATTCAGACTTTATTGTGTTAAGATAAATCTTGTCATTATATTTTTCAACTTTTGATAAATCGATGGCAAAATAGCTACCATTCCAAGTGACATTAGTAGAATTAATGTCAATTTTGTTTGTACCGGTACCAGCCGCATTGATGAAAAATGCGCGGAATCCCAGTTCTGAATCCCGGTAAATACGCAACTCGTCAAATCCAGTGAGATCGACATAATTGGATGCAGTACTGCTGCCCGAACCATAATATGTGTCAGTATCTTCCCCGACATTCCATGTGGCGGTTGCTGTTGATCCATTCATATTATAATACTGAAGCGTGTTAAGCACCGTTTCATTAGAATACTCCACACTGGTAACCTCAGTAAATCCATTGAAATTAGATGACGTAACAACAGACATTCCACCACTATGTGTTGATGGGTTCAGGTCTGCCTCGAGCCTCTGCGCCGTTGTTCTAAAACAGATGTTACGTTCATCTGCCGAAACAAGACGTTGCTCACCATGTGTCCCTTTTTTGTAGGTCGTGGCCATCTGTGCGAATGCAGAGCAACCTGCACATAGCGCCATGATAAAAAGCAAATACTTTTTCATTTGTTTTGTTAAGTTAAAAATTGTTTGTTGATTAAAATATTATAATAAAAATTGTGAGTTGCCTATTTGTCAATTTATCCTAAAACGTTGTTAGTTTTTAATTTCGATGCAAAGTTACAAAGTAATTTATAAACATAATTTATTATAGGTAACACCGATTTTTCATTTTGTTACAAAACATTATATCGTTAGTTTTCAGCGTTTTAGCAAAAGTGTCAATGCTACAATGTTTCAAATGTAATAATAAAAGTATCAGAAAATGATAAAAAACAGGAAATGCGTGGTGGGTATGGATAATGCCGGCAAACAGGGATTTACGCAATGATGTGTAAATGCGTAAAAACGGTTTTTTCACGAGATGGACGTGTGAAATAGAAATGTTGTAGGAGGTGAAAAATCTGTTTTACACGTAGGACGTGTGAGGTACGTACGGCTGAAAAAGAATGCTGTGTGTGTTGGGCTTGGTATGTATCAGGAGCGTTTTTGCGCAAAAATCAGATATTTTCGTTCCTACACGTAGGACGGGCCAGACTACTGGTGCAACGGCGTCGTAGGAGGTGACAGATTCTGGAGCAGCGAGAGCCATAAAAGCTTGCTTTTAAATGGCCGAGTCGCGACAGAATCCTATGAAATGAAATCCGTTTTTACACGTAAGACGCTCCTGATACGTACTGCAGAATATAGAACGAGGACTCAAAAAAAAGGATGCAACTAAAGAGGCTGCATCCTGATAATACTAAAGCTTATGTGAGATGTGATATTATTGCGCTGCAATGATGTTGATGATGGCCACGATGTCGGAGATATCGACTTTATCGTCGGCGTTGACATCGGCACGGGCATACTGTGCAGTTCCGGCAATCTGGTTAATGACCGCCACGATGTCGGAGATATCGACCTGTCCGTCCTCGTTGACATCGCCCGTAAGAGAACGCTCGAGATGGATGTCGCTGATGTAGATGGCTGATCCCCCCGTGGTCCAGAATCCAGCGATGTAGATGTGGGAGAGATTGAGTGCCGTTCCATCCTCTTTCTTCAGGTCTTTGAGGTCAATCTCCACAGTCTTCTTGTTGCCGAGTTCGCAGATGTATGGCGACGACCAGTAGTTGTTCTCGTCGAAGAGGCGGAAAGAGGCGCTATTCGTGGCAGCGCGACGCAATTTGATGACAATCTTGTCGTATGCGCTGAGGTCCACACCCGCACCATATTCCCATCCACCGAATCCATACTGTGAGGTGGTGAGGGCACCAGTGGTCTGCTTGAACGTGCCGCTTCCGTAGATAGAAGGATTGACGGCATCCTCCGTAAGCGGGAACATCGCCACCGTGACGTTGAACTCCACGGTCTGCTCATTTCCGAGGATATCGGTGTATGTAGCCGTCGCCTTTGTGGAGCCTTCCCCTTGTCCGATAAGTTTTCCGCCGATGACAGTGGCGATTTTAGGATTTTCCACATTATATATACATTGGGACGCCACATTGGACGTGATGCCCGACTTGAACGTAGCCGTCATGTCGATCGATCTGGAAGCCCCCGGCATGAGAGTATATTCCTTCTGAGCCGTCAGCGACTCAATGGTGAGGTCTTCTTCTGTGAACGTCTTGAGGATGCCCTCGCCGTAGAAGCGGTCCTCCGTAAACTCCTTCTCCGTGGAGAACCAGTCGATGTCGACATATCCTCCCAGCTGCTTTGTAGAGTAGTTGAAGATGCCGAAGCGGTTACCCACAAAGACAGATAGAATATATCGCATGGTCATCTCGTTGCCGAACTTCGTCCACGACTGGTTGTCGGTGCTGTAATAGAAATTCGCCTTGTTCGTGCCGAAGTTGACGATGGCGCGGAGGAATACTTTCTCCCCGTCGGTGAAGTCAATAGGAGTGGAGCTTACAGTCTCCTGTGGCTGGTTGCTGTCGTAGGCACTGCGGTACTGCACGATATAGCGTTTTCCGTCGGTCTGCTTGACGGCGATAAAGCCGTAAGGATCCTGGAAGACACAGAGACCAGCGATGTCGCCGTCCTGCATTCCTTTCGTGTCGATGGAGACAGTTCCGTAGCTGTCAGCATATTTGTCGGAAGCAGTGTTGGCGATGTTATATCCGAAGATGCGCTGAGTGAGCATATTCCTTGCCTGCTTGAGGTTGTCCGTGATGGAGACGGTGTGGAGGCGCAGGTTGCCCGGGCTCTCGAAGAGTGACCAAGCCGCATCATCCGGGTTGTGGTTCCATTGCCATTGCAGCCCCAGTTTCGGATCTGTAAAGGTGTCGTTGGTCGGGAGGTACGTCTTCGGGTAAGTCTTTCCTACGTTCGGTTTTGCATAGGCTTTTCCTGCATAAGTGACGTCGATGCCGTTGTTTCCGATAACCGGCCATCCGTCCACCCATTTGACCGGTTCGAGGAACGGGATGCGTCCGATGGTACCAGCGTCCTTGAAGAGGATGGTCCACCACTCTCCCGTCTGCGTCTGCACGATGCCGCCTTGATGGATTTTCTGGTTGGCGAAGACGCGTCCGTTGTGCTCCTCGTAGGGTCCCATCGGGTCCTTGGCGCGGAAAATAGTCTGGGAGCCTTCCGTTCCGCCGTAAGTGGCATAGATATAATAGTAATCACCAATATGGTACATATGAGAGCCCTCACATCCGTTGCCTACGGTGATGACCTCCTTGCTGCTGATTTCCTTGAACGTGCTTGCATTGAGCTTATGAACGGTGATGTGGTCGATTCCCGCAGCCACATACAGGAATCCGTCGCCGTTCTTTTCCCCGTCGGGTCCGAGTCCGTGGAGCTGGTCGCGGTTGTCGTCGAAGAGGAATCCCGCATCGTAGTAGAATCCGTCGAGACGCGTCATGGTCCATTCCCCTTCCGGGTCGGTGGCCGAGAGTAGCCAGTCACCTCCGTCGTCGAATCCGTCGCGTCCGAAGGCGATGAAGTTGAGATAGAACTTCCCGTTATGGTATTGCAGGGACGGAGCCCATTGTCCTCCCGCATAGCGGTTGGCGTTGTTGAGCAGGTTGTATGCGTCGTTGTCGGCGATTTGCTGAAGCGGGTTGGCACAGTATTCCCAGTTGACGAGGTCCTTCGACTTGAGTATGGTCGCTCCTGGGAAGTGGTGCATGGTGGTGGAGGCCATGTAGTAGGTGTCGTTGACGAGGATGACGTCGGGATCCGGGAAGTCGGCGTTGATAAGCGGGTTGGTGAATCCTCCGAATCCGTTGTCGGCCGTGTATTTCCGTTCAAAGTCCGGGTGCGCCTTCTTCACCTGCGCATATTCCTTGTACCACTTGAAGCAGGCACCGCTGCACGCCTCACTGGCATCAGGATAGCCGTTAGCCTTCATGGCCGCCTCGAAAGCAGGCACCACCTTACGGTTATTGATATAGGTGTCAATGTCGATGAAGTCGCCGGTTCCTGTGAGCGTCATGCTGATGTTTCCGAAGTGGTCGAGCACAGCCTTGAAGGCACTGCCCCACTTCGAGGTGGTGCCGGTGGCCCAGGTGCCGTAGTTGCCGACCACCCAGTCGCCATGCTCGTTGTAGTGGCCAGAGCCTTCTTTCTCCGGACTCCAGTCCACCTCCGTGATGACGATCGGTTTTTCCTCCACCACCGGCACTGCCTCCTTGAAACTGTTGAGCGCCACCGATTTGCTGTAGGAGTTGTCGTTGGTGTTGTACCATCCCACATAGTCGTGCACAGCATAGCCGTAGTTGTAGTCGCTGACAGGGTTGGTGGCGTAGTCACGGTAATTCGACTGCCAACCGGTGCCCGGCAGCAGGATGATGCCCGTGAATCCGTTGGCTCGGATTTTGTCGACGATCGGCTGGAAGAAATCATGGAGCGCTGCAGGAGAGCTGCTGCCGTCCGCCGCCTTGAGGTTGACCGGCTCGTTGCCCAGCTCCAGCATGATCTGTCCTGAGTATTTTCGGACTGAGTCGTTCTGCGAGACGATGTCCCAAACGGTCATGAGGTAGTCGTTGTACTCGTCGCCCACCTTGACGGTCTCCGGGAACACTCCTGGTGGACGCATGATGACATAAAGACCTTTGTTGATGGCGTTTTTCGCAATCTTGAAATAGAGCGAACGGAGATAGGTGCGCAAACGGGTGGGATTAAACCGGCTGATGTCGTTCTCTCCTCCCCCGTTGGTGGCCTGCTTGTTCGGGTCGTTGGTCCAGCATGGGTCGAGGTGGAGTCGGAACAGGTCGCACCATGCCCCGCTGGCAGTGTCGGTGATGGCCGTGAAAAGCTTGTTGAAATAGGCGATACAAGGCGAAATATTAGTAGACGTACAGCTATTTCCCCATCTGTAGCTGTTGAAATAGGGCGATGGTGTATCCATCACTCCGTGTAGCACCACCTTGTTGCCATGCGGGTCGACGAAGTACTTGCCCTCGACATGCAGCGGCGGTGTGCTGCCGTATTGCGCGAACGCAGCTGTAGTTGAAAGCATGAGCGCGCAAAACAGTGAAGAGAATTGTTTGTTCATAAGTAGGTATAATTAATTAGTTGTTTAGATGCCATATATATTCAAGATGCAAATTTACGAAAATAAACGCAAGGAATCTGTTTAGGATGATTCAAAAAATATCAGAAATGAAACATGGCTGTTACAAAAATGCCGCAGCAGAGCTACGGCATGGATGGGCTGCGTTGATAACGCAACATAGAAGACAACTCAGATGCTGCCCTTTAAAAAGACAAAGGGCAAAGCACCTGAAAGCAGGAGCGCCTACGTCTCGGTGTCCGTGATTTCGGACACGCTCTCAAGCTTGGGGGACTCCACATCGGAATCATCATCGTTGATCCCGACGACATACCTTTTATAATAAGAGATGAGGAGCGTGGTGAGCGGCAGCGCGATGATAAGTCCGACGAAACCGAGGAGGACACCCCAGACGGAGAGGGAAAGGAGGATGACGGCACCGTTTAGCCCAGTCACGTTCCCCATGATTTTCGGTACGAGGAATCCGTCCTGTATGATCTGCACGATGGCAAAGACAAGCAGTGCTGCCACAAGGATTCCCCAGAAGTTCTGGTTCGTCTCATACGCCTTGAGCAGAGAGAGGATAACGGTAGGAATGAAACCGAGGATCTGCAGGTAAGGGACGAGGTTGAGGAATCCGATGAAGAGTCCGAGAGGAATGGCCATAGGGAATCCGATGATGAGGAATCCGATGGAGAAGAGGATTCCGACACATAGTGCCACAAGAGACTGGCCACGGAAATAGGAGTTCATGCCCTCTTCCACGTCTGTGACAAGTCCCTGTACGAACGCCCGTTTGCTCTTCGGTACGAACTTGATGTAGCTGTTGGTCATCTTCTCGTAGTCCATGAGGATGTAGAAGAGATAGATGAAGGTGATGAAGAACATGACCGCTCCCCATATCGCGCTGATAGATGATGAGATAAGGGAGAATATCTTCGGCAGCATGGTGTCAAGGAAGGTGGTAAGGTCGCTTACGGAGAAATATTCACCCACATCCTCTGTAGAGGAAATATAAGGCATGATATACTCCGTGAAGAGGTCTGGCAGGTTGTTGTCCTTCACGTATTTGACGACGATATCCTTGAGCGTGGCGATTTCGTTGATGACCGCCGGTATGATCATCCAGCAGAGCCCTCCGACGAGTACGACGAAGAGGATGAAGGTGATGACGATGGCGAGCCACCTGTGACGCACATGACATTTGTTCTGCACAAACTTGACGAACGGGTTGAGCATATATGCTATAAACCATGCTATGACGAACGGCATGAGAACCCCGCTGAGCTTACGCAAGAGAAAATAGACGACAGCACAAATGGCAAGTCCGAAAAGGATACGTATGAATCGGTCGAATGTGATTTCTTTACGGGTCATTCGGAAGAGTTGAGTGTTTAGAGTTGAGAGTTGAGGGTTGAGCGTTTAGAGAGAGATTAGTTATTGCAATGGCCACCCGACACCGGGGACGTTGGCGGGGATGAGAAAAGATGTGCCACACTGAAGGACGTGGGGTTATTGGCAGGAGTGGGAGTTACGGCCGTAGAAGGATTAAAAACGATAGAAGGAGATTTTTGATTAATATAGAGACTAATAATTGACAGAGAGACTAATAAACAGAGAGAAATAAACAGAGACTAATAGTTGACGAAGAAGGTTTCCCAGATTTTGAGGACGGACGACTCGTTGCGGGAGATAATCTCAGCAGAGCGGGTGAATCCGCGGTATTCCTTGCGTCGGTCCTGCCGGATGCGCTGGAGGATGTTCTTGTCGGTCACCTCAAAGATTTCCTTGTTGTAATTCAGATAGTAGGTGTCGATCGTGGGGAGAGGCTCCTCCTCAGGATTAACGATGTAGGAGCCGCTGAAGTCGATATTGAGTTCTCCAAAGTCTCCTCCAAGAGTGAAGGAGCTCATGTTGCTGGCGTCCTTCTCGCTGCCCTTGAGCTTCTCATAATCCACCAGCCGCACACGCAGGACCCGTCCTACAGAGTCCTCACGGACGACTTTGGCAAAGGTGTTGCCGAATGCCACATATTTGTCGCCGTTACGGAATTCCACATAATTGACGTTGCCCGGGCTGGCCTGCATGAGCGTGTCGTTGAGCACATACATAAGCGTCTGCTTTCCGATATGGATATTACATGGATAAACCGTCTTTTTCTTGTTGATGAACCCTGTGACAATCGTGGCAGGCTCAAAGCGTCGGTTGACGAAAGGCCACTCACCCGTGGGCAGCCAGTCCTTGTCGGTCTGGGTAACATTCTCCTTGTTGTTGTCCTGAGCCAGAATGGGCAGAGTGAGGAGGAAAGAACAAGAGAAGATAAATGCAAAAAGAAAAAATTTTGATTTCATGATGAGGGATTGTTAATCGTTACAAGACACAAAAGAGCATTTTATACCGGATTTCGGGCATACATAAACAGATGCCGGCATGTACAGGAGTTTACTTGACTCTGACTACCAGATATTTCGTAAGGCTCCAGAATTCAGAAGGGGAGTTGACTTTAAGAGTGATGTCCCCTGTTGCGTCCTTGAGGAGAGCATAAGAACTGGCAGGATGATTGGACAGGAGCTCAGCCCTCTTGGCGTTCAGCTTGATGGTGGTGGTGTTCCGGATGTCGATTTTAGTGAAATAACTTTTATCGAAATTCGACTTCGTGAGGATTTCTCCTCCCGAGAGAATATTTTTTTCTTTCAGCTCCTTCTTTGTGCCGATGGCATAGAAAGCCGCATTGATCTGTGCGTCCTGGTTGGCAAGGATCGTCTCTTTTTCCTTGTTCTCCTTCTTCACCTTCTCATTCTCAGACTTGACAGCCTGGTTTTCCGACTTGACCGCCTCATTCTCGTTTTTCACGTCCTGGTTTTCCTGCTTGACTTTCTGGTTTTCCTCCTTCACGGTCTGATTTTCGGTCTTCACCTGCTCGTTTTCCTGCTTAATCTGCGTATTCTCATTTTTCACAGACGTGTTTTCTTTGACGAGATTGTCAATCTGTGTGCCCATCTTGCCTATCTGCACGTTTTTCTCCACAAGCAGATTCTTCAACGACATGATTTCCTGTTGTTTTTCCTCCATCTGCTGCTTGAGGGAGTTCACCATGGTCTGCAGCTGCTCCGAGCTGTAGGTGGCGTCGGCCAGCTTGCTTTCCAACAAGGCGATTTTGCTTTTGTTGTCCTCAAGGAGCTGGACGATGAACTCCATATTCTCCTTGATGTTCTGTGTAGGCACGTTGGACTTCGTCTCTCCGTTCTCATCGAAAGAGATGGAGTTGATGCGCTCTTCCGTTTCGGACATCTGCTGGAATCCCGCATTGATGTCGTTGATGTCGGAAAGCAGATCCTCATATCCGTGCTTTAGTTGTTCGTTGGCCACGGTGAGAGAGTCGATGGTCTTTTGCTCCTTGCTGTTCTTCTCAGGCATGCAAGCCAGGAAAAGAACACTCGAAATTGTTAAGAACAATACTTTTTTCATATCTTCAAATGATTTATTAATACCAATAATGATTTTTTCGAACACGAATCGAGACGAATTTTGACGAATAATCTTAATTGGATACATCAAGCATCATCTTCCTTGTCGTTGTTTTTATATTTGTTTTTAGACTGGTTGGGCTGCTTTCCGCCAGTCTGTTCTTCTTTACCCGCGACGACAATGACGAACTCACCTTTTGGCTCCGTTTGACTGTAATAGTCAATCAGCTCGGCGATTGTACCCCTGACACACTGTTCATGAATTTTGGATATTTCGCGACAGGTGGCCACCATCCGTTGCGGTCCGAATATCTCGGCAAATTGCTCAAGCGTCTTCCTGACCCTGTAGGGCGACTCGTAGAATATCATGGTCCGCTTTTCGTCCTGGAGTTCGAGGAGTCTGGAGTTACGTCCTTTCTTCTGTGGAAGGAACCCCTCGAAGCAGAAGCGGTCGTTTGGCAGTCCAGAAGAGACGACAGCCGGTACAAATGCCGTAGGTCCTGGCAACGTACATACTTCGATGTCGTTACGGATGCACTCCCTGACGATGAGGAATCCCGGATCGGAGATGGCAGGTGTTCCGGCGTCGGAGATGAGAGCGACATCAATGTCGTCCGTCAGCATACGTTGTACAATATGGTGGATGGTCTGATGCTCGTTGAACTTATGGTGGGACATCAGCTCGTTGTGAATGTCGAAATGCTTGAGCAACACGCTTGAGGTACGCGTGTCCTCAGCAAGTATCAGATTCACCTGCTTGAGCGTGTTGACAGCCCTGAAGGTCATATCCTCCAGGTTTCCCACCGGCGTTGGCACAACAAAAAGTTTTCCCATCAGATTTATTTACGATTTTACTATTTATTTCATGAACTTTGTCGCGACTGATTACATCGAATCTCCTACGCCATGACAAAGCTAGAACAAGTTCTGCTTTGTTCATTTGGCTCAAACGGAGATTTCAACATAGCTCAAGTAAGCTTGGCTCTGTATTCGCTGCTCCAAAGTTTTCCGATTTACGATTTATATTTGTATTAATCGATTTTCTTTTGTATTAATCGATTTTCTTTATTAACGGAAAGCAAATTTACCAAAGAATATTGAAATAACCACTATTTTTTCATTTTTTTTAACACGCAGAAAAAAAATAGTAGAAAATTGTTGTTGATTAGGTTCAAAGATATGGAAAAAAGCCGTATCTTTGCAAAGAAATTTGAAAACCAACTCCACTGCAGCTCCAAAAACATGAGAAGCAGTGCCAAACACCCATACAGATGTCACAAAAATATTGTCCTAATTGCGGGGAACAGATACCTGAGGAGTCGAAATTCTGCTATCACTGCGGCCACAAACTGCCCACAGCAGAATCCACAGACACCCCGTCTGCCCAGCCAGACACAACAGGAATCGCAGCCGCAGCTGCCACGGCCGGTTCGAACGACGCAGTCCGCCGAAAACCGAAGAAAAAGAAAAAGAAGAAAAACTATCATATCGGCTATTTCATTTTTCTGGCTCTTCTCCTAAGTCTGATGCTTTGGCTGATTTATAAAAAAGCCAATCTGCCCGAAGAGAAGCCGATGAAGTCGCTCCCCTCTGAGCGTCCTCAGCAATATCTGGACTACACCCTCGACGACTCGCTGGGTCAGATTCATCAAAACGACACGATATACAAGGATGAGATCAGCTTGTTGTCCCCCGAACTGCCAAAGATCAGAGTGACCACCCCCGCACCTCCCGCTCCCCAGCCAGACGACCGCTGGGCCTCAGACGATGAAGAGGACGAGATGGAGACAGAGCCGGCATACAGCGCGCCTCCCGCTCCGAAGCCTGTCCCGCAGGTGATGCTGAAGACCGAGCAGTCCGTCCGCAACATGCTACTTTCCAACCGATTCGTAGACCCCGTAAGCACCGACGTGATCACATTCACCGACAACGGCAACGTGATGCTGAAAAACGGCGAGGCGATGACAAACGAGATGGAGGTGAACCAAATCTCAGGCAACAAGGCCGTGATGTACTTCTACGACGACAGCAACAACTCATGGGATGTGAGCCTTGACGTGAGCGGGCCACACAAGCGACTTCAGATGATGGACCAGGAGTTTACTTCGGACAACTGAGAATTTGAGGTTTGAAATTTGAGGTTTGAGGTTTAGCCATCCGGACAGATTCTTTGAAGTTTGAGGTTTATTTACATGATTTTCGGCTGCGCTCGGCATAATTGAAGCGAGCTTCATTCTGCTCTCGCTTGCACGAAAATTGAAGTTTAGCCATCCGGACAAAGAGTTTGAAATTTGGCAATACGGGTGGAAACTATACTGAGGCAAAGGGAGAAATAGCAACGAGAATTGCAAACACATAACAAAAAGTCATAGATGAAAAATAGGAAAGTACATATTTTACATCTTTCTTTGCTTGTATGGCTGCTCTTCAGCCAGAAGGGATATTGCTGTCTGGACGAACACGCCACACATAATTATTATATGGTGAGCTTCGTGGAGCGAAAACTGGAGAGCGCCCCCTTCCAAAAGGAGTTGAACACATTCTGGCACACGTACACAGAAGGGAAATACGACAGCTACCCTACATACGACGTGACCGGCCTACGTGCTTACATCCAATACAAGAACGACGCCGAGATGCTGAGCTACGTGGAAGATCTGAATGCCTACCTGGACATCTGCAACGAGTTCTTCACCGTGACATGGGACTATCCCGACAAGGAAGAGCTGGAGATGCGAGACTCCCTGATTCTCAGTCTTCAGGAACGCAGCAGAAAATACAAAGGCACCCGTCTTCGCAGTCAATACCATCTTCTGCATATGCGCTGTATGATGCTGTTGAAGAAATGGGATGACATCAAAAGTTACTGGCAGTCCACAGCCAGACGTCTGCCGCAAAGCGTCTACCGCAACATGATGGAGAACATCTATGCCGGCGCACTGTTCCACACAGGTGAGGCAGAGCCTGCCTTCGCCATTTTCTCCCGTCAGGGCGACAACGCCAGCATCCGCTGGAGCATGCGTAAATACCGCGGGCTGGCTGGCATCCGCAAGTTTTACGCCCAAAACCCGAACTCCCCCAGTCTCCCCTACCTGCTTCAGGACTTCGTGAACAATGTGCAGGAGACGATAGACCAGAATTCGGGAACAGGCGTACTGGGTGCAGAAGACTTTTTCGAAGTTCCGAGCCCCGATGCCCTTTCGTTCTGTGCCTTTGCCGACAGTGTGCTGGAAGAAGGCAAAGTGAGCAATCCATGCATGTGGGGCACGAGCCAGTCGATGGTGTACCACCTGCTGAACAAGCAGGAGGAAGCCCGTAAGTCGGTAGACAGGGCATTGGGCCTGCCCGGTGACATCCGCACGAAAGACAATTGCCGCTGTGTGAACATGCTGATTGCCAGCAACGACACCAGCTGCAACCTGACCTGGCTGACCAGCGAGCTGCAATGGCTGGAAGGCAAATGCAAGGCGGAGACCGAGTCCGACTATTGCTTCACCAATGCCTATGAGCGTATCGTCATCAACACGCTGAGCCCGATGATTCGCCGTCGTGGCGATGAGAACCTGTCGTTGGCAGTTTTGGGCATGTACAACGAGATGGAAGTGCAGAAGAGCACCTCCCACCACCGCAGCGCCCGCTACGACTATGAGGAACGGGGTGAGTGCACATGGAACGAGGACTACCAGAACGAGTTCATGAACCTCAATCTTTACCACCTTTCAGCATCCGCCTGCGAGTCCTACTACAAATATATCACGAGCAGTCATGACGACGTGTTCAGCCGTTTAGTATGCTCACGTGTGAACAAGGACAAAAACTTCTTCTACGACTTCATCGGCACGAAATACATGGCGGAAGCAAAATTTGCAGACGCAATCCCATTTCTGGAAAAAGTGGACCTGAGCTACCTGAGCAACCTGAACATAAGTCACTATATGCACAGCCGTGACTACAATAAGGAACGATGGCTGACCCACCAGTCCAAAAAAGACGACTACGGCTATGAAGGCATGCGCAACATCAAGTTTGACAGCAACCCCCGTCTGTCTTATTGCCGTGAGGTCCTCAACCTCCAAAAAGCCTATAGCAAAAACAGCATGGGAGAGAAAGGCAATCACATAGCCTACCAATTAGCCACACTCTATTTCCAGGCTTCCTACAAAGGCGACTGCTGGTGGCTGATATCTTATAAGAACAGCAGCAATCCCTACGTGAATGAAGATGACCACGCCGGGGAAAACGACTTTATCAAGAGCAGCGAGGTGTATCTCCGCTCGTGTCTGGACACGAAAGACGACAAGCTTCTTGGCAAATGCCTGTATGCGCTGGCTTTTATCGCCACGGACAACTGGCTGAAGCCAAAGGATGTTGACGAAAACGAATATATCGAAGAAGACCAGATGGAGATGATTCCGAACCCGATGTCAGAGAAATATGCGTGCCTTGACGCCCTGAACCACTATTATGAGAATCATAAAGAAAACGCACCTGCCTATATGAGCAAGTGCGATGTTCTGACGAGATTCCGCAAAATGAAATGGCTGATGGAGTATTGAGGTTTGGAAGAAACATCTGCAAGTCTGCTAATATGGAGACTCGACATTGTCCGAGCCGAAGTATTCCTCTTCGGTCTCAGACTCAGCCCCGATTTCTGCAACAGAGTCATTGTCCTCAGTATAGGAGTCTTCGTGCGTGGTGGTGTCATCTTCCTCTCCCGTCAACACCGATGAGATGATGTCAATCAGGTCGTCTTGTTGCAGTTCTGTGGTTTTTTCCTTGATTTGAGTCTCCAGCTTGTCTATAAGCTTGACGAGCGTGGTCTCATGCTTCTCGCTGAGCTCCACCCCGTCGAACTTGCGGTTCAGACGGGTCCAATCACTTTCAAACAGGGCTGAAAGCGAATCCAGCTCCTCTGCGGACGTCGCCAACTTCACCTTCTCTCCCGTCTCGTCGATGAGTGCATAAAGCTGGTCGTAGTAGTCGATTTCCTGCTGTTGACGCAAGCTCTGCTGGTAGAGAGAGTCCGTGACCTCCTGAAGGGAGTCATCCTCAACCACATTCTCAACGGGTCCTTTCGTCAGGAACCGGTCGAGCATTCCATTGGCATACAGATAATAACCCACTCCGGCAAACAAAGCCAGGAGCAAAAGGAATATCCAACATCCGGCATAAGACTTTTTCTTCTTTGGACGATAAGCGCCGGAGTCATCGTCATCGTCGTCATCATCTTGACCATCTCTGTCAGCCATTCCGTTACGTCCGTCTTTCGTATAGACAGTGGCATAAGATGTGTTGTCGTCGCCCACAATCGTGACTTCCTCCTCGTCGTGGCTGCCAGGTATAATCCCGTTTTCCAAGAACTTCAGAATCTGCAACACGTTTTGAGGCCGGTCCTTTCTCGCCGGCTTCATCATCCAGATGATGAGATTCCTCGTCCTGTTGTCAACATCAGCCGGGAATCGGAAGGCATTTTCGCCGTAGTCGACAATGTCCGTGTCCTGCGGTGGACGTTTTCCCGTAATGATATAATAGAAAGTAGCACCAAGCGAGTAGATGTCGGTCCACTGTCCGATGGCGTCGGGCCTTTGCTGATGGACTTCCATGGGCGCATATGCCGGAGTATAGGTGGATATGGTGTCGGTACCCTCATTAAATAATTTGGCCGTACCGAAATCTATGATTTTCGCCACCCCCATCTTGTCGACCATAATGTTTGACGGCTTGATGTCGAGATGGAGAATACCCTTCTGATGAATGGCATACAGTGCGTCGATCACCTGAAGGAAAATATCCGTGGCCCTGTCGACAGAGAGAGGCGCCGCGTTGGCCTTGATGATTTGTGCCAGCGTATGTCCGTCTACATACTCCATCACATAAAAGGCTGTCTGATTGAGCAGGAAAGACTCCGTGACGTGTACGACATGTGCATTTGTGATGCAGGCCTGCGTCTGCGCCTCGTTGAAGAATTTCCTCATCTGCTTTTGGAAGATCTCCTCGTTGTTCCTATTGCTGACCAGCACGTTGAAATTGTTGTCGTAGGCATTGATGTTCTTCATAAAGAACTCTTTGACCGCGACCTTCACATTGTTTGCCAGGGTGACAGCAAGGTAAGTGTTTCCGAACCCTCCTGAGGCTATATGCCCCAAGATGCGATATTTCTCCTTTAAAATATATCCTACAGGAAGCATATTAATTGTAATTAAAATGTGCAGTTATAAATGTAATGAATGAATTGATATGCAAAATTAGGTATAAAAAATGGTAATCAGAAAAAAACTTAACGATTATTATATTTCATTGTGGAAAATTAAGTAAGTTGGTTTGATTTCATGAAGACGAGAAGACGGGAAGCAGTAATGGCTGCTGACACGACAGATACATATAAAAAAAAGACTTGCCAACCCAATCAGGCAAGCAAGTCAAGATTCGTCTTTTGTCGTACGGCTTATTTCTTGGTAGCAACCTTGTAGCGGTTGAAGAACTTATCAACACGACCAGCAGTGTCGACGAGCTTAGCCTTACCTGTGTAGAAAGGGTGTGAAGAAGAAGAAATCTCAAGCTTGATGAGCGGATATTCCACACCTTCATATACCTCAGTTTCATTCGACTTCGCAGTTGACTGAGAGAGAAATACGTCGCCATTCGACATATCCTTGAATAGAACCGGTCTGTAGTTTTCCGGATGTATACCTTTTTTCATTTTATTTTATTGATATTTAATAATTTACAAAATTGCTGGTAACAATTTTTGAATGTGTAATGGATTTCAAGTTGCAAAGTTAGCTAAAATTTTTTTCTTATGCAAATATTTCAGGCGAAAATACTTGAATCAGCCTCAAATTTCTCAGACAATTATGATATAGCCCCCCAGTTCATCTGAGTTTTCCGTAGTTCGCGGAGATGTTTCCAGACGATGGCATAGGCAGGGTTTTGCTGGTCGATGTCGTTATCGACAATTTCGGCGGCCGCATCGCGAGCCATCTGGAGGATGATGCCGTCGCGCGCGATGTTGGCGATGCGTAGGTCGAATGCCATTCCGCTCTGCTGCGTGCCTTCGAGGTCGCCCGGCCCACGGAGTTTGAGGTCCTGCTCAGCGATTTCGAATCCGTCGTTGGAATCGACCATGATTTGGATTCGTTTCTTCGTCTCTGTGGTGAGTTGGAATTTGGTGACAAGAATGCAGTAGGACTGGTCAGCTCCCCGCCCCACTCTTCCCCGCAGCTGGTGTAGCTGGCTGAGACCGAAGCGCTCGGCGTTCTCGATGACCATGACCGAGGCGTTCGGCACGTTCACTCCCACCTCGATGACCGTGGTGGCCACCATGATTTGCGTCTCGCCTCTTGCAAACCGCTGCATCTCAGCGTCCTTCTCCGCCGGCTTGAGTTTGCCGTGGACTTTGGAGACCTTGCAATCGGAGAACTCCTTGCAGATGGTGGCATACCCTTCTTCCAGGTTTTTGAGGTCGATTTTCTCGCTCTCCTGAATAAGCGGATAGACGAAGTAGATCTGACGACCCTGGTCGATTTCCCGGCGCACCCGCTGATAGAGCGCCTTGTGATGCGCGTCAAACTGATGGACAGTATGTACAGGCTTCCGTCCGGGCGGTAGCTCGTCGATGACGCTGACGTCGAGGTCGCCATAGAGCGTCATGGCCAGGGTGCGCGGAATCGGTGTGGCTGTCATCACCAGCACATGGGGAGCCGTGTCGCTCTTGGTCCAGAGCTTGGCACGCTGAGCCACTCCGAACCGATGCTGCTCGTCGATGACGACGAATCCCAGTTTGGCGAACACCACATTGTCCTCGATGACCGCATGCGTGCCCACAAGGATGTCGATCTTGCCGGCAGCCAGGTCTTCAAGAATCACCTTCCGTTTCTTGCCCTTCACGGTTCCCGTGAGCAGCTCCACCCTCACCGTCATGTCGCCGAGGAAATTGCGTATGGTCTGCAGGTGCTGCTCAGCCAGGATCTCCGTAGGCGCCATGATGCAGGCCTGATAGCGGTTGCCTATGGCGATGAGCATGCACATGAGTGCCACGAGCGTCTTGCCGCTGCCCACATCGCCCTGGAGCAGGCGGTTCATCTGCTTTCCTGACCTCATGTCCTCACGCACCTCCTTGATGACGCGCTTCTGTGCGTTGGTCAGGGGAAAAGGGAGATGCTGAAAGTAGAACGTGTTGAACGGCTCCCCCACATGCGGCATCATGATGCCGTGGATTTTGCGTGAGCGGTCCTTCGTGTACTTGATGATGTTCATCTGCACATAGAAGAGCTCTTCGAACTTGAGGCGTGCCTGTGCCTTACGGAGCATGTCGGGATCGGATGGAAAATGGATGTTGCGCACAGCCTCGTCGTAAGAGATGAACCCATATCGCTGGATGAGAAAGGGCGGCAGCGTCTCCGGCAGCGGCCGATCCATCATCCGCATGACGTTAGCCACGATTTTAGCCATCTGATTGGAGTTGAGTCCCCGTTTCTTCATGCGGTCAGACGTGTTGTAAGCCGGACGGAGAGTCTGAAGGGCCGACGACGACCGATGTTGCTGCTGCTGGGCGGATGCGTCGTCGTTGTCGAAGAGTGATCGCTGATAATTCTGAAAAGCGATGGCGGTGGTGTCGCCGTACTGCGATATGTCCACCGGCTCGATTTCAGGATGCGCCACGTTGATACGTCCTTTGAACACCTGTGGCTTTCCGAAGATGATGTAGGTGGTTCGAGGTTTGTAAGTCTCCGGGATGTATTTGATGCCCTGAAACCATACGAGGTCGATGGTGCCCGTCCCGTCGGAGAAGTTGGCGACGAGTCGCTGTGAGCGGCCCTCGCCGACCTTGTCGTAAAACAAGATCTGACCAACAAGCTGCACGTACGGCATGTTGCCGTTGATTTCAGAAATGCGGTAGAACTTGGTGCGGTCGATGTATTTGAAAGGGTAATAGTTCAGTATGTCGCCAACGGTAGTGATGTCGAGTTCTTTCTTGAGCAGGTCGGCCCGGTTGGGTCCGACGCCCTGAATGAATTTTATGTCTTGGTCGAGCTGAAGCAAAAAAAATTTTGAAATTTGAAGTTTGAGATTTGAAATTTAGAATTACTCCGGGGGATGGAGAGATTCCGGAGATTCCGAGATTTCGGAGGAGGATGCTTAGCTATTGGCTGAGGAAGGCACGTGCTGCCTCGATGAGGGAGTCTTTGCCTTTGAGGGCGTCATCGTGGGAGAGGGCGACTGGAATGTCGGGCTTGATTCCAAACTCGATATGTTGCCTGTCGGCATCGAGGAAGACAACCGCGGAGAAACGCAGTCCCCATCCGTTGGGCAGCTCCTGATTGAAGGGCATCCCGCTGCCGCCGCCGGTCTGGTCGCCCATGACCGTGACAAGCGGGAACCGCTTCATGGACTTGACGAAGTCGTTGGCGGCAGAGAAGGTCTCACGGTTGGCGAGGACGACGACCTGCTTCTGCCAACGCACTCCGTCAGAAGGAGTGACATAGACCGGTTCTGGCGAAGAGAAATCGTTGCGTCCTTTTCCCGTCTTATGATAGATGTAGCCCACGAGTGTCTTTTCGTTGGTGAAACGGCTTGCCAGCCTCTCTGACTCCACCAGGCTACCGCCTCCGTTGTTCCTGACGTCGAGGATAAGCCCGTTGCAGCCTTTGAGGTTGTCGAGCATGAGGGAGAGGTTTCCGTCGCCTATTGGATTGTTGAAGGTCTCGCAACGTACATAGGCTATGTTGTCGTCGAGAATGCGGTATTTAAGCGATGAGGCAATCTGGTAGTCGTTTCCTTTTCCCAGGTAATGCTCGATAAGCTCCGCGTCGTAGTTGCGGTCGTAGTCCTCATAGTAGGACCAGTTTCGTCCGAGGTCGTAGACGGCAGAGAGGTTGACATGGCCGTCGCGGAGCTCGCCAATCATATTGCAGAGCACTTCGAAAAGCTGCTGGTTGGTCATCTTGTCGTTGACCATGGCGGCATAGCGGGTGTGTACCTCGTCCCAGTCAACTCCGAGCTGCTCCTTCTTGTAATCGAAGAAGCAGTAGCGCTGGTCCATCAGCTGCCAGAGCGCCTCGAAGTTGCCCTGACGGGTGTTGGAGGAAGGCACCTCCTCCTTTACGCAGGAGATGCACAAAACGATGGATAATATGTAGAATAGTTTTCTCACGAATTGAACAAAGATATTTTTCGAATCTAAACGAATTGCTTATACAAACGTAGAGCTGATAGATTTATAAGGTGACTGAAGCGGATTTATTCGAATACCAATCATTCGGACATACATTAAGTAAGTCCCTACAGGGAAAAGAGGCGCTTATAGCCTCAAGAAAGAGGATGTAAGGCCAATCATGAATGAGTGGGTGTAAGAGTGGTAGAGTAAGTGGTTGAAGGTGGACTGCATGAAGTATCCGGCATACGAGAGCCGGAGTGCTGTCCTCGACGACTTGCGCAGCGGAATGTCGAGGCTGAGCAGATGGCGCATCGATGGCATGTTGCCAGGATGCGCAAAGACGAGGTTGTGGTCATAATGTCCGAGTTGGAAGGTCTCGTAATATGACTGTCCGTAGTTTTCGGAGAAAGCGAGTCCGATGACAGGGACATAGAGTTGATAACCGAGGGACATCCGCCTTCGAAAGAGGTTGAAATCCCATTTCACCTTCGCCGTCGCGTCGATCATGACGTCGGCCTTTGCTTGTGCAGGGTTGTTTCCATTACGTTCGTTATAGACAGCACCGATATATGCAGATGCCTGCGGTCCGGCGTAGAAAGAGAGCACCGATTGGTTGGTCGAGAAGGTCAGCCGTCCGAGCGGTTTCAGCCAAGCCAATCCATATCGTAACCCACCCGCATATCCGTCGACATTTCCTGCCGGGTTCTCCGTGAAGGCACAGTCGATGTCAGTGAGCGTCTGGAAAGTAAGGCTGTCGATGCCGAACGCACGTACCCGCCGCTCCGTCTGTCGCTGCAGGTGCACTGCCGGACCTTTATAGTCGTAGGGCGAAAGGTAGGTGTCGAGCACATTGGCCACTCCCCCTCCCACAGAAAAGGTGTGAGAGCGCTCATTGTGCTGCTGGGCTAATGACATGAGCGGCCAGAGCAGCAGAAGGAGAAGTATGGGGAGTCTAAACAAAGAGATTTACTATTTACGATTTACGATTTACTATTTATTTGGATATTAAGCGATTTTTTCTTGGCACATGAGAGGATTTTTTCAAAATTCGAGACTTCGAGATTTCGACTCTTCGATATTTCGATTCTTCAAGATTTCAATTTAGAAGAGTCGTAGCTGGCCTGTCAGTTCGTCGCGGATTTCGTCGTCAGACTTGTCGTCGTCGGAGCGTGGCGTTGCGGGAGCGTCGCTGTCCGATCCGTCGTTGTCCGGTTCGTCGTTGTCTTCGTCATCAGTCTCGCCGCTGTCGTCGCCGTTGTCCTCATCTTCAGGTTCGGGGAAACGCGTTGGTTCGAGCTCCACCACCTGGTCGATGCCATACGTGCTGACACGCTTGCCTTTCGCCTTGAATCCTTTGACGGCGATGAACTCCTCTGCATCCACCTCGAGCGGTCCTTTGTCGGTGTCCGGCTCGACGAATGTGAACTGGAAGCGCGGGAACGGCGTGTCGGTGAGTATGACAAGCTTGGAGTCAGGATTACTCATGATGTTCTGCACGTTCTTCGTGGCTTCCAGCGCAAATCGCTTGATATACGGATAGTTGTCGTTGTCGGCATCGAACAGCACCGCCGTCCAGATTTTGTCGGTCTTGTATTTCTCGATGACGAGGATGTCCTTGTCGAAGTGGTTGTTGACATCGAAGTCGGTTGAGTAGAAATCGCCGTTCTTCATCACCACGAGGATGCGGTCGTCGTTATGGAATTCGCCGAGGAATATTCCCTGCTCGTCGTAATTGAGGCGCTGCACGTCCTGGTCGTACCACACCTTTCGTCCACCGAGCGTTGATCCGCCATGTGACTTGAGCTGTATGCGGTAGATGTCGTGCTTGGTGAGCTGGTTGCCTCTCGACGTACGTCCTTTGATGGCGATTTCGCTGAAGTCCTTCTCGATGACGAGCCGTTTGAGCTTCTCCTTCGGCTTGAGCGTAACCTTGATGACCTCCGCCTCGCCGTTGTAGTTGGCCGTGAAGTAGGTGATACGCGACTTGGGAGTTCCCATCGTCACATCGTATTCCTTGTCGCGCGTGATGGACGAGACATTGAAGCGCTTCATGTAGGTGACGCCCGAGGCACCGTCCTTGTAGCAGACGTTGAAGATGGTGCGCTTGTCGTCCTTCTTGAAGACCGCCACATGGATAATCTCCGCCTTGCGCTTTTCGCGCTTGCTCTTCTCCGTTTCTCCGACGAACACCTTTTCAGCCACTTTGATGACCTTATAAGTACCGTCGCGGTAGAAGAGGATGACGTCGTCGATGTCGGAGCAGTTGCTTACGAACTCGTCCTTCTTCAGGCCCGTTCCGATGAATCCGTCGGCGCGGTTGATATAGAGTTTCTGGTTGGCTTCCGCCACCTTAGCAGCCACGATGGTGTCGAAAGAACGTATTTCCGTGAGACGTGGATGGTCTGCCCCGTATTTTTTCTTGAGGAAGAGGAACCACTGCGCCGTCACCTCAATGAGGTTGTTGAGGTCGCGGTCGATGTCCTCGATTTCCGCCTTGATGCGCGCCAGCATCTCGTCGGCCTTGTCCTTGTTGAATTTCAGGATGCGCTGCATCTTGATTTCCATCAAGCGAAGGATGTCGTCCTTGGTGACCTCCCGCACGAAGAGATGGTAGAACGGGGTGAGCCGCTCGTCGATGTACTCGCATGCCGCGTCCATATTCTTGGCGTTCTCGAACTCCTTGGCCTTATAGATCCGCTCCTCGATGAATATTTTCTCGAGCGAGAGGAAATGGAGCTGCTCCATAAGCTCTCCCTTGCGAATCTCCAGTTCGAGGCGGATAAGGTCCTTCGTGTTGTCGACGGAGCGTCTGAGCACGTCGCTGACGGTGAGGAACTGCGGCTTGCGGTCGTCGATGACGCAGCAGTTGGGCGAGATGCTGATTTCGCACTCGGTGAAGGCATACAGTGCATCGATGGTCTTGTCGGAGGATGTGCCCGGCATGAGGTGCAGGAGGATTTCTACACCGGCCGACGTCATGTCCTCCACCTTCTTCACCTTAATCTTGCCTTTCTCCGCCGCCTTGAGGATGGAGTCGATAAACTGGGATGGATGCTGTGGCGAGCCGGTGGTCTTACCGAATGGCAGTTCGGTGATGGCCAGCGTCTTGGCATCCCGCTTCTCGATCTTTGCCCTGACACGCACCGCCCCGCCACGCAGACCGTCGTTATACTTGCTGACATCGATGCTGCCGCCGGTGGGGAAATCGGGATAGAGCTGGAATGGCTCGTCGTGGAGATAGGAGACGGCCGCGTCGCAGAGCTCGTTGAAGTTATGTGGAAGGATCTTGCACGACAGCCCCACAGCGATACCCTCCGCCCCCTGCGACAAGAGGAGGGGGAATTTCACGGGGAGGGCAATCGGTTCCTTGTTTCGTCCGTCGTAGGACAGTTTCCACTCCGTAGTTTTCGGATTGAACACCACGTCGAGGGCAAATTTGGAGAGGCGTGCCTCGATGTAACGGGCCGCGGCGGCGTCGTCGCCGGTGAGGATGTTTCCCCAGTTGCCCTGGCAGTCGATAAGGAGGTCCTTCTGCCCCATCTGCACAAGCGCGTCCTTGATGGAGGCGTCGCCATGCGGGTGGAACTGCATGGTATGTCCCACGATGTTGGCCACCTTGTTGTACTTGCCGTCGTCCATCCGCTTCATGGAATGGAGGATACGTCGCTGCACGGGCTTCAGTCCGTCCATGATATGCGGGACAGCCCGCTCGAGAATGACATATGAGGCATAGTCGAGAAACCACTTCTGATACATGCCCGAGAGGTGGTGAGTGATGGAGTCGGTCATCTTCGTCGGGTCGTAGTCCGACTTCGGAGGCTGATGGTAGCCCGAGTCATCCGGCTGGTCCTGCAGTTCGTCTTCGTTGAATTCTTCTTGGTTTTCCAGGTTGTTATCTGTTAATTCGTCGCTCATGAGTTTTAGTGTTTATTACGCAAAGTTACGAAAAATAAACGAGAAAAAAGGGAAATGGTCTTCAAAAAATGACTTTCCATGCTTATTCTGAAAGAAAAAAGCTGTAAATTTGCAAGTACAATTAAAATAGGTGAGAAGTTTTGATCATACTAACTTAACTTTTTCTCAAACGCAAAACCATAAAAAGATGAAACGAACCATCACCTTTATGTTGTGTGTGCTGCTTTATGCATCTCATGCCTGGAGCCAGCAGAAGATCGTGGACATGGCAGAGCCGACGCTGAGTTCTGAGACAGCCGTGCTGGAGGGCATCGTGACAAAAGCGAGAGACAGCTATACGGACTCGGTTCGTATCTACGCATTCGACCTGATCGGTAAAGAAGGATTCACGATGTATTCCAAGCTGGACTCCACGGGTCGGTTCCGTTTTGAGATTCTCAGCGGAAGCACCACGGCAGTGTCGTTCATGCACGGCAAGCAAGTGGAGGGTTATCTGCTCGTAGAGCCCGGCGAGACCACGTCCCTGACGCTGAACGAGAAGACGAAAGACCCTGTGCTCCGTTGGAGCTTCGGCGGTGCCCACTCAGAGTGGAACAACGGGATGAACCGTCTGCCTGCCGACCTCCGATTCAACAGCCTGTACAACGATGTGATCCGCCAGTGGAGACGCTATACGGAAGACGAGGACGAGTTCCGCTTCAAGGAAGACGTGATTCACCGTCAGGCAGAACTGGAGCGGCGAATCAAAGAGGCCGACGTATGCGATGAAGTGAAGACCTTCAACTACCTGGGCTCCAAACTCTATTTTCTGGAGCTGCTGGGCGGCTACGCGATGACACTGAACGAGCAATACCTTCAGCGGGGGATGGACCGCAGCGTGAGCCACGACTTCTACAAAGAGGCGGTGAAAGGGGACTTCCTGCGCTTCAACGCCTTGCTTTACACCCCGATGGGCAACCGTCTGAAGCAGTATGCCACCATCTGCAACGAGCAACGTGGTGCCCATTTCACCTATCCCAAGTTTCTCGACCGCATCGACTATGCCCACAAAGGGATGCTTTACCTCGCAGACAACCGCCTGCTGAACGAGCGTCAGCTGGCAGCGATTCGGGAGCGTACCCCAGAGCTGGCAACGCTGATAGAGACCCGAAACGAGAAGCTCCGTGAGCGCAACCGCGAGGCACTGCGTAATCCGATGTACCACATCCGGTATATCGACGACGACATCAAGGGAAAGGACGTCTATCATGCCATCATGGAGCAGTTCGAAGGACGGCTGCTGGTGGTGGACTTCTGGGCCACCTGGTGCATGCCCTGCCGGATGGCGATGGAGAACATGAAACCGCTGAAGGAGGCCTATAAGGACAAGGTGACGTTTGTCTATGTGACTGGCGAGACTTCTTCAGAGGACACCTGGCGACAACTGATTCCCGACATCAAAGGGCAACATTTCTACCTTACCGACCGTCAATGGAACGACCTGTGCAAGCATATCAAGGTGAAGTCCATCCCCGCCTATCTCGTCGTGGACTGGGACGGGCTGATCACGAAGCAGTTCAGCGGATTCCCCGGAAACGAGGCGTTGGAGAAGGAAATAGAGAAACGGCTGAAGGAAAAAGAGGAGACTTTGGAAGTGAAGAATGATCAGGAATCAGAGAATTAGAGATTATTTACATGTAAGAGGGTGCAGGTACGTTGGACATAATCATACATATTGTGGATGGGGATAGTACGTATCAGGAACGTGAGTGCGCAAAAATCAGATATTTTCGTTCCTACACGTAGGACTGGCCCGGCAAGTGGTGCAACGGAGTTGTAGGAGGTGAAAAATCTGTTTTTACAAGTAGGACGATTGATGTACGTACAACAGATGATTATATCATGTATTTGGGTGTATACGTATCAGGAGCGTTGTTGCGCAAAAATCAGATATTTTCGTTCCTACAACATAATGCAACCGTCTTCGGGAATGTCCGAAGACGGTTGGAATTTATGATGTTTTTTTGGTTAGAACTTGATGTTGACGGCCGCGCCGGTGTAGGATACGTCCTTCGGAGCGGTACCAGCCAGACGGACGTGGAAAGTGCGTGCGAGCGGCATGCCTTCGAACGAGCCGTTACGAGGTTCGATGGTGAGGGTGCGCGACTTTTCCTTCCAGGAGAACTGGATGGTGGAGTATTTCCCCTGCTCGTAGTTGTAGTTGTCGCCCTCGTCCTCATAGAGCAGGAACTGTGCGTCTTTGCCCGGATAGATGACGATGTCGATGTCGGCGAACTTGTTCTCGTTGGCATACTGCACGTCGGGTCCGAGAGGGAGGATGGAGCCCGCCTTGATGAAGAGCGGGGAGCGAGCCAGCGGCGCGTTGGCCTCTACGGTCTGTCCGCCCGTGAATTTCCTCGCTGTCCAATAGTCATACCAGTCGGTCCCGGCCGGGAGGTACACGCTGTAAGTCTTGGGAAGCTTCCAGTTGGCTTCCGGGTCGGACTCTGCAGACGAGTTGTTGTCGGTCTTGTTCCATCCCGACATCTCGTCCGTGCGTACGATTTTTTCCTTGGTGTAGAGTGGATCGAGTACCGGGCAGACCAGCACATTGCGTCCGAACATATACTCCCGTCCGTTGTCCCAGGTGTTCTTGTCGTCCTTGAAGTCCATGAAGAGGGCGCGCATGAAGGAGTCGTCGTTGTTTGACACCTGCCATGCCGTGCTATAGATATAAGGAAGGAAACGATAGCGCAACTTGACTGCATCCACCAGTGCGTCGTACACCGGCTCGCCCTTCTTTCCGTAATAGTAGAGCTCGCGGTAGACATCCGTTCCGTGGCTACGCATCATCGGCATGAAAGCTCCAAACTGCATCCAGCGGACATAGAGCTCCTGGAACTGCGGATTGCGCGTGGCGGAGTTCGCCCCCTTCGTGTTGTAAGAGCCGGCGAAGAAGCCGCCGATGTCACAGTTCACATTCGGATTGGCGGTGAGGGTGTAGTTCAGGCAGATAGGCACCTGCTTGCGGAAGCTGTCCCATGAGGAGCCGATATCCCCACTCCATGTCTGTGCGCCAGTACGCTGCTGTCCTGCGAAATAGCTTCTTGTGAAGATATAAGCGCGCTTCTGCTTGTCCACAGCTTTTTGGTGGTCATAGACCCCTTCTACCGTCTTGAGCGGGAAAAGGTTTCTGACGCTTCGGAAAGATCCCATGGCCGTGCGCTCGTCGAGGTCGCTCTCCTTGAAGCTGTGGTGGTCCGGGTCAGTGGAGTCCATCCACCATGCGTCGATGCCCATATCATGCAGTCGCTTGAGGTTGTTCCAATAGATGTCGCGCGCCTCGTCGTTATACACGTCATAGACACGGACTCCGCTGGGATAGTCCATGCGTGGGGGCCAGAAAGGCAGTCCGCTCTGTGGCCAGGTCTCGAAGCTGAGCAGCATGTTCTTCTCCTTCATCTCGCGGAAGGCTTTGGTCTGGGGTCCGAAGGATGCCCAGATGGAGATGCTGATATGCGCGTTGTTCTGATGCACCTCGTCGATCATGCGCTGTGGATCAGGGAATTCGTCGCTAATGAACTCCATGGCGTTCCAGGTGTAGTTGGAGCCCCAGTACTGCCAGTCCTGCACGATACCGTCGAAAGGCACACCTAGTTCACGATATTTGCGTACCACCTCAAGCAGCTCGCGCTGACTCTTGTAACGCTCACGGCTCTGATGGAAGCCATAGGTCCACAGCGGGGACATCGGCACCTTACCCGAGAGGAACCGCATCTGCGTGATAACCCCGTCGGCGTCCTTGCCATACATAAAATAATAGTCGATTCGGTTGCCCACCTCGCTTTCCAACTCGAGCGTGGCGTTGTCGTCGATCTGCGTGGGAGAATAGTTGTCCCAGTAGATGCCGTAACCCTTGATACTCTGGAAGAAATGAGCAAAATCCTCGAGGTTGGACTGCATCATCCGTCGGTGTTCGCCTCTCTGCGACATCTTCCCGTTCTGGAGCAGTCCCAGTCCGTAGATCGGCTCATCCTTGTCGATGGCGAAACACTGCTTCACCTTGAACGCCCCCTTGTCGATGCCTTCGTTGATGGGCGTGAACTGATGGTCGCCCTCTTTCAGGAGCACGTTGCCCTTGCTGTCGGCAAAGGCCACTTTCCCGTCGGCCACGGTGACGGTGAGCTCAGCCGACTTATAAGTTGTGACACCTGCGGAAGTCTTCTCCGTCACCTTCACTTGCTGAGGCTTGGCTATGACCACTTCCGACTTGAACTCAGGGGCACTCCCCTTCTCCTTCACGACATGCACGATAGATGGGGTGAAGAACTCGATTTTCTGTGCGTTGGCAGTTGCGGCACATAATCCCGCGACTGCGAAAAGAAAATTACGGATATTCATTATTGTCAGATTTAAAAAATAAAGTGTTATGTGGTGTTCTAAAAATTCTGATTTTTTATCTGATTGCAAAGTTAATAAAAAAAAGTTTGCCTAACACGTTTTTTCTTTAAATCTGCCACGGAAAAGCGGGGAAAATCAGCAGTTTTCAACAAATGTGTCAACGGAGTCAACATTTGTTTGCCTGTCAGCCTTCATTTTTCGCCTCCAATTGAAGTAGCCGAATATGGCGATAATCACGTACAAGGCATAGAGAGACGCCTTGAAGGGAATGTCCTTATAGAAATAGAGGACAGAGGTGACGATATCCACCGCAATCCAGATGAACCACTGCTCAAGATATTTATGTGCAAGCGCCCAGATGCCGACGATGCTCAGCGCTGTGGTGAAGCTGTCGGCCAGCGGCACGTTGGAATTGGTGAAAGTGACCAGGATCCAGTAGATGGCCGCCCAGATGAGCGTGATGCCAATCAACCACGGTAGAATCATCCGTTTTGGGAAGGAGGTGATTCGCTGCTCAGACGTTTTTCCGTCCACCGATTTCCTGCTGCTGAAGAGTTTCCATCCGGTTTTCCAGACGATGAAGCCGTAGATGGTCATGAGGATATAGTAGAACTCCATGGCGCAGTCGGCATAAAGACCATTCTGGTAATAGAGCACGATGCCGAGCGCCTGCATGATGAATCCGACGACCCACATCAACCAACTTCCCCGGACTTCCAACAAGATGTAAAGAAGTCCGAGGATGGTTGTGATTACGTCAAGAGGTTTGATAGTCATAAAATACTCCTGATAACGTTAGAAGTTGATGCTGAGGTAAGCCATGAAATGGGTTGGAGCCTGTGCAGAGAAGGTGGCCCATGCCCATCCTCCGTTGTATGCCTCGATTTTTCCGTTGTTGTTGCGAAAGTTCATGGAGCAAGAGCCGTTACTCTCATACTTCTCGTTGAAGAGGTTGTAGACGGTTGCCCCGACGGTGAGCCGCTTCACGCATCCGAACTTGAACGAGTAGTTGACGTCGAGGTCGGTGGTGAAGATCTTGTCAATCATGGCGCTGGTAGTGCTGCCGTCCTCCTCCAGGTATCCCTTGAATCCGGAGTTGGTCATATACTGCTCAGAGATATACTTGGTGAAGAGTGATGCTTTCAGCCCCTTCCACTCGTAGGAGAACTTGTTGTTGAGTATAAAGTCCGGCGAGTAAGCCAGATGAGTTGTTCCGACGTTGGCGTAGCTCTGGCTCCAGTCCTCGTTGATGACAGTGACATTCATGTTCTTCGCGCGGTTCTTGCTCCATGTGGCGTTGGCATCCCACGTGAACCCTTTCAGGGGCTGCCAAGTGGCGGCCAGCTCCACGCCCATTCTGTAAGAGTCCTTGATGTTGCGGGCCACCATCTCTCCGTTGGAGTCCTGCGCACCGGTGAGCACAAACTGGTTGTCGTAGTCCATAAAGAAGAAGTTGGCGCTGGCGGTGAATTTCCGTGCCTGGAAGCGGTATCCGAGCTCGAGGTCGTTCAGTCGCTCCGCCTTCGGGTCCACCTGGTCTGTCTCGCTCATCATGTCCTCGAAGTCGTTGCGTGTAGGCTCCTTATGCGCGATGGCATAGGAAGCGTAGGCGGTATGTCCCTTCGCCGGGCTGTAGGTGATACCGAATTTCGGGTTGAAGAAGTCGTATTTCCGGTTGAGATCGAATGGCACCTGCTTGTCCAGGTCGTCATACTCCTGCGACGTACCGTCCATCTTGAGACCCACATGTCGGTACTGCAGGTCGACGAACGCATTGAAATTGCGGAAAAGCTCGTAGTTCAACTTGCCATAGACATTGAAGTCGGTCTTTTTCGCGTCATTGTCGTAGTAGCGGAATCCGCGTGGAATCACGCCGTCGTAACCGACGATGTTGACCAGCTTGCCGAAATGGTCGCCGTCGTACCGGTTCCATCCTCCGCCGATGTTGGCAGAGAGTCCGCTTCGGTTATCGAAGTTGAGGCTTGCGACAGCACCGTAGAAGTCGTTACGCATACGTTTCTGCCGGACGAGATTGGCCTTTGACATTTGGAAAGTTTCGCTTCCCGGTAGCTGAGAGAACATATACTTATAGAGTTTCTGGCCCTCTTTGTACTGCTCGTAATAGCCGTCGCCATGAGTATAATGCAGAGCAGCGTTGAGCGACCAGAAATTGGTGAGATACTGGTTCCAGTGGAGCTGATAGTGCTGCTGGTGGTAGTTGTCCGTCTGGTTCTTATAGAAAGCGGTGTCTCCATTCTGGTCGAAGTACATACCGCTCGGGTTGAACTTACGTCCGTAGGTCTTCATGTCCTGCTTGGAGGCATAGTCCCATGCGTGGTAGGTCTTCTCCCATCCGTTGAATGTGACAAACTTAACGACAGTGTTATCGTCCATGTATCCCGCCTGTAGGAAATAGGAGTTGAGTTTAGTAGAGGCGCGGTCGATATATCCGTCGCTTCCGATGTTTGAGAGGCGTCCCTGTATTCCCCAGTGCTTTCCGAACAGCCCGGTTGAGAAGCGCACGGTCTCCTTGTGAGTGCCGTAAGAGCCCCCTGAGAGGTCGACGCCCACATATGGCTCTGCGCTGAGGTTGTCCGTCTTGAGGTTGAGGGTAGCTCCGAACGCTCCTGCGCCGTTAGTTGATGTCCCGACACCGCGCTGCAGCTGCATGGACTGCACGCTTGAAGCGAAGTCGCCGAGGTTCACCCAGTAGAGCTGCGAGCTCTCCGCGTCGTTGAGCGGTATTCCGTTGGCCGTCACGTTGATGCGCGTCGGGTCAGTTCCCCTGACGTGAATGCCCGTGTATCCAATGCCCGTGCCCGCATCGCTACTTGTAGTGACAGATGGCAGCATGTTGAGAATCGTCGGGATGTCCTTCCCGTGGTTGACCTCCTCAATTTGTTCCTTCTCCATATGGCTGTAAGCCACCGGAGTCTTACTGTTGGCGCGGGTTGAAATGACCTGCACCTCCTCAATGTCCATGAACAAGGAGTCCTGATCCTGTGCCGAAGCATAACCGCCCAGCATCAGAAATGCCGCACCGAGCGGCAACAATCTTTTTCTCATAATTAATACCTTTATTATATGCCCGCTTTGGGCAGGAAAAAAATAATAAAGGGGTGTGTGATTACCTTTCCCTACGCCGGCATTACCCGTATCAGGTTATGAGGGTATCATCTCAGCCTAAACCTACTAGTTTAAGCACCCCTAGACTTGCAAAACTTCAAATCCGCTGCAAAGTTACAACAAAAAATCGGAATTACAAATATATTCATTTACTATTTACGATTTACTATTTACGATTTATTTGACTATTTCAGTAATTAAACGATTTTGTATTTAGGAGTTGTCATTCATTTAACAGTGTTACCTTCTACTTGACAGAAGAAAATAAAAGAAAACAGAAGAATGCAGGGCAAAACCGCCGTTCTGACCAAGGAATCAGAAAAAGCGCAATACAGCAAGAGACAAGAAACTGTGGATAAAGAACTTTTTTACCACTCTATTCAAAATTTATTCGTTTTTTATTCGTTCATGTAATAAAAAAGCGGTAAATTTGCAATTATTTCAGCGATAACCATACCACTTCTAATCTGTATAGGAGTGGGTTTTGTTATAGACACATATTATTTACACAAAAATGATAAAATAATGGTTAAAAGAGAAAAACTATTTAGTGAATTTCAAGCTCCTACCCGTCAGGAATGGCTCGACAAGATCGAGGTGGACCTGAAGGGCGCCGACTTCCAGAAGAAATTGGTGTGGAGGACAAACGAGGGTTTTAACGTTCAGCCGTTCTACCGTCGCGAAGACCTGGAAGACAAGGCCGCCGTCAACTCTCTTCCGGGCGAGTTTCCGTTCATCCGCGGCAACAAGACCGACAACAACCTGTGGTATGTTCGTCAGAACATCGACGTGACCGACGCCAAGTCCGCGAACGCCAAGGCCCTTGACATCCTGAACAAAGGCGTTGACTCGCTTGGCTTCCACTTCTGCGGCGACATGGTGAATGCCGAAACCGTGGAGACCCTGCTGAAGGACATCCGCTGCGACATCGTGGAGGTGAACTTCTGCACTTGCAAGCGCCGCTCACTTGAGCTGGCCCAGCTGCTCGTGGCTTATTTCGAGAAGCAGGGTTACGACAAGGAGAAGGTGTGCGGCAGCATCGACTGGGACCCGATTGAGAAAATCCTCGTAAAAGGCAAGGACACAACTGCCATTCTCGCCCTCGCTCCCCAGCTGATCGACACACTGAAGGAGTACCCTAACTTCCGGTGCGTGACTGTGAACAGCGTCGCATTGAACAACAGCGGTGCCTACATCTACCAGGAGCTGGGATACGCTTTGGCCTGGGGCAACGAATACCTGAACCAAATGGTGGAGATGGGCGTAGAGCCTACCCTCGCAGCCAAGAACATCAAGTTCAACATGGGCGTGAGCGAGAACTACTTCATGGAGATTGCCAAGTTCCGTGCCGCCCGTATGCTGTGGGCCCAGATTGTGAAGCAGTACGAGCCGAAATGCGACTGCGCCTGCCAGATGCATGTATGCGCCATGACAAGCGAATACAACCAGACCTTGTTCGACAGCTACGTGAACCTGCTCCGTTCACAGACGGAGACCATGTCAGCCGCCATCGGTAACGTGGACTCCATCGTGGTGACCCCGTTCGACAAGCCTTACCAGACACCGGACGAATTCAGCGAGCGCCTCGCCCGCAACCAGCAGCTCCTTCTGAAGGAAGAAGCCCATTTCGACAAGCTGGTTGACGTGGGAGGCGGTTCTTATTATATAGAGACACTCACCGACGCCATCGCCAAGCAGGCATGGGCACTCTTCCTCGAAGTGGAGGAAGCAGGAGGCTTCCTCAGCCAGGCTCTCGCAGGCAAGATTCAGGAGGCAGTGAACGCATCCAACACCAAACGTCATGCCGACGCAGCCAAGCGCAAGGAGTTCATCCTGGGCACCAACCAGTTCCCGAACTTCACAGAGGTGTCGGAGGGCAAACGTCCGGTAGCAAGCAGCTGTGGTTGCGCAGGAGAAGGCGAATCCGCCATCCCTACACTGAACAAGAGCCGTATGGCAAGTGAGTTCGAGTCGCTACGCCTCGCCACAGAGGCAGCACCGAAGCAGCCTGTCGCTTTCATGCTTACCATCGGCAACCTGGCCATGCGTCAGGCACGCGCACAGTTCTCATGCAACTTCCTCGCCGCAGCTGGATACAAAGTGATGGACAACCTGGGATTCAAGACCGTAGAAGAAGGTGTAGACGCAGCGTTGGAGGCAGGTGCCGACATCGTGGTCATCTGCTCTTCCGACGATGAATATGCAGAGTATGCCATCCCGGCATTCAAGTATCTCGACGGCCGCGCCATGTTCGTGGTAGCAGGTGCACCCGCATGCAGCGAAGACCTGAAAGCCGCCGGCATCGAGAACTTCATCCATGTGAGAGTCAACCAGCTGGAAACGCTGAAAGAGTATAACCAAAAATTGAATATCCAGTAATTAGAATTTACTATTTACGATTTACTATTTACTATTTATTTTATTATTAATCAATTTTTCCATACCTGAATGAATAAAGAAGATCTACAAGAACGGCTGAATCTACTTGCATTAAGAATTTTCAAGCTGGTAGACCATATTCCGAATACCCTTTCAGGTCAGACGATTGCTCGTCAGATTGTTCGTTCAGGCACTTCTCCATCAGCAAACTACAGAGCAGCATGTCTTGGAAAATCCCTTAAGGACTTTCTCAACAAGCTCAAAATGGTGGAAGAGGAATTGGACGAAACCAACCATTGGCTTTATCTACTTATAAGAAGCGACATGATAGACAGCTCGAGACTGCAACCCCTATTCACAGAAAGTCAAGAATTATGCAATATAATTTCAAAGTCGATAATTACCGTGAAGAAAAAACTGGCAGCCGACAGCAACGACAATCGGGATTGATAAAATAATAAAATAAAAAAAATCGTAAATAAATCGTAAATCGTAAATTTGAAAATCGTAAATATAAATGATTATGGCACGCAAAGACTTTAAGAACATAGATATTTATGCTGGAATTCAAGAGAAGAATGGCCAGCAGTGGCAGAAAGACAACCATATCACTGCCAACTGGAGAACCCCTGAGCAGATAGACATCCAGCCCGTATATACCAAAGAGGACCTTGAAGGCATGGAGCACCTGGACTTCACAGCCGGAATCCCGCCTTATCTGCGCGGTCCGTATTCCATGATGTACCCGTTCCGCCCTTGGACCATCCGTCAGTATGCCGGATTCTCCACGGCAGAGGAGAGTAACGCGTTCTACCGCCGTAACCTGGCGAGCGGTCAGAAAGGTCTGTCCGTTGCGTTCGACCTCCCAACCCACCGCGGCTACGACCCTGACAACCCACGCGTAGTGGGCGACGTTGGTAAGGCCGGTGTGAGCATCTGCTCGCTCGAGAACATGAAAGTCCTGTTCGCCGGAATTCCGTTGAACAAGATGTCCGTGTCGATGACGATGAACGGCGGCGTGCTCCCTATCCTCGCATTCTATATCAACGCAGGACTGGAGCAGGGCGCAAAACTCGAGGAGATGGCAGGAACAATCCAGAACGACATCCTGAAGGAGTTCATGGTGCGTAACACCTACATCTATCCTCCAGCCTTCTCCATGAAGATCATCGCCGACATCTTTGAGTACACCTCCCAGAACATGCCTAAGTTCAACTCCATCTCCATCTCCGGCTACCACATGCAGGAGGCAGGCGCCACTGCCGACATCGAGCTGGCCTACACGCTGGCCGACGGTATGGACTACCTGCGCACGGGCGTGAACGCCGGCATCGACGTGGATGCCTTCGCTCCTCGTCTGTCGTTCTTCTGGGCCATCGGCATGAACCACTTCATGGAAATCGCCAAGATGCGCGCAGGACGTCTGCTTTGGGCAAAGATCGTGAAGAGCTTCGGTGCCAAGAACCCGAAATCGCTGGCATTGCGTACACATAGCCAGACTTCCGGATGGTCGCTCACAGAGCAGGATCCGTTCAACAACGTGGGCCGTACCTGTATCGAGGCCATGGCAGCCGTGCTGGGTCACACCCAGTCGCTCCACACGAACGCGCTCGACGAGGCCATCGCCCTGCCTACGGACTTCTCTGCCCGTATCGCACGTAACACTCAGATCTACATCCAGAACGAGACGAAGGTGTGCAAGCAGATTGACCCTTGGGCCGGTTCTTACTACGTGGAGACACTGACCAACGAGCTGGTACACAAGGCATGGGAGCACATCCAGGAGATTGAGAAGCTGGGCGGAATGGCCAAGGCCATCGAGACCGGTCTTCCTAAGATGCGTATCGAGGAGGCAGCAGCCCGCACTCAGGCCCGTATCGACTCAGGCGTTCAGACCATCGTCGGCACAAACAAATACCGCCTCGACCACGAGGATCCGCTCGACATCCTGGAGGTGGACAACACTGCCGTTCGCAAACAGCAGGAAGAGTCGCTGAAGGAGCTACGCGCCAACCGCGACGAAGCCGCCTGCCAGGCAGCGTTGGCCGAGATCACGGAATGTGTGCGTGAGTTCAACGAAGGGAAGAAGAGCAAGAACAACCTGCTGGCACTTGCCGTGAAGGCAGCCGGTCTGCGTTGTACCCTCGGAGAGATTTCCGACGCATGCGAAAAGATTGTAGGACGTTATAAAGCAGTAATCAGAACAATATCAGGCGTGTATTCATCAGAAAGCAAGCAAGACGCAGACTTTGAGAAAGCCTGCGAGCTGACCGAGCAGTTTGCTCAGAAGGAAGGTCGCCGTCCACGTATCATGGTAGCCAAGATGGGTCAGGACGGTCACGACCGCGGTGCGAAAGTAGTAGCCACGGGTTATGCCGACTGTGGATTCGACGTGGACATGGGTCCGCTCTTCCAGACTCCTGCAGAGGCTGCGCGTGAGGCTGTGGAGAACGACGTGAACGTGGTGGGTGCCAGCTCACTGGCAGCAGGCCACAAGACGCTGATTCCTCAGCTCATCGAAGAACTGAAGAAACTGGGCCGCGAGGACATCCTGGTGATTGCCGGCGGTGTGATCCCTGCTCAGGACTACGACTTCCTCTACAAGGCAGGCGTGGCAGCAATCTTCGGCCCTGGCACTTCCGTGGCAAAGGCTGCCTGCGAGATCATGAACATCCTGCTGGAAGACTGATATTTTTAAGTGAATAGTGTATTTACCCTGCCACATATCGACAACCAATCACATAGATTGTTGTAATGGCAAAAATGTAGCAGTGTAATAGCCTTTCCTTATCCTTATCATTTGAAGTCAATCACTTTTAATGCAAAAATCAAGATTACATACACTAAGCTCAGGGGCGGACTTGAATCCGCCCCTGCTTTTTACGAATCCATTCAGCTATGTGCCGCATCCGCTGTGTCTGGAGGCCGCGCGTGAGCTGAGAATGCTTATTGAAGAAAACAAGGAATGGGAGGAGGAGCTGAGAAAAGGGAAGATGTTCGGCGTGATGGTGGTCAGAGAGAATGGGAGGAATGAGAATAATGAGAATAATGGGAATAATGGGGAAAATGGGTATGATGAAGCTAAGGGACTATTTTATCTTGCTGCCTTTTCTGGCCAGCTGAACGGGAAGAGCGAGGTGGAGGGATTTGTTCCACCGATATTCGACGTTAGCCAATCGACATATTTCCAGCAGGAGATGCATGAGATTGAGCTGTTGGTCGGTGACAAGGAAGAGCGCAGACGGAGGTCGGAAGCGTTGCAGGACTGGCTTTTCCAACAATACAAGTGCAGAAACGCACGCGGGGAGGAAAAGGATCTCATCGAAATATTCACAGACTTTTATCGCGGCAAGATGCTGAAGCAGGAGAATTTCGCCCGCAACGCCGCCTCACATCATATCCCGTCGGGCAGCGGAGAGTGCTGTGCGCCAAAACTGCTGCAGTATGCGTATCTGCATGGTCTGGCGCCTTTGTGCATGGCTGAGTTCTGGGTGCAGAAATCTTTTGAAGACGAGAAGATAGGAAGACAGGAAGACGAGACGAATGTGGATTTTGAAGACGAGAAGACAAGAAGACGAGAAGACGAGACAAATGTTAATTTTGAAGGAAAGAGGAGGGGTGGACAAGAAGACGAGGAGACGCACCATCGGAACAAAGAACAGGGATTCAGAGAGATTATTTCCTCTGAGATCAGGCATGACGGCAGGTTTTATCCTGCCTGCCACAAGAAATGCCGACCGATTTTGTCGTTCATGCTGGATGGGCTGGATGTCGAAGAAAGCCTGCTTGAACAAAAGGGAACGGAGTTATTGAGTCAGGTGAAGATTATCTTTGAAGATGCTCATATTCTGGTAGTTGACAAGCCGTCTGGTTTGCTGTCTGTGCCTGGAAGAGGGGACTTGAAGTCGGTAGCAGACTGGATTCGGTCGTGCCATCCCCTACCCGATTTCTGGTTTGTACACCGTCTGGACCAGGACACGAGCGGTCTGCTGGTCATCGCCAAGGACGAAGCGACATACAAGGACCTGCAGCAGCAGTTTATCCGTCACGAGGTTCAGAAGACTTACGAGGCGCTTTTGGACGGAGAGGTGGTTGGCGATGAGGGGAAAATCAAGCTTCGAATGCGGCCCGACCCAGATGACCCACCCCGTCAGATTGTGGACATGAACCACGGCAAGCAGGCGGTGACACGCTGGAAGGTGGTAGAGCGGCTTGGTGGTCAGACCCGCGTGGAGCTTTACCCGGACACGGGCAGGACCCACCAGCTTCGTGTGCACTGTGCCCATCCCGCAGGTCTGAATGCCCCGATTCATGGCGACCGTCTGTATGGAGTCAGCGAGAATCCCGATTCCAACTTATGCCTCTGCGCCAAACGAATAAGGCTGAAGGTAGGAGGAGAAGAGATGGAGTTTGAGGTGGGAAACGTAGACAATATAAATAAAACAGAACCATGAATAAAGAAGATTATCACAAAAAGAAAAAATATATAGGTGACAAGAAACCTTCCATGCAAAGAAGAAGTGATATTAACGACTATACTGACAGAGGTATGTATATGTTCACCCTAGTGATACAAGGCAGACGGCCTCTGTTCGGAGAAGTAATCGGTGACAGCAATGCCCCGGAAGGAAGTGAAAATGCCCCAAGGATAAAATTAACGGAACTGGGTAGATGTGTTAAGGAAGAATGGTGGGCTTGCAGTAGCTATCATCCAGAGATTAAGGTTGTGGCACTTCAAATGATGCCAGATCATCTTCATGGCATCCTATATGTTACAGAACAAATGGAAAAGCCTGTCGGCATGGTCATCCGTGGTTTCAAACAGAGTTGCAACAAGCATTACAGAAGGCTTATAGTTGAAAAAACAGAGGATGCAAGTCTCAAAGTGACACAGCCCGCGTTGGCAACGCGGTGTACGGAACAGCTCCCAACAGAAAAGGCAGATCAGAAAAATAAGCCCTCGTTGGCAACGCGTTGTACGGAACAGCCAGGTTGTTTCGAAAAGGACAATACTGGGAAAGGGGCGGTTTCGTATGCTGCGTTGCCAACGCAGCCAACAATGCAGCAAGAAAAAAAGAATAGAATCAGAAAAGGAGAAGACCGCAGCAATGGATTACTATTTGCACCTCAGTATAACGACAAGATTCTGCATAAAACCGGGCAGCTTGACGCATGGATACATTATCTTAGGGATAATCCACGGCGTTTACTTATCAAACGCCAACACCCAGACTACTTCCGAGTACAATTTAACCTCAAGATAGGGAACCAGACCTATTCCGCCTTAGGAAACCAATTTCTTCTTTCAGTTCCCGACAAGCGACAAGTGCAATGCTCCAGAGCATTAACAGAAACAGAAATACAGCAAGAAGTTTTACAAGCACTTTCTTTTGCGCAACAAGGATCCGTACACATATCCCCAGCCATATCTCCAGGCGAGAAAGCTGTGATGCGGGCACTCTTGGACAATCATTTCCCAATCGTATATTTGGAAGAAAACGGTCTTACCCCTTACACAAAACCTGGTGGTGAGTTTTTTGAAGCCTGCACAAGAGGGCAATTACTTATTCTTGCGCCTTGGGAGCATCACAATGAGAAGATGCTTATCACGCGTGACAAATGTTTGGCTCTGAACAACATGGCAAAGGAATTATGTGAGATTACACATAAATAGACATAGGGAATTTCATTTTTCTTTCAAAATTATTTGTGTTTTCAGAAAAATTCTGTAATTTTGCAGATGTACTCATTCTGATGCTGTTTTTCACGACGCAAATAGTTTGAGTACGACATACATAAAAGGCGTTACTAACGCTTTGTTTTGACACTCCGAAATCTGGCAGTTTCGAACTACTTGTTAAAGACAAAGCAGCGGTGAACGCCCATTGTGGATAGTATATTGTACTATTTTGCTTGACAGCCATTATTGGCTATCAGCAGAATTGTACTTTTATAGCTATCAGCGTGGGCTTCGGCGTTGCTCGTTCAGACAAGTAGGGCAAGCCAGAGCCTAGGAGTGTGGGACGAGTACATGTTGACTCCCGCGCTTTTTTTGTTTGTCAATTTTAAGTCTAATATTTAAAGGTCTGCATGGGAGTGGCAGGCAATTGAATATAAATATGAATAAAAACAACATTAATTATGAGTTTGACTACATAGCATACAGTTATGTAAAAGGTTTTGTTAAACGATGGAGAAACAAAGTAAAAAGCAACAAGGATGAGAAAATATATGTATTCGACAAATTTATTGCTGAATACATAATATACTCCTCATTAGTGAATGTAATAAAGCCAGCTAAAATGAAAGCAAATCATGACTTCGAATTTTGTACAAATCAAATGAGAAAATATATGCTCGATAATGTGGTTAACTTAGAGATATTATTAACAGAAATAGATTCGTTCGTCAAGGACTTAGGCAAAATTATCAAAGAACAGAATTATACGGTAATATCTAATAAAGGGAATGATCCTTTATTATTTGAAAAATGGGAAAGCACAAATACAGATGAAAGGTTAAAAGCTTTATTAGAAACCCTTTATTATTTGCGTTGCAATATCTTTCATGGTGCAAAAGAATTTTCAAACAATCAGGTTGCACTACTATCACCTGCAGGTAAAGCACTTGAAGTAATAAACAATACTATATTATCTACTTTTAGAGAGTGTTGAAAAAAAATCGCACACTAAACATGGGAACATAGCGACGAAAACGCAAATCTGTAAACATACAGCAGACGCTGATGACAATCATCCACCTGCAATTCTTTATTTACAAGCAGAATTATTAACTTGAGACGCTCTTGTAAAGGGGGTTTCGCAATAAATATTTTCGAATGAAATTACAATTATTATTTATGGTTATAATCGGCTCCATTGCATTGAATTCTTGCACAGATGACGATGATGAGACAATAAAAGAGGAAAATAAAGAGAATGACATTACAATAACACTTTCATCAGAAAGCTACACAGAAGATGGATATTTTGATGGCTTATTATATTATAAAATTACGTCTAACTCCGAAATGACAGTAATCATAGCCAAGGCTGAAAAAACTGCAGAAATTGTAGCGATTCCTAAATTTGTAAAATTAAATGAGAATAAATATAGTGTTACGTCTATAGGTATCGGTGCATTTAAAGGATGTCGAAAACTTAAATATCTCACAATACCTGAAGGAATTACAAGTATTGGTTCAGGTGCTTTTGATGGCTGCACAAGTTTGACATCTATTACAATCCCCGAGGGTGTTACCAGTATCGGTAGTTTTGCTTTTTCCGGCTGCACAAGTTTGACATCTATTACAATCCCCGAGGGTGTTACAAGTATCGGTCAATGGGCTTTTGATGGCTGTACCAGTTTAACATCTATTACAATCCCTGAGGGTGTTACCAGTATCGGTAGTAAAGCTTTTGAAGGCTGCACAAGTTTAACATCTATTACAATCCCTGAGAGTGTTACCAACCTCGGTAGTGAAGCTTTTCGCAACTGCACAAGTTTGACATCAATTATAATCTCCAAGGGTGTTACCAGTATCGGTAGTTTTGCTTTTGATGGCTGCACAAGTTTAACATCTATTACAATCCCCAAGGGTGTTACCACAATTGGTGGTGGAGCTTTTCTCAACTGCACAAGTTTGACATCTATTACAATCCCTGAGGGTGTTACCACAATTGGTGGTGAAGCTTTTCGCAACTGCACAAGTTTAACATCTATTACAATTCCTGAGAGTGTTACCAACATCGGTAGTGAAGCTTTTCGCAACTGCACAAGTTTAACATCTATTACAATCCCCGAGGGTGTTACCAACATCACCGATTATGCTTTTTATGGCTGCACAAGTTTGACATCCGTTATTATCCCAAACAATGTAACAACAATCGGGGATTATGCGTTCTGTAGATGTAAAGGACTAACCTTTTTAATTATACCTAGCAGTGTGACCCATATGAGATACACGGCATTTAGAGAATGTAGTGAATTAACTTCTGTAACATTTTTCAAGTATTATTCTGACAATCCTTTTGTAGGGTGTACTAAAATAAAGGAATTTCATTCAAAGATAACAAACCCCAGTCATATTGCATCGTTAGTAGATTTGGGTAATGGCATAAGTTTTCTGGGGCTTTCACCATCAAATATAACACTATATATTCCAAAAGGAACATATAAAAAATACGAAGAACAACATTGGACAGATTTGGGATTTAAAGAAATCATAGAAGAATAATAATAAATGTAAACCCTTGTTATACGCATAGCTGATTAATTTCATACTGCGTTTTCTAAGTATGTTCTCATCAAATCATATTAATAGTTCTACAAGAATTTGTGTGGGTAATGTTGAAAGAGAAAACAAACAGCGTATTCTCTTATTTACCCAAATAATCCAAAAGCTGTTACAAAAGCTAAGATTTCTGATTTTAGGGCTGTTCTAAAAATTCTGATTTTGGAATGCACCTACAAATGGATGTTTCATTTCGGTTGCTTTTGGTTTTCTGTGGTGCCTTTTTGTCATCATTCTCGGTTACATAGCTCGCTATGCGCCCTCAAATGCTAACAAAAATACAC
>JAFUVE010000046.1 GCA_017483765.1 Bacteroidaceae bacterium | reverse complement strand
GCCTTGTCTTTCTCTTCTCTGTTCCAGTCTCTCAAAGAACGATTTTTTATCGTGTGCCTTCCGTTTTTCGGAAAGCGAGTGCAAAGTTACAACCTTTTTCCGAACCCACCAAATATTCAAGCAACTTTTTTGCGAAAATATGAGATTTTTTTGCGTAGAGAGGAAAAAATGGGATTGTTTTAAGTGAAAAGTGAAGAGTGAAGAGTGAAAAGTGGAGTTTCTGGTGCTATGAAGGCCGGGACGAGGAAGGGGGTGAAAAAAGGATGGGAGTTGATGGGAATTGATGGGAGTTGATGGGAGGGATGGGAGTTGATGGGAGGGATGGGAATTGATGGGAGTAATGGGAGTTGATGGGAGTTGATGGGAATTGATGGGCGGAATGGGCGGAATGGTCGGAATGGGTTGGCGCGGAGATGGTATGAAAGGATATACCTTATTATATAAAGGGACAATTATTGATTGAAGAATGCGACGGGATGGAGATAGGATGAATTATAGATTTGAGAGGGCACGATGCAGGAGTCGATTCTGCGGAAGAGAACATTATAGGAATGGCGGTCGGGGCCGACAATGTCGTAGCCTGCATGCTTGAAGGCATGCCAGATGAGCTCGCTGCAATAGAACTTGGTCGTGTCGTTCTCATCGTAGTCGTTGTCGAAGAGTGTGCCACGAAGAAAAACGGCTTTTGCGGCCTGCGCTGCTTTTGCAGCCGCCAAGGAGTCGTCCATACGGCATACAGCCCCAGCCCAAGCACGGTCGACACGGAAGAATAGTTCGAGAGGATCCATCTTTACTCGCTCGGAATCTCCGGGAAAGTCAAGCTCATCGGGAACTGCATGTACGACCCGGAACAGTCCGGCAGAGTCGACCACAATTCCGCAATGGGAATATAGTCCTCCTCGGTCGGCGATGTTGACTACATTGCTCTCGAGCGATTCCCCCAGCCGGAACACGACGTCCCCTACCCTGAGTTGGACAGAATCGGGCAGAACCGATGCGAGTTCTTTTTTCCCGCAACCGCAGGAAAAACAAAAAAGAGTTGTAAAAACTGTCCAAAAAGAAAAAAATAATGCCCTCATAATGTATTTTTTCGGTTTGAATTTGCAAATTTACGAAAATTTATCCTATATTTGCAAAAAATATATACATTTAAGTGAAAAGTGAATAGTGTAGTTACTCCGATGATGAGTTTTAAGGACGAAAATTTAAATGATAATATGGTTGATTTTTTTAAGAAAGAAAATTAGAATCAGAAAATACCGAAAAGGCAAGAAAGATATAGGCAATAGATATACAAGAAAGATATAAGAATTTACAAACTCCAATTTTTAATAACATTATTATTTTATTTATTAACCCTTTAATTATTACAAAAAGAGATGAAGAAACTTATCGGTTTTATTTCAGCAGCCGTTATCCTGATGATGGCAGCATGTACGAAGGACGCTCCAGGTCCAATCGTTGAGAAAGCAATGAACGACATGATTAACGGCAACTATGAGGCATTCATAGACGCATGTGACCTCGGCGAGGACAGCCTGCCTGCAGACCAGGTTAAGCAAGGCAAAGAGCTTGCCATCAGCATGCTGAAGAAGACAATGGACGGCATCAAGGAAGGCAAGGACGAAGAAGCCAAGAAGAAACTCCCCAAGAGCTGCAAGGTACTTGACGAGCAGATTGACGGCGACAAGGCAGTTGTAGAACTTGAGATCACTTCTGTGGGTGGCGAGACCAGCAACTCGAAGATCCAGCTGAAGAAGAACAAGGCTGGTGTATGGAAGATTTCCAACAGCAACGACATCATGCCTCAGGCTCCTGCCATGGATCTTGGCGAGGAAGGTGCAGAGGAAGGTGCAGAAGAAGAAGTTGCTGAGGAGAAGACAGAGGAAGCTGCTCCTGAGGCAGAAGGCGAAGAAGAGCCGGCCGAGGACGCAGCAGACGCTGAGGAAGCTCCTGCAGCAGAGGACGCTCCTGCAGAGTAAACACCTGCAAAGAGATAATTTTTAAAAGGCAGCACGAAAGTGCTGCCTTTTTTGTTGAATGTTAGAGATTCGGATGGCGGGTTGTAGGAGGGGATGAATCCGTCTTCCCGAGTAGGAGGGTTGCAGGTACGTTGGACATTAGTTAGGGTGGGTGGGTTCGGTACGGAGGCGTAGGAGGTGAAAAATCCGTTTTTACACGTAGGACGATACTTGTACGTACGACTGAAAGACAATATTATGATGGTGGGCTTAGTACGTATCAGGAGCGTTATTGCGCAAAAATCGGATATTTTCGTTCCTACACGGGGGAGGCATCGGGGGTGGGTTCGGAAGATATCAAGGCCTCAGGTACTTGTCGAAGAAGTTTTCGATGCGAGTGAAGAGGTGTCGTCGGGTGTTTCCTCCGTAGATGCCGTGGTTTCGGTTGGTATAGACCTGCATTTCAAACTGGATGTTGCTTTGCACGAGTTTTTCAGAGAGTTCGGCCACATTCTGATAATGCACGTTGTCGTCGGCCAGTCCGTGGCAGATGAGCAGATGACCGTTGAGTTTCTGATATCGGTGCATAGGAGAGATGTCGTATCCCGAAGGATTTTCCTGCGGTGTGCGCATATACCGCTCGGTGTACGCGCTGTCGTAATAGCGCCAGTCGGTGACCGGAGCCACAGCGACCCCACAGCAGAAGACCGGTCTTCCCTCACACATAGACATGATGGTGTTGAATCCTCCGAAACTCCATCCCCAGATGGCTATGCGTTCCTTGTCGACAAAGGGGAGTGATCCGAGATAGAGAGCCGCCTCCACTTGGTCTTTAGACTCCTTGTCGCCAAGAGTCAAGTACGTGGACTGCTGGAAGTCCCGTCCGCGTCCTCCGGTCCCCCGTCCGTCGACACAAGCCACGATATATCCTTTCTGCGCAAGTCGGTGTTCCCAGATGAGCCCTCCCGCGTTGCCGTTTTCCCAGGAGTTGTGAACTTGCTGGTCGCCCGGTCCGCTGTACTGATACATGATGACAGGATACTTTTTTGCCGGGTCGAAGTCAGCCGGTCGCACCATCCATCCATTGAGTTCCACCCCTTCAGACGTCTTGAACGAGAAAATTTCCGGCTTGCCGATGTTGAGCTCCGCGTATTCCTCCTTCAGTCTTTTGTTGTCTTCGAGCACCCTTACCACCTCGCCGTCCGCATCCCGGAGTGTAGTGACATAAGGCGTGTTGATGTCGGAGAAGACATCGATAAAGTACTTGCATCCCTTCGAGAATTCCGGTTCATGAGTGCCTTTTTCCTTGGTGAGCATCCGTTTCTTCCCCTTAGCATCGACGCAATAGACATATTGTTCGAGCGGGCTGCCCTCATTGGAAGAATAGAAGAAGAGCTTTCCCTTAGTGTCGGTGCCATAGTAATCGTTGACGACAAATTCCCCTTTCGTCAGTTGCGACGCCATCGTCCCGTCCTGGTTGTAGAGATAGAGATGCCGGAATCCGTCGCGCTCAGACAACAGGACGAACTGTCCACCAGTGAAGTCCATGTGATTATAGAACGAAGTCTCGATATAATTCTGGGCTTCCTCCCTGACGAGCAGCCGAGTCTGTCCGTTCCGCGTGTTTGCCTCGTAGACGTCACATCTGTTCTGATGCCGGTTGAGCGTGACAACCGCCACCTTGTCTTTCCCCGCCATAGGCAGCACGCGCGGGATAAATCCGTCGTCGTCGAGCGGGACGTTGATCGTCTGAATCCGCTGCGTCTCCAGGTCGCAGCTGAGCACCATGACCTTTGCGTTCTCCTCTCCCGCCTTCGGATACTTATATTCATAATTTGAGGGATACAGCTGGTTGTCTCCCATTTGTGGCGCCTCCCCCATGTAATACTGGAAGGCAAACGTCTTCACGTTGGTCTCGTCCGTTCTCATCCACGCAATCATCTTGGAGTCGGCGGTGAAAGCATATGCCTTGTTGTACTCGAACTCCTCCTCATATACCCAGTCGGGCTTTCCGTTGATGATGAAGTTGAACCGTCCGTCAGTCGTGATTTGGACTTCCTCCCAAGAATTAAGGTCGACAAAAAAGAGGTTGTTTTTCCTCACGAACGCAATTTTCTTGCTGTCGGGCGAAAACGATGGCACCTCCTGATCTCCCCCGGAAGAGAGTTTTCGTAGAGACTTGTCGTTTCGGTCGTAGACATACCACTGTGACGTGAATGACCGGCGGTAGATAGGGTTGTGAGTGGTCTCGAGCAGTATTTTGTTGCCGTCAGGCGAAATGATATAATCTCTGAAATAGTTGATTTTCTCGTCGTTAGTGTCGCGAACAGAGAAAATCGTCTCGACGTTGTCTCCCGTCTTGTAAGAGCATTTCAGGATTGCGTCGTTGGCATCGGAAATGCGGGAGTAGTGTTCCCCGTCGTCCATGGGGTTGAGTCCGTCGATACGGTCGGGATAGTATCTGTAGAGAACCACCGCCTCGAGAGATATCTGCTGAGCGCTGGCAGATAAAGAAAGAGCCAGTATCAGGAAAAAAGAAGCTATACGAAACATGATGAGAATATAACGATTTGAAATTTATTGACATGCGATGATGTCCTTGATGACCTCTGCCGCACATACGAGTCCTGCCGCGGCAGGGACGAAAGCGTTGGAAGCAGGAATATGACGTTTCCCAGAAGGAGGTGTTTCGGCAGCCGCAAGAGGTTTGAGAGGGTTTTCATCGGAGAAGACCACCTTGACGTGGTTTATTCCCATCTGCCTCAGCTTGGTGCGCATGGCCTTCGCCAGCGGGTCGGTGTGAGTCTTCGCCAGGTCGGTGACACGGAAAGCCGTAGGGTTCACTTTGTTTGCAGCCCCCATGCTTGAGATGACCGGCACCTGCAGCTCATGACAGCGTCGTATGATGTCGATCTTCGCCGCCACAGTGTCGATGCAGTCTACGACATAGTCATAATCCTGAAGTCTGATTTCGTCAGCGTTCTCCGGAAGATAGAAGACAGGAAGGGCTTCCACCTCGCAAGCCGGGTTGATGTCGAGAATCCGCTGTCGCATGACTTCCACCTTGAGTTGTCCGATGGTGGAGTGCAGTGCTATGATTTGGCGGTTGAGATTTGTGATGCTGACCGTGTCGCTGTCGACGAGAGTGATATGCCCCACCCCGCTTCTGGCTATGGCCTCAGCCGCATACCCACCAACTCCGCCAACCCCGAAAATAATGATACGGGAACAGGCAAGGCGTTCTATCGCCTCCTGTCCCCATAGCATACGAGTTCTTTCGAACTGGTCGATGTCGGATGTAGTCATCAGAGCAGCGTTTTCAGTGCCTCCTCAATTTTGTCAGCTCCGTCAGTGGGTTCGAAACGTTTCACCACGTTACCCTCACGGTCGACAAGGAACTTGGTGAAGTTCCATTTGATGGATGACTTAGAGGCATAGTCAGGGTCAGCTTTCTTCATCATATTGTCGAGCAGTGTACCGAGTTCGTGATTCGGGTCGAATCCCTGGAATCCCTGTTTCGACTTGAGGAAAGTGAAGAGCGGGCTCTCGTTGTCGCCGTTCACCTCCACCTTCTCGAAGAGCTTGAAGCGGACCTTGAAGTTGATGGAGCAGAACTCCTTGATTTCCTCTACAGAACCCGGTGCCTGCTGTCCGAACTGGTTGCAAGGGAAGTCTAGAATTTCGAACCCCTTGTCGACATACTTCTCGTAGAGGTCCTCCAGTTCCTTGTACTGCGGAGTGAATCCGCACCTTGTGGCGGTGTTGACGATGAGCATCACCTTACCCTTGTAATCACTCAGACTCACGGTCTGTTCTTTTGCGTCGAGGACGCTGAAATCATAAATTGACTGTGCAGACATAGTCTCAAACGAAATAAATAACGTTAATACTAAAAAAATTTTCTTTAATAATTCCATTGGTCTTTTGCTGTTTTGAAAGTTACAACTATGGCCATATCCCCGTACAGCCGATGAAGCTTCTATAGAAATAGATAAATTCTATCTACACAAAAATGTAACATTGATAAAAAAAACAATGCGAAAATACAAAAAATAATTTGAACAAAAGACAGCATCATAAAAAAGTTAATAAAAAATTGATAAGTTTTTTGAAAAATCGGAAATAATGTGTAATTTTGTAGAAAATAAAACATAGTCAATTATGGCAGATAAATATCAGATTCCATTCATAAACGCTTGTATACGTGCATTCGCCAGAAGAGTTGGTTTACCAGTCAAGAATGTATTCCAATACCTTGACCGATTCAAAGGTGTGAGTTACTTAATTGACTTTTACTCAGCTGTACACCTGCAATCAATCGAAGACACTGTAGACGACCTCATTATAATCTGTAAAAAAAACGGAGGAAGACTAGGATGAAACTATATCATGGCACTTATATTGATTTTAAAGAAATAGACCTTACGAAATCAAATCGATTCAAAGATTTTGGAAAAGGTTTCTACCTTACTAATAACCGTCAACAAGCCGTTGAATGGTCACAAAAAAGAGTTCTTCGCGATGGCGGCACTCCAATTGTCCAAGAATATGAATTTGACGAGAGTTTATTCAATGACTCAAAACTAAAAGTACTGAAGTTTAGTGGTCCCACAGCAGAATGGGCCGATTTTATTTACAAAAATCGGAGTCGCAAGCAACCATTATATCGCCACGATTTTGATATTGTGATTGGCCCAATAGCAGATGACGGAGTTGCTTATTTACTAAACCGTTTCGAGGAAGGATCTTTTTCTTTAGAAGAATTAGCTAACGAGTTAAGATACAAAAAATTAAACAATCAATATTATTTTGGCACATTACGAGCCATATCACATTTACATCGCATTAAATAAAGATGAGCAAAGAGCAACAACAAGATTTTTTGATTGCCTATACAATTGACCGTATGACAGAGTTTCTGATAAAAGACTTCAACCTTTCGATTGCAGAGAGTTTACAATTTATCTATAATTCTGAAACATACAAAAAACTCATGCAAACCGAAAACGGATTGTATGTTGAAAGTCCATCGTATGTATATGAACTACTGAGCAAAGAATACCAGACCGGTTCAGCAGCATAAAAAATCACTTGCAAATCCCTATATTTTTCAAAGTTTGGGGATTAGTTTTTAATTTTTCCTTTATTTCCTTCAATCCACTTCCTGCTGATTCTCCGCCAGGAAGTCGGGATTTCGCTTGATGTACTCATATCCGAAGCGGCATCGGAGGCAATTGCGTTTCTCGCAGTAGTTCTTGGAAAGCTGCATGAGCGCCTGCGAGTCGGCAGCTGACTGGCAAGTGATGCCCGCCTGCCGCCACTTGGAGATGTAAGAATTGTTCTCCGCCTTGATGTTCTCCATGAGGTCGAATGCCCTGTCGCAGAGTTCGTCCGACGCTTTGTACCGTCCATAGGCAAATAGGAACGGCACAACAGAGTTGATGACGATGAGGTCGATGGAAGATTTAGATATGCGCTTGTCGGACTCAGGCGACAGGTTCTGCTTGAATGAGAAATGGCGGAGCCAGTAGTCGCTGACGCTCGGGATGTTCTTCTCCGAAACGAAGAGGCCGTATAGTGATTCCACATCTTTAGCAGCCAGAAGCTTAGAGAGCGACAAACTTCCGCGGTAATAGAGCATGGCCAGCTGCGCAATCCTGACTTCCGGGAAGCTCTCCGGGCGCACCTTCCGTGTCCAGAGCGAAGGGTCGACAGGTGTGAAAGAGAACTTATGCCGCATGAATGCATATTCGTTGCGCAGACGCACGTAATAGTCACCGTAGTCGTCATGCGGTTCGTTGAGCAGCCCCGCCTGTCCGAAGAAGACGGCCTCAATCTGGAAAAGCGAGTCGCGGTGTTTCCCCAGCGCGATGAGCGGGAACGACTTCGCCCATCGCTCGAAGGCATCACCGTTCTTTCCGAATCCAAAATTTCGTGCGATAGTGACAAAAAACGTTGACTCCCAATCCCTGGAGAGCTGTTCCCACCGCTCTTTGACCGCCTCACTACGCTGCTCGAGCCGCTCCACCTGAAGCGCCGAGAGCCAGGAGTGTACCATCAGTCGCGGAAACGAGGGCACCTCCTTACTGCAAGGCGGAAACGAGTCGGATCGCGATAGCTGGTCGTAGTTCTGCCTCACCCACTCGGGGACAGGCAACAGCAACTGCGGAATGAGTTTGGATGGCGCCGACGGATAGGGAATGTCGGCGTCAGCGATTTCCACCACATGCAGGATCACGTTGTCGTAAGCCGGGTCGGAGTCATGATGGTGGCGGAACCAGTCGGACGCCCTGACGTGTATCTCGATATTCCCAACCCAGAGCTGTCCGTCGATACGGACTTTGGCATTGAAGAAATCAGGTCCTGACCCAAAATTATGCAGTCCGGGGTCGACCACCTCAAGGGGCCGCCCGTCAGTGGTGCGGAGTTCATGAAGTGGATAGATTTTGTGCTTCCAGACGTAGTGAATCAATTCTTCCATCAGTGATATTTACGATTTACTATTTACGATTTACTATTTATTTGACTATTTTTAAATTTTTGCTATTTTATGCAAAGGGAGGTTTCTTGTTTATGCAAACTGTCCAAAAAGTCATTACACAGAATGAATTTTAAGAGCAATAATACAAAAATAAGTTTAAAATCGTGTTAAACGAAATGAAAATCGCCTCAAAGATAAGTTTTTTCTGCTAAAATGCTTAACTTTGCAAAAGAAAAATTAGAAAAAAGATGAAAATTGCATTAATTGGATACGGAAAGATGGGCAAGATGATTGAGCAGATTGCCATCTCGAGAGGTCATGAGATTGTGTCGGTGATAGACATCGACAATCAGGAAGAATTCGAGTCGGACGCCTTCCGCAGTGCTGACGTAGCGATAGAATTCACGGCTCCGACAGTGGCATACGGCAACTACCTGAAAGCCTGGAAAGCTGGTGTGAAGGTGGTGAGCGGTTCTACCGGATGGCTTAAAGAGCACGGTGAGGAGGTACGCAAGGCCTGCACGGAAGACGGCAAGACCCTGTTCTGGGCATCGAATTTCAGCGTAGGCGTAGCGATATTCTCCGCGGTGAGCAAATACCTGGCCCGGATCATGAACCAGTTCCCCCAGTACGATGTGAGCATGGAAGAAGTACACCATATCCACAAACTGGACCACCCATCCGGCACAGCCATCACCCTGGCCGAGGGTGTGATTGGCGAACTCGACCGTAAGTCCGGCTGGACGGTAGGCACGGTTCAGAATCCAGACGGCAGCATAGAAGGGAGCAAGGAGCAGGCCGCCGACCAACTTCGCATCGACAGCATCCGCCGTGGTGAGGTTCCCGGCATCCATTCCATCACCTACAACTCTGAAGCCGACCAAATCACCATCACCCACGACGCCCACTCCCGACAGGGCTTCGCATTGGGCGCAGTACTGGCCGCAGAATACACGAAAGACCACGAGGGTCTGCTCACGACGGACGACCTGTTCAAGTTCTAATTTTTTCAGTTTAAAGAGGATAGTTGAAAGTTGAATGAGAAATGCTGCACCATCGTTTTCCTCTTCCAAACTGAAGTAAATCCATAGAAACAAAGACATTAAACTTTAAACATTAAACTTTAAGCTAAATAATGGGTATATTCTCAAGCAAACCCGACTATTCGAAGATACGTACCAAGAAGGTCAAGGAAAAAGAAGAAAAAGAAAAGAAAGTGAAACCCGCATGGGTGAAATGGGTGAAGTTCTCCGTTGTCGCCATCCTTTGGCTGCTGTTCATCTACTGGCTGGGCAGCTGGATGGGCTTGTTGGTTCTGCCATTCATCTTCGACGCCTACATCACGAAGAAAATCAACTGGACCTGGTGGAAGAAAGAAGACCAGCCCGCTTCGAACTTCATCATGAGCTGGGTAGACGCCATCGTGTTCGCGCTGGTGGCAGTCTACTTCGTGAACAATTTCTTCTTCCAGAACTACAAGATTCCGTCGTCGTCGCTTGAGAAATCACTCTTGACCGGTGACTACCTCCTTGTGTCGAAACTGTCGTACGGTCCAAGAATCCCTATGACACCGCTGACCCTGCCGCTGACCCAGCACACGATTCCCGGCATCAACTGCAAGTCGTATATCGAATGGCCGCAGTGGGACTACCGTCGTGCGAAAGGTTTCGGTAAGGTGGAACTGGGCGACATCGTGGTGTTCAACTACCCCTCAGGTGACACCGTTGCCGTGAACTACCCCAACGACTTCTACTCCCTGTGTTTCGAGACAGGCTGTCAGATAGCAGCCCAGACTCCTCAATATCAAGACTACCTGACGACGAACGACACGACGACAGTGGGTCAGATAGAGCAGTTCCGCAAGCTCTACCAGCTGGGTAAGGCCGAGATACAAGCCAGCCAGAACCAATACGGAAAAGTGACCACCCGTCCAGTTGACCGCCGCGAGAACTACGTGAAACGCTGCGTGGGTCTGCCTGGTCAGCAGTTCCAGATAAAGGACAAGGAGATTTATATCGACGGCAAGAAACAGCCCTTCCCTGAGCTTGTACAGTTCAACTACAAAGTATACACCAAGAACGGTCAGATAATAGACGACAAGACCTGCGCCGAGCTTGGCATCTCCGATGAGGACCGCAACCACATACTCGACCGCAACCGCGGCATGGCCCTCACGTTCCAGGCCAAAGCCGCATTGGAGGCCCGCACCGACTTGATAGACAGCATCGTGGAAATCAAAGACGGCTACTTCGGACGAATGTATCCGCTCGACCACGAGTACGGATGGACGCGCGACAACTACGGTCCCATTCTAATTCCCGCCAAGGGACAGAAGATCGACCTGACGATGGACAACATCTGCATCTACGAGCGGCCTATCCGCACCTATGAAGGCAACCAGCTGGACATCCGCCGCGACGGCATCTACATCAACGGCAAGAAAGAGACGTCGTACACCTTCAAGATGGACTATTACTGGATGATGGGCGACAACCGCCACAACTCCGAGGACTCCCGCTACTGGGGCTTCGTGCCTGAAGACCATGTGGTTGGAAAGCCGCTGTTCATCTGGCTGTCCATATCGCCCGACAACAACCCCGAGGCGCGGACCTACCGTTGGGACCGTCTGTTCAAGTGGGTGGGAGATATAAAGTGAAGCTTCAAACATCCAGCTATAAACCATAACCAATTGCACTTCAGATAAATAAATGCAAACACTCCTAAGCACCGCCTATTTGCCGCCCGTCCAATGGTTTTCGAGACTGGCGGCAAATTCTGTTGTACAAATGGAGATGTGGGAGAGCTACCATAAGCAGACCTACCGTAACCGCTGCGTGATAGACGCCCCAAACGGCGCGGTCGCGCTGACCATCCCCGTGGAGAAGCCAGAGGACGGGAGCCGTCTGATAAAGGACATACGAATCAGCGACCATGACGAGTGGCGCACAAAACACTGGCACGCGTTGGAGTCGTCCTATTACAACACCCCCTTCTTCGAGTTTTATCAAGATGATTTCCAGCCGTTCTATGAAAAAAAATACGAGTACCTCATAGATTTCAACGAGGCACTCATACACAAATGTATGGAACTGGCAGGCATAAGATGCGAGCTTCGCCGCACGGAGAAGTTTGTAGACCCATCGGACATCGATTCCACAGAGACAGACGACCTCCGATTTCTAATCAGCCCAAAAACACATTACAGCCAAGACACACAATTTATTTGCAAGCCTTATTATCAGGTGTTTGCTGATCGTCACGGCTTCCAGCCGAACCTGAGCATCATCGACCTGCTGTTCAACATGGGTCCCGAAACCATCCTCATTCTTCGGGACAGCTGCGCACCCATCAGCTAATTTTTCCTACCCCAACAAAACAGCACGTTTATTCGATTTCCTCTACGGTGACACCCTCGAACTCCTGCATGATGTCGAGGATTCGCCGCTGGAATTTCTGGCGCATCACCTTCATTTCCATCGTCACGTTATAAAGCACACCAGCAGACGTGTGCTTGTCCTCCATCTTATAGGAGTCAATCTCCACATGCAGCCTCCTCAGGCGGTCAAGCACGGCGTCAATGTTTTGCTGGCTTTCCGCAGTGAATCGCACGGAGAATGCCCTGGTGCCAAAGCGGCGTAGGAAGAAATTCATGGCCTCCAGTCCGATCAGCACCAACACGGTCGTGGCAATGGAGAGGATATAGAGCCCCGCTCCACATCCCATGCCGATCGCGCCTACCACCCAGATGCCAGCCGCCGTGGTCAGTCCCTTCACCACATGTTTCTGGAAGATGATGGTACCCGCCCAGATGAAACCGATTCCTGACACCACCTGCGCTGCAATACGAGACGGATCGAGACGAATGCTGAGGTCGCTGTGGGAGCGCAGCAACTCCATAAATCCATACTGCGAAAGCACCATCAGCAGTGCGCTGCCAAGAGCCACGAGGAAATGTGTGCGGAATCCAGCTCCCTTGGCACGGTATTCACGTTCCAATCCAATCGCACCGCCAAGCAATGCGGCAACCAAAATACGAAGAATAAATTCCCAGGTCATTGTTTTTTGAGTTTAGAGTTGAGAGTTGAGAGGGGAGTTTGCGAGAGAAAAGAGTTGAGAGTTGAGAGTGAAGTTAGCGAGAGAAAAGAGTTGAGAGTTTAATGTTTAAAGGGCCATGCAGACGTATTATTTGGATAAAAATGAAAGAGGAACACTTGGAGGGGATTTACGAATTCATGGGATAAACAGGTACCTTGCAGAGTAACCTATGCCCCAAAAGTGCAGAGGTGTTTACTTTTTGTTTACTTTTTGCCTATACTTCCTGTTATTCAACAAATTACACAAATCAAATCTTCCCTTGATTTCGAAGATTTCACGTCCCAGGAAACTCAAGAATTTGGCATAAGGAATGTTTTTTTGTAAATTCGCAAATTATTTGCAATGTCAGAAAAAAATTTCTTTACGGCAAACTCTTGTAGCCGGGGGGAAATGGCGCGTCTGCCGGTTTTGGGTTATACCGGCAGACGCAATTATTTTTATTATTGTCGGACAAGTCGGACGGGTCGGACAGGTCGGACAAGTCGGACGAGGTTCTCCTATTCCTTTCTTTCGAGGAGTTCTGTGAGGCGAGTCATCTGATTTGGTATCTGGATGCGTTGCGGGCACTTGGAAACACACTCGCGGCATTCCATACACTGAGATGCCAGTTCGCTTGGCTTGAGTGCTTTTTTGTAGCCTTTCTGGAAAGCCTTCAGCTTTTTCTTATAGTCAGAAGCAGCCTTGTCGGCCGGAGGCAGCTTGTCTTCATTCAGACATTTGTTATAGAAAGCGAAGTTAGCAGGAATATCCACTCCGTACGGACACGGCATGCAGTACTTGCAGTCGGTGCAAGGAATGAGCGGATAAGTCACCATCTTCTGTGCAACCTCCTCGAGCAGTGCCAGTTCCTTCTGCGTACAGGGATTAAGCGGTGAGTGTGTCTTGACGTTGTCGACGAGATGCTCCATGAGCGTCATACCGCTAAGTGACACCAGGATGTTAGGATGCGTTCCGCAGAATCGGAAACCCCATGACGCCGGTGAGTCGTCCGGTCTCATCTGCTTGAGGGGCTTGGCAAACACCTCCGGAAGATTGGCGAGTCTGCCTCCGAGCAGCGGTTCCATGATAACCCCCTGCACGTCGTGTTTCTCAAGCAGCCCATATAGATATTCAGCGTTGGTGTTTCTACGGTTTATGTCCTTCGCATGCTTCCAGTCCACATAGTTCATCTGAATCTGGGCAAAGCTCCATCCGTACTTTTCCGTATTCTCGACCAGCCACTCAAACACCTCCACATCTCCATGGTAGGAGAAACCAAGATTGCGTATACGTCCGGCTGCGCGCTCCTCCATAAGGAAATCCATTACCCCATTATCGAAAAAGCGGCTTTTCAACTGCTGCATGCCGCCTCCCCCTACTCCATGCAGGAGATAGTAGTCAATATAGTCGGTCTGCAGGAATTTCAATGAGTTTCGGTACATGTTCACAGAAGCCTCATACGACCACTCCTGCTGTCCGAAGTTGGAAAGCTTCGTTGCGATGTAATAACTCTTGCGGTCGAATCCGCTCGCTTTCAGAGCTGTACCCAACGAAGACTCCGACTTGTCACGCTGATAGTGAGGCGACGTGTCGAAATAGTTGACACCATGCTCAAGTGCGTATTTCACTTCCTCGTTGACCAGATCCTGGTCAATCCGTCCGTTCTTCTGGGGCAGTCGCATCATGCCATATCCCAACAACGACACCTTATCGCCCGTCTTCCGGTTGATGCGGTAGGTCATGTCGTTAGAAACGATGATTTTCTGCTTGTCCTCCCTGCCGAACGCCGACAAGGGTCCGAGCCCCATGAGCAGAGCAGCTGAAGCCGAAGTGACGCCCAACCGCTTGAGGAACTCGCGTCTGTTTAATTCATTCTGATGATTCTCTTTCATAGCCATATTGTTGTTTAAAGACTTTAGTTTGTGCAAAAATAATGATTTTTTTTATAATAATTGATTTTTCAGCAAAAAAAGTGTATCTTTGTCGAAAATAAACAATTTTAGAATATGCTACATTTACTTTTTATCGGTACGACAGAACTTTTGGTTATCGCCGGTATTGCATTACTTTTGTTTGGTGGGAAGAAACTGCCAGAGATGATGCGCGGACTTGGAAAAGGCGTAAATAGTTTCAAACAAGGGATGAAAGACCCCGTCGATGACCAAGAAGTAACGAAGGACGAAAGCGAAGGAGCCAAGTGATGAGCAGCTCCTCAAAGAAGCATGACAATAGTCAGACGATGACATTCGGCGGTCACCTTGAGGTGATGCGCCGTATGTTGTTTCGTGTGTTGGCTGTGACGACAGCCATCGGCGTTGTGATATTCTGCTTCAAGGAACTGACATTTCAGTTATTGCTGGCTCCGAGCCACTGGGACTTCTGCACCTACCGCTGGCTGGAGCAGGCAATGAGCGCCATGGGCATGGATTTCAAATTTGAGGAATACCATGTCAGTATGATAGCCACGGAATTGTCCAGCCAGTTCATGACGCATATCACTACATCCTTTTATCTGGGCTTACTCTTTGCGTCACCCTATATTCTATACGAGCTTTTCAAGTTTATTTCGCCTGCGCTTTACGACAACGAGCGGCGTTATGCCACAAAGACCGCCGTCACGATTTATGCGCTCTTCATCGTGGGCGTGCTGCTGACTTACTTTGTGCTCTTCCCCATCTCCTTCCGATTTTTGGGAACTTACAGCGTGTCGGAGGAAGTGGTGAGCAACATCACCATTGACTCGTATATCAGCACGTTCGTGTCGCTCACGCTGGTGATGGGCCTGGTGTTTCAGTTGCCTGTCATCGCGTTCTTCCTTGGAAAAATGGGGGTGATCGAGTCTGCGATGCTGGCCAAATACCGCAGGCACGCGTTTATCATCATCATGATTGTGGCGGCGATTATCACTCCGCCGGACGTGATGACGCTGGTGCTGGTGACGATTCCTCTCTATTTGCTTTTCGAGCTGAGCATCAAGGTGCTGAAATGGACTGAGAGGAAAAAGAAGAAAAAGAAATAAAACCGGAATATCCGGAAAATCCATAACAACATACATATTATTCGATGAAAATATCCGCCTTTATACTGTTTTTGCTGACAAGCCTTAGCACCTACAGCCAAAGCACCGCTTTCGACGACGCCTTGGCCCACTTCGAGAAGGCCAACACGGCCGCCAATGCCAACCAAGTGTTCAAGATTCTGAACGACGAGGAATTTGCCGACGAGCCACTTGTGGCAGGCAAAGACACTCCTGCCGACAGCTTGCGTATGCAGGTGTGGTACTGGGCGGGAGAATGGTATCACGACCAGCAGGACTACCAGAAAGCCACGGCATATGCAGAGAAGGCGCTTCCCCTTTGCAAGGCCGGCGGTAACCGCCAGATAGAAGGCGACTGTCTGAACCTTCTGTCCGTGATACATATCCGTCTGTCAGACTACGAGAAAGCCGCCGACTACGCCCAACAATGCTACAAGATAGACCAGCAGAGCGGCGACCCCGACAAGATCAGCTCCTCTCTCAACACGCTCGCCGCCATCTATCTTGGTGCCAACCAGCCCGGCGAAGCAGAGAAATACGTTCTGAAAGGAATAGAAATGGCCGGCAAAGCCAACAACTCGCAGCGCATGGCCACACTTCATGGTATGGCCTCCGACATCTACCATGCCAAAGGGGAAGACGAGAAAGCCCTCGGCTACATAGAGAAAGCCTACGAGCTGGACAAGCAGGACGGCCGTGAGGGCAAGGCCGCGATGCGCCTGGCCCAGAAAGCCTCCGTGCTTCTGGGTCTGCATCAATATGCCGATGCAGAGGAAGTGCTGAACGAGGCCATTCCGCAGTTCAAGTCAAACGGCGACATGCAGTCGCTCGCCATCGCCAGCAACAAGATGGGCATGGCCCTGCTCTGCCAGGACAAGAAAGAGGCGGCCGCCAAATATTACGCCACCGCCGCAGACTTGTGCCAGCAGCTTCACGACACCTATAACGAGATACATGCCCGCCGTGGGCTTTACGAGTCGCTGTGGGAACTTCGTCCCGACGAGGCGAAGATACACCTGAACCGTTTCAACGACCTGAAAGACTCCCTCTACAGCAACGCCTCCGCTGAATCGCTGGCCAGATACAACGCTGAATTCGAGAACGACACCCTCGCCTTGGAGAAGCACAACGAGCACCGCGGAAAACTGTGGGCCATCGGTATCGCCGCCATCCTGGCCGTAGGTGGACTGCTCTTGTGGCATATCATGCGTCGCCGTCAGAATCGTCAGGCCGCCATCAACGAAAAGCTGACCACCGACATCAACGACCTGCACGAGAAATACCGTCAGCTGAACAAGCAATACGACAACGCGCTTCAGACCACTCCCGGGAAAGAGCAGGACTCAGAAGAGCTGACCATCTCCGACCGCGAGTTCATCGAACGCAGCGTCAATGCCATCAACAGCCTTATCAACGACGGGAAAATAGATGCCAAGTCCGTGGCCGAGAAGATGAACCTCAGCCTTTTCCAGTTCCGACAGCGCATCACCGCCATCACCGGCGAGCCCCCTCAGAGTTTTATCCAGACCATCCGCATGAGCCGTGCACGCCATCTGCTCGACAACAATCCAGAACTCAACATCACGGAAATCGCTCTGATGTGTGCCTACAACGATGCTCCGAACTTCACCAGGGCATTCAAGAACACATTCGGCATTACGCCAACCCAATATCTTGAGAAGAATCACAAGTAACAAAAAAATATTTTTATTTATAAATCATTTTCTTCTTATAAACCCATAAAAACAGACTATTTAAACAAAATGATAACATTTCTTCATGAAATGATAAGCCGGCAATAGACATTCTGCATTAACTTTGCAATCGAAATTGAACCCGAATCTTCCTTCAGCGATGGCAAAGACAAAATATCAAGAATCCGCAATGGTATATTCGAAAGAGTATTTGATTGAGATACTCAATTTTGAAATCGTCAAAGAAAGATACATAGAAGAGAAAATAGAAAAATGGTAGAAGAAAAAGTGCAGAAAATCATGGCAGAAAAAGAAAAACTTTCGAAAGAAAAGAACTTACCCATCAATGATTCCAAAGAGGATGAAAGATAACATCCATATTTATTAAAGCCATTGTTTGTCAGAACTGACAACAAGACTAAGAGCTGACGAAACTATCTTTATCCAATTACAAACCATTATCTCTGTTTATAAATCACTAAGGAAGATATTCAAAAAATAGAAATAATAATTAACCAAAAAATAAAAACATGAAACTTAATAAAATCAAATCAGCCGTAATGATTCTTCTCCTTGCGTTTGCCGTGGGGGCAAAGGCAGAAGAAGTCAGAGAGGTTTCGGGTACCGTCTATACCAGTCTGATTCCAGACAACGTGGCACTCAAACTTTCAGGCGACACCAAGCTGGTGGTCAACATGGACAGAGTGATTACCAGAATCGAAGGCAGAACCCCAAATTTGCTGAATCCCAAATTTAATCTGGAAATCGAAGGCGTCGATGACCATCAGCTCACTGTGAATCAGCAGTATGGAGCAACAGGCATCCTGGTAAATTCTTTGTTCTGCTCGGCACGTATAATCATCTTTTCCACAGGGAGATGTGTTTATACTAATGAAGACATAACTTTCACCAATGAACTGTTGGCAAAAAGCACCAATAAAGAAAACTTATCCGCAATAACAAGTATTCATGGCAACATCATGATGAGCGGAGCAAATTTTCAAGTTAACGCTCCGGGTGTAGCTCTCCATGCCGGAAAAGACATAAAACTGAAAGGACAGGGAAATTTCTTCAGCGGAAACAAGAAACCGGCAATATACTCAGTGTCGGGTAATGTGACCATTCAGAGCGGATTCTTCCAAATGGATGGCGGCATTTTTGCTTCCGGAGGTGCATTTAACATGATCAAAGGAACACTCATAACTGACGGCGGGAGCAACAACCCCGGCATACAGGCAAAAGGGGACATCACCTTGGATGGTGAAATCACCGCCACCGGCACCTATGGTGTTTTATCCACAGAAGGCAACATCACAAACCAAGGCGTATTATGTGCCACAGGAAAAAACGTGTCGGCAATCAGAGCAGAGAAAGGCGACATCACCCTGGAAGGCAAAGTGCAGGCTACAGGCAAATATAACTGTGCCGCCGCAGGCAGTAATATCTCTGTAGGCAGTAATGCTGCAAATAAAACCCTCACAGTGAAGGGTAATTTCATAGGTGAAACCACCTCCTACGATAACGATGACAACGACACCATGTCTTGCCTTTTCGGCTACTATGTATTTATAGAAGAAGGTGCCGTGGTTGAACTTGATGCTAATCATTGGGGTATCTTTTCCCCAAAAGCAGTCCATCTCAACGGCAACGTGAAAGTCTATGCAGAAAACAAGAACGGCAAAGCCGTATTTAGCCATGGCGATATCTATGTGAAAGGCGGGAATATCCTGTTGAAAGCCCGCCGTCACGGCGGTAACAACCCGTTCGACACCGTCAGTTATGTAGGCACAGAAGAAGCGATGACCTGGGGCGGAGTTCTTGATATTGTATCTCCGATGGCCGTGACCTATCCTGAGAACTGGAAAATCTGGGATTACGACTACGGCGGCGAACACACCATCACGAACATGGATGACGAGTACTATTACATATCCGGCGCACGTCATATTGAGTTCGGCGCACCTCAGCTCAGCGGAGATGTATCTATTCAGTCTCCAGCAGTCATTCCTCCAGGAACCACATTAGGTTACAAGCTTGAAGGAATGGTTGACTCATTGTACAAAGCCGGTGATGAAATTATCGGAGAATGGCAGAAGAGCAGCAATTTGCAAGAATGGACAACTCTGCAAGGCACATACGACGGAGGTTACACAACAACCACCAACGACCTCGGCCAGTTCATCAGGGTGAAGGTGACCGCTAAGAATTACGACGGTTTTCTTATCAGCCTGGTGAGACAAGTGAAGAAAAGAGACTGCACCACCAGCGTGGTAGCACCATCTCTAAGTATCAGCGGTAATCAAGTCGTCGTGGACAATGCAAAAATGAGCCAGGAATATATCATCCTCAGCGAGAAAAAGGAAGTCGACAAACTCTCGAGCAGTGACTGGGCGGGAGCCAAGACTATCACAACCGCCGCCACGACACTCCAGATGGGCGGCACTGCCTACTCGATGAACTATGTCTACACCCGCGTGAAAGAGACCGAAAGCACGAATGCCGGAACAGAAGTGAAAATGGCTGCTATTTACCTGGGCAGCAGCACTGCTGTACAAATGATTGATATTGTGCCTCAAAAAGTGTATAAAACTTATGGTAGCAATGGCAGGACATATTGGAGAGTAGTACCTTTGGAGTGTGAGGATGAAGACTATTACTACTGCAATGTGAATGACACGATAGAACTATCCGTCAAGACATATCCTGAAGATGCTGCTTTCCAAGGAATTAAAGGCCAACGTTGGTATCAAGAGTCTTATAAATTCGATGAAGACCACGGTAAATTCTATGCTGACATAGCTTGTACGCAGGAACTGGAAGACAACAAGAAATATAAGGTTGTGTACTATAAGCCGACATCACCACAATGCGTTTATTATATTCAAGGATTCCATGACGGACAAATGGCTTGCGAAGACCTGATACACCTGATTGTGGGCGAAAATGGCGATTATCCTATTAACATCACTTCAAATGAATTCATAGATATCAACAAAGGTGAAACGTTGGAAGGTCTTGAACTTAAATATACTCCTTCTAAAGCATCCTTCGCCGACCTTGAAATCAAACCGACTGTGGAAGGCGATGAGAAAGCGCCTGTCGTTACGCTTGACAAGGAGAACCGTACCTACTCGGTTAACGCAGAGAATGCCGAAGCCGGACACTACAGATTCGACATCTATATTCAAGGAGAGAAGGCGGAGTTTATCCGTGTCACTGTGATTGCGCCTACGATTGAGGAAATAGCCATTATGCCTCAGAACATATCTGGCGAGAAGGGCGACACGATCCAACTTTCCGTTGCTTTCACACCATCCAACACAACAGCACCAGTGACTTGGAGTTCCAGCAATCCGGATATTGCCATTGTGAACGAGGAGGGACAACTGGTATTCACAGGCGGTAAGCCGGGTGATAAGACCACGATAACCGCCACCTGCGGCGAATTCACCACCACGAAGGAAGTGACCATCTCCGGCAAGTCGTACGACTTATGGATAGCCGGCGTGCAGGTGAACTCTCTGAATATGAACAGCCTCACCGAAATTGTCGCAGAGCAGAGCGATGAAATGATGGAGTATTATTTTGATAAAGAAGGCAATGTGACATTCGACGGGTTCGACCTGACCCTTGAGAATATGCTGATCAGTCCTGAAGGCGATGTTGCCGGAATATGGTCAGAAATCGACGGCCTGAACATCAATTTAGTCGGTGAAAACACAGTGAAGAGCCAGTCATACGGAATCAGTCTGAGACGCAACGCCACAATCAGCGGTAAAGGCACACTCAACATAGACAGTGAAGTTTTCGGAATTCTATGTACTGCCGCCGACGATAATATCAACCTCACAATCCGCGATGCATCTGTATATTCCAAAGGTTACGCTTGGGGAATCAACGGCGACATTGCATCGTCACTCACCTTTGAGAACGCCAATGTCACTGCAGAAGGAAGCAGATATGGCGGTATCGGAAACATCAACAACGGCATCCTGTTTGCAGGTTGTAGCATCATTGAGCCTGCCAACGCATTGATAGAAGAAGGCTTTGTGAAAGCGGATGGTGATTTCGCCAAAAAGGTGGTCATAGCCGCAGATTCACAGTCAACATTGAAAGGCGATGTGAATGAAGACGAACACGTGGATATTTCTGACATCGTGGCGGTTATCAACCAAATTGCCGGAACCAGCACTTACCGCTACGCCGACGTGAACGAGGACAACAAAGTGGACATCTCCGACATTGTGGCCATCATCAATATCATCGCAGGACAATAAAACTGACACTATGGAGCGGTTCTGTAGTAAAAACAACCAGAACCACTCCATAAAAAACAATCGATTAATTTGTTTTTTTTCAACTTATATTTTTCATCAATTAATTTTAAAATTTTTATCAAAATGAAGAAATTACTGTTTTCTTTGGCAGCAGTTCTGACTGTTGCATTGTTCTCCGCTTGCGGAGGCAGTACCAGCTACACAGAGTTTAAAGACGAGGCAAAGGGATTCTCATTTGATGTTCCCAGTGGACTGGAGAAATTCGACGGTCCAGAGGCTATGGGTGCTACCCAGTTCCGTCTCGACGGCAAAATTCTGAATTCCGTAAGCGCTGACGTTCATGAGAATATCATGGGCGACTATGACCAGGCTAAGATTGATGAGGAATTCAACGAGGCAAGCCTCGGTCTCTCCACAAGCCCGACAAAAGAAAAGACCGCCGACGGCTACATCATCAAGGACTCATACAAGGACATGCACAGAAACGAGATACAGAAAGTCATCTACAAAGGCGACAAGAGATACACTGTCTCTGTTTGCTGGGAAGACGACAACGAAAGCAAGTACGGTGGTGAGGTTGCTCAGCATGTGCTCGACTCTTTCAAAATTGCAGAATAATCTGTTTTGCTGAACAGAATAGTATACAGTGCCGGTCGACCGGCACTGTATTTTTGTTATGAGAAAATAAATTATGGGGAAACATCAAATGTGAGAACAAACGATGGGAATTAATGTAACTGGGATTTTACCTTGTTTCACCGGTCCTATGTGCGGTCCGGCATATTCTTCTAGTAAGCTCCTTCATTAACAATACGTTTATTTAAGCACATTTTTTTAGGCATGTTCTAAAAATTAATTAATCCTTAAGAATTATCTTTGCCTGTGTTTGTCTCTTTTTGGCATCTTTGCCCTTAATCTCTTGAACCGTAGCTCGCTACGCTCCTACGAGATTGCGAGCAAATCTGCTCAAAAATAGTCTAAACACAGCCTAAAGCTAATTATTAGAACCTGCCT
>JAFUVE010000045.1 GCA_017483765.1 Bacteroidaceae bacterium | reverse complement strand
GAACTCGCGACCCCAACCTTGTCAAGGTTGTGCTCTACCAACTGAGCTATTTCCGCAATGAAATTGGGATGTGTATGTAGAGCGGAAAACGAGACTCGAACTCGCGACCCCAACCTTGGCAAGGTTGTGCTCTACCAACTGAGCTATTTCCGCAGGAAATTCTTTTCAAATAGACGACGCGCATTGCGCGTCGTATTCAAGATGAAAAGGAATGTGCCCAAGACAGGAATCGAACCTGCACGTCTCTCAACACTCGCACCTGAAACGAGCGCGTCTACCATTCCGCCACTTGGGCATTTGCATAAGAAAAGAGCGGAAAACGAGACTCGAACTCGCGACCCCAACCTTGGCAAGGTTGTGCTCTACCAACTGAGCTATTTCCGCATTTTTTCGTTTTGCGAGTGCAAAGTTACTACTTTTTCTTTATTTGACAAAAAAAATGAAGACTTTTTTTTATTTAGTTTTCAGTTTTTAGCCGTCAGGGGGCAGTTATAGGCTGAAAGTGCGGATAAAAACCACTTTTCACGAACAAAAACAGGGATAATCACGTGCTTTCAACACATACGGTCGCGGTAATCTTGGTAAGAATATTGACGATAAAGCTCGAATCTGCCATCCTCACAGAGTATGCCGATGGAAGGATGATGTATGCCATTGAACATATTGGTCTTGACCGTTGTGTAGTGAATCATATCCTCGAAAATGAGTTGTTCACCAATCTGCAATGGATGGTCGAAGGTCCAGTAGCCCATGAAGTCGCCACTAAGGCAGCTGTTACCTCCTATTCGGTAGGTGTCGGGCAGTTTCCATGCGTCAGGCGCCTCGTTTGTGACAGCACCACGGATTTGCGGATGGTATGGCATCTCGAGGCAGTCCGGCATATGGCATGTGAAGCTGACGTTGACGATGGCCGTCTTGATGCCTTTGTTCTCGACGATGTCCACAATGTCGGCCACGAGGAAACCCGTCTGCCAAGCGAAAGCAGAGCCTGGCTCCATGATGAGCTTGAGCCAAGGATAGCGGTTATGGAAGTCGTTGAGCGTACTGATCAGTAATTCTATGTCGTAGTCCTTACGGGTGACGAGATGTCCGCCTCCGAAGTTTATCCATTTAAGCTGTGAGAACCAAGGGGAGAATTTCTGCTCGAAATGCATCAGTGTGCGCTGGAAGACATCCGAGTTGTTCTCACAGTGGCAGTGGAGATGGAATCCCTCGATTTGTGCGGGTAGTTTGGCTGGTAGGTCGTCAGCCATGACACCGAATCGGCTGCCCGGGGCACAGGGATTGTAGAGTTCCGTCTCGATCTCTGAATATTCCGGGTTGACACGGATACCACAGGAGACAGGATCAGGATAGGAGGCGACCCGTTCTTTGAAACGGTTGAACTGCGAGAGGCTGTTGAAGGTGATGTGGCTGCTGCAACGGAGGATAATGTCGAAGGTAGAGTCCTCGTAAGCCGGTGAATAGGTGTGTGCCTTGGAGCCGAACTCCTCGAAAGCCAGACGTGCCTCATAGGGTGAGCTCGCCGTGGTATGAGAGATGAACTCACGGAATATAGGGAAAGACTTCCAAAGGGCAAATGCCTTGAAAGCGAGTATGAACTCAACGCCGGTGCGTTCAGAGATACTTTTGATGAGAGAGAGGTTTCGGCGTAGGAGAGATTCCTCCATGACGTAACAGGGAGAAGGGATGTTCATTGAAAGTTTTAAGTGAATAGTGAATAGTTTATTTACCTTGTATTTGGAAAGGCAGACATAAAGCGAGTCCCCAGGGTAGATGAGATGAAGTTAGAAGACGCGCCACGGCGCGTCTCTACATTCAGAGCTTGACGAACTTGGCGAACTTGAGGAGTAGCTGTTTGGAACCGAGATTGTCGAACTGGACAGTGGCTTTGCAGTTCTCGTCGTTGCCTTCGATCTTGACGACGGTACCATTACCGAAGCGGGTGTGAGAGATTCGGTCGCCAACAGAAAGCCCATAGATGTTGTTGGTTTCTGTCGATTCCGTATGGCTGGCCGTAGTGGATTTGAAAGGATTGTCGGCAGGAGCGACACGCTTGAGCTTTGGAGCGGGCTGGGAAGACGGACTCGCCGACTCCGTTGCGTCAGGATATTCACTATCAGAATAAGGCGTCGTATAGGTTGGTTTTTTCTCAAAGGAAGAGAATATGCTGTCGAATCGGGTGGATTTCTTTTTTGATGTATATGCCGGCGCAGCCCCTTTGCTTTTGGAGACGTAACGGCTGTCGATCTCATGGATGAATCGGCTGGGCACGGCAAACTCGACATTCCCGAATCGGTATCTTGACTTGGCATACGAGATAAAGCAGTATTTCTCGGCTCTGGTGATGGCGACATAGAAGAGCCTCCTCTCCTCCTCTATCTCCTTCGGCGAGTTGGAGCGCTTAGAGGGGAAGAGGTCTTCCTCCATACCGACGATGAAAACGGTATGGAACTCCAGTCCTTTCGCCGAGTGAACGGTCATGAGTTTGACAGAATCCTTCGCCTCGTCTTCGGTGGCATCGACATCGCTCAGGAGTGACACCTCAGAGAGATAATCAGTGAGGGACAGATGCGGGTCTCCCTCCTCTATCTTGTCCTGAACGAAAGTGCTCATGGCATTGACCAGTTCCTCGAGATTCTCCTGCCTCGTCTTCCCCTCCTCCGACATGTCGGAATAGAGGTCTTGTGAGATGCCCGCCTTCATAATGATTTCCCGCCCCACCTCGTAGGCGTTTTTCTCTTGTGCCAACAGAGAGAACTCATCAATCATCTTCTTGAAATCCTGTAACTTGGCATAAGTTCCCTTCGTCACATTCAATCCGAAAGTCTGCGGTTCATCGATGACAGTCCACAAGCTTTTCTGCGCGTAGTTGGCACAGTCGATGACCTTGGCGAGGGTTGTCTTGCCTATGCCTCGAGCCGGATAATTGACGATACGCTTGAACGCCTCCTCGTCATCGTGGTTGACCACGAGCCGGAAATAGGCGATGACATCTTTAATTTCTTTTCGTTTATAGAACGACAGTCCCCCATAGATGATATAAGGGAGGTTGTTTTTGCGCAAAGCCTCCTCGAAGATACGGCTCTGAGAGTTTGTTCGATAGAGAATGGCAAAGGAGCTGAAATCGAGATGCTCCTTGTCGTGGAGAAGTTTGATTTTATTGACCACCGAATAACCCTCCTCCTGGTCGGATGCTGTCTCATAGACAGAAATCGGTTTTCCATCCTCATTGTCAGAGAACGCGTTTTTCTCGATACGAAACTTGTTTTTCGAGATGACGCTGTTCGCCGCGTTAACGATATTCTGCGTAGAGCGGTAGTTTTGCTCCAGCTTGAAGATTTTATAGTCGGGATATACCTCGTTGAACTTAAGTATATTGCCAATGCTGGCTCCTCGGAAGGAGTATATGCTCTGTGCGTCGTCGCCCACAACACAGAGTCTGCGGTTGACCGAGGTAAGCTGATAAACGATGGCATGCTGCGCGAAGTTTGTGTCCTGATACTCATCTACAAGCAGGAACTGGAATCTCGTCGCGTATTTCTTGAGGATATCCGGATGTTCTTTGAAGAGGATGAAGGTGAAGAAAAGAATGTCGTCGAAATCCATGGCGTTGGCCGTCCTGAGGCGCTCCGCATAGACTTTATAGATTTTTCCCACCGCGGGAATATTATCCGCGGCATCAAGTCTTGCCACCTGCTGGTCGGACGAATAATTGAGGGCTGCAATGAGTTTGCTTTTGGCCATGCTTATTCTTCCGAGCACCAGTGAAGGTTTATAGACCTTGTCATCGAGTTCCATCTCCTTGACGATGGTCTTAATGAGGCTTTCCGAGTCTGCCTGGTCGTAGATGGTGAAGTTATTGCTGAATCCGATTGCCTCGTGCTCGATTCTCAGGATGCGCAGAAAAACAGAGTGAAAAGTACCCATCCAGAGTGCCTTGGAACTCCCCTCGCCTATCAGCTTGTCGATTCGTTCCTTCATGACGTTTGCCGCCTTGTTGGTGAAAGTGAGTGCCATGATTGACCAAGGCTGAAAGCCGAGGTTGAGCAGATGGGCGATTTTATATGTAAGCACACGTGTTTTTCCAGACCCGGCACTGGCAATGACGAGTTCCGGTCCGTCGCAGTATTCCACAGCTTGTCGCTGTACGTCGTTCAAGTCGTTGAGGTAGGAGAAGTCAGACATTAAGATATTTACGATTTACGAATAATTTTTGGGATACTTGATAATTTTCTTGGTACTTTAATGAAAACGGCTATATGTCACTTACGTGTCATCGGAATAGGTTTCGGCAGCTTGACATATTTGCTGTTTTTTACGCCACGGATGTTGGTGGAGCCGACCTGCTTGATCTCAATGCTGTTGTCCTTTAGGAGCTTGATTTCAAGGGTCTGCGCTTCTATTCCGCTATCAGAGATAGCACGGACTGTGGCTTTGGATTCGTCGATTTCATTGACCTTGAGGATGACCCAATGTCCGTTGGTGGATCCAGCGAGAATACCATAGCACATCTCGTCGTCGAACTGCGGCTGGGGAATGTTCGCCTCGTAGAGGTTGAGATTGAGGCGGAGGTTGAAATCGCTGTTGATGAACTTACCCTGGAATGGATTCTGAGCCTGCATGATGAGCGGCATGAGTATCAATGAGAGAAAAAAGAATAATTTTTTCATAATAGACAATGATAAGTGAAAAGTGAATAGTGAAAAGTGTATTTACTGATGCTAATGGATCATAATCAATAGGATGACTAACTGTAATGACAGTTCCATAGGACAAGACTAATTCTGCTTTTTGAGGAATATGGAATGGTCAATATTGTTTGGGAGTTCTTCTTTGTAGTGTGTGACCATGATGAGCGTCTTGTTCTTGCGCTTGCAGAAGGTCTCGATGACATCTTTGACGAGTCGGCGATTGTAGAGGTCAAGTCCGTGTAGCGGCTCGTCGAGAATGAGCAAAGCGGGGTCCTTGACGAATGCCCGCGCCAGGAGGACAAGACGCTGCTCTCCCGCAGAAAGTTTGAGGAAGGTGGTCTTGTCGTGCTGCCCGATACCGAAGATATCCATCCAGAAGCGGCATATGTCCATCTGCTCCGGCTTCGGCTTGAGGTAGAGACCGACGGAGTCGCGCAGTCCCGACGCCACGATTTCGATGGCAGGCAGGTCGCGTAGATATGCGCGGTGCATCTCCGGTGAGATATATCCGATGTAGCGTTTGATGTCCCATATGCTCTCCCCAGTTCCACGCTTAAAGCCGAAGAGCGTGATGGAATTGGCATAAGCCTGCGGGTTGTCAGCGCATACGATGCTGAGGAGTGTTGACTTTCCCGACCCGTTTTCGCCTGAGAGCGCCCAATGCTCACCGTTATGCACAGTGAACGAGAGGTCCTTGAGAATGGTCCGTTCCCCATATCTTATGCAGACATTGTTGAATTTGATGACCTCATCAGCCAGATGTTCTTCAGGCAGATTGAACTCATCGGAATATGGCAAGTTGATGATACGCTGCATCTTCTCCGGCGAAAGGACATGTGCCGGCGACAGATGATCCTGCTGATTCCATTGCTGTAAGGTGATTTTCGGCATCACCACCCTTTCTCTGACCTCCACGACATGAGTGATGAAATCCGGCATGTCGTCCGTCTTCGACAGAACGATGATGAGCATCAGCTTTGTCTGCGTCACTAACACCCGCATGAGGTCGTGCAGCTGTTGGCGTGCGTTGACATCAAGTCCGATAAAGGGGTTGTCCATGATAAGCACACGCGGGCAGGAAAGAAGTGCCCGTGTCAACTGAAACTTTCTCAGCTCTCCGCTGCTTAGCATGACAATCTTCTTGTCGAGCAGGAGGTCGATATGAAACAGCCGCGAAACATGTTGTTTGAGGTCCTCCCTCTGCGAGTGTACTTTCTGCTTTTCCTCGTCGGTCAAGGCAAGTTCGTCGTCGAGACTTTTCCGCGCATTATCCTCCGCCTGCTGCAGGAGTTCCCTGACGGTTGGGTAATCGTCGATATCGTGCTGGTTCCAACGTTGCTGGTAATAGTAAGTGCCGTCGTCCGTTCCATAGGAGTCATGGAAGGTGATATGCTTGAGGTTGTCGTAGACCATCTTCGCCTTGCTCGGGGCGAAATCATATTTCACGGGATTCATGAGCAGCGGGTGCTTCCCAGTGATGATGTCGATGAGCATGGACTTACCCGAAGCATTATTCCCCACAATGGCCAGGCACTCACCGTCGCAAGCCGTAAAGTTAACCGGTTGCGCCAACCGATAAAGAGGATGGCGGGCAACGCCGTTGTTTATATCAATGATTTTCTGCATAATTTGATCATTTGAGACGGACGCAATAGTGTTGCGGCATAGACGACAAGGCAACAATAATTAAATCCATTGCAAAATTACGACAAAAAACTGAATAAAAAAAATGCAGAGGGGCAAAATATACTCCTCTGCACGTTCATAGTTAAAGTCGGTTTCAAGTCAAGGTTTAGTGAAGCAGGTCTCTACACACTCCGAAATCAGAATCGGAATCCGAGTGTAGCCATAACCTGGCTTCTGTTATTCTTTATCTCAGTAGGCTTGAGAGCTTCTTCGTCGAAAGCATAGAAGTCACCCTTCTGTGCCTGGAACTGGTAAGCAAGATCGACATATCCGCCATTGAAACGATATCCGAGACCACATGTAAAGCGGTTGGTACCCTTCCAGTTGGTATAGTCAGTCTCACAGTTGTATCCGTTGAGTGAGCCGTCTTTCCATGCCCCCTCCTTAATCGGAGAAGAAACATAGTTGTATCCGAATCGAACAGCGAAGTTCGTGATAGGCTTGATTTCAAGACCCACCCGGAGTGTGTGCTGGGTCTTGAGCTGGTCCTCAATCTTGTCGTTCATCACACGGAAATACTCATCGTTTTCCCAATCGAGGGATCCATAATGGCAAGAGCTGAGGTCAGAAATCTCATACTGTGCACCCAGAGCCACGACATTTCCGAAAGTGTGTCCGAGAGAGAATCCGAACTTCCACGGAGTTCTGTAATTATACTCATAAGCGTCAGCCGCATCCCAGATTTCAGTTTTTTCAGTGCGCACGGTCGATCCGTTAGCATCCTCAAGCCTGTACCAAGTAGGCGTGTGTACTGAAACACCGAAACGGAAAGGAGAATCAGCGATTGGCCGGCAGATCATACCCAGTTTCACGTCAAAACCATCACCGTTGGTGTCATACCAGTTGTTGATATCGTAAGCAACATTGTCAGCACCCAACTCTGTGTAGTAGGAGTCTCTCTTATAGTTGATATCGTACACACCGAGTGACGCACCGAGGAAAAGCTGGTTAGCGATATTGAAAGATACGTTGAAGTCACCCTGTGTTGTAGAGCCATAGGTACATCTTCTATAGTTGGCAGAATTGGCTCCCATCCCAGAGAACGCGTTCACGGTCTTGGTCTCATCATATCCGAGAGCGCCCGCCTCTCCCATCAATGCCGGGAACATGGGCCAGTTGTTTTGATTGTTGTCATTGGCATAGTTAGCCTGACTAGCCGCCTGGAACGTCTGAGAGTAATTTCCGTTGAGTCCCTGTACGTCCAAGTCGACATTAGAGAAGTGGTTCTTCTTCTTTTGGTAGTTGACACCAAAATTGATGAACTGCAGGCCTTTCTTGTTTCTGTTGCCCTGGTTCATGGTGAAGACGATACCCGCCTGGTCGAAAGAAGCGCGGGTGGCGTCATGTCCCATCTGTCCATCCTCGTTGGTGAAAAGTAGAGATCCGGTTACCGCCATGTCGGTCTTCTTGTAAATGGCAGTACCTGCAGGGTTACTACTCATAACGGACACATCGCCTCCGAGTGCGTCGAGCGCACCACCAAGTCCCACATATCGTGCCGTACCATTGAGGTCGCTGGTAGCAAATTCGGCAGCATCATACTGCGTCTGAGCAAAAGCGGCAGCAGAGGTCGCAAGCGAAATCACCGTAATAAGAATTTTCTTCATTTTTATAGAATTTAAAAGTTTAGACCAATAGAAAAATTAGTTTTGGAAAAAGGTAGATAACAAATTCAAGAAAGAGAATTTGTCGGGCTAAAGCCAGAGGCGCTTATCTGCGTCCTCCACGGCCACCGCCGCCACCGAATCCGCCTCCGCGGCTACCGCCGCCACCTCCGAATCCACCGCTTCTTCCGCCACCGAAGCTGCTTCTGCCTCCTCCGAAACTACCGGAGCTTGAAGAGCGTGACGGTGCACTGTAAGACCTGCTGGGACGAGAGTAGCTGTTGTTAGAAGAGCTTCTTGAAGGAGTGTAGACAGACCGTCCGCTCTCGTAGCTGGAGCGTGAAGGTGTGTAAGTGGAACGCGAGCTGCTCGGACGGTTGTATGATGTGCGGTTCTGCGTCGTAGACCGTCCAACAGAGCGGTTGGTAATTCTGCTGTCGGGTGTGGTGACGCTTCTTGAACGTGAGTAGTCAGCATATGAGCCGCGTGAAACATTTCCACGGGAAACAGTCGTTCTTGAAGACCTGTTGTTGTTGGCTCTGAGTCCTACCCCGTCGCCACCTCTGAGTGAGCGAGTGCTCGACACGCTTCTGGACGCGATACCATTGGACCGTCCGCCGAAGGTGCCTCTTGACAAGCTGGAATTTCCTCCGTTAGCCAGGTGGCTGGTTCTGATTGACTTGCCGTGATCGAAACGGTTACGGAAACCGCCTCTTCCACCTCTATCAGAATAACGTCCGTGGTTCCAAGCATATCCACCCCAGTATCCGTGGTGTCTCCAACCAGGTCCCCATCCCCAGTAGCTCCAGTGATAAGGGTGATGCCATCCCCAGAGTCCGCCATACCAGCAGCTCCAAGGTCCCCATGACCATCCGTATCCCCATCCCCAGGAATAGAAGAAAGGATCGGAGTAAGCATCAGAAAGATAGTCGTAGACCCCATATCCGTAGACGAGGTCCCAATAGTACGGGCTGCTGAGAGCGACCGCTACTCTGGGAGAATGGAATCGGAGGATACGACGAGAGTAAGCGTAATCATCCGTGTCGTCGTAGATCGTATCAGTGTTGAACACCGTGTCGTTACTTTCATAGTCGAGACTGTAGTCCGAGCCCCCCTCAGTCTGATATCCACCAGAGAAGTTGTATCTTCTGTTGTATTCATCCTCGTCTCTGGCATTCGTGTTGTAGACAGAGTACTTGGAGTTTTCATAGACAGAGTCGTCAACTCTTCCTGTGGACGGTTTGTTGGCCTGTACTTCCTCCACCACACCGTTCATGTCCGGGGTGAAATACAAATCATCGTCCTGTGCCGAAATGTTGATAAACGGCAAGGCGGCGAGTGAAAGTAAAAATAGTCTTTTCATGTCTATAATCATTTTAAAAAGTTATGAAATTACATAGTTATTATGGTCTGGAAATTGCTCTACAGAATTTTCCAATGCAAAGTTAAATCTAATAAAATTGAAAAATTATGGATTTTCCCTAAAGGGTGGTAGGATTTTCCCTACTTTACCTTGAAAAAAAGTTGAAAAGGAGAGAAAATCGTAAAAATTGTGTTAACTTTGCATATAGAAAAAGGAAAAGCGAATATTTACTCATAATAATGGGTAGAAGAGAAGACAAGAAGAAAAAAAGTCGATAGATTTTTACCCCAGTTAATAAAAAAGGTCGCAAATAGATGGAAACAGAGAAATTAGGAGTCATCCGTCTGCACGGAGTCCGCGTGAACAACCTGAAGAACATCAGCCTTGACATCCCCCACAACAAACTGATCGTTGTGACCGGAGTGAGCGGCAGCGGAAAGTCGTCGCTCGCCTTCGACACGCTTTACGCCGAGGGTCAGCGCCGCTATGTCGAGAGTCTGAACACCTATGCACGTCAGTTTCTGGGGCGGATGAACAAGCCCGAATGTGACTTCATCGAGGGTATCCCACCCGCCATCGCCATAGAGCAGAAAGTGATCAGCCGCAATCCTCGTTCAACAGTAGGCACATCGACCGAGATATACGATTACCTTCGTATGCTCTATGCCCGCATCGGCCACACCTATTCTCCGATAAGCGGAAAGGAAGTGAAGAAGCATACGATAGACGACATCATAAAATGCGTGACCGGAAAGCCCGAAGGTGTTCGTCTGATGATCGAGTCTCCGATAGTGGTACATGAAGGGCGCACCTTGTCGCAACAATTGGACATATATATAAAAGAAGGATATGCAAGGGCAGTGGTCAACGGGTCTGTGAAGAACATCAGCGACTTGCTGTCGATCCTGTCCGACTCAGATTCAGAGATCAGGTCCGACTCCATACACCTGCTTATTGACCGTATGGTAAGCGGCCGAGACAAGTCGAGCATAGACCGTCTGTCTGACTCCGTGCGTACCGCCATGTATGAAGGTCAAGGCATCTGCATGCTGCATTTTCTTCCCACACCTGGCATAAGCGAAGAAGAGAGCCTTGATACGTTCTCTACCAATTTTGAGTGCGACGGCATCACCTTCGAAGAGCCCAGCGAGCAGATGTTCTCATTCAATTCTCCTATAGGCGCGTGCCCCGAATGCGGAGGTTTCGGCCGTGTGATCGGCATAGACGAAGGTCTGGTGATTCCGGACACAGAGCTGAGTCTTCACGACGGCGCTGTTGTCTGCTGGCGCGGCGAGAAGATGGGAGAATGGAAAAATGCCTTTATCCAGCGTTATTCCTCTCAGGGTTTTCCGATATTCGCCCCTTACTACTCCCTGACCCAGGATCAGAAAGACCAGTTGTGGCACGGCGATCCCAGCTTAGGCGAGTACAACGTGTGCATCGATAATTTCTTTGAGATGCTGAGGAAGAACCAATACAAGATTCAATACCGCGTAATGCTGGCCCGCTACCGCGGGAAGACCACCTGCCCGGTTTGCCATGGGAGCCGCTTGAAAGCACACGCCAACTACGTGAAGATTGGCGGCAAGAGCATCAGTGAGGTGATTAATATGTCCATCAGCGACTTACGCCTGTTTTTCCAGTCATTGGAACTGTCGGAGACGGACGCTTCCATCGGCAAGCGACTGCTGACCGAGATAGGTAACCGGTTGAGGTTTCTGGAGGAAGTCGGTCTGGGATATCTGACGTTGAGCCGTGCCCGAAACACCTTGTCAGGCGGAGAGAGCCAACGCGTGAACCTCGCATCAAGCCTGGGCAGCAGCCTTGTGGGATCGCTATACATCCTTGACGAGCCCAGTATCGGCCTTCATCCCCGCGACACGAAACGTCTGATTCATGTGTTGCAAGAGCTGAAATCACTGGGCAACACCGTGATCGTGGTGGAACACGATGAGGACATCATGAAATCCGCCGACTATATCATAGACATGGGTCCTGACGCAGGAAGACTTGGAGGCGAAGTGGTATGGCAAGGCAACTACTCAGAGATTAGCAAGAGCGATGCCATAGACCGCTCCCACACGCTTCAGTATCTGCTGGGAAAAGACATCATCCTCCCCCCCTCCACCCGTAGGGCATGGAACAACCGCATCATAGTCCGTGGCGCCCGGGAGAACAACCTGAAAGGAATCGATGTGGAATTTCCCCTGAACGTGATGACCGTAGTAACCGGCGTGAGCGGTAGCGGCAAGTCGACCTTGGTGAACAGCATACTGTACAACTCACTGAAACGCCATTTTGACGAGCCGAGCGACCGTCCCGGCCAGCATACATCGCTGGAAGGCGACCTGGACATGATCAAGCGCGTGATATTCGTGGATCAAAATTCGATAGGCACCTCCAGCCGCAGCAACCCCGTGACCTACATCGGCGCATACGACGAAATCCGTCAATTGATGTCGCAGCAGCAGCTATCTCTCCAGATGAACTACACCCCGGCATTCTTCTCGTTCAACACAAGTGGCGGCCGTTGTGAGGAATGCAAAGGTGAAGGCACGGTGACTGTGGAGATGCAGTTCATGAACGACTTGGTGATGGAATGCGAGTCATGTCATGGCCAACGCTTCAAGCGCGACATTCTCGAAGTACGTTATGACGGGCAGAACATCAACGACATACTGAATATGACCATCAACCAGGCAATAGAATTTTTCGGCGAGCGAAAGCAGAAAAAGATATTGACGAAGTTGAAGCCGCTTCAGGATGTAGGCCTGGGCTATTTGAAGTTAGGGCAGAGTTCGAGCACCCTGTCGGGCGGTGAGAACCAGCGTGTGAAACTCGCCTATTACCTGAGTCTTGAGAAAGTGCAGCCCACCTTATTTATATTCGACGAGCCCACGACCGGTCTTCATGCCCATGACATCAAACGCCTGCTTAGCGCATTCGACGCATTGATTAAGCGGGGTCACACCGTCCTGATAATCGAACATAACATGGAAGTGATCCAATGTGCCGACCACATCATCGACATGGGGCCGGAAGGCGGCAATGCCGGCGGCGAGGTGGTGGCTTGCGGAACGCCAGAAGAGATCGCAAAAATTCCGGAGTCGCACACAGGACGTTTTCTGAAGGAAAAGCTCAGTAAGTGAAGAGTGAAAAATGAAAAGTGAAAAGTGTATTTACTTATTCTAATAGAGGTTAACAGATTGCATCCATAAATCTTTTTAATTTTAATAAAAAGCAATTATTTGAAAACAGGAATTATGAGATACATATTATTATTGATTGCAGTAATATCTATAGCAGCACAAACAAACGCACAGGAATTTGAAGATTATTTCACAGACAACACCCTTCGGCTTGACTACATCTTTGGCGGGAACAACCGCAGCCAGTACATCTTTTTTCATGAGGCCCGTCAAACGCCAGGGTGGCACGGCCGCAAAAGCCGATTGTCGGAGCAGATATTGAACGGGAACGGTCAGCTGACGGTTCGCGACACGCTGACCAAGGCTGTGATATACTGCACGAGTTTCTCCACCTTGTTCCAGGAATGGCAGACCGAAGAAGAGGCCACAAAATTGTCAAAATCCTTTGAGAACAGCTACGTCATCCCCTATCCCAAGCGCCCGATAGAAGTGACAATCACACTTCGCGACACCCATGCCCGCGTGACCTCGGAACTATGCCATGTGGTAGACCCGTCAGACATTCTCATCCGCAAGGTAGAGAAAAACAGGTATGACTACAGCTATGTGCTGAAAAGCGGTGAGAGCAATTCCTGCGTTGACATCGCCATTATCCCTGAAGGCTACACCTCATCAGAGAAGGAAAAATTTCTCAAAGACTGTCAGCGCACGGTAGACGCCCTGTTCAGCCATGAGCCATTCAGCGGTATGAAATCACACTTCAACGTGCTTGCCGTCGACTGCCCGAGCCGAGAGAGCGGCCCTACCATACCACGCCGGCAAGAATGGAAAGACCTGCCATGCGGCAGCCATTATGACACATTCTACACAGACCGCTACCTGATGACGAGCAAGATGTGGAACGTATACGACATACTTGACGGCATCCCCTTCGACCAGATCATCATCCTGGTGAACACCGACCTGTATGGCGGTGGCGGCATATACAACCAGATCAACGTGTTTCCCGCCGACCACCCCACTTTCAAGCCGCTGCTTGTCCACGAGTTCGGTCATGGCTATGGCGGCCTTGCCGACGAATATTACTATGACGACCAGTTCGAGACGAAATATCCATCGGACACAGAACCCTGGGAGCCAAATATCACGACCATGGTGGACTTCAAAAGTAAATGGAAGGACATGCTCCCTTCAGGCACCGCCATCCCTACCCCTTTCACTCCACTCAGCTACAGAGAGCTGCTGGACAAGAACCTGCCCAAAGCTTATACACAGAAAATAGGAGTATACGAAGGTGGCGGCTATCAGTCGAAAGGCGTTTACCGTCCATGCCAGGAATGCCGGATGAAAGTTCTGGAAGTGGAAGACTTCTGTCCCGTCTGCACCCGTGCTTTGAAAGAAGTGACGGAATTCTATACGAGTAAGTGAATAGTGAATAGTGAAAAGTGAATAGTGTAGTTTCCCCATACATGGCAAGCACTGAATAAAACAAACAGAAAAGTATGTGCTAAAAAAATTGCACAATTCAGAAAAAAGCCGTAAATTTGATAAAAATTCCGAAAACGAGAGAAAGATAAATGGAAAACTATATTGTATCCGCACGAAAATACCGTCCGGTGACCTTCAGTTCTGTGGTAGGACAATCGTCGCTGACACAGACCCTGAAAAACTCCATCAGCAGTGGCAAGCTGGCCCATGCCTATTTGTTCTGTGGTCCTCGCGGTGTAGGTAAGACCACTTGTGCCCGCATCTTCGCCAAGACCATCAACTGTCTGACTCCTCTGCCCAACGGAGATGCCTGTGAGCAGTGCGAGTCTTGCCAGGCCTTCAACGAACAAAGGTCGCTCAACATCCACGAGTTAGACGCCGCGTCAAACAACGGCGTTGACGCCATCCGCAACTTGTGTGAGCAGGTGAACATACCCCCTCAGTTAGGAAAATACAAAGTGTATATCATCGACGAGGTTCATATGTTGTCACAAGCAGCCTTCAATGCCTTCCTGAAGACATTGGAAGAACCTCCCGCACATGCCATCTTCATATTAGCCACCACCGAGAAACACAAGTTGCTCCCTACGATTTTGTCGCGTTGCCAGATATACGACTTCAACCGCATGACGGTTCAGGACATCATCGGCCATTTGGAGAACGTGGCACAGCAGGAAGGAATCAGCTACGAGCCTGCCGCCCTGAACGTGATAGCCCAGAAAGCCGATGGCGGCATGCGCGACGCGTTGTCGATATTCGACCAGGTGGCAGCCTTCTGTCAGGGGAATATCACCTACCAACAGACGATAGCCGACCTGAACGTCCTTGACGCCGCCTATTATTTCAAAATCGTGGACTGCTTCCTAAGCGGAAACATACCCGAGTTGATGCTCACCTACAACGAGATATTGAGCAAAGGATTTGACGGCAGCTACTTCATCGGGGGCTTGAACACCCACTTGCGCAATTTATTAGTAAGCAAAGACGCAATGACCGTACAACTGCTTGAGACATCAGACGAAATCCGTCAGCAATATGCAGCTCAAGCCCAGCGTTGTGATGCCCGATTCCTCTACAGCGCCTTACGCAAATGCACAGACTGCGACCTGAATTACAAACAAAGTCAGAACCGCCGTCTGCTCGTAGAGTTAATGCTGATAGAGATAAGCCAGATAGCACAGGGGGCTCCCATCTCCCCCACGTAGCGCCCGCTTGAGACCTGTCTTTAAGCGAGACAGCCAGCCAGGAACTGGGACACCCCAAACGGGCGCGCAACCAGGAGGTCAAGCCCCTCCATCCACGTCGAACTCCACCCAACCGCCAGCCACACCTGCAGTGAGGCCGGCTAATGCTACGTTAACACCTCCAGCTGGTTCCGCACCATCTGCAAGAGCTACGGAATCCGTTGGAATCCAGTCCCATCATCCTTTGTCGTCAGCAAACGCGGATAGCCAGCCGGCAAAAACCGTACGCAGCACCTCCATATTCAGTGGTGGCGGGATAGGGCTTGGACGGCCCACAGCTACGTCGTCCATACCCGAGCAGCAAGCTTCCACAGTAAAAGAAGAGCCTACCCTGTCGATCAAGGACCAGACCACGCTTGAGCTGGCATGGCGTAAGGTGGCCAGCAATCTTCACTCAGTAGACAAGGTAGTAGCGACCCGCATGGAGAGCATCATCCCCCAGTTGAAAAGCACGTCGGAGATAGAGATAGAAGTGGCTAACCAAAACGTAGAGACCTTCTTCCGCGAAAACAAAGCCATCATTTTGGAAGGCTTCAAGCAAGAGCTTGGCAGCGGAAAGCTGGATCTGGTGTTCAAACAAAGTGAGAACACCGGTCCGCAGAAGATTCTGAGTTCATACGAACAACTGGAAGAAATGGGCAAGCTAAACCCATCGCTAAACAAACTGCGTGAGACCATGGAGCTTTTGCTGAAGTAGAAACGAAGGAAAAACTGGAAGACGGCCAAACAGAAGACAAGGCATCAATAAAATGATGACGAAAACACGATTGAATCGTGAAAAAAAACAGAACGAAAAGCGCGACATCAGATGTCGCGCTTTTCGTTCTTTATGACTTATAATGTAAATGATGCAAGAGATTACTTCTCCTTCTTCCAGAGTTTTGTCATATCCTCGAGCGTCTTGCCCTTGGTTTCGGGAACGAGTTTCCATACGAATACAGCTGCAACGATGCAAATCACGCCATAGAGTCCATAAGTGAACCAGTGTCCGAAGTCATCGCCTTCTGTGAGATGCATATTGAACATAGGAACAAACGTGGATGAAACGATGAAGTTGAATATCCACTGGAAAGCCACGGCGATAGCTACGGCTGCTCCGCGGATTGTATTCGGGAAAATCTCTGCGATGAGCACCCAGCAAATAGGTCCCCAAGAGAACATGAACGACGCACTGTAGACCATAATAGAAATCATGGTGAGCATAGCCATACCCTCGTGTCCGAATGTAAGTGCAACTCCCATCGCACCAATGGCCATACCGATAGATCCCCAAATAAGAAGAGGCTTTCTGCCGAGCTTCTCTACAGTGAAGATAGCAACAAGTGTGAATAAAATGTTTACGACACCCATGACGACTGTGTTGACCATCGGGTTGTCCATACCCATATCATTGAATATACGCGGCGCATAGTAAAGAACCGCATTGATTCCGACAGCCTGCTGGAAGACACTGAGCATGATACCGACAAAAATACACATCCATCCGTAAGTCATGAGCTTCTCAGTCTTGACCGTGATGGTCTCCTTAATGTCATTGAGAATCTGGTGTGCCTTGTCAGCTCCATTGATCTTAGAGAGGACAGAGAGGGCTTTCTCATCCTGATTGATCATGACAAGGTATCTTGGTGTTTCAGGGACAAGGCATATGAGAATGGCAAAAAGTCCTGCCGGCACAGCCTCAGATCCGAACATATATCTCCATCCCGTCTCGATGGTCCAAGGATCGCTATTAGGAAGCACCTGATTTACTCCTTGTCCAATAGATTCGATGACCGGATTGGTGTGGTCGCCGAGAATAAGGAAATTGACGAAGTAGACCACTAACTGACCGAAGATAATGGCAAACTGGTTCCATGATACAAGCATACCACGAATCTTTGACGGTGCCACCTCTCCGATATACATAGGGCAGATGGCCGATGCCAGTCCGACACCCACACCACCGATGACACGATAGATATTGAACATGATCAGTAGCGAGAATGTGGGATTTCCCTTTTCAAAGAAGAGGAACTCCGGCTCCATAGATCCAAGAGCGGAGATAAAGAAAAGCACGCCGGCAACGATAAGTGATTTTTTACGTCCCAGCTTAGATGCCAGTAGTCCCGAGAGTGCCGAACCGATGATACATCCGATAAGCGCACTGGATGACGTGAATCCATGATAGAAATCGGTGTACTGAAAATCGCCAGCCCCAATGAAGAACGCCTGCAGACCTTTCTCAGCACCTGAAATTACCGCGGTGTCGTATCCGAAAAGAAGTCCTCCGAGCACAGCCACCATGACAATGGATATGAGATATCCCTTGCTTCCAGATTGATAGTTTTTCTCGTCCATAATATAAAAAATAGTTTCAGAAAAAAAAATTCAAAAAATATATTTTGGGTGGTGACAGAAAGAGTCCCACCCAAAATTGATTTGATTAAGTGTTATCTTACACTTATTGTAACGGCAGATACCAGTTTTTATTGTCTGAAAGCTTGGAATAAAGTTCAGAGTTGAAATGATTGGCTCCATCCCTTGCCGCAACTTTCGTTGCAAGGAAAGTCGGGTCATTACGGTGCATAGCAATACGCATGAGGTCGTAATACCGCAATCCCTCAGCCGCGGTCTCGAGCGCCATCTCATCACAGATTTTTGTTTCCACGAAGTTGATAGAGTCGTTCTTCGTCGGGAGCTGCGGAATCACGTAAGTTGTGTCGGCATTCGCGTCACCACATCCGCGAGAGTGGATTCCGCTGGTGTTCTCCCTTGTGAACATATATTCACTGAAAGAGAGGAGGTCACCCGCCTCGTCACGCTCCTGCTGCGAAATATACTTCTCGATATTGTCCTTCCAGAGACCGTATTTGAGCACAGCAAAGGCCGCCTGCGGGAATCCCGCCCTGTTGAGGGCCTCAGCGAACCTCAGGTATACATGCTGAAGGCGATAGAGTGCAACGTTATCAGAACTGTACTTATAACAAGTCTGCCGGATAGATGAGAAGCTGGTGGAAGCCGAGGCGTTATTTCTCAACTTGAAGATGCTATACTGTCTCAGGTCACCCTTTTGCTGATCAGAGTCATAGTGGATGGTGTCAGTTGCACAAATGGTGTCAGGCAGAAGCGTAACAGGGTCGGTATAGACCAGCACATACTGTTGCGCCTGAGAAAGTTCGTCATACGCCTTGGAATGGGTTGCCTGGTAGAAATAGTTGTTATCCGAAGTGGAGTTGAAGACATCCTGCAAGTCAGACATAATTCCGTCGTACTCAGAAGTCTCCATAGGGATTATAGTAAGCAAATCAGATAAAGACTGGGAAGTAAACTGTGTAGCATAACTGTCCATAATGTCTTGGAAATCAAATGAAGTCCACTGCACGTTTCCTATTCCCAACGGGTGTGGGTCAGACTGCTTCGTGAAGAAGTCATGGTAATACATAGCTGCTTCCCGGTATCTTTCCGCCCAAAGGCAGAGATCTCCGAGCATAACTCTTACCGGAATATAGAATTGTCTTGAGTCCAGAGAATTAACCGATCCATAGTTAGGATAGTCTGTATCGACATAAGGGGCCAGGTCCTTGATAAAGAAATCCGCGATCTGTTTTACATCATAATGCGGATAAAGATCCGGGTCGGCATTTTTCTCGTAGAGAATCGGGTCAGTGAAGAACGGCACGGAACCATAGTTCATGGCGAGTTGCAGATAAGTCCATGCCCTGTAGGTCTTGATAGCCCCCATCTCCTTCTCGAACACTTTCCTTCCCCTCTTTGTCAGGGCTGTGTCAGCGTTAGCGATGAAGTAATTGCAGTTCTGGATAATGGCGTAATAATCCCTTGCGTTATTATATGGGTTATCCGTTCCCGCCGTGAAGTTGGCGATTTCCTGTAGGTCGAGGCTGGCATTTTCAGTAAGAGCAGTCAGTTCACCTCTGATTTCACCAAGGATGATCGTCCTGTCAGCCACGACTTGCATCTTACTGATGATTCCCATGAGAGAGTAAACCGTGTCGTTAGGCGTGTTGAGTTTGTTGTCGTCGACAAAAGAGACGAGGTCAGACTCAGTCTCCTGACAACCGGCAAACGGTAGTGTAAGAAGAGCAGCAGAACAGATGGCTGCGATATTATAAAGAAACTTTTTCATACGAGTAAACAAATTAGAGGTTAATCTTCAGTCCAAATGCAAAACTACGTCCCACAGGGAGCAGTCCGCGGTCGATGCCCATACCGATGACCGCATTTGAATGTGCATTCTCCGGGTCGGATCCAAGATACTTGGAAATGGTGAAGAGGTTGTTGGCAGCTCCCCAGATGGTGAGCCCCTGCAGATATGCGCTTCTGACAGGAATGTTGTAGCTGAGAGTGATGTTCTTGAGTTTGAGATAAGATCCATCCTCAATCCATCTGTCAGAGAAACGGCTGTTACCCATAGTGTCGAGGAAAGAGGCACGAGGCACATCGGTGTTCTGACCGTCGTGAGTCCATCTTGCCAGCATGTTGGTTGTCTGGTTATAGAAGAAAGATCCCGACTCCAGTATAGCTCTCTGATAGTTATAGATGTCGCCACCTACAGAGTAATTCATCGTGGCAGAGAGTGTGAGGTTCTTCCATGACAACATGGTAGAGAGTGTTCCGTAGAAGTCCGGATTGGGGTCGCCGATGACCTGCATATCCTCCTTGTTGATGCACTTGTCGTTGTTGGTATCGACGAACTTCATGTCGCCAGCGGTGTAATATTGCTTGGCTCCCGTCTTAGTCTGCTGATAGAGCCCTTCCTGCTGTGCTTCCTCCACCGTTGAGAAGACACCGTCGGTCTTGTAGCCATAGAACTGTCCGACCGCACCACCTACCTTATTGATGACAGTAGCGTCATAGATATTCGTCTGGATGTTATCCCTTCCTGCAGGGAGTCTCTTGATTTCGTTGACATAATGTCCGAGAGAGAATCCGAGAGACCATCTCCAGTCTTTGGTGTTGATGATTTTGGCGTTCGCGCTGAAGTCAAATCCTTCATTATGAATACGTCCGTCGTTGATCCAGTTCGTCTCAAGACCAGACACATAAGAAAGCAAACCGAGGGAGAGGAGATTATAGGTGTTGGCATTGAAATAGTTGAACGCCATCCATATGCGGTTGTTTGCAAATGCGCCCTGAATACCAGCAGTAAATCGTGCTGTCGTCTCCCACTGCAGCTTGGTGTTACCAATGTTGCTCATGGAGATACCGGTGAGGGTGTTGAACATCTTACCAGCCTTGAAGTAAGTTCTCGAGGCGATGCTGTTGATATCGTCGTTACCGACGAGGTCAAAACCGGCATTGAGTCTGAGGTAATTGACGGCCCTTGTCGGCTTGAACCACTTCTCGTTGGAGATGACCCATGCAGCCTCCACAGACGGGAAGAGTCCGAAAGCGTAGTTACCGATTTTCATACCATCTTCCGCGTCGACACCGAACTTGCTGGAACCGTCGAGAGCCAGAGCTGCATAGAGATAGTATTTCTCCATGAAGTTATAGTCAGCGGTGAGGTAATAAGTCAGGTCAATGTCCTTGTTGTCCATACCGTCGGTCTGCTTGTATTTGAGAGAAGACGACATATTCGGAGTCTTGTCGTTACCCGTGTCGTAACCAATCTGCGTGTTGAGGTTGTATGTGTCACGTGTGTAGCGGAATCCCCCTTTCGCCGCAAGGAAATGGTTGTTGAAGCGTTTTGTGAACGCCATGTTAAGGTCGTTCATGATGGTGATTTGTCTTCCCGCGAGAGCGCTGGCACAGTTATCGACTATACCGATTCCCTCTACCTTGTATGACGGAACGCCATTCGTGGGCAGATAGTAGTTCTCGTCCGTGTTGATGAGCTGGAACGCAAACTGGTCAGTAAGTTTCCAGTTGTTGTTGATGTCCCAAGTCGGCATGATGGAGAGAGTGACAGAACGGTTTCCGAAATAGTTCTTGTTGGTTCCCTCGCCGTTATTGAGAATAGCCAGCGGGTTGGACAAAGACGTGGTGTAGTCGCTTCTTGACGTAACGACATCCGAGAGATAGTCGTCTGCCTCAGCCAGATAAGACGAGAGGTTTCCCTTCATATCGTAAGCATAAGGAGAGAGGAACGGTGACTTGATGAGCGACAAGAATCCCGGTGCCGAGATGACTCCGTCGGTGACGTTCGCCTTGACTCCGTCATCCCTCATGTTCCTGGTAACGTCGGCGTATGCCGCGTCGAACCTTGTGGAGAGTCCCTTCGCCAGTACGATGTCGGAGTTCAACCTGAGATTGAATCTTGAATAAGAGAAATCCCGTATTGTGTTGTCCGCTCCTGCATATCCCACAGAGAGGTTGTAGTTTGCGATGTCGTCACCACCCTGCACATTGATGCTGTAGTTCTGAGTCCAAGCCTCTTTATATACCTTGTCAGTCCAGTCTGTGGAGTTATGGTACATATTATAATAATAGTAGTTGGGGTCAGTCTGAAGGAACTTGAACGAATTGCTCTTCGTACCCGTCGTTCCGATCAACTCAGAAGCATATACCCTGAACTGCTCCGAACTCATCATGTCCGGCAGTTTCGGCACGAGCTCAAAGCTTCCTCCTACGCTCACGTCAATCTTGGTGGCCATGGACTTGTTGCGCTTGGTCTCGATGATGAGCACACCATTCGCACCCTTTGCTCCATAGATGGCCGTACCATTCTTGAGTACAGATACTTTCTCGATATCCTCCACCATGATATTGGCCAGGATGTTGTTGAAGAATCCGTCGTGGAGAGATGGTGAGTTGTACTGCATGTTCTGCATGACACCGTCGATGATGACAAGCGGCTGCGCGTTGCTGTTAAGTGAGTTGATACCGTTCATGAGCATCTTCACACCCTGAGCAGCCTGTCCGCTTCGTATGGTAGTCAACATGTCACCTCCCAGGTTCGCCTGAATCTGGTTGTCGATGGAGAGGTCATTGTTATTGTAGTTCACCATGGTAGTCTTTCCACTGACCGCAGAAGTCTTTTTGTTGTAAATTTCCCCGAACTGAGCCGGATACATATAGACGTCCTGCACCTGTTTCTCTTTTCCCAGCGGCTGTTGTATCATGATATAACCATCGGCCCAGAAGGTAAGAGACGTGGCATAGTCCGGTACATTGATAAAATAATTACCCTCCTCGTCAGTCATGGCCGAGTGATACATGTCGTTATAGACTTTGACCTGCACACCCGATGCAGGCTGGTTGGTAGCAGCGTCGAACACCCTACCGCATATTTCATGAGTAGGCACCAGCTTGACCTGTGGTCTGACCGGTTTCTTCGGCTGTTCCACCTCCACGGTCTCCTCCTCTTGTTCCTGCGCAAAGAGCTGGCTGTTAACCCCGGCAGTGAACGCCAGAGCAGCGATTAAAAGAATACGTTTCATCTGCGTGCCTCCTTTCTGGTTTTAGTCTCTTCCGACTCTTCCGCTTCCGAGACAGGTTTTAGGTAAATACAATCGAGGAACATTTCGCGTGAGAAGTTCGTCTGGCGGTTCGTGATAGAACACTGTAACTGGAGGCTGACGGTAGCTTCCTGCTGCTGATAGTTGCAGACAGGGAATGTGAACTGCCCGATGAGCACCGAGTCAACCTTGTAAGCATTGTTTGAGATTTCCTTGTTGAAGGCAATCGACTGCTGTTCTCCGTTCTCGTCCATATAGTTGAGTGTGGCCTTGAACTTATTGGGCTTAAAGTCACGCGAGTTGGCGAGATATACGGTTTTCGGCAGTATGACCGCATAGATATTGTAAGTACCAGAAAGCGTGTTTCTGACTTCAAAAGTGGCCGTCCAGTTGCTGGTACTAGCCCTCGGCACGATGTCGAGATATCCGTTTCCTGAGATTGTGTCTCCGATAGCCATACGGTAGTTAAGCGTACAATCCTTGTATGCCGTGAGGTTGGCTTCCCTTTCTCCCTGCACATTGATTGGCTGGAAGTAGAGTTGCTGTGGTGTGAACGGCCATTCTTTCAGATGATAGATATATCCGTTGGAACAAAGAAGGGAGTCCTCGATGTTGTTGTGGTCGAAATATCCACCCTCAGCAAACGGCTGATAGTAGACATGATATGGCCAAGTGAGTGGAGAGTAAGACGTCGTGAAGATGGAGTCAGTCTCCGACCGTTGTACATTGCGGTTGAAGATAAGGTCACGAATGAGTGATACGTTCGTCCAGTATTCAGACACGGAGTCCGCTTTTTCGATGGATCCATAATTGAAATATGCTTTCGCCTCGTTGTAGACCCTGTCCCATGTGGCTTTGTCTGGAACGAGCATTCCATAGAGAGAGTCCTCCTCCATGATTTTGTCGAATACGCGGAAGAGGTTGTTCTCGATGACGATAACGGAGTCGGAATAGACCTTCATACCATCGACCACATCCGCCTGTATGGAGCGTTCCTCATCGAGTTCCAGTTTCTCATATTTCTTGAGGAAGTCGCCGATGTGGCTATAAGCCAACTCAGTAGTCATGCCCTCATAAATATTATACGTGTACTGTGCGTCATCACCAACTACGTGCAATAGTCCGTTAAGCGCCGGAATGTTGTAGTCATTACCGACGACACTTGCGTTATAGAGTGATTTCGGAGTAAGCTTGAGGAACTTGTCGTTGAGCATTCTGACATTCTCGGATGTTTCCGCGTTCATATTGTAAAGATTATGCGCGATATGGTTCATGACGAAATGTCTGGACACTACAGAGTCTCCCTTGGCGGTCTGGCAGATTTGAAGTAGAGAATCCACGTTGAAGGTTCCGTTGACAGGTGCCCAGACGGTGAGCGTCTGGTCAGCATTGACCAGCTGCGCATAGGAGACCGGTGTTCTCTTGCTGTTGTTATAGATATGAGTAGCTTCAAGCACCTTCATGAAGTCAGAGAGTTGCGGATTGTCCTTGATGAGCTGGTAGATTGACTCCGTACCATTGGTTTCGGCCACGTCGTAATGGTCGTCCCAGGAGTCAGAGCAAGCGGTGAAAGTCCATGCCGCACCAGCGATAATCAGTCCGCAGACAGAATTATATAATAATTTTTTCATACTATTCAAAGAATTAAAGATGATTAATGGGTATCCTCAGCAGTAAGACCTGCATATACGCTCTTAGGACAGAATTCGAAGTAGTTGATTGGCAATTCCGCCTCAGCATTTTCGATGACGAGCTTGATTCTCAGCCAGTATTCCTTATTCGGGTCGAGTGCCTGCGTGGTGAGAATCTTGCGGTATTTACCGTTGTTCGCCCTGAGGTTGTTCGATCCACCCTGGTTCCAAGAGTCCATATCCTTCATGTATCCACGGTTGTGCATAGCCTTGTCGATGGCTCTGTTCTCCTCCTCGTCGTCAGTGTCAGCCACCCATCCAATAGACGGGTCGCCACCCCAGATACGGAAGTCGATCGGCAATCCCATCGGCTGCATGTTGTCCTTCTCACCGAAGTAGATCTGCACGACTCCTCGGTCGTTGCCGGCTCCATATCCAAACCGGATCTCATAGGTGTTAGCCGGAACTGGAGGCAGTTTGAAGCTGACGTCGAACTGTCCGATCAGGTCAACGGCGTCAGAGTAAGTGGCCATCCAGACTCCACGTTCACGCAAAGCGAGTGTAGGGTTGATTCCATGGAAATCCCATCCTTCCACCTGCTTGAATCCCATGAGATGCTGTCCGTCGGTGTTGCCTCTGGCTCCCGCGTTGAGGAACTCCGTTGACATGGTTACCACATCCCATCTGATACGGTCGTTGAAGACGACATCGCGCGTGGTGGTGTTATAAGTGAGCACTTGGTCAATATAATGATATATACCGTTGATAGCCTGTTGGTTGAGCGTATCAGCATCATATCCGGCCTCAGCCATTGCCTGATCATGAACCGACTTCATCTCTGTAGGAGTGTACACTTTCACGCCACGTACCTGTGCTCTGGCCGCAACACCTTTTCTATTGATGAAAAGACCTTCGGACGGAGACGACATCTTCATGATGGTTCCTGGCATCATGGTCGTGTACCAGTCTGTGCAGTCGATGAGGTTCGGCATGGCACAAGTGGTCTTGTAGTCAATACCGCTCTCAGAGATTGTAAAGTCGTTGATAGCACCGTAGTACGGCAACATATGATATGCAATGAATCGGTTGAGCGGGTTCTTGCGGTTTGTCCAGTCCTGGTCGTAGAGTCCAGCATCCGCCGGATACATCTCATCGTAGATTTGCTTGGCGTAAGCTTTCAGGTCGTCCAGGTCATTGATGCCCGCCTCGCGGAACACATTGTCCGTCTCGGCAAAGACCGTGAATCGTTTCTGCCTGGTTTCCGGATAATACATCATATACGTTGCTCCCGTACGGTGGAAGGGCTGTCCCTGGTATACAGAGTCACGTCCGATGGTGTAGTTCGGGTCGAGATACTCGTAAAGGCTGTCGTTCAGTCCGGTGAGAGTAAGCGCAGAAGTGAAGAGGTCAATGGCCTTATCTTCGAGCATAAGCTCAGGCAGATAAGCGCTTGAAGGCTGAATCACCCGGTCAAGCGTATGTACCACTCCGTTCTCCACAGAGTCGTCGCGTACAACGATTTTGGAAGACATATTGATGAAGTACATCACGTTTCCTCCCGCCAGCGCGTCGCTGTCACAGGAGAAAGTGAGGAAGCGGTTGTTCATATTCGGCGTGGAGATATTTCCGTCGCTGAGGTCAGTGGTGAAATAAGTCTCCTGAATGATGTGGTTCCATGATATGGTGTCGCACTCCTCTTTCGTGAGTTCATCGACAGATGAAAGGCCATGCTGGCGTAGATAGCTGTCCACTGCGTCGTTAGTAGGTGCGAAGCAAGTGTACGTGCCGTATGTAGCCATCATTCCGTAGAGTCCGGACCTTCTGAGAATGGAAGTGAACTCGCTGTAAGTTTCTGGTTTACTGTCGAGATAGTCGCTGACCATCTGTCCGGTGAAGGTGTAATAGTTGTCGAGGTCAGGCTCATCCGAACAGCTGATAAAGCATTGTGCAGAGAGGGCCAGAGCTAAGACACCCGCAAAAAATTTAAGCATCATATTATGTTTCATAACTTCAATAACAGTTTAGAATTAGCTAAAAATTCTGTTCAGTATTATCCGTCTCGTAAGCCGGGTTCTGCACAAGATAAGGGTTCTGTTTGAGCTCTTCCTTGTTGTAAGGCCAATAGAGAATGTCCTGAGTGGCAAGTTTGATACGGATGACGCTGGCATTCTCCGTAAACTTCGGCAGCACCTTTGCAATCATCCTCGTGTTGTCTCCGTCACGTCTGGATATTCTTACGAGGTCATACCATCTCTTCCCCTCGAACATGAGCTCTCTCTGTCTCTCGTCGAGCACAAGGTTTTCCATGGCAGTCCTGGACGTGGCATAATCATCATAGACGAGGGTGTCGGTTGTTGCAACTCGCTTGTTGTTCGCACGTTTCCATACGGCACTGACACACGCGAACGCATTGCGGTAGTGCTGCGTCTGCTCCTCTGTGAGCGGTGTGTCAGCAGTGACATCACCCGCGAGCTCCACTTCTGCCTCAGCCCTCATGAGCATGACGTCAGTAAGTCGGTAAATAATCCAGTTGGCAAAGCCGTTAGACCTAACCGAACTGTTCACAGAGGGCTGACTGCCGGAAGTCGTGCTGGTACGGAAAGAGACTGACTGGTTCACATACTTCGTGATGTAAATCTTGCTGTTGATTTCAGTCATGTTCTCAAGGTATCTGCAGTCCGTCTTTTTGAAATAGTCATTCAGTCCGGCATAGGCATCCGTATAAAGGAATGGGGGTGCTCCGATTTGTCCGGTTTTGGATGTTGAAGACCCATAGAATGAACCAACTGCAGAGTTCGTTACCGACTGGTTATGCACGAAATTGAGCTCAAAGATAGACTCGAAGCTGTTGCCCTGTCCGAAAATCTCGTTGTAGGTGTTTCCAGCATAATTGCTGTTAGCCGAAGACTCAGAGATGAGCGGATATTTTCCGTAGAGCTCGGTGGTGAGCGTCGTGGGATTTTCCTCGTAGTCTTCCTCGTACTCCTTGATTTTCTGCTCGATGACGAGGTCGCAATAATTGATACACTTCTGGTAATCCCCTTTCCAGAGGTAGAGGTCTGCCAGCAATGCGTAGCAAGCCCATCTTGTGATTCTGCAGGTATTCTCCACACTTTCCTCGCCATAGCTTCTGACTGCATCCTCCTTGACAGACTCCATGTCGGCAATGAGTTTGTCGAGCACCTCGTTGAAAGGAGTCGCAGGCACCTGATATTCCTGTGTGTCGTCGTTAGAAGGTTCTGTGACATAAGGCACATCCCTGAAAGTACGGATGAGATAGAAATAGCAGAGTGACCTGAGGGTAGTAGCCTCGGCGATAGTGGCCCTGAGCTCAGAATCCGTGAAGTTCGGGTCGATCTTGTTGACGTCAGGTGCGTAGAAGATGACAGTGTTACATCTGTTGATCACATTATAGAAGCACTGCCAGTTGGTGTAGTTATTGGTTTCCAGAATATTCTCTTTCAGAATGTTGTTGAGGTTGTTGTTGGTACCCGACCCATTTGTCATGTTGTCGGAGCGCAACTCACCCCATACGACCATCCTCTGTATGCAGTCGACGCTCTCGAGCTGTGCGTAGCATGAGTTGAGCACACTGTTGACGTCCGCCTCCTCAGTCCAGTAGTTCTCAAGCACGATATCATTCTGCGGCTCAATGGAGAGGAAATCGTTGCATCCTGTGAGAGTCAATGCGATGCATGACGCCGCAACCAATTTGGTTACGAAAGCTTTATGTTTTTTGATTATTTCCATAACAAGAAAAGAATTTAGAATTGAACCGTTACGCCCATAGTAACCGAACGGGGGTTCGGGGTCCTGGCGTTATCAGATGTGACACCGTATCCGCCGTATCCCACTTCCGGGTCAGCTCCAGAGTAGCTTGTGAGACAGAAGAGGTTGTTGGCAGAGAGATAGAAGCTGAGCTGAGAGAGTCCCCACCCCTTGATGAGTTTCGGGTCGAGAGAATAAGAGATCTGCGTGTAGTTCAGTCGCATGAAAGTACCCGACTCGATGAAGCGGTCGCTACCGAGCCAGTTGTAACCCGACTTATAGAGAGCTCTTGGAATCTGTGCGTCATCGCCCTCGATACGCCATCTCCAGTTGACAGCCGTGGACTGGTTGTTGTTGGTGTACATATTCTCAGCCCTCATACGCGCCTGGTTGATGATTTTGTTACCTACACGGAAGTTGAACTGGTTGTTCCAGCTCCATCTGCCGTACTGCAGCTTGAATCCCCATCCACCAGTCACTTTCGGCAGAGAGCTTCCAAGATATACGATATCGAGCTCGTTGATGTTACCATCGTGGTTGATGTCCTCATACATGGCATCACCACCCTTGAACTTATAGATATATGACTTGTCGTTGCTGTCGTAGCAGAATACCATAGGAATGGTGTAACCGTTCTTGTCGACTACGACCACGCCATTCTCGTCGCGAGCCACAGGAGCGTTAGGTCCGCTCACGCCCGGCACTTCCTCCGGCGTGTATTTGGAGTACTGATAAACACCCTTGTACCTGAATCCGTAGATAGATCCGAATGCGTTATGCAGCTGTACGCGTGTGAGGTAAGAACCGTTGCTCTTGTTGAAATCGCTGTTGAGGGAAGCAAGAACGGTCTCGTCCATCTTTGTGATTTCGTTCTTGTTGTTGGCGAACGTGACATTGAAGCTGGCTTTGAACTTACCTGCCTTGATGACATCCTGACCGTTGATGTTGAACTCCCATCCGTTGTTACGCATATCGCCCACGTTCTGGTAGTTGAGGGCCGTGTAACCGGATGAAGTCGGAATTCGGCGGTTGAGCATGAGCAGGTCGCTGGTGTTCTGCGTATAGATGTTGAAGTCAGCGGTAATCATGTTGTTGAAGAGTCCGAGGTCGAAACCGATGTTCCAAGTCTCTTTCTGCTCCCACTTGAGCGAGCTGAGTCGGATATTGGAAGGTGCAACGGATGTGTTGCCGTTATAAGCCGCTGCATTAGAGTACTTAGAGAAGTAGAGGTACTCACCACCCGGCTGGTTACCCACAATACCCCATCCCGGACGGATGGAGAGCATGTTGATCCATTTGATTTTCTGCATGAATTTCTCGTCGCTGATGTTCCATCTGAAGGAGAGTGCCGGGAAGTTACCCCATCTGCTTTCGTCACCGAACTTGGTAGAACCGTCACGACGGAAACTGAAGTCAGCAATGTACTTTCCTTTGTATGCGTAGTGAGCAGAGAAAGTGAGGTAAACACTTCTCCACTGACCGCTTGAAGTGCCGAGTTCAGACACGATACCGTCGGCGATAGGCGACTCGATTCCACCTGAAGGCAGACCCCATACGGTCTTGTTGGTGCTCTTGGAAGAACCGTCAGTAAGCTGGAACTGAGCGAAAGCCATGAATGAGTGGTCTTCGTTCTTGAACACCGGTGTGATGGTGAAGCGGTGAGTCGTCGTGATGGCAGTACTCTTATGGGAGTCAGCAGTGGTCTTGTTGTTGTTGGTGTTGGACCATCCAGCCGTCACGAGGCTTGAAGGATAGAATGTGTCGTTATATTTATTGAAGATGTTGAAGAGGATTTTTCCCTCGTACTTCAGTCTTGTCTGATCGTCGTGAGTACCGAGCAGGTCGTAGTGCAACTGGAATTCCGGCTGAATCTGATAGGTAGACTCATCGTTCTTAGCCTGCTTGGCAAGAGCCACGGGGTTGACATAGGTGTACTGGTCGTTACGGAATTCCGGGTTAGAGGTGCTGAGCATATGGTAGTAGTCGTTGAGGTTCTTACCATTTGCGTCCTGCTCATAGATAGAGAGGTTTGGCATTTTCTGGTAAGCGATACTGAGGAGCTCGCTGTAGTTCTTCTGGTTTTCCGTATAGGTCATGTTGAAGTTGGTGACAATCTTGATACGGTCGCTGACGAAATAGTCGAGAGCAGCACGAGTGGTGAATCGGTCGAGCTTCTGCTCGATGACGGTACCAGTCTGATGGTCATAACCTCCTGCGATACGGAAGTTGGCCTTCTCACCACCACCAGAGAGGCTCACATAATGTTTCTGCTGCCAACCAGTCTGACGAATGGCCTTGCGCCAGTCTGTGTTGTTGTTGTACATCTCATATTCGTTCCACGACTGGTCATAGTTGAACTCACGGATGTTGGCTGCCTCATCGGAAAGAGTCGGGTTGTAATAAGCCTCCTTCATGAGCATGGTGTACTGGTCACCGTTAAGCAGGCGGATTCCCTGAGGCTGGAATGTGGCCATGGCGCGGTAAGAGTACTGCACCTTGGTCTTTCCCCTGCTACCACGCTTGGTCTTGATTTCGATGACACCGTTTGCACCCTGAGAACCATAGATAGCCGTACCAGCGGCGTCCTTCAACACGGAAATAGATGCGATGTCGTCCGGGTTGACGTTCAGGAGTTCTGCGAACTGGTCTTCCGTCGCGTTGGCAAAGTCGAAGTTTGAATTGTAGTCGCTCTCGAAGATGTTACCGTCGACGACGATGAGAGGCTCGCTGCTTCCGTTGATAGAGCTGACACCACGCAGACGCATGCTGGTACCGGATCCGAGGTTACCCGAGTTGCTGATGATGTCGAGACCCGAGATACGTCCCTGCAGTGCCTCATCGACAGTAGTGATTCCGAGTCCTTCGAACTCCTTGGCATCGATAGTCTGGTGAGCCACAGACATTTCCCTGACCGGAATAGCCAGACCGCTGGTCTGCGTCCTTTTCGTGGCCTTGATGACGACATCCTCGATTTTGTTGGCGTCCTCCAGCTTGATGTTATAAGTAGTGCCCTTGATCGGTATGATCTGAGTCTTGTATCCCACATAGGAGATTTTGAGCTTATGTTTCGGATTGACGATACGGAATGAGAAGTTACCGTTGAGGTCGGTCTGTCCGTGCGCCACAATACGGTTAGCCTCGTCGATTTCGACGACGTTACACATCATGAGCGGTTCGATATCATCTCGTACCACACCGTGAATCATCGTTCCCGGGGCCTGTGCCTGGGCAACAAACGGCATAAATGCCATTGTCATCAAAAGAAATACTTTCAAATTTTTCATATCTTCACGGTTTTATTATTTATGTATTAATGCCCCATCAATCAGGTGAATGACAGCGAAAGAAGAGGTGTAGAGGTTGTTAGCCCTTGTTGCGTCTCCTGAGTCGTACTGATATTCACGCGCCATGATGTTATAGAGATTGCTGGAAGTGTCGACTTTCCTGGTGTTTCCCTTCCCGTCGACGATGGTGATTCCATCATTGCTGACGGTGGTGTTGAGCTTATAATATGAAAGAACACCCTCATTGAGCTTGTAAGCCGAAGTTTCGAACTCACCGCTTGCGTTGCCCTGTCCCACATAATAGGCGTTATCCTGAATGTGGTACTTGATGAAAGTCTCGATTTCGTTCTGCAGGCTGTCGCGTCTTTCCTCGTCAGGCTCAAATTCCACCTGTTCCCACGTAGGCAGTTTTCCAGAAGCCTGGAGTTGTTCGATTGCCTTGTTAGTCGGTACGTAAATGGTGTATCTGTAGGTGTTGAAGAGAGAAATGTTCTCGCTTGCGCAGGCATGTTCGTCTGTACCGATGACATGCTTGGTCTCCAGCAGAGAGGAGCTCTGAATGAGGTCACGGAAAGCGCTGAACTCCTCATGCTCTTCCAGAACGTCGAACACCGACTTACGAGCCGTCATAATCGGCTCTTCGTCGATGATATATGTCTTACCGTTACCTTCATAGGACTCATCGTAGATCTGCACAACGGGAATTGACTTGCCGTTCTCAATCTGAAGACCACCCTGGACGGTCATGCCAGATGCCCCGGCAGCCGGGTTGCTGACCTTCACCATGCTACCACCCTTGGTCTGATAGAATGTGTTACCGTCCTCCACGTTACCGATGACGATATGTGTGTCGAGAATATCCTTCAGGCGGTTGGTAATCTGGCCGTAAGAAGCCTCAGAGATAGAGTCACCCACCTCGCCGGTCTCGGTGTCGTAGTTCCAGATGCTGGCCCACACACGCTCCCTCTCCGTCTGTGCCGTAGGCTTATAGTGGAAACGGAAAAGCTGAGTGGAGGTCTTTCCATAGGAACACGGGTCAATATACTCGAGCAAAGAGTTGTTGTTCGGCACAAAGAGGCTGTAGTAAGTGTTCTGGGAGTTGAGATACACATCAAATCCGTTCTGCTCAACGCCCCAATAGAGGATGTTCATGTTCTCGTTGACGAGAGCCGGGAATGTGACAGAAATGTAAGCCACCGGGTTGAACACCTTATTAGTAAGGTAAATGGCTCCATTGCAGCAAAGCAGAACAGAATCCACGAATTCAGGAGCAAGTCCGAGTTCGTCGTTCGCGTCGTTGAGCACGGTGTTGAACTTGCTTGGCACAGAATTGGTGAAAGAGTTGAGCATGTTGACATTGATCATCTTGGACACAACCTTGTCCGGCACATTTTCCCAGCTTCCGTAGTAGTCCTTGAGCACCTTTCCCGCACCCTCGTTCCAGTACTTGTTGAGGGCCTCATCGCTCGGAACGAGCATGACAGCCATATTCTCCTGGAGTGCCACGTTGGCCGTTGTGCTGTTGGTGGTGGCAGAATAGAACTTGTTCCACCCCGGGTCGAATTTCAGGAGTCCGTTGACAGGTCCCTCATCCGGCGTGAGGTCGAGCGGCTGTGCCCCCTTGCTTCTTTCAGAGAAATAGCGTTTCTCGAAGAGAGAGTCGATATTGGCGTTATAGAGGCGGTTATATTCCCTTGTTGCCTCGTCGCCGGCATAGTAAGGTGCGCAATAGCGGTTAAGCAGCTTTGCGTATCCCTGTGTATGTGGGTTGTTTGTAATCCGGTCAGCCATGTTCGGCAGAGGAGTGATGACATCCTCCATCCTGTGAACGAATCCGTTCGAGCACTTGATGTTCTGCTCCACCATCATGGATCCGTTGACATTCGCGTCGCCCGACTGTCGTTCGCTCTTATAATTGAAAAGAAAATTACAGTCAGCGTTGGTGATGAGCTTATTCTCGAGGAACTGCTCCACGAAGTGAATCATAGGCGGCGCGGTGATGTCGCTCATGCACACAATTGACTTTCCGTTCTTCTTATATCTTTCGAAATAAGGGTTGTCCGGCATTTGACTTGGTTTCATAACCGGCACGGAGTCGTACTCGCTGGTAGCCGTGACCCTTCTCATGCAGTCTCCTTCAGTAGGTCCTTCGGAGCTGCTGAGGTAAGCCACCTGGCATGAGTTGTTGATCATGCTTCCGTAGAGGATGAGTTTCTTCTGTGCAAGCGACAACTGGTTGTAGTTTCTGACTCCCCAGTTGTTGTTTTTGTAGAAATTATCAAATGCCTTATCGTCGGCAACGAATAAAGTCTTGCTACCGGTCTTAGCCAGCACTTCGGTATATCCGAGGTCGTTGATGATGTTCACCATATTGGTGAAATCTCCTTCCGACTGCAGATAGTCGTAGATACTGGATCCGAGCCATGACGGGTCTTCCTTCGCCAGTTCGTACCCGTCCTCGCAAGAAGTCATTCCACCGGTGACAATGATAGCCGCAGCCATCCATTTGCAGATGCTGCGTTTCCGATAAAATAAATTTCTCATAAAGGCCATATAAAATGATTAGTTATTATTTATCACGAATGAATCAAAAGTTCATATTAAATCCGCTACAAAATTACACATTATTTAACAATAGTTGAAAAATCTACGTTACATAGACTATCAAATATGTTACATTTTTCATAAAACATTGATATTCAAATAATTATTTTTAGGTAACAAAATGATGATATTAGAATATTTCCTTTAATTTTTTTGTAAAAGTAAAAGAAAAAAATTAATTTTGCAAAAAATTATTTTAGAAATTTAACAAAAAATGAGAAAACTAGGTATTTTAGCACTATTATTGTTCGTATTCACGAACTCATGGAGCAAGAGTTATCCGCTCCGGCTGTTGAACCACTGGGACAATCCAGACGGTACGGTAGAGCGCGGCTATGCCGGACGCTCGATATGGAAATGGGAGTTGATTCCGTCCGGTAAAAAGCAGATGCCCGACAGCCTTCGTCAGCGTTATGAGGAGTACGGGCGCATCAACCATGAGCTGGGTATCAACGGCAGTGTCTTGAATAATGTGAACGCCAAGCCACTGATGCTGACAAGCGATATGCTGAGCAAGACAGCGAAGATAGCTGATATCCTTCGCAGCTACGGTATCAAGGTGTATTTATCCGTGAATTTCGCCAGTCCGAAAGCCCTCGGAGATTTGTCGACAGCCGACCCGTTGGACGCAAAAGTGCGTGAATGGTGGCGTAAGAAATGTGATGAGATATACAAGAAAATACCCGATTTCGGTGGTTTTCTGGTGAAGGCGAACAGTGAGGGCGAACCTGGTCCGATGGACTATGGGCGTACCCACGTTGACGGAGCGAACATGCTGGCCGAGGCCCTGGCTCCCCATGGCGGCATCGTGATGTGGCGCGCCTTCGTCTATTCCGCACAGGCCAGCGACCGTGCCAACCAGGCCTACGAAGAGTTCGTGCCCTATGACGGTCAGTTCGCTGACAACGTAATCATCCAGATCAAGAACGGCCCGATAGACTTCCAGCCCCGTGAAGCCGTCTCTCCATTGTTTTTCAAGTTGAAAAAGACGAAGATGATGGCCGAGTTCCAGATAACGCAGGAATATACCGGCGAGAGCATCCACACCTGCTACCTGGCCCCGATGTGGAAAGAGTTTTTCCGTCAGATAGACACCTTCGGCGTGCCACTGGAAGGCATCGCCGGTGTGGCCAACATAGGAGACACGCCGAACTGGACCGGCAGCGACATGGCGATGGTGAACTGGTGGGCGTTCGGCCGTTTGGCAAAGGACAGCGATGCCAGTTCCCGTGAGATAGCGAGAGAATTTCTGAGCAAAAGCTATAGTGAAGACCCCCGTTTTGTAGAACCGGTGACCCAGCTGCTGATGAAAAGCCGCGAGGCAGTCGTAGACTATATGATGCCATTAGGCCTTCACCATATCTTTGCCGGCGGCCACCATTACGGCCCGGAGCCATGGTACTATGTTGAGGGTAGCCGCCCGGACTGGCTTCCCCGCTTCTACCACCGTGCCGACAGCATCGGCCTGGGTTTCAACCGCAGCGACCACAACGAGCCATGCGTAACCGGAAATGAGGGCTCCAACAATGTTGGTCAGTATCCAGAACCATTGCGTACGATGTATAACGACCTGAACACCTGTCCAGAGGATTTGCTGCTCTGGTTTCACCACGTAAGCTGGGACTATGAGATGCGTAACGGCCTGTCGATGTGGGAGAATCTGTGCTATGCCTACGACCGGGGCGTACGTCAGGCCGAGTCGTTCGTGAAGACCTGGGAGTCGGTAAAGCCTTATATTGACGAAAATCGTTATCAGCACATGCGGGTTCGATTTGAGCGTCAGGCAAAAGACGCGTGGTGGTGGCGTGATGCCTGCCTGCTCTATTTCCAGCAGTTCTCAGGCAGGGCGTTGCCAGCAGATTGTCCAGAACCTCGCCATTCCCTGAAAGACCTGATGGCATATAAGCTAAGAATGGACAACTATACGGCGGCAGACATGAGCAAGCTGCCTCAGTGATCAGACAGGAAACGCGTACGGGAAAAGACAGATCTTCCCGTGCAAGAATAGTGTAAAGAGACGCATCCTACAATTAAACCCACTGAGAGCCAGCCCAAACAGGCATAGACAATGACGGCGGACCGATGCAATGAGCATGGTCCGCCGTCAATGATTATGTTATGAAGGAGATTAATCCAGTTTTTATTCGATAGTGATTCGCTCGATGACGATGCCTGGTTCAAGAGGCTCAAGGGAGATGGAATGATGCCCAGGCGCAAGGTTTTCCAGACTGATTTTCTGGTTGTTGATGCGAGTCTTCTCCCATTCGTAGTTTTGGTCGTGGAAAGCATTGACGATGTATTTGCTTGCCTCGTTGACATTAAGTGTGGTCATTTCCTTGCCGTCGACCGACACTTTGAGCCGCTGTCCCCTGCCGCTGTTGAACGGGAAGGTTGGCGCGACAGCGATGACCATGCGTTTTGTCTTGAGAGTCTGAGGGACAGTGAAGTCGTAGATCAATGATGCCCCATCAGTAGGCTTGGTGTAGGGGAAAAGTCCAACTGCGTCCTTATAAATACCAAAATCAGGAATCACTTGCCACTTTGCCTCTTTGGCGTCCTTGCTGGCCTTGAAGTCGGCCGCCTCGATGACGACGTTGTCAGGCGGAGTGATAATGAGTCCCGGCGCATTCTCTTTGGCAGACTCCTGATCGATGACGATGGTCGGAGGCAGGACATTCTCACGCGGGTCGTTCCACGACCTGTAGCCGATATGCACCTGGTCCATCATATGGTTCCATTTCCCGTTGGCAATCTCGTGGTTGTAGAAAGCACAGAGCTCCGCATCCTTGTCGAAATACTCCTTCACCTTCTTGCTCCACTCATTGGCCTCGATATTGCCTTTGTCGGCCAAATAACGGTTCATGGCCTGAGCATAGTACATATTGTAGATATTCGCCATGGCCGCCACAGGGAAGCCGATAAGCTGGTCGTAGGCATCGTGGTATTTCTCCGGCATCTTTGCGCGTAGTGCCTGGGCTTCATCATTGAGCTGGTTGAACTCCTGAAGGCGTGTGTTCCATTCACCGTTAGTAAGGCTGTAGGTATTTGCCTCCATTTGCTCAGCCGTTCGCCGGTGAGTGTATTTGCAGTTGAGGTTGAGAATTCTAGCCGCCTCCACAGCGAATTCCTCACCAAACTGCTGCCGGCAGAAGCGTTCGATATAGTTCTGCAGGTTAGATGCGTTGAACTGGTTGGGATTCCATGCCATACGGAACCAGAAGTCGATAGGGAGTTCCATAGGCTTGAGGTCGCCCACATTGAGAATCCACAGCTGGCTGACTCCATAGTCGTAAGTCAGTTGCAGCTGTTCCCACATACGTTGTACCTGGCTGATGTTTATCCACTTGCTGTTACGAGGAGCCCCTACATAATCGACATGATAATACATTCCGTATCCCCCCGGATGCCGCTTGGCAAACGCGCCCTGTGCGTTGTTGCCGTCCAGTTCAGGCAAAACGCGCACATTACCCCAGTTGTCGTCGCAAAGCAGGAGAATGACATCATCCGGCACTTTCATTCCCTTCTCGTAATATTCCTGAACCTCTTTATATAGGGCCCACAGCTGTGGAGTCTGGTTCGCCGGTTTGCCTGTGGCTTCCTCGATGAGTCTGCGCTGGTTGGACACCACCCTCTCGAGCAATGCCACATCTGCGTTCTCGCCCATCGGTTCGTCGCCGTTACCACGCATGCCGATGGTGACGACATCCTCAGTATTTTTCATCCGCTCCACCCCACTCTTCCAGAATGCGTCGAGCTCGGCCTTATTGGTGTCGTAGTTCCATGCGCCATGGCTTTTGTCGCGCGTCCATTCCTTGTGCGCCTTCGCCATCGGTTCATGGTGGCTGGTTCCCATCATCACACCCATGTCGTCAGCCGTCTGCATATTGAGCGGGTCCTCTGCATAGAAAGCCGAGTTCCACATGGCAGGCCACATATAATTGCCTTTTAGCCTCAGAACCAACTCGAAGACACGTGCATAGAACTCGTGGTTGAAGATGCCGCCATAGTTCTGCTTTACCCACCCACTGAGACAGGGCGCCTCGTCGTTGAGGAAGATGCCACGGTAGCGCACGGCAGGTTCCCCATCGGTGAACACACCATTCTTTATAAAGATTTTGTCATGCCGCTCAACGGGTGAGTCCGCCCAGTCATACCATGGGCTGACCCCGATCTGCTCGCAGAACTCATAGACGCCATAAATGGTGCCGCGCTTGTCAGAGCCGGCGATGACCAGCTGGTTCTTGACGAACGAGATAACGAATTTCTCACGCTTTCCCTTGAGTTCGTCGGCGTTTATCAGTTTTTTCTTGGCCAACTTATCGATAAGCGCACTCTTTCCGTATGTTCCCACCATGATAGGCAGGTTATGTCGCGAGAGCACTTTGTCGAGGTCTTTTTTCAGATTATCTACTGCGATAAGCACGCCCTTGAAGTCCTTATCGTCGACTTGAATATCGCCTTGCTTGTCGGAAAGACACAAGGTATTTGGTTGTTCCCCGAAGAAAACGAACTGCTCAGCTGCCGAAGCATTGGTAGCGACGAAAGCGAACATAGCTGCACATAAAAAATTAAGTATTCTCATATCTTGTAAAATTTAATTCAAATGAAAGAAAAAGATGAGTGGTCAGAACGATCTCCATCAACAAGATGGCAGACGTGCCGAAAGCGAATAAACACTTTTTTTAACTCATCTTCGCGAACTAAAAATTTTTTCAGTGCAAAATTAACGAAATCCCGCGAAAGAGGGTTTCCGCGGGATTTCGATATTTTTACGCATTGTAACAAATGCGACAGTCTTCGTTACATTATCTTTTTAAGAGGTTACATTACTTGAAATAAATGTCGACATAGTCGCATGCATCGATTATTTCAAGGTTTTGTGCACGCCAGTATTTTCGGTTCTGAGTGGACACGAAATCATACTGTCCAGAGCGTGTGTAAGGCTCGCCATCGTTGAGATGGTAAACCCTGATAGAGATGTCACCATCAAAAATAAGATGTTTTGCATCGACGATTGACACATAGCCGTCGAGCTTGAGGTAGTCGCCGGGATGTTCCTTCGACAGTTGCTCACCGACACAGCGTAAGCGTCCATCCGCTTCCTTCGTGATGTTGCAAGTGCCGAAATAATCCCATGAAATCCATTGCAGACTGAGCATATGTCTTCCTATCACTTTCCGTTCGAGAGCAGATGCGGCCCCGGGACTGGGAGCTCCTTTTCTTCTAAGATACTGAGCAGAGACCCATCCCGTACCTCCTTGCCAGATATCATCGGGATGAGACACTTTCATAAAGCCGTTTTTAGTGACCCCAAGATACTCCACTTCCTGTCCTTTGAAGATTTGAGCCCTACTGGGTCTTGCAATGTTATGCATGACATTGGGATACTGTTTTCCTGGACCAGTTCTGACATTGACGTTGTCGCCGGTGCAAACGTAGATGTTTTGTGCATAAGCAAAGGTTGTAACGAGTATGCACAGAAAGAAAGATACTAGTTTTTTCATTTTGAAGATAATTTTTAAAGAGGTTGAACTTTAATTTTATGAGTGAAATGATTATTCTGCGTAAAGTTACGAAAAAAAAGAATATAAAAAAAATTTTTTCACTATTTTGTAAATTAATAAAGTGATTCCATGTTGCGAAAGGATCAAGACGTAGAGAAACTTTGAAAATTAGTGGCATGATTATCGGCTGCACTCAACAAAGCCGGGGGCAAGCTTGGCTCCGTGTTCGTTTTCACGATAAAGAGGCAATCTGCACAAATTTACGAGGAACCGATTTTTCATGAAAGATAATTGACAGAAAAATAAATGAAAATTCTTATCAGATAATTTGAATCTATAAAAAAAGAAATAAAAAAGGAGCCGAGACATACAAGGAAAAAGATAAATGTCGGTCGAAGTAAGGAAAAGAGACCGCAAAAGACAGCGATAAAGAAGATAAATTTGTGAATGTGGATAAAAAGTCGTATCTTCGTGAAAATTTTCAAAAACTATGCTAAGAACCGTTGTAAGCGCCCAAGAGGCGACGAAAATAAAAGAGATGCTGGCTGAGAGCCGAAATGTGGTGATAACATGCCATACAGGTCCAGACGGCGACGCGATAGGCTCATCACTCGCGATGTATGAATATCTGAAGCGGAAAGGGAAACAGGTGGTAGTGATTGTGCCGAACTACTTTCCCGACTATCTGCGCTGGATGAACGACGCAGACAAGATTATCCAATACGACCGCAGACGAGCATTGTCGAAAAGCTATTTTCAGCAGGCCGACCTTGTCATCGCACTGGATTATAACGGCATGTATCGTGTAGACGAGATGCAGTTGCCATTGTCACATTGCCGCTGCAAGAAGCTGATGATAGACCACCATGAGAACCCCGAGAATTTCTGCACGATCCAACTGTCACGACCAGAGATGAGCAGCACCTGCGAACTGCTTTACCGGCTGCTCATCGCAATGGGAGAAGAAAAACAGATAAGCCTACACTGCGCTGAGGATTTGTATGCCGGCATGTGCACTGATACAGGCCGTTTCACATACAACTCGAACGACCCAGAGATATATGAGATAATCGCCGGGTTGATGCGGAAAGGCATAGACAAAGACAAGATAGTCAGAAATATCTACAATCAATACTCTGAGGGACGGTACCGCCTGCTTGGCCATATCCTGCTCAACAAGCTTGAGCTTTATCCCGACCTTCATGCCTCGATATTTTCCGTAAGCCGAGAAGAGTTGAAACAATTCAAGTACATGAAAGGAGACGCAGAGGGCTTTGTGAATATTCCACTTGAAATTAAGGGGACGAAACTAAGCATATCGCTGCGTGAAGACACAGAGAAAGACCGTATCTTCGTGTCAATCAGAAGTTATGACGACTTTTCCGCTCAGGAAGTGGCAGAGAAATATTTCAATGGCGGCGGTCATTTCCATGCAGCAGGCGGCACGCTCTACTGCACGATAGACGAAGCATTGGATACAGCCAGGAAAGCCCTGGAAGCCTACAGGGAGACCCTAAGTCAATAGACGATGGCTGGAGTCTATGTTCATATCCCGTTTTGTGCATCGCGATGCCTTTATTGTGACTTTTTCTCTACCACGGAGTCAGCAAAAAAGGAATCGTATGTTGACGCCCTGCTGCAAGAGATGCTATGCCGCAAGGAGGAAATGAGTGCAGCTCAGCGCGTAGAGACCATCTACATTGGTGGCGGCACTCCGTCACAACTGTCGATTGACAACCTAAAGCGACTCTTTGACGGAATATACAGCATATATGATGTCAACGAGAATGCCGAAGTGACAATAGAATGCAATCCAGAGGACGTGACCGCCAGTTATGCTGCAGGACTGACCACGCTGCCAGTCAACCGGGTAAGCATGGGTCTACAGACATTTGACAACAATCGCCTTCGCTTTCTCCGACGCCGACACACCAGTGAGAAGTCCTTGGAGTCAGTTTATCTGTTAAAAGAGAAAGGGTATAAGAATATCAGCATCGACTTGATGTTTGGCTTTCCAGAAGAGACCCCTCAGATGTGGTCGGACGACATCGACAAGGCATTGAGCTTAGGCGTTCCCCATATCTCAGCCTATTCCCTGATGTATGAGGAAGGCACGCCTCTGACCCGCCTGAAGGATAGCGGAAAGATCAACGTAGTTGACGACGAAACCATGTTGTCGATGTACACATTATTAATAAATAAAATGGAAGACGCAGGCTATGAGCATTACGAACTGTCGAATTTTTGCCTGAAAGGAACGGAATCAAGACACAACATGAGTTACTGGACAGGCAAAAGTTATATTGGCCTGGGAGCCGGCGCCCATTCCTACGATGGCGTACATAGAAGATGGAACATAACTTCCCTGGACAAATACATAGAAGGAGTGCATGGCGGAAGCGTCTATTGGGGATCAGAAACACTAAGCGCCACAGACCATTTCAACGAGTACATCATGACACGTCTGCGCACCAAGAAAGGGATAGACATTGACTATTTGCACTCAAGTGAAAGCAAAGACATCATGACAAAAGAATTTGAGCGATTGCTGGACCTGCATTTGTCGGCAGGAAATCTTGTGGAGGAAAACGGCCGTTTGCGTCTGAGCCGGAAAGGGCTGTATATTTCAGACAGTGTCATGTCGGACTTATTTCTCATCAACTGAAAAAAGAAGCATATTTATTACAAAAACGAAGTTGAAAAAGTCAGGACAATTATTGCAAAATAAGAGGTATTTTTTGCTTAAAGGCGGGAAGTTACAAAAATGAGTGTTAAAATGACGTTAAAAAACGAAAAAAAATGGATTTAAGATGACAACGAATTAAAAAAGTCCTTAAATTTGCATCGTTTTTTAGTAACAAATCGTTTAACAATCAAATTTATCAAAAAAAGATGAAAAAGTTGGTATTGATGGCAGCCGTATTGGTAGGTATGTCATTCGTTTCTTGCGACCAGAAGAAGCAGGACGCTGCAAGCGACGCAGTTGCAGCAGCAGACAGTGCAGTTGAGGCAGTAGCAGACAGCGCAGCAGCAGTTGTTGACAGCGTAGAAGCAGCAGCAGACAGCACAGTTGCAGCAGTAGCTGACAGTGCAGCAGCAGCTGTTGAGGAAGTTGCTGACAGCGCAGCAGCAGACGCAGCTGAGGCAGTTGACTCTGTAGCACAGTAATCTTCAGCGAGAGACTACAAACAACCAACGCCAGGGGACGTCAAATCCCCGACGAGAGAATTGGAACCTGCAAGGCGAAACGCCTCGGCAGTTTTTTTTTTATGAAAAAACTGATTTATTAAAGAGTGAATAGTGAAGTAACACCGGTAGTTGATTTTTGAAACAAATAGTTGATGAATGTTTAAAGTCGAAAGAGACAGGCGGAGGGGATTTCAGCTGAGAGTTTAGTGTGTAAAAAGAAAAGGCGGCAGGAATGAGGTTTTTGAATATTTTGTTTGTGTGTGCGTACACAATATTACGATTTTACCTATTTATTGTTAATTTTAAGAAATGTTACATAATTAAGTGTTAAATTTACGTTAAAAAGGAAAAATAAAAAGATTTTAAAGAACAACGTATGAAAAAAGTGCGTAACTTTGCATCGTTTTTAAGTAACAATATTGTTTAAACATTTAATTTTTATCAAAAAAAATGAAAAAGTTGGTATTGATGATTGCTGCAGTAGCAGCCATGACATTTGTTTCTTGTGATCAGAAAAAGCAGGACGCTGCTAACGGTGAGGTTGCAGCAGACAGCGCAGCAGTAGAGGCAACAGCTGACACTACAGCTACAGACAGCGTAGTAGCAGACTCTGCAAACGTAGTTGAAGAGGCAGCAGCAGCTGTAGAGGCAGGTGCTGAGGCAACAGCTGAGAAGGCTGAGGAAGTTGCCGGTGAGGCAACAGAGGCAGCTGGCGAGGCAGTTGAGGCAGCAAAGGAAGCAGGCGCTGAGGCAGCTGAGGCTGTTAAGGACGCAGCAGCTGACGTAGTAGACGCAGCTAAGGACGCAGCAGCTGACGCAGTAGACGCAGCAGCAGAAGCTGTAAAATAAGTAAGGATAACAAAACACTTACACAAGAAAACAAATCAACCAACGCCAGGGGGACTTAACCCCGACGAGAGAATTGAAACCTGCAAGGCGCAAGCCTAAGCAGGTTTTTTCCGTCAATAGACATTAACAGATTGCCGCAAGCCATCAGCCCCAGCCTGCCCCACCGCCATCGGAACATAGTTTCGGCAAGCAAATACATCCAAACTCAAGGCTTGAGCAACCGTCAGCTAAGTTCACCCACAGTAAGCTCACCTGCAAGATTCTGCTCCATCAGACGCCGGACGTCATCAGCATTCAGATTCTGAGCAAAAAGGAACATGAGCTTTGTGACCGCACACTCCACCGTCATGTCGTGTCCGCTGACCACTCCCGCTTTTCTCAGTTGGTCGCCCGTGGCATACATCCCCATCTGCACCGTGCCCTGTTGGCATTGAGTGATGTTGACGACGACCTTCCCTTTGAGCGTAGCCTTGCGAACGGCATCAAGCAGCCATTGAAGCCTGGGCGCATTACCAGCACCGAAAGTGCGGAGCACAATCCCCTTGACATCCTCGGAATCAAAGACATGCTGGATGATTCGCTGACTGATGCCGGGAAAGAGCGTGATGGCGATGACAGAAGCATCCATATGGAAATGAGGAGTAAAGGGAGCACTCTTATCCGGGCGTAGAAGAATCGGGAAATTGTATTTGATGTTGATTCCCGTCGTGGCGAGCGGCTCGAGATTATACGAGGTAAACGCACTGAAATTGTCGGCACTGCATTTCGTTGTGCGGTTGCCACGAAGAAGTTTCTGGTCGAAATAGACAGCCACCTCCTGGATGAGCGGATTGCCATGTTCATCAAATTGTGCAGCAAGTTCGATTGCATTAATGATATTCTCCCTGCCGTCAGTTCGAAGCACCCCGATGGGAAGCTGACTCCCCGTGAGGATGACAGGCTTGCCGATGTTCTCGAGCATAAAGCTGAGCGCGGACGCCGTATATGCCATCGTGTCCGTCCCATGGAGGATGACAAACCCGTCGACAAGAGGGTGGAAATCAGAAACAACCCTGACTATGTCGCACCAAAGAGCCGGCGACATGTCGGACGAATCGACAGGCGGATTAAACTGATAAGCTTGTATGTCGCAATCAAACTCGGCCAATTCCGGCAAATGGCGGCTGAGATGCTCGAAATCAAAAGACTCGAGCGCCCCGGATTCGGGATTCTTGATCATTCCGATCGTTCCGCCAGTGTATATCAATAGTATTTTTCGTTTATGGACCGTGAAATTGCTGTTCATGACAATTAGATAACGATAGTTTTTGCAAAGTTAATGAAATTTTCATGAAATAAATTCGTAGTTCGTGAATAAATTCGTAAATTTGCATATTAATCTCAAGAACTATGGAAAAGAAACAGACGCAAACTGGAAAAACGACACAAGTACGGGAGAAAAACCAAGAGCCTCAAGAATACCTGGTCATCTTACACAATGATGAAGTGACGACGATGGACTTTGTCGTGATGGTGCTGAAGAAATTTTTCCGTAAGTCAGAACAAGAGGCAATCCAGATTATGCTTGAAGTCCACATCAAGGGCAAGGGTGTCGCGGGGAAGTATCCCTATGACATAGCGCGCACCAAAGCAGAGCAGACGATGCGTCTGGCCCGCCAATTCAATTATCCACTTCGCTTAACCGTTGTGGCAGAATAAAGAGACAAGAACAGATAAAAGAACAGAAAATTAAATTACACAAACGACATGGCAGACGAGACAACCGGAGAAATGATATTATCCAGAGCCAAGGAAATATGCAAGCACATGGGTCACGAGTACATGACGCCAGAGCATGTCCTTGCCTCCTTTGTGCTCACAAAGGATTTTGAAAACACGTTGGCATTGTTTAATTTACATGTGAACGACATCGCAAGCCTACTAAATGAATATTTTTCAAAACTGGACATTTTGCCAGTAGGCGATGATTCAGAACCAGGAGAGTCTTATTTCTTCACAGAGCTACGAGAAAGATACGAGCAAGAGAAACCGAACTACGATCCGGCCTACCGCGGCTACCTGCTTCTGAAGTTGTTGTTGGAAGAGAAAGATACCCGTGCCTATCAGATTCTCAGCAATGCATTAGGCGGCGACAAGAACCTGCCTCTCCTGCTATCCTACTATGCCCAAACCATAGGCGAGGCAGAAGAAAACTACATAGACGACGACTTCGACGACATGCTGGAGCAGCTGCAGAATCCACAGTCCTCCGGGATCGTGGTGTGCATGAACGACCAACTTGAAGGACGTCCACCGCTTGTAGGCAGAGCCGATGAGCTTCGCAGGACAATAGAAGTGCTTTGCCGCATGGAGAAAAACAACCCACTCCATGTGGGCGAGCCAGGCGTAGGCAAGACTGCCCTGGTGTGGGGACTGGTAAAGAAAATAGCCGACGGCGACGTTCCGGAGCGACTGAAGAACAGCAAGGTCTACCAGCTGGACGTGAGCACCCTTGTGGCCAATGGCCAGTTCCGTGGCGAGATGGAGAAAAAGCTACAGGAGACGATGAACAAACTCAGTTCGGAGGAAGGCAGCATAGTGTATATTGACAACATCCACACGATGGTGGGCGCCGGCCGTTCGAACGACTCGAGCATGGATGCCACCGACGTGCTGAAGCCTTTCCTTGACAGCGGCTCCCTCCGCTTCATCGGAACGACCACCCCCGATGACTTCAAGCGTCACCTGGAGCGTAACCAGAGCTTAGTACGACGATTCCAGCAGATAGAGATCAAAGAGCCCAGCACCGAAGAGGCCATCGACATCCTGACGCAACTGAAACCCCGCTACGAGGAGTTCCACAAAGTGAGTTACAGTGACGACGTCATCCGGTTTGCCGTGACCGCAAGTGAAAAATACCAGAGCGACCGTCGGCTTCCCGACAAGGCGTTGGACCTGATTGACGCGTCAGGCGCCCGAATGGAAGTGAACGGCGAGCAAGGCAAAGAGGTGAGCAAAGAAATGATAGCCGAGATTTTGTCGGAAGTGAGCAAGATAGGCACCGTGAAGATAGACGAAGAGAGCGAGAACGCCGTAGAGACGCTGAACGACCGCATATTGAAACAGATATACGGCCAGGACGAAGCTGTCCGTCTGGTATCGGAAGCCATACAGATGTCGAAAGCCGGCTTGTCGGACGAAGGAAAGCCGTTGGCCAGTCTGCTGTTTGTAGGTCCGACCGGCGTAGGCAAGACAGAAGTGGCCCGCGTGTTGTCCAGGGAGTTAGGCGTGGAGCTGCTCCGTTTCGACATGAGTGAATACACAGAGAAACACACGGTTGCGAAACTGATAGGCTCACCCGCGGGCTATGTAGGCTATGAGGACGGAGGCCTGCTGACCGACGCGATCAGGCGGAATCCCAACTGCGTGTTGCTGCTCGACGAGATAGAAAAGGCCCACAGCGACATCTACAACATACTGCTACAGGTGATGGACTATGCTAACCTGACAGACAACCGGGGACAGAAATCCGACTTCCGTAATGTGGTGTTAATCATGACAAGCAATGCCGGCGCCCAGTACGCCAGCCAGGCAAACATCGGCTTTGGCGGCGGAGTCAGCCGTGGCAGCGCGATGCAGGCCCAGGTGAAGAAGCTGTTCAAACCCGAGTTCCTGAACCGCCTGTCGTCCGTTGTTACGTTCAATGACATGGACCAGACGATGGCAAGGAAGATACTGGAAAAGAAAATAGGCGAGTTGCGGCATAAGGTTGAGAGCCGCGGGATTCAGTTGGAACTGAGCGAGGAGGTATTTGCCCAACTGCTGAAGGAAGGCTTCAGCAAGGAATACGGCGCCCGTGAGATGGACCGCGTGATTGGCAGCCGTCTGAAACCGTTGCTGATGCGCGAGATATTATATGGTAAACTGAGAAAAGGCGGAAAGGCCAAAATCATAAAAAACGGCGATGATATTCAAATTAAGTAAGAAGCGAAACATCTTCCCCAACCCCTATTATGGAGAGCCAGACGGCTTACTGGCCATAGGAGGAGACTTGAGCCCGGAGCGGCTGATTGCAGCCTATCAGATGGGTATATTTCCATGGTATTCATTCCGCAATGAATGGGGGCCGAAATGGTATTGCCCACTTGAGCGCTTCGTGATATTTCCGAATGAGATCCATATCTCCCACTCGATGCGCACGTTGATGAACAGCGGCCGCTACCGTGTAAGTGTTGACGAAGACTTCGACGGAGTCATCCGTGGCTGCGGCACAGTAGACGGCCGTTACGACATGGACGGTGCGTGGTTAGGCGATGAGATTATTGAAGCCTACACGAAATTGCATGACATGGGAATCGTGATGAGCATAGACGTATGGGAAGGCGACCGCCTCGTGGGAGGATTATATGGAGAGCGTATCAACAACTGCTTCATAGGCGAGAGTATGTTCTCACTCGTTCCAAGCGCAAGCAAGCTGGCACTCATCCACCTGGCACAACTTCATCAGTCGCTCCCCCATTCCCTTATAGACTGCCAGTTTGAGACTCCCCATCTTCGCAGCATGGGCGGCCACTTTATCAGTTATGACGAATATATGGAGATATTAAGTCAGGAGGGAGAGGGACTGAAAATTTAGACAGTCTTGGCAACGCAGTGTACGGATACACCCTGAGACTCCAGGAATAATAAAAAGAAACGTGGCTCAGCTGTGTGCACACACAGGAAAGGATATGCCGTCAACAAGAAGATTTTTCCTCATAAATTTGGATAATCTTATTTAAATTGCTATTTTTGCGGAATAAAAGCAAACAACAAAAACTATTCTACTATGAAAGCAAAGACATTTGAAGCCTCAGAGCTGCTGATTAACGAAGACGGCTCGATATTCCACCTGCATCTGCGTCCCGAGCAGCTGGCAGACAAAGTGATACTGTGTGGCGACCCTGGCCGTGTGACTTTGATTGCGTCTCATTTTGACGAAAAAGAATGTGAAGTTGAAAGTCGTGAGTTCCACAGCATCACAGGTATCTACAAAGGGAAACGTATCACAGTAACCTCCACTGGAATCGGATGCGACAACTGCGACATCGTCGTGAACGAGTTGGACGCCCTGAAGAACATTGACTTCGAGACCCGCAGAGAGAAAGAACATCTGACCAGCCTGGAGATCGTGCGCATCGGCACGTGCGGCGGCCTACAGCCCAACTGCCCTACTGGCACCTTCATCCTATCCGAGAAGAGCATTGGCTTTGACGGTCTGTTGAACTTCTACGGTGGCAGAAACGAAGTCTGCGACCTGGACTTTGAGCAAGCATTCACAACACACATGAATTGGAACTCCCAATTGTTGTGTGCCCCCTACGTGATAGACAACAGCAAGGAACTGATAGAGCGTCTTTACGACCCGTCGAAAGGCATGGTGAAAGGCGTGACGATAGCATGCGGCGGTTTTTATGGCCCACAAGGCCGTGAACTACGTATTCCCCTGGCCGACCCTGACCAGAACAGCAAAGTGGAGTCCTTTGAATACAAAGGCCATAAAATCACCAATTTCGAGATGGAGTCGTCTGCCATAGCCGGTCTGAGTGCCCTGTTGGGTCATAAAGCCGTAACGGTGTGCATGGTGATAGCCAACCGCGTGGCCAAAGTGGCAAACACAGGCTATAAGAATCAGATAGATGACCTAATCAAGATTGTGTTAGACAAGATTTGAAATCTTTGAAATTTGAGATTTGAGGTTTGACTAGTAATACTAAATTGTTATAAAGGCAAATTGAATAATCAAGAGACGATATGCGCCGTATCTACCGCGCAGGGTGGCGCAATAGGCATAGTCAGGGTATCCGGCTCTGACAGTATTACGATTTGTGGCAAGTTGTTTCGTTCACCTCATGGTGAGAAACAACTTGCTGACTACCCGTTCCGCCATGCGATATATGGTACCTTGATTTCACCTGACGAAAACGACGAAATCATAGACGAGGTTGTCGTTTTGAAGTACAAAGGTCCGCACAGCTATACCGGCGAGGACAGTGTGGAAATCATGTGTCATGGTTCTACCTATATATTAGAGAAGGTGATGAGTCTGCTGATAACAGAAGGTTGCAGACTGGCCCGTCCTGGAGAGTACACCCAGCGCGCCTTTCTGAACGGGAAGATGGACTTGAGCCAGGCAGAGGCAGTAGCCGACCTGATTTCCTCTTCAACGGCAGCCACCCACCGCCTTGCCATGAGTCAGATGCGCGGCGGTTTCAGCCGGGAGCTGCGCCAGCTTCGCGACAAACTATTGAAACTGACCAGCCTGATGGAGCTGGAGTTGGACTTCAGCGAAGAGGACTTGGAATTCGCCGACCGTCAGGAGCTCAAGAACTTATCGAAAGAAATAGAATCTACCCTCTCCCACCTCATCTCGTCGTTCAAAGTGGGCAACGCGCTGAAAAACGGTGTTCCCGTTGCCATCATCGGTGAGACAAACGTAGGCAAAAGCACACTGCTCAATCAGTTGCTGCATGAAGACCGCGCCATCGTGAGCGAGATTCATGGAACGACCCGCGACACGATAGAAGACACCATCAACATAGAAGGCACCCTGTTCCGCTTCATAGACACCGCCGGCATCCGCGACACGAAAGACACGATAGAGGCCATAGGTATAGACCGTACATTCCAGAAGACGGACAAAGCTGAGATTGTGCTATGGGTGACTGACGCAACCGAGTTAGGGCAGTCGTTTGAACGTACTTACAAACGTATCATACCCCACATAGGCGAGAAGACCTTAATCCTGGTGGTCAACAAGTGCGACCTCATAGACGACACAGAATTATATACCGAATTATCAAATTTATACGACCACACAGGCATCAATCCCGACGAGACACTCCTCATCAGTGCCAAGACCGGTAAGAACATAGGTGCTCTGGAGTCGAAGTTGCTGGACTACACAAACAATGTGATGAGAAATGAAGGCGATGTGATTGTCACCAACCTTCGTCATGTCGAAGCATTAAAATCCGCCCTTGACGCCCTCCGTTCCTCCACCCGTGCAATGGATGAGGGTCTGAGCACAGACCTTGTGGCCGAAGACTTGCGTATGTGCGTGTCCGCATTGGGAGAGATTGTGGGCGAAGTGACCACAGACGAAGTTCTCGGAAACATATTCAAGCATTTCTGCGTGGGAAAGTGATTTTATGCAAAGAAAAGCATACTATCTGCAAATATAGCTCATAATTCGCTTTATTTCAAACACTAAGAATTGTGCCCGTTTTTGCAGATTTTTGAATTTTAACTTCGATATTTGCAGATTTTCGCCCATTTTGTCCCCCATTGACCCCCGAGATAGTCGAAAAATAGCCGAGGGACAAAAATATCTCATAGGTGGTGATTTACGCTTTCACATGTGATTTTGGAAGATAAACATTCCAGCTTAAACAATGTAAAGCGCCACCTTTTTTTGCAATTTCTGCCATTTCTATTTGACGAATATTGCAATTAGGGAAAGCAGTTTGAATATATTGTAAGGCTATTGCATCTTCGTCAATATCAAATTTAGGCATTATGATGTTTTTACCTACCTGAAGAAAGTTGATATATGCCCAGTTG
>JAFUVE010000044.1 GCA_017483765.1 Bacteroidaceae bacterium | reverse complement strand
TTTGTTAGCATTTGAGGGCGCATAGCGAGCTATGTAACCGAAAATGATGACAAAAAGACACCGCAGAAAACAAAAAGCAACCGAAATGAAACTTTTATTTTGTAGGGGGATTCAAAAATCAGAATTTTTAGAACACCCCTTCATTGTTCTGTTTTTTTTGTGGAAGTTTCGATGTCTCGATTTTTCGATGTCTCGTTTTTTCGTTTTTTTCGATATCTCGATGTTTCGAGAAGAATGCATCCGGATGGCTCAACTCTAAACTTCCAACTGAAAAGAACTGCCCATTAGACGCACTTGATCCATAAAAACTACACAAAATCACAAAAAAAACGGACAACACCGAAAAATGTTGCCCGAATGATTATGTTTCTGTCTTACCAGAGGCTGCCTTTTTTCTCTTGGTCCATGGCCTTCTGGAATTCGATGAACTCTTCTTCCTCTTGTTCCTGTTCTTTGGCTTCTGCTATTCCTGGTCCGCCTGTTCCGCCGCCCGTGAGAGTTTCGCACACGAGGTGTGAGGTGATGACTCTTTCGATTGATGACTCTGGAGAGACATATTCTTTCTTGCGTTTCATTGTTTTTTTAATTGGTTATGTTGTTTGGTAGTTTTTGATTATTTGACAAGTATTTTTTTTCCGTTTGTGATGTAAATCCCATGTGTGGGCTTGCTCACCCGCTGTCCGGCCAGGTTGTAGTAGATACCGTCCTGCTTCAGTTCTTTATTGCTGACCGTGTTGATTCCCGTAGGCTCGCTGTCCACGATGTTCATTTTCGTCGGCGCGTCTGTTCCGTCAACACTGTAATAGACTCTGAACGGCTGGATTTCCAGTCCCCCTTCGCTCAGCCAAAACTGGTCTTGGGCGATGTAGTAGCTCTTCTCGCCGGCATCCGTGTGGATGGTGGAACCGTAGTTGCCAATGGCAATCCATCCGTCTGCGTTGGTCAGGCTCTGTCCTTGCTCTTCGTTCGTGCCTGTGCATGATGCTCTTTGGGTGCTGAAGGTGGCGCTTGTGCTGGATGTCTGAAGCTTTTTGAATGTGACGGGCGTGTTGGCCGGTGCCTCGTCCACCTCGCGGAAGTACATGTTGTCGGCGCTGATGCTTCGCAGGTCGTAGAACTGGATGTCTTTGTTGCTGGCCATCTTGAATGGCAGAATCACCGTTCCCCACTGGTATGTAGGCATGTTTCGCATGTAGTTTGCCGACTTGATGGAGTAGGTGGGTTCGTAGCACTGGAATGTATATCCGTCGTAAAGCACTAATGCTTCCATGCTGCTACCCGACAGGTTGTTGTTCATTCTGCCCGATGGTGTGTAAACCGGCTTCGTGGATTTCAATACGGTGTTCGGATTCGCGAAGATGATGTCGCATGTGATGGGGAGTGAGGTCTCAATCCAGTTGTCCTCTGTGCTGGTCGTATTCACCGATTCGCAGAAGGTGTCTGTCCCGTCGCTTATATAATAGAGGTGTACGTCGTCCACACTCATCCATGATGTCCCTTCCATGTCGAATGCTACGGTCAGCATGCCGTCCTCTGCCACCTCTGCGGTCACGGATCCCCACTGCCATCCCCTGCAAGTGGCGTTCTGGCTGGAGAATCCCCTGTCTTTGTTGTATGGCATTTGCACGCCGTTTGTGTTGATCTGTGCCACGCTGGTGTTGTTGTTGCCTGTTCCTGTGAACGTGGTGCCTTTCGTGTCGTTCAGCCTGGGGGTGATTTTCCCTCCGTTGTTGGCGCGCAGTGCTGCCACGAGTTTGTAGGTTCCTGCAGGCATGTTGCTCACGTACTGGTAGATGCTGCCGTTGGAGGTCCGCTCTTGATAGCCGTTCACGCCGCTTCCTCTCCAGCTTTCTGCCAGCCACCCAATCAGTGTGGCGTCTTTCCATTTACCGCTTTGCTCGCATGTGGGGTCCTCAAGCAGGAATGTGGCGTCGCCTCCGTTTGCGATGATGTTGGCTTTGTTGACTGCGGCCTGGTCGTTCGCTTCTATTTCCTCAATGCGGAAGTTGTCGAATAGCACGCAGCTCCCTCCCGACAGCCATGTGATGTCTACGGTGGGCTGTACGGTCTGGTCGCTGTCGAGCGTGAAGTCCACGCTGACGGTGCTCCATTCCATTGTGGGCATGATGCTGGCTGAGCCTTTCGTGAACGTGATGCTGGTGGCGTTTTTTCCGGCGCATGAGAGGACGAAGGATGATGCTGCGTTGTTGGCGTATGCCGACTTGTAGTCGCAGCTGAGTCTGTAGTTTCCGGCAGGCAGCTCGTCAGAGGTAGTTGTCATGGTGGTGGTGCCGGTGCTCCATCCTTGGCGCAGGTAGTAGGCCTGTGTGCCGTCGGAGATGGTGCCCACTTTTCCGAAATTGTTGTCGGTAAAACAGTCTGCGGTAACAATCAGTTTAGTCACGTTTGTTCCGCTGACTGTCCATTCCTTTGGGTTGTCGCAGGTGTATCCTCTGAGTCCGTCTGCAGTGTTTGTTATGGTTTGCAGTTGGCTGGTGTTATCTTCTTCGAAAGATGGATTTTTTTTTAACAGGTTCTCTTTCTCTTCCTCTTGGATTTCCTCGTTGTTTTCCTCTCCGAAGATGCCGATTTCGCTGACGCTGACTTGCGTGCTTCCGAGCAGTTGTAGTTTGACAAATCGTGCATTCACGTCATTGAACGTAAGAGTCAGTGTCCCGTCAGCAGCTGTCTCGGTAGTCACTCCCGGGATGGCGGTGAAGGTTCCTTCCGTGGTTGCTGTTGATGCGATGACGGATGACGGTCCGTACAGTCCGCTTTGCGGCTTAACAGTGATTTTGTTGATTTTGTATTGGTTGCGAAGATTCACGGTGAGGTATTCTGTTCCGCTTGAAGCGCTGTTAAGACTCTTATAGTAAGTGTACTTATCGTTGTCGATAGCAGCGAAAGGCAGATGGGCTCCGTCATAGCTGTTGGCGTCCACTGATTTTCCGTATGCCACGTTTCGGTAGTTGCCTGGGAATGTCTGTCCTCCTACAGACCTGATATAGTCATCATTGACGAGGTCCACATAGATGGTTGAGCCTGCTGAGATGGTAAAATCGGACGTCTTGGCTTCTCCGTTTTTGTTGATGATGGTGATGGTTGTGCGCTGCGTGCTTGTCCCCACATTTTTGATGTAAGCCGCCCGGCTGTTGCCGTCTTCCTGTACGGCTTGCAGGTTGTTTCCGCCTTTGATGAATATTTTCAGCTCGTTGGCGATGTTGAAGTTCTTGGCGCTGTGGAAGGTGGCGGTGGCGTTGTCGCCGGCGATGTCGGTCACTTGAGTGAATACCGGTGCTCCTTCAGGGCAGCTGACGGTGAGGTTTTCCCATGGTGTGTTGTCGTCGGCGAAGAGGTTGGCCAGGATCATGTAATAAGTGCCGTCGGGGTCGGGCACGAGCAGTCCGTGCCATCCTTCCGGCCAGCTGCTTTCCGTCGTGAGGTCTTTCACCTTGCTCTGAAGGGCGGCGGTCTGCTCAGCGGTCACCCCCGTGTAGTAGACGAATCCGCGGATGTGGTTCATCGACGTGCCCACGGTGCTGCTGCTGCCGTTGTAGCTGGGGTAGATCTTGGCGGTCATGATGGAGTTGTTGTTGCTCCTGTCGCCGAAGGCGCCGGTCACGGTCTCTCCGTGCTTGGTGACCACGAATCCGAGATAGTTGTCGATGTTCGACCAAGGGCTGGTCCAGGTTGCGTAGCTGCTGCCGTCGGTCGTCACGTTTCCTCCCTGGTAGTAGATGGTGCGCTGGGTGTTGGTGAACTCGTCCACCGAGATGCCCATCATGCCGCCTTGCTCGGAGCTGACGCTCGTGGCCGAGCTGGCCTTGAGCGCGTCGATGAGGATGACGGCGTTGCCGCTGGTGGCGTAGAGGCAGAATGCCTGAGGAATGTTGTTGAAGCTGACCACACCGTTCATGGCATATGCGTCGGGGTACATGGCATACCTTCCCGGAACGCTGACGGTGTAGTCCGCCTTGCTGTAGACGCCGAGCAGGTTGCCCGTGTGGTGGGTGCGGAATGGCACCATGATTTTAGCCTTGTCGATGTCGTTGGGCACGATGACTCCGGAGTAGTCGGGCAGCGACGTGTTCCATGAGAAGCAGGTGAAGCGGTCTTTCGACATGCTCCGGATGATGTTCTGTGCCGGGAAGTATTTGGTCTTTGCGTAGTTCTCGCGGAATTCCTCCCATGAGATCGGGTTGATGTCGGCCGTCGGCATCACCTCGTGCATGAGGTAGGTCATCATCACGCGGTGTGCCTCCACGCCCATACGCCGCTGGGCCACGTCGGGGCGCAGGAGCCACGATCCGTCGCTTGTCGTTTTCTGCCTTGCCTTGATGTTCTTGTAAGCCAGGTTCTCCAGCAGCAGCGCGTTGCGGTCGCGGTTGAAGCAGGCCTGGGTGGTGTACGACGTGATTTGGTCGAAGAGGAAGAGGCTCCAGTCGTTTCCGTTTGGCATGGCCAGCTCTCCGTCTGAAGTGGCAAGCCAGTTGAGGACCTCGTCCATCACCTCCTGGTTGTTGTGGAAGAGGGCGTTCGACTGCCATTTCTCCGTCCCCGTGGTTCCCGTCTGGAACATCTTCAGGGCGAGAGCCGCTTCTCCCAGCTCCTGCATCACCACGTTCTGGTAGCTGGTGTGGAACATATTGTGGTTCTGCAGCGTGTAGTCGTCGTAGAGGTTTTTCCCCTTGAAGAGGTCGGCCGCGCTTGTCCCGTTGTAGTTGGGGTCTATCGGAGTGGCTTTCTGTGTGTCGGTCGCGTGCGAGTAGCTGTTGACGGCGAAGAGCCGCATCCGCTCGAACCACTGGGCTGCCAGCTCGTCGTCGGGGAAGAGTCCGAGGGTGGCGGCCAGGATGTCCACGTCCCATCCGTTCTCCTCCGCTTTCGTGTCGCCAGCATAGCCGGTGGGTATGTTTCGGTTCAGCTCGTAGTTACACTCGGCTTTCAGCATGGCGTGGATATACTCTTTCTGTGCGTCGCTGAGCTTGTCCCACTGGAAGAAGGCGGAATAGGCGACGGACATGGCCCAGAGGCTGGACTCCCACTGGCTGTCGCTCGTGCTTGTGGAGCCCCAGTAGTTGTTGCCGCTGCATACTTTCAGCTTGTTGGCCTTGTGGGTGGAGTAGGCGAAGATGAGCGACTTCATGGCCATGCTCTCGATGTCGGCCCAGCTGACGCCGGCAGGCAGTGTCACTCCCGCCGGCTTTCCGTATTTCACGAGGAACGCGCATACCATTGAAAAGTCGGCGTTCGGACGCACGCCCTGCTCGTTGGCGGCGGCGGTGTTGCTGCCTTCAGCTGAGAAGAACCCGCAGGACTCGTTGATGGAGTTGGGTGCCTGGGCGTTGTTCCAGTTGTTCTTCATATAGAGTGAGAAGTCGGCAAGCATCTGCAGCATGTCGGCTTTCATCACGTTTTCGCTTACGAATGTGCTGGTCAGCACTCCTTCGGTCGGGCTGCTTTGTGCAAATGTGGCTTTCGCCGGCATCAGCAATGCCATACACAGCATAAGGGCAGAGGTCAGTTTTCTCATTTATCAGTTGTTTTTAGTTAATTTTCTCTCGTTGGTTACAGAAAAATGCATTTGCGCTTTTTTCTTTTGATGTGCAAATTTATTAAAAAAAAAGCAAAAATTCATTTAATTCGCCATTTAAAATTATTTATAATGTAAATTTTAGGCTGTTGTGCGAATTTTAGTTATATTTGCATGACAATTTTGAAAATCTTTTTTTGAATCCCGAATATTCGAAACTTCGAAACCTCGAATTCTCGAATCCTCGAATCCTCGGCCTCAACTAAATATCTGAAAACTGAAAACTAAAAACTGAAAACTGATAATAACATGAAAAAATTATTTACTACCATCTGCATGGCCCTGGCGTTCCTGTCGGGCTCTGCACAGACAGCGAAAGTGAGCGGGCCCGACGGCAAGCTCCAGTTGGAATTTGAAGTCAGCGCCGGCAACCCGGCTTATTCCGTGAGTTACGACGGAAAGACCGTCATCGAGAAGTCCCCGCTGGGATTCATCTCTAATATGGGCGACTATGCCTCCGGCATTCAGCTGGTGAAGGCCGACGACGTGGTGAAAGTGGAGAAGTCTTACGAGATGAACCGCTCCAAGCGCCGTTTTTGTGAGTACAAGGCCAACGCGCTGCGTGTCAACCTGAAGAACGCCAAGGGGGGCGAGTTCGCCGTCCTCTTCCAGGTGTCTGACAACGACATCGCGTTCCGTTACGAAATCAAGCCGCTGAAAGAGACGAGGGCGTTCAGGATGATGGAGGAGAAGACCGCATTCGATTTCCCTGACGGCACCACCACCTTTCTCTGCCCTCAGAGCGACGCGATGATAGGGTGGAAGCGCACGAAGCCCAGCTACGAGGAGGAATACAAGGCCGACGAGCCGATGACGTCGCGTTCGCAGTATGGCCATGGCTACACCTTCCCATGCCTCTTCAAGGTGGACGGAGGCAGCCGGTGGGTGCTCATTTCCGAGACGGGCAACGACAGCCATTTCTGTGGATGCCGCCTCAGCGACTACCAGCCGGAGGGACGCTACAAGATTGAGCTCCCGATGGCAGAGGAGAACAACGGCAACGGGTCGCTCGAACCGGCGTTCACGCTGCCAGGAGCCACTCCTTGGCGCACCATCACCGTGGGCAACACGCTGGCGCCCATCGTGGAGACCACCATCCCGTTCGACGTGGTTGAGCCGCTCTACGAGCCCAGCCAGGAGTACAAGTTCGGACGTGGCACGTGGAGCTGGATCGTATGGCAGGACAACTCCATCAACTACAACGACCAGGTGCGGTTCATCAACCTCGCCAAGGCCATGGGCTATGAGTATGTGCTGATCGACAACTACTGGGACACGAACATCGGCAAGGAGAGCGTGGAACGGCTCGTTCAGTATGCCCAGAGCCAGGGAGTCGATGTGTTCCTGTGGTACAGCTCCAGCGGCTATTGGAACGACATCACGCAGGGACCGACCGACCGCATGGACAACCCCATCGTGCGCAAGCAGTGGATGAAGTGGATGAAGTCGCTGGGCGTGAAGGGCATCAAGGTGGACTTCTTCGGAGGCGACAAGCAGGAGACTTTCCGGCTCTATGAGCAGATCCTCTCCGACGCCGACGACTACGGGCTTATGGTCATCTTCCACGGATGCACGCTGCCGCGTGGGTGGGAGCGTATGTACCCTAACTACGTGGGCAGCGAGGCGGTGCTGGCAAGCGAGAACATCTTCTTCCAGCAGCATTTCGCCGACCAGGAGGCGTTCAACGCATGCCTCCATCCGTTCATCCGCAATGCCGTGGGATGTATGGAGTTCGGTGGCTGCTTCATGAACCGCCAGATCCATAAAGGCAACAAGGGCGGCAACGTACGTCGTACCACCGACTGCTTCGAGTTGGCCACGACCGTGCTCTTCCAGAACCCTATTCAGAATTTCGCCATCACGCCGGAGAACCTGGAGGACGAGAAAGAGGGTGGGGCACCGAAGGTGTCGATGGACCTGCTCCGCGAGATTCCAACCACATGGGAGAACACCGTCTTCATCGACGGATATCCCGGCAAGTTCGTGGTTCTGGCACGTCAGCACCACTCCACATGGTATGTCGTAGGCGTGAACGCCACAGGAGAGCCGCTGAAGCTCAACCTCAACCTCACCGCCTTCATCTCGAAGGGTGACAAGGTGCGGCTCTATAGCGACAACATGAAAGACCAGAATCCGGACTACGACGCCAAAAAGACCGTACTATCTCCTGAGGCCTTCCCCGTGACGATGGCCAAGGACGGAGGCTTCGTCCTCATCAAATAGTACACCATTTCCCCCTTTTGCAAACTCGACTTTGCGTTTTTGGCTATGTCAATGCGTAAAATAGTCAACATTTGTGGTAAATATGGAAAATTACGAAAAAAAATATGGAAAATCGTACATAAAATTTTGATGTATCGAATTAATGTTATATCTTTGCAATCGATTAGCACAAGCTAATCTAATAATTCTCCCCGATTCTCTATAATTTTTTTTAGTGTCGGCCGCGTTGAGAAACGCGTCGACACATTTTTTTATTTACGATTTAACGATTTATTTCATGAACCTTGTCACGACTCAGCATAGCTCGAACAAGTTCGGCTCTGCGTTCGCTGCTCCAAGGTTTTCCTATTTACGATTTATTTTTTTATTTATGAATTTATTTAACGGGGACGGGAAAGTATCCGAGCCCGACAGACGGTGCAACGAAGCTGTAGGAGGTGAAAAATCTGTTTTTACACGTACGCCGCCCCTGATACGTACGCCAAAAATACCTGTTAACATATGTTGTGCCTGATACGTTTCATTACCGTTGTTACGCAAAAAAACATTTTTCTCATTGCTGAACACCCTGAAAAGTTGTAACTTTGCACGTGAATGAATGAAAACACTCAAAAATACACGAAATGCCAACAGACTGCTTCTCCACATACATGTCGCCTCTGGGTCAGATTACGATGGCAAGCGACGGGCAGAGCCTCACAGGCCTTTGGTTTGACGGCCAGAAACATTTCGGCTCCACGCTCACGCCCCAGTCGGTGCTGGTCGCCGACCTGCCGCTCTTTGCCGATGTCCGCCGTTGGCTCGACCTCTACTTCTCAGGCCGCGACCCTGGTTTCATGCCTCCCGTCCGCTTCCGTTCTTCCGACTTCCGTATGCTGGTATGGCGCCTGCTCCTCACCATTCCCTATGCCGCCACCACCACCTACGGCGCTCTTGCCCGCACCGTGGCCCGCGAGATGGGTGTGGAGCGTATGTCGGCCCAGGCCGTGGCAGGAGCCGTGGCCCGCAATCCCATATCCCTTATCGTCCCCTGCCACCGCGTCATCGCCTCCGACGGGTCGCTTGCCGGATATGCAGGTGGCCTGCAGCGTAAGGAGCAGCTCCTCGCGCTCGAGCAGACGTTTGGAGACGCACAGTCAGCATGTGAGAATTGAAGAGGTATAACTCCCGTTTGAATTCCGCCGCAGCCCATCTGCGAAACGCTCCCGAAACGTACACCCTTTAGGAGCGAAGCTTATCTGAACTTTGAGCACCCACGCCCCTGACTCGTACCAACCCCGTCACCGAAACGCTCCCGAAACGTACACCCTTTAGGAGCGAAGCTTATCTGAACTTTGAGCACCTACGCCCCAGGCTCGCACCAACCCCGTCACCGAAACGCTCCCGAAACGTACCCCCTTTAGGAGCGAAGCTTATCTGAACTTTGAGCACCCACGTCCCAGGCTCGTACCGAGCCCATCGTTTTTTGATCATATTTTATTTTTAACACGAATGTCCACTCTAACTTTGCAGTGTCAATGAGATTGGTGAGCACTCGTTAAAAAGATCTCATTAAA
>JAFUVE010000043.1 GCA_017483765.1 Bacteroidaceae bacterium | reverse complement strand
TTTTGTTAGCATTTGAGGGCGCATAGCGAGCTATGTAACCGAAAATGATGACAAAAAGACACCACAGAAAACCAAAAGCAACCGAAATGAAACTTCTATTTGTAGGAGCATTCCAAAATCAGAATTAATAGAACACCCCTTTAGTTTTTGTCTCAAACGAAAACAGGTTTGGATTTCTTTTCCTTACTGAATAGCTTGGCCGTGCTTCGCCGGCCGATTAGCTTCGCTGATTATCGGCTGCGCTCGGCAAAGCTTGAACAAGTTCAGCTTTGCTCTCGCTTGCACGAGATTAGCTTCGCTGATTATCGGCTGCGCTCGGCAAAGCTTGAACAAGTTCAGCTTTGCTCTCGCTTGCACGATAATTGTGCGGACGAGGACGGGCAAACCTCAGCCTAAAAATGATGTGGAGCAGACATGAAGTGAGCCCCCACAGCCAATGCCTTTAGTATGAAGACGCGCCGCGGCGCGTCTCTACTGCTCTATCCTTTCTCGATGATGCAAGTGTGAGTCTTGGTCTTCTTGTCGTAGTTGTCACCGACGAGGAGCGGGTTGTCGGTGTAGTCAGCGAGCGATGCGGGATAGTTCTTGCGCTTGATCTGGGAGATGGCGGTCTCGGCAGACTTGTCCACTTTCAGCTCCACGACGAGAGCGGGCTTGTCCACATTCTTGCGGGGAATGAAAATCATGTCGGCGAAGCCTTTGCCGGAGGGCATCTCGCGATGGATCTTATAGTCGTTGCGGGCAGAGAAGTAAGCGAGGGAGATGACACAGGAAAGGGAGTTCTCGTTGTTGTAGGAGAGGATACTGGTGTTCTCATCGTGAGCCATCTCGAGAGCGGCTGCCACTGCCTGCTCGTCGCCGTTGAGGGTGTATTCGAGCAGTTCATCCGAGTCGCGCAAGGCGTCGGCCACATTCTTCCAGTTCGTCTCGCTGACGGCGTTCGACAAAACGTCTGCCACCTCCATGTCCGGCACATAGCACTCGTTCTTCCGCCAGTCGAAAGACAGGTAGCCAAGATGGATGAGCACGGTCAGCACATCGTCACGACTGCTTATCTGCGACAGGTCGTTGTCGAAGGTCGTGGTCTTCACCTTCGCCCTTCCGCCGGCCAGCAGTTTCAGGATATCGTCCTTCAGTCCCCCGTAATTCATGGATATATACCTCGACACGGCATCGTAAGCACCCGTGGCAGACCAGAAGCTCCTGCAACGGTGTCTGTTCACCGCTTCCATCACGGAATTTGGATTGAAAATTGACGGTTCGTCACCTATCATGTAACCATCATACCATTTTTCCAATTCATTGAAGTCTATATCGTATTTCTGAGCCAGCACACGAACTTCATCTTTCGTAAAACCGAAGAATGTAGCCGTATTGCCCGGCTCTACCATAGAATACTCTTTAAAATTATTCAGCGCCGACTCTGTATTGTATTTCTTAATGGGCAGGATGCCGGTCATGTAGACACCAGCAAAGACCAGCTCCGACTGGCTTCCCTTGAAAAGTCTCCGCAACAGATTCACATAGCGGTCCATCGATGTTTTATCATTCAATGCCTCGCGGCAGACGGCATCCCACTCGTCTATAATCATGATGAATTTCACATGATAACGCTCCTTGATATTCGTCAGCGTCGTCATCAGGTCGCCTTCTGTTTCCTTCTCCTCGAGTGGATAAACTTTGAGCACGTCCTCCTTCACCTCTTTCTGCAGCACAGGCACGATGTCGCTGACCGGGAGGCCATCGCGGGAGGTAAAGCCCGTCATGTCCACGTAAATCACTGGATACTTGTTCAGATGCTGCTCAAAACTCGGGTCTTTAGCAATCTCCAGGTCCTCAAACAAGCTGCGGGAATCGCACGAATGGTCATAATAGGCACATAACATCTCTGCTGCCATCGACTTGCCAAAGCGGCGGCTACGAGTAACGCAGCTGAAGCGTCTTTTTGTGAACAAGGTCTCGTTGACGACTCCTATCAGCCCGGACTTGTCAACATATTCGCTGGCGCGCGAGGACTGGAACTTCTCGTTACCTATATTGATATATGCACCCATAGTTTTGTGTTTTTATTTTTCAGTTCTCTCTGTTGAGACATCTTTTCTGCAAAATTACAAAGAAATGGGGACAAATCAAAATAAAAAGGGATTTCTTTAAGTGAATAGTGAAAAGTGAATAGTGAAAAGTGTAGTTAGTCTGATAAACGGGCTTCGGAACGGTTCCAAATACCCACAGCCCCAATATTGTTTTAACTGTTATTAAACACGAAAACTAATCGTCCGCATGGCTTACTGCCTACATATATCGGAATCGACAGCGGACCCGTCCAGCGGGGTTTCGCCCTGAAATTCTGGAATGCCCTGAAGAAGAAGGACATCGAGCTGGCCATGCAGGAGATGCGCAGCTATCTCGCACAGCTGCCCTACATCGAGGGATTCAAGAAGAAACTTGAGGAGGTGAGCAACGTGGAGGAATTCTACGAGTGGTCGCTCTATCTGATTTTCTCCATGCTCAACGTCTATGTCGTCACGCAGCAGAAATGTGCCGGAGGACGCGTCGACATGGTGGTCCACATGCCCGACACCATCTACGTCGTCGAACTGAAAATCAACGGAACCGCCCAGGACGCGCTCGACCAAATCAACTCCCGCAACTACGCACTCCAATACGCCACCTCCGACAAGAAGGTAGTGAAAGTGGGTGTAAGCTTCTCCACAGAAACCAAGACCATCGAGGACTGGATTATAGAGAACAAATAGAAACACACCCCCAAATACCCCCATCACCAAAACACTCCTGAATTGCAATCCGCATAGGAGCCGACGTCTCCAGGCGTCGGAAACAGAAACCTTTCAGTTTCGTAGTGAGCCCAGTCGAACTTGACTTAACGCACAAGATGCCAGATTTCATGCCCTACGTATCAGATTCGTCCTGCGTGTAAAAACAGATTTCATTACATAGGATTCTGTCGCGACTCGGTATAGTTCAAGCAAGCTTGGCTCTGCTCTTGCTGCTCAAGAATCTGTCACCTCTTACAGCCATCCCGCATGCAGACAGTATCCTATGTATATCTGTTTTTCCAAGCACCCTCGCCACTGATACGCGGCACACAATAAGCAACACAATCCGCGATGTGAAGACATCAAAAGAAATCGTCTTTACATCGCGGATTAACGTCAAAACAGATATCGGTGGCTGACTTATTTCAGCACGAAGTCAAGAGATTGCAGGTCCTTGTCGAGCGAGGATGTACCATAGAGAATCTGATAACGTCCTTTCTTCGGTGAGAGCTCGTCGATGGAAGGGTCGTAGTATTCGAATGCCTCGGAGTCGACGGTGATAACCGCCTGCTTGGTTTCTCCCGGCTGAAGGAACACCTTCTGGAATCCACGGAGTGACTTGATGGGTGCATCCTTGTAGTCAAGTGCCTTCACATAAAGCTGAACGGTCTCGCTGCCGGCAACGGAGCCGGTGTTGGTGACGGGAACGGTGAGCGTGACTTTACCGTCCATCTTCATGGACTTTTTGGACAGTTTGCCCTTTCCAAGTTCAAACGTTGTGTAAGAAAGGCCGTATCCGAAGGCATACTGCGGCTGACCACGGAAATAGCGGTAAGTGCGGTTGTCCATGCTGTAGTCGAGGAAGTCCGGGAGGTCGTCGTTAGAACGGTAGAACGTGACTGGCAGCTTGCCGCCCGGGTTGAAGTCGCCGAAGAGCACGTCTGCCAGTGCCTTTGCCCCACCCTGTCCTGGATACCACGTCTGCAGCAGCGCGTCGTAAGAACCTTCCACACTGCCGAAGGCGATGGCTGAGCCTGAGCAGTTGACGAAGACGACGGGTTTTCCTGTTTCATGCATGGCCCTTACCAGCCGTTGCTGCACGGCAGGCAACTCGATGTCCTGCTTGTCGCCGCCCTCACCTTCCATGCGCGCTGAGATGCCGCCGATGATGATGATGGCATCCGCGTCCTTCACCTTTTCTGCCAGAGGAACGTAGTCCACGAGGTTACGCTCGCAGATGTCACCACGAAGCATGGCGAAGTTGGCATTCCCATGACGGTACTCAATCACGATGTCGTAGTTCTCGCCTTTCTTCACGGGGAACGACTTGTACTCCGCCTGGCGACGGAATCCGCCCCGTCGTCCCGGCTGCGGCTTGGCCTCCTCGACGACTGCACCGTTCACTTTCAGCAGATAGCCGTTGTCGGTGGAGAGCGTGTATTTCATGTCGCCGGTAAACGTGGCTGTGTATGTGCCGCTCACCCGCACTGAGAGGGTGTCCTTGCTGATGCCCTGAGCGAATCCCCAGGCACCGAAGGTAGAGAAATTCAGTTCCTTATAGTATTCCGTCTTGTCAGGACTTCCCTCGAGGTTGTTGTTGTTCCAGAACTCCACGAGTACGCCTTTTCCGTCGTTGAAGTCCTGAAGATGGTGCACGGTGGTGTACTCATCCGCCAGCTCGCATGCCTTGTCGTAGACAATCTCGGTGCCAGGCAATGCCGTGCGTATGCCTTCCAGGAGCGTGTGGGTATGCTCTTTCGTCGGTGTGCCGCCGTAGTTGCCGTTGAGTAGTCCGGCGTCGTCAGCATTCGGACCGACCACGGCGATTTTACGCAGACTCTTGGAGAGCGGCAACACCGGCTTTCCGTTCAGGGTCTTGTTCTCCAGCAGCACCATCGACTCATGTGCCGCGTCGGTGGCCAGACGGTCGTTCTTCTCGCTGCTGATAACATCTGGCTGTAGTCCTGCCCACGGCAGCATATCGGCAGGGTCGAACATACCCAGTTCGAAACGTCCGTAGAGCGTCTTACGCAAGTGGTCATCGAGCACAGACTCTTTGATGAGCCCCTTGTCGAGCGCCTCGGTGAGCACCATGAACACCTTGCCACACTCCAGGTCGGTGCCGTTGAGCACGGCATCGACAGAGGCGGAAAGCGGGTCGGGATGAGTTTCATGCTGACCCTTATTGTAGAAGTTGTTGATGGCGTCGCAGTCGGTCAGCACGATACTTTCGTATCCCCATTTGCGACGGAGGATGTCGACGAGAAGCCGGTCGCTGGTGCAACAGGGCTTGCCCTCATAGCGGTTGTAGGCACACATCACTTCTCTCACGTTGCCTTTCTTCACGAGCGCCTTGAAAGCGGGAAGATAGGTTTCCCAAAGGTCGCGCATAGATACCGACGCGTTGTAGGTATGACGGAGCGGTTCCGGACCGCTATGCACCGCATAATGCTTGGCGCATGCATGGGTCTTGAAATATTTTGTGTCGTTGCCCTGCATGCCCAACACCGTCTGCACGCCCAGCACGGCATTGAGATAGGGGTCCTCGCCGCAGGTTTCCTGTCCGCGTCCCCACCTCGGATCGCGGAAGATATTCACGTTCGGACACCAGAAGGTGAGTTCGGGATTTCCGGGATAGTAGGTCACGCCCATCGGCACGTTGAAGACGTTATGGTCGGAGCGGTTCCAGTTAGCACGTGCCTCATCAGAGACGGCGGAAAACACATCGAACACCTGCTGCGGGTTGAAGGCCGCCGCCATGCCGATTGGCTGCGGAAAGACAGTGTATCCTCCCTGACGCACGCCATGGCAGGCTTCGCTCCACCAGTTGTAAGACGGAATGCCAAGGCGGTCGACCGACACGGACTTGTTCATCATCAGGCCCACCTTCTCTTCAGGAGTGAGCAGAGAGATGAGGTTTTCCGTACGCTCCTCAAACGTGAGAGCCGGATTCTGGAATGGATAGGACGCGGGAGTACTCCCCTCTTCCACCATTGCCTTGACGGAAAGGGAAGCAAGGGTCTGCCCCATGGCGTCGAGCAGCTCCACACTGCGGTTGGTTTTGCCAATAGACTTGGAAGGCACCAGTGTGACGAGCACCTTGCCTGCCTCTCCCGGCTGGATGACGCCATCAGAGTAAGACGCATGGATACAGTCGCAGCTTGGAATGTCGCGCGAGATTTTTACTGGTGCTTTCGACTTGTTATGGAACGTGAACACATGGCAGACGGCTCCCGCTGCCGCGTTGACACTGCCGAAGTCGTGTTCGTAGCTGTCGAAACGCAAGGGTGTCTGCTGGGCGAAAATTGATGTGCTGAGCAGAATGCAGCACAAGAAGGAAAGGCTTTTCTTTATCATATGGCTATACAGATTTTTTATAGAGGTGTGATTGAATATTATAAGGAGAGGAGCAGCTGCATCAGGGCATCGCTTCGTTCCTGCCAGGTCTTGTAGTCAGCGGCTTTCAGGGTTTCCACCTTCATGTCGGGGTTAGCCCGACGGTTTTGGGAGGACTCTGCAGCAGAGACAATCAGCACAGGCTTGCATTTCCCCATGTCGGTCAGCTTGTCGACAATGGCGTTGGCGCAGCCGACTTTAAACCAGCTTTCCAGCGTCATGCCTTCAGCTGGCACCAGGCGGATGACAGCTTGTGGACGCTGGGAAGAAGGGCTCCTGTACATGGCTGTCTGACGTGAGAGATTATAACTTACTGCTCCGTGTTTGATATTTCCCATCGAGGCGAAGCTGAAAGGCGCAAACGGGCTGTTGGTATAGCTGGGCTTGAATCCCTTGCAAGGCGACAGGTACATATTGTTCGGGTCGGCCACAGGGGTGTCGTCCACGATGAAATAGTATTCGAAAGTGTCGAGCACATGGTCATTGAGCGTGACGCTCCATATGCCTTCCTCTCCACGGGTCATGGGGACAGGCTCGTCAGAAAATTCAGTTTTCAGCGAGACTTGCTTTGCCTTCTCCGCCTTGAATCTGAAGGTGACGGCATCTTTGGCGTATTCGGGCGAGATGACGGGTTTCGGGAACATACGGGCCATCACGCCGGGCGTGAACTGTGGTTCCTGTCCCGTAGCGGCCGGTGCGGGTTTTCCGGCTTTCATAGCAGCCTCTGAAGCATCTTCGTTGAAAAGCAGGCGCATGGTCTTTTCGAGGAAGAACTTCGCGTTCATCCAGGTATGTCCGAACTTGTCGCTGGTGAATTCCTTCACTGAGCGTATTCCTTTCTGGTCGAGGAAGGCCATATAGTCCCGTGCGTTGCCATAGAGGAAGTCGTCAGTGCCCACGCCGAGCCAGAAGAGGTGGATTTTCGAGTTGGTCGTCTCCGCGTTGTCGTAGACATCGGGTATTGTTGTCGACGTGAATGAGCTGTAAGAGCAGAGATACGAGAACTTGTCGAGGTTGGAGAGCCCGATGGAGAGTCCTTGGTTTCCTCCACGCGAAAACCCTCCGATGGCGCGGTGGTCCGGATCGTTGATGGTGCGGTAATGACTCTCCACATAAGGCATGAGGTCGTTGACAACGTCCTTACTGAAGGGATCACCACCAAACTGCAGTGAGGGCTGGAGCGACTGGTTGAAAAGTTCTCCAGGTGGCAGCAGCTTCGTGGGGTTACCATACGGCAGTACGATAATCATCTCCTTGGCCGCTCCTTCTGCCAGCAGGTTGTCGAGAATATAGTTCATACGTCCCACCTTATAGTACACTTCCTCCGTGTCGGTGGTTCCGCTGATGAGATAGAATACTGGATAATGTTGGTCGCGGTTTCTGCGGTAGCGTGGCGGAAGATACACAACTGCGTTGTTAGTGGCCTTCAGCGTCTCGGAATAATAATGGATATACTCCACAGTTCCATGCGGCACGTCTTTGATGTCGTGTGGCAGGGTCCCGCTGTTCGCCGGGATTTCCAGCAAGCTGTTCTTGAAACCCTCGTTAGGGAAATACTGCGGGTTAAGCGGGTCCATCACGCTGACGCCGTCGGCGATGAAGCAATACGGATACATATCCGGCGCCGCCGGTCCGAGCGTGGCTGTCCAAAGTCCCGTCTGAGGGTCACGCGTCATAGGCTTACGCCCGGCAAACTGCACATCCACCATCACTTCCGTAGCCTTGTCGTTACGGTAGAAGAAAGTGACGGTGCCGTCAGGGTTGCAGACTGTTGATTTGAATGACTCCTGTGCCCTGACAGGTAAAGTGGATGCCAAGGCAAACAGGAAAGCAGTGGTAAGTTGAATAAGGTAAGTCATATGTTTAGTTTTTAGTTTTCAGTTGATCAGTTTTCAGTTGGTCAGACTCGTCAGACCGGTCCGACCTGTCAGACTCGTCAGACCTGTCAGACTCGTCGGACCAGTCTGACAAGCCAGAGCATTCTATCTGACGGTGAACTTGCAAGCGGCTTGATGGCCTTGGGCGTCAGTAGCGTATGCCACATAAATGCCAGCAGGCAATTCAGCCATAGGGAATGCGGCGCGGCCGTCGGAGAGTACGAGACTGGCAGTCTTTACGTTCTGCCCCGCGAGGTTCACGATGTTGAGCTGTAGAGGACCGGAGCAGCTGCTGCTGAGCAACAACTGACTGACTGCCGGAGTGATGGAGATGCCGCCAGCATTGCCGTCAGCAAGGTCGAAGACGTTGTGGATGTCTGTAGGAAGGTCTGGCTGCTCTACCGCCTTGACATAGCTGGAGGTGATGTTGTTATTTGCTATTGTCGGCACGTTCATCACGAAGACCTCAGCAGCTCCGTCTGGGTAGCGTCCTACGGTCTCGTCCGGCTGATGTGCCGTGTAAGTCAGCCGGTCGCACCAGGTGTCGTCGGCAGCCGTAAGCAGCACCTCACCCCCTTCTGCCGCCAGTTTGAACGACGCATGAAGCTGGGTCATCGGGACCAATTTATCACACCACACAATCAGGTGCCCGTGGGGCGAGATGAGGGTGGAAGCCTGGGAATTGTCCTTGCTGATCTGGTATTTCTGCGGCTTGTCTGGATTGTCGCTGAGGAACATTCCTTCCACGTCGACGGGTTCGTCGGTGGTGTTGAAGAGCTCCACCCAGTCGTTCTTCTGCCAGTACTCGTTGACAAAGGTGTTGTTCGTGGCACTCACCTCATTGATGACGACTGGCGGTATGCCCTGCTCTGTCCGTTTGTCCGGTGAGAGCTTGACGAAGGAGGCAACCAGCGACTGACTTGTAGCTTTGGGCAAGTCGATGACATTGTCCGTGGAGATATATGAGTTGCTGGTCTTCCGTTTCCATCCCCTGAACTCATATCCTTCCGGCGCTTTCGCCTCGAGCACGATGGGGTCGAACAGCGTACCGCTGAACTCGCTGTACGGCACCTCGATGCCGTTGACCAGGATGGTCGCACCTTCCGTGTCGGTAGAGAGTTCGACCTGACGCATCGACACACCGCTGATTTTCATCGGTGAGAACCGCCTCATGCACGACACCATATTACGGAACCGGGACGAGAGCTCTGTCTTGATTTTGTTTGCCGACGTGTCGGGCGATCTCCATCCGTCGAGCTGCATCATCGGCCGTACGCGGTCAGCCAGCTCATCGACGATGGCATTGACGCGGTCGGGGGCGAACACGCTTCCAGCCAACACGCAGTAGGTGTCGACGAATTTCTTCCGGTATTCCTTGTTGTCCAGCAGATTGACGAAGAAGATGCAGAAGTCCGTATAATGTGCGTCGGAATACGTGGTGTTGGTCCGGTGGTCATAGAAGTCCTTGAAGGGGTCGCTGTTCTTGAACGCAAAATCGAGGTCGAAGAACACGAACCGGTATCTGCCGTCCTTCTGGCTACGATATGCCTTCACGTTGTTGTGGGGCCAGTCGTTAGAGCCGAGGTAGAGCTGGATTGCCATGTAGTTGGTGAACTCATCGATGTCGAGGAGTTGCTTCAGCTCGTCGTAAGCACCTTCGTCGTTGATTCGTGCGCCCAGGCTGAAGATTTGGTCGAGCACCTTGCTGTCGCCCACCTTGAACTCGAAGTTCTCGAACATATCAATGAGGTCGTCGTCATAGCCGTGGTTTGCCTCCACAAACTTCTTGTTGTTCACCTCCCTGAGGTTAAGTACGCCTCGGAACTGTCCGTTGACATACTCGATGACGGGTTGATAGCACTGGAGGTCGAGGTCGATGCCAGCCCTCTGCACGATGGTCTGCAGCGCAGGGTCCATAAAACGGCTGGAGTTGTTCTCCCAGGTGTCGTTACCGCCGTTTCTGACCAGAATCACTTTGTTGCGGATATAGGGTTTCTCCGGGAAGAACTGGTAGTCGAGGTGGTTTTGCCCGTCGAACTCCTTGGTGGACTTGAGTTTGAAGGACCGGGGCGACGCCGCGCGTGTCCATCCGCCCGACACCGCGATGTTCACGTCCTGGTTGAACGCCATTTCTCCCTCAGGCGTGATCAGCGAGAAGTTGACAGGCCGGTCCCAGTCCATGTTCCAATTACACGGCTCCTCGCGCCCGTTGCCTGGCACGCCGTTGCTTCCCTGCGTGTCGATTCCCCACATGGGATCGGAAAAATATCGCTGGTCGCCAACGATGGATATGACAGGGATGGTGTATTTATTGTTGGTCTGGATATAAGATCGTGTGACAGGAACGCTGGGCAGGAATCCCTCCTTGAAGAAGCGGCAGCAGAGGTTCGTGGTCTTGCTGAACGAGAACTGTCCGTCCTTGCTTCTGTAGGACGTGCCGGCATTAGCATTCCCTTTAGCCGACTCCCAGGATATGTCGTCGAAATAGAAGTTGTTCTCCTCCCGCTGCTCATTAAGGTTGAAGGCAATGGTCATGAGTCCGCCTGCTCCGGCCTGCTCTGCCGTGACGGTGCCCTCATAGTCGATTTCCTGCCATTGCGTCGTGACGTTATAACCGCCTGCGAGCATCTGCCAGTGGATATAGTTGCCTGGGGTGGTATGCGACTGAACAGAAATCCTCGCGTTCTTGTCTGCCCTCAGTTTCATGCGGAAATGGTATTTGTCGCCCGCCTTGAGCACATGTCCCGGGGTGTAGACGAAAAGCTGCGTGTCCCATGCGTTGAGCGGATTTCTGACGGCATGGATTTTCATGCCGCGTGTGCCGTTATAGCCTGCTCCGTCTACAAAAAGGGTGGAGAACTCGCCACCTCCGTCTCCGTCCTTCCCGACGAGGCTTGTGGCATCGTCTCCCTCACAGTCTCCGTTGACGACCCAGTCTTTCCATGTGTCTGCATCGTCCTCTTCGCCGGATGGCTCCATAGGCACGCTACCGTCAGTGGTGTACATCAGCACCGTCCCTTCAGGGATATCGACGCTGACATTGATGGTGCCGTTGAAAAGCTGGCTGTCCTCGCTCAGCATGGGCGGCTCAAGCCGGCGGCTGGCGAATTTGGAGGTGTTGTTGGAGGCTTCGGGCGTAGGAGTGGATGTCCATCCCCATTTCTCACCGCCGTCGATGGTACGGGCAAAAGCGGTGCGGCTCATGGCCTTGGGGTAAGTGGCAGTGGCCACGGTCTGGAGATTGGCGTCACTCAATATGATGGTGCCCCCATCGCAGTTCAGCGAGAACGAAGCCTGGTCGGACTTGATGTTGTTCGATCCAAGCCACACAACCTTGAACCCACCCGCCGGCACGGTGCCCATTCCGTCGGGCATCTTCCACAGCCCAGGATTCGCAGGATCGTCGCTCAGGTACATGCCGTCGAGCCTGATATCCTGGCCAGTGGGATTATAGAGTTCTATCCAGCTGTCGAAATTGGTGGCCGGACTCATCACAGTGCCCAGGTTGGCCGCCATAATTTCGTTGATGACTAAAACGATGGTAACTAATGCAGAATTCATAATATTTGACGATATTTCATGCAAAGATATGAATTTTTCGGCAATTAGTATCTTTTGTTCTTATACAAAGGCTTGCAATGTATCAGATAAGACAGTTTTTGAAACAGATGTAAAGTAGAGACGCCCCGTGGGGCGTCTTGTAATTTCAAAAACCAACAGTAACATCATTAGAATTAGCTTTCACATTGACAAACCTGATATTTTTTGCATCCTGCTGGAAAATGGGCGGACGCTCATCGGTCTTGAGTGTTGAGACGTTGATGTTTTTCAGTTTGATGTTCTCGGCATGTGAGATAGAGAATGCCCATGCGGGCTGGATGCCGTGGGCAGACGGCTCGGGATAGCCGCCGATTTTCTCATGACGGTTGATAGCCGCTGCCGCTCCGCCTTGTCCGAAGAAAAAGGGGTTGCTTCCTCGTTGTTGCTTCACGTCGTCGAGTGTGATTTCCCCTCTGAACTGGATATCTACATCTTTGATCACCACATTTCTTACTGGATGCCCCTCGATCCCCGCAATGAGACAAGCATACCGGGCATCGGCATCCGTCACCTGCATCCGTTGGATTCTGATGCCGTCAACTTTTGAGGGCGGCATCCCCTGTGGTGCCCTCATCCGGTCGCCAAGACGAATATAGAGCGGTGAGTTGCAGATATCATCCATCTGAATGTCGGTGACGGTGATATCTTCCATGGGAGCTCCGTCGACTGTCTCGAGTGCCAGGCCGCGGCAGTGGGTGAATGTGCATCGACGGATGGTGATATGGCTGAACCCTCCGTTGCTCTCGGTTCCGAGTTTGATTCTTCCTGTTGGTCCGTCTCCGTCGGGTGCCTTGACCGTGTTGGTGGTTCTGGTTCCGTTGAGCAGGGTTCCCACATTAAAGCCGCTGACCTGACAGTCCTCAATCAGCACGTGGCTCGTAGGCTTCGCCCATCCGAGCGCATAGGAGCATTTCAGCACGATGGCATCGTCGTTCACGGTGTTGACTCGGCACCGGCGCACCACCACATGCTCGCAGCAGTCGATATCGAGTCCGTCACGGTTGGTGTCGGCCGTCACGTCCTCTATCAAGAGGTGATCTACACCGGTGAGCAGCAACGCAAAATGGCCACACGACAGAAAGTTCAGCCCACGTATCGTCACGTCCCGGCAGTCGCGCAGGGCAATGGCCTTGTTCGCTGTGGTGATGCCGTCGGCATTCTTCCGCTGCCCGCCTCGTGTGAGCACACCGTTTCCGTCGATGAGGCCAGGCCCTTCCAGCGTGACATTGCGGAGGTTCTCACCCCAGATGAGTGAGTTGTGCCAGTGACTGTGGCCGAAGTCCTGATAGCGGGAGTCGTTCGGCTCTGCCTCGTCGTAGCCCTCTGTCTTCGTGACAGGTGCCGCTTTCACCACCGCTCCTTGCTCAAACCGCAGGGTCACGTTGCTCTTCAAGTGGACAGAAAAGCAGCTGTAGACACCTGCCGGAAGCACGACCACCCCACCCTTCCTCTCTTTGGCTGCCGCATCGATGGCATGGTCGATGGCAGGCGAGTCGATATGGATGCCGTCGCCCACGGCACCAAAGTCACGTACGTTGAAGACGGATGGTTTCGCACATGCTGGCAGGATAGCTGCGAGGAAGAAAAGCAATATGGACAGTAGTCTGAACACGGACATTATGTAATTTACGATTTTACAATTTACGATTTACTATTTATTAGGTAATTTGATTATTTTTTCATGCGGATCTGACTATCTCTTGGCATATCGGTCGATGAGATGCTGGGGAAGGCGGACGACGCAGATGTTCATGGAGCGTCCGTCGTCGGAGAGCATGGCCGACTGGATTTCGATTTCGGTGCCGTCGGGCTTGAAGGTGGGATGTACATGGTCACGCGCTGTGGTTTTGTGGCCAGCAGTGAGGAGGATGCGTTCCTTGGTGTGGCGGTCGATAAGCCACAACTCACGTGCGAAGTCGTCGCCGACCACCCAGTGCCCGTCCTGCGAACCGGCCACATGCCAGAAGTTGTCGCCGTCCACTTGTCCTTCCATGGTGAGTTCACGTGTGCGCATATTGACGACGGCAATGCCCGTGGGATATTCCTTGGTTCCGGCCGGGCCCCAGTCGTTTACGGTGTCGCTGACGCGCTCGCCTTCGGCTATCTTGCGATGACCGATAATGGCGATGACAAGCTCATCCTCGCTGATAACGGCCTCGTGGGTGACCCAGTCGTATTCGGTCTCCCGGTAGACGGGCCGCAGGTTCGTTCCGTCGGCATTGACCATCCAAGTTCTCTGTGGCGCCTTGCCTCCTGTCTCCCAGCAGAAGACCACCTCCCCGGGATGCCAGGGATTACCCTGTATGTGTCCCACCTTGAAATGAACGCTGACCACAGGCTCTACCTTGCCGGTCAACAGGTCGATCTTGCCGATACCGCCAGGTCCGGCTCCCATCTTCCGCGGGCCGAAATTGCCGGCGATGGGCTCAGCAATCGGGAAACGCCGCGCATAGTCCTTGTCGAGCCGGAAATAAGCGAGGGTCTCGCTGCCGTCGAGCGCCATGTCGCCTTCGCTGCACATCTCTGCTGGTATGACGCCGCAGATACGCTCGTATTGGTCTTTGGGTTTCAGGGTTCCAGCCTCGGAGTCGGCAAAGAGGCGCTCCAAGTTGATTTCCACCACCTGCATGCCATCGCGCTTGCCTTCGCTGTCCTTCAACTGACGCATGATATAGAGGTTCATCGACTTGCGGGCCACGCAGAGCATACCTGTGTAGCCGCCTTCAGTCACCTGCACGATGTCGCCGGTCTCCTCGTTCACGGCCATCGCCTCACCTTTTACGCGGTCGGAACGGAATACCACCCACTTTCCGTCGGATGTCCACTGGTTGTGGGTCTGGTAAATCTTGGAGTCGCCCGTACCGCTTTTGCTGGTAAGGAAAACCAGTTCCACCCCCGTCTTCGGGTCGTTGATCACCTTTCGTTCCGACGGAAACCGTCTGCCTATCTGAGCGTCAGCCAGCAATGGCATCAGCAGCAAAAGCACGTAGAATAGTAGTTTTTTCATCTTCCTCGATGTTTGAGCGTTAGTTAGAATAATCTGTCATTTTGTTGCCGCCTTGCCTCAAGTTGCTTTTCAATTTCAGGTCAAATTGAATGAACTTACGCAAGCACATATCCCCAATCGATATCAAATGACTTATAGGACAACAAAGTTAAGCATTATTTTCCGTTCCTCAAAGGAATCATGACAAAAAAGGAAATTCCATATACCGACCGCATAAAAATTCGATTTATTTTCGTAAATTTGCAAAAATCAGAAAATAAAGAGTTATGCAACAAATTATTTCTTTTCAGCCTAAGATATTCAACTGGAAATTTGGCTGCATCGGATCAATCCTCGGCTTCTTTATCTTTATGCTCGTCGGTGTCCTTGGCATGAAACTGCAAAATGACATCGAGCCGGAGATGTGCCTCGTGATCAACCTCGCCGTCTTCGGTGCCATCCTTTGGTATATGCAGCAATACAAGAGGAAGAAGTCCCAAGAGATACTTGAAGTGACAGACTACGTACAGCAGTACAACCAGCGGGTGGATGCCTTCAACGAGGCCGTCAGAAAAATGAACTCCAATTTATCGGAGAGGGATGGCTCTAATCATTACTACCAGATGCGGAGCTTGTTTGAGAAAGATGTGGAGAATCACGCCATGGAATGGAAAGCCACCCATCCGAACGCGACGGGGGCAATGCGCGGATGGCAATGGACAAGCATCCTTGCCGTACTTTATTGCCTGGCAGGCTGCAGTCTCCAGTTTGGCATGTCCGTAGAGGAAACGCCATCCTCACAATTACATGCCGCGGTGGACAACGAGCCTTGGAGCGCTGAGAACATACCCATGCCCCACCTCACCGACGGCGAACAATACGTGTCGAACCCCGACTCCATTCTCTCCGCCAACACCGTGGACTCGCTGAACAAGAAGATGGGACTGCTCGACGACTCACTGGGCATCGAGACCGCCGTCATCGTGGTCAACCACATCAAGGACGACGACCCATACCGTTTCGCGCAGGACGTGTTCAAGAACTACGGCGTGGGACGTAACGACCGGGGACTGGTGATCCTGCTGGCCTACGGCGACCGAGCCATCAACATGTCGACTGGAGTGAGCCTTGAGGCCGACCTCACAGACGCGGAATGTGGAAGTCTTCAGCGCCGCTACCTGATTCCTTACATGAAAGTCGAGCAACCGGACAGCGGCATGCTCAGCCTCGCCGACGGCCTGCTGGCGCTGATGTTCAAGAAAGAGATGCCGCCTCAAGCCACGGTCAGCACAATGAAAAGCGACGATTCCGACATGGGCCTCAACAAAGAAAGCGGATACATCCTGTTCTATATGGTGATGATGGCTTTCTGGTATTTCATGGTGCGCCGTCAGTCCCGCGAAATGGACCGTCTTGCTGGCCTGCCAGGAAAATATCCGGATTCCAATCCTTTCTTCGCCTTCTCTTATTCCGGTAGCTACTCATCCAGCTCCGGCAGCAGCTACAGCAGTTCAAGAAGCAGCTCCAGCTACAGCAGTTCGAGAAGTTCCAGCAGCTCCAGCAGCAGCCGCTCCAGCGGATATGGCGGCGGAAACTCTGGCGGTGGCGGCGCCACATCACGATGGTGAGAGAAGCAACAAAAAGTTGCACAGTCTGTCGGATACGCAACCCACACGTAGGAACGAGATTCTGGAGCAGCGAGCGAAATGCCAAGCTTGCTTGTGCATTTCCGAGTCGTGACAGAATCCTACGAAGAGAAAATATCTGATTTTTGTGCAACAACGCTACTGATACGTACCCTGTAGGAACGAAAAAATCCGTTTTTTGCGCAATAACGCTCCTGATACGTACCAAGCACAACATAAAAACTTCTCCCTGTCGTACGTACCAACAGCGTCCTACGTGTAAAAATAGATTTTTCACCTCCTACAACTCCGTTGCACAGCCCGTCGGATACGCAACCCACCTGTAGGAACGAAAAAATCCGTTTTTTGCGCAATAACGCTCCTGATACGTACCAAGCACAACATAAAAACTTCTTCCTGTTGTACGTACCAGCATCGTCCTACGTGTAAAAACAGATTTTTCTCCCCCTACATATCTTTGTACTATTTAACTGTTCTTCGGCAATAAAGACCCTAAATCCGATATTCTCAAAATTTTTCCGCGCTTCGCAAGATTTCGGAAGGCTTTGCCTAAATAAATAATGTAAAAAAAATAACTTGAATTACCTTTACACATAAATATTTCTGTTATAGTTTGGCAGTGTCAGAATAAATAATTAAATTTGCAAAAATGATTTTTATGTGCGAAAAAATCAGAAAATTTTGATTTTTCCGCACATAAAAATCAAAAAACAGCAATTTTTCAACATTACCTAAACTATATCACGATGGAGAGAAAGATATACAAATCACTGATGGAATGGAAGGAGAAAGACCATCGTCTTCCATTGATTATGAATGGTGCCAGACAGGTGGGAAAAACCTACATACTACGAAAATTCGGTGAGGAGCAATTCGAAAATACCGTATATGTGAACCTTGAGACTGACGGACGGGTGCGCAGCCTGTTTGAAGAGGATTTGTCACCACAAAAAATCATAGAACAAATGGAGCTGCTAACCGCAAGCAAGGTGATTTCAGGAAAAACACTGTTGTTTCTTGACGAAATACAGGCATGTGAACGGGCACTTACTTCAATGAAAGCCTTCGCAGAACAAATGCACGATTTACATATTGTCACTGCGGGCAGTCTCTTAGGTGTGGCTCTGAACCGTGAACGTTATTCCTTCCCCGTCGGATACGTAGACGAGCTTAGCATGTTTCCGTTTGATTTTGAAGAATTCCTGTGGGCAATGAACAAAAAAGAATTGGCAGACAATATCCGCATTCATTTCACAACCGACGAACCATTCACCAATGCCTATCATGAAGCGGCAATGGAACAATACCGCAATTACCTGGTCATAGGTGGTATGCCCGCAGCTATCAATGCATATCTACAGCATAAAAGTTTGCTCGACGTTACAGATCCACAACAACGCATCCTGAATGAGTACGTAGCTGACATGGCAAAATATGCCCAGCCATCAACAAGCGTGAAAATCAGAGCATGCTATAACTCCATCCCTACTCAACTGGCTAAAGAAAACAAGAAATTCCAGTACAAAGTGGTGCAGAAGGGAGGAACCGCCACCATCTTCGGTGAATCAATCGACTGGTTGCAGTTTGCAGGACTGGTTTTGAAATGCCAGAAGATTGACCACGGTTTCCTGCCTATTTCAGTCTATTCTGATTTCTCTGACTTCAAATTGTACATGAGTGATGTCGGGCTGCTCACAAGAAAGTCCGAAATGCCTGTCTCAATCCTCATTTCCCCTCTGCCACAAGACAACACGTTCATGGGTGGGATTGCGGAAAACTATGTGGCTCAAGCCCTGGTAGCCAATCAGCGAAACCTGTTCTATTGGAAAAATGAAAACCGTGGAGAACTGGACTTCGTTATTCAGGATGACAGTGAGGTGATTCCCATAGAAGTGAAAAAAGGAAGCCATACCAAAGCTAAGAGTATGGATATGTTCCGAAAGAAATACAACTGCGAAACAGCCATCAGAATCTCTGCACATCATTTCGGCAGAGCAAATGGCATCAAGTCCGTACCACTATATGCAGTATTTTGCATTTAGCAAAAAAAAGACTGTTATGTGCGGAAAAATCAGAATATTCTGATTTTTCCGCACATAAAAATCAAAATAATGTCAATACGTAAAAACCAAAAAGACTCACAACTTGAATCCAGACACCTTCAACCCCGTCCATCACAATGATGGGCGGGGCTGAATGTGTGAGAGATGAAGGCTGTGAAAGCTGCCTTCTGTGTCGTTGACAGGATTAAGCGTACATAGCCACGATTGCCTCGTAGAGCTCCTGCTTGCCGGAAGTCTGCTTAGGCTCGCCTACCTTCTTGCCGTACTCGTAAGCCTGCTCGAGAGTGAGCTTGCCATCCTCGAAGTCCTTGCCAATGCCGCTGTCGAAAGAAGCATAGCGCTCTTTCTTCATCTGGCAGTAAGGAGACTCCTCGATGAGCTTGGCAGCTGACTCAAGTGCGCGTGCCATGGCATCCATACCGCTGATGTGGGCGATGAGGATGTCCTCCAGATCGGTAGAGTTACGACGAGTCTTGGCGTCGAAGTTCGTACCACCGGTTCCGAGACCGCCGTTGCGGATGATCTCAAGCCAAGCCTGAACGAGCTCGTACTGGTCGATAGGGAACTGGTCAGTGTCCCATCCGTTCTGGTAGTCACCGCTGTTGGCGTCGATAGATCCGAGCATGCCGTTGTCAACAGCCACTGCGAGCTCATGCTCGAAGGTGTGGCCGGCGAGTGTGGCGTGGTTCACCTCGATGTTCACCTTGAAGTCCTTGTCGAGGTTGTGGGTCTTGAGGAAGCCGATAACGGTCTCTGTGTCCACGTCGTACTGGTGCTTAGAAGGCTCCATCGGTTTCGGCTCGATGAGGAATGTGCCCTTGAAGCCCTTTGCGCGAGCGTAGTCGCGGGCCATGGTCAGCATAGTGGCCATATGCTCCTTCTCACGCTTCTGGTCGGTGTTGAGCAGGCTCATGTAGCCTTCACGTCCGCCCCAGAATACATAGTTCTCAGCACCCAGCTTGATACCGGCGTCGATGGCGTTCTTGATCTGAACGATGGCGCGTGCAACAACGTCGAAGTCAGGATTGGTGGAAGCACCGTTCATGTAGCGGGCGTTGCCGAACACGTTGGCAGTCGACCACAACAGCTTGATACCCGTCTTTTCCATCTTCTCCTTGAGATAGTCGGTGATGGCAGCGAGGTTTGCCTCATACTCCTCAACAGAGTTGCCCTCTGAAATCAAGTCTACATCGTGGAAGCAGAAATAAGGGATACCCAGCTTCTCCATGATTTCAAAACCAGCGTCTGCCTTCTGCTTTGCGATGGTCAGCGCGTCGGCAGCATCGTTCCAAGGGAACTTCTTAGTGCCACCGCCGAACTGGTCGCCACCCTCTGCACAGAGTGTGTGCCACCATGCCATAGCGAAACGGAGCCAGTCCTTCATCTTCTTGCCCATGATCACTTTTTCTGCGTCATAATAATGGAAGGCCATAGGGTTCTTGGAGTCCTTGCCTTCAAACTTGATCTTACCGATCTCAGGAAAATACTCTTTTGCCATAATAATTAAAAAATTTTAAATGTTTTAATGTTTATTGATTAATGTGAAATGTTTGTTTGAATTTAGAGTTGAGTGTTTAGACGATTCGATTCTTCGAGGATTCGTTTTTTCGGCTCTTCGATTCATCGATTCTTCAAATCGCCCTTAAATCTTTGACTTCAGGCACTCCACCCAGCGCTGATAAGCGGCCTTATATGGCTCGCAGTCAGCCTCCGGCTCAACGGTGGCGATATGCTTGAGTGTCTTGAATGCGTCGTCGCTGTCCTTGTAGACACCGGCTCCGATACCTGCGCCGTAAGCGGCTCCAACAGATCCGTCGGTCTCATACAACTCGATGGTGGCTCCTGTGACGGATGCCAACGTGGTGCGGAACATCGGGTTGAGGAACATATTGGCATGTCCGGCCTTGATGGTCTTGATCTCCATACCCATCTGGCGCATGATGTCCATTCCGTAAGCAAAGGAGAAGACGATGCCTTCCTGTGCGGCACGCAACAGGTGTTCCTTGCGGTGGATGTTGAAGTTGAGCCCGTTGATGCTGCATCCGATCTCCTCGTTCTGCAGGATTCGCTCTGCGCCGTTTCCGAACGGTATGATGGTCAGGCCCTCACTGCCCACGGGCACGGTGTCCGCCATCTTGTTCATGTCACCATAGCTGGCACCTTCTGGTGCCACGTTGCGCTTCATCCATGCGTTGAGGATGCCCGTGCCGTTAATGCAGAGCAACACACCCAGACGGGTGCAGTCCGGTGTGTGGTTCACGTGGGCGAACGTGTTGACACGCGAAAGCTTGTCGTAGTTCACCTCGCCGAGCACACCATACACAACACCTGAAGTACCGCCAGTGGCAGCCACCTCGCCTGGTTTCATCACGTTAAGAGAAAGTGCGTTGTTAGGCTGGTCGCCACCACGGTAAGCTATCGGTGTTCCCTCCTGCAGTCCCAGTTCGTCGGCCACGGCCTTGCACACCTTCGACTGCACAGAGAAAGTAGGCACGATGTCGGCGATGATGCTCTCAGGGAATCCGAAATAGCCCATCACGTCCTTGCTTACCTCACCGTTCTTGAAGTCCCAGAACATTCCCTCAGAAAGTCCTGATATCGTGGTCTGCTTCACGCCGCCCGAGAGCCGCATGGCGATATAGTCGCCGGGAAGCATGATCTTGTCGATTTTCGCGTAAACCTCTGGCTCGTTCTCCTTCACCCATGCCAGCTTGGCTGCAGTGAAGTTGCCGGGGGAGTTCAGCAGATGCTGCAGGCACTGCTCACCGCCGATGGCGTCGAACGCAGCGTTGCCGTATGGCACAGCTCTTCCGTCGCACCAGATGATGGACGGACGCAGCGGCTTTCCTTCCTTATCCACGCATACGAGGCCGTGCATCTGGTAAGAGATACCGATAGCTTTCACCTCTGCCAGCGAGCGTCCTGCCTTCTGTGCCACGCGCTGTGTGGCCTGACGCAGTTCGTCCCACCACATCTCGGGTTCCTGCTCAGCCCATCCTGCCTGTTTGGAGATAATCGGAGCCTCAGCATCCGGATATTGCGCACTCGCCACGGTCTGGCCGGTCTTGGAGTCAACCAACGATGCCTTCACCGACGATGTGCCTATGTCATAACCTAATAACATAATTCTTTTTTTGAAATTTGAGGTTTGAAATTTGAGATTTAAAAATTGAGTTTTGAAATTTGAGGTTTGAGATTTAGCGCATCCACAGAATTCTATGTCCAAAACATTCAGCAGAGTAACTATAAACTTCAAATCTCAAATTTCAAAGTTCAAAAGCTATCAGTCCATTCCTTCTATGGGCTGGATGGTGCCGTCGGGATTGTAGTGCAGTTCGCACACCTTGAGCGAGCGAAGCCAGGTCTTACCGCCCGACGGAACTGAGTCGTGATGGAAGAGATACCACTTGCCCTTGAACTCGATGATGGAGTGATGCGTTGTCCATCCTACCACAGGCGTGAGGATAACTCCCTGATAGACGAACGGCCCATAAGGATTGTCGCCGATGGCATAGCAGAGGAAATGCGTGTCACCTGTGGAGTAAGAGAAATAGTACTTCCCATTGTATTTATGCACCCATGAAGCCTCGAAGAAGCGGTGCGGGTCGTTTGCCTTGAGCGGATTTCCGTCCTTGTCGACAATCATGACTGCCTTCGGCTCCTCTGCGAACTCCAGCATGTCGTCCTGCAGGCGTGCCACGCGTGGAGGAATAGCTGGCTCGTCGCCCTGTGGCAGGTATGCGCTCTCCAGCGCCTTGTTGTCCTTATACCGCTGAAGCTGTCCGCCCCAAATGCCGCCGAAATAGAAGTAATACTTTCCGTCGTCGTCCTTCAGCACGGCCACGTCAATTGAGTAGCTTCCCTTCATCGGTGCCGGCTGCGGAACGAAGGGCCCCTCCGGCTTGTCGGCCACAGCCACGCCGAAACGGAAAATGTCGTTACGGTCTTTCAGCGGGAAATACATATAATATTTACCATCCTTCTCCTGCACGTCGCAGTCCCAGAGCTGACGTCCTGCCCATGGGATGTCCTTCACGTCGAGCACCACGCCGTGGTCCTCCAGTTTCTTCTCACCACTGGCCACTGCCTCGATGTCGTCGGTGGAGAAAACGTGGTAGTCTTTCATGTTGAAATGGTCGCCGTTGTCGTTCTCAGGCACCCCCGACTCCCAGTCGTGAGAGGGGTAGATGTAGAGTTTTCCGTTGAACACATGAGTGGACGGATCGGCCATGAAGTCATCAGGTACAAGATATTTCTTTCCTTCCATACTTGTTAGAATTTTTAAATTAAGAGGAAGTAAAAAGGAGTAAAAAAAGGGAGTAGAAACGGGAGTAAAATTGGAAGAAAGTCCTCCCTCAACTACGCGCCATTCCCCTTAGAGTGCTTCCATTAATTGTTATTTGGTTAATTACTTTGCAAAGTTGGCAAATATTTTTGGTAAAAACAAGCGTTTTTGATTCTAATATTTGCAGATTTGTTTCTTTTGCGTGATAAAATTCGTTAAAGTCATCTTTCCGTTAAAACAAGGCAATGATTTTCTCGAGCACGGGCTTGGGATTGTAGTCGCGGTCGAAAAGCAGCGCATAGGCTGTTCTTCCCTCCACTGGCCAGTCGTTGAGCCATGAGGTCTTGTCGCTCACGCCCCAGAGGGTGATGCGCGAGATTTGGTCCTTGTGCTTCTCGTATATCTTGAAGAAGTCAAGATAGCGCTGGTCGAAGAGTTGCTGCCCTTTCTCATCGAGTCCGTTCTTGTAGGGGTCGAGCTCTTCGCGGTATTTATACTCCTCGCCCACATTTGCGCCCTGACCGAAGGACTCGGGTTTAGGCAGGATGTTGAGGTCAAGCTCCGTCATCATCACCTTCACGCCGCAAGCGGCAAAGGCATCCATGGACTTCTCGTATTCCGCAAAGTCAGGATAGTCGCCGCCGTTATGGCTCTGCATGCCGATGGCGTCGATGCGGCAGCCTTTGGCCCTCAGGTCCTTCATCAGCTCCACATACTTGTCGCGCTTTCCGGGTTTGGACATGGAGAAATCGTTGAGGTACAGCTCTGCGTCGGGGTCGGCCTCCTGGGCTGCCTTCAGGGCTATCTCGATGTAGTCCGGGCCGATGATCTTGTAATAGGGCGTCTCGCGGTAAGAACCGTCGTCCTCGATAGCTTCGTTAACCACGTCCCATCCGTAAATGCGGCCCTTGTAACGGCCGACAACGGTGCTGATGTGGTTCTTCATCCGGGCGATGAGCGTGTCGCGCGACACTTCCCCACCCTTGGCGTCAGTAAAGAACCATGGGGCGGCCTGGCTGTGCCATACGAGGCAGTGACCGATGACCTTCATGCCGTTACGCTCGCCGAAAGCAACAAGCGAGTCGGCATCGTCGAAGAAATACTTGTCCTGCTCGGGCACGATTTTCTCCTGCTTCATGCAGTTCTCTGCCACGATGCTGCTGAAATTGGCCGTGATGACGTCCTGGGCCTTGGGCACACGCCCAGCCACCTCGTCCACGTTGACCGCCACGCCAGCCAGAATCTCATGTTTGCCGAGCGCGTCTTTCAGCGTCAGCGTGCCGTCCTTGGCCGGCTGCTGGGTGGTGCAGCCGGCAAGGGCGATAAGTGGTATTAAAAAGAGGGATGATTTCATTATCAAGTGAAAAGTGAATAGTGAATAGTGTATTTACTTTTGTGTATGAGCAGAGTACGTATCTATAACGCAGGTGCTTGTAAAGACAGTTTCTTCACCTACTACTGCTTGTCGTGGATACGTGCCTCGATCTCGCGGTTGATCTGGTCAATCTTCTCGTCGGTCAGCTCATACTTCGATATGATGAAGATAGCAAGCAGCAAGAGGATGGCAGGAATAACACAGACGAGCCACAGGATTCCTTCTTCCGCAAAAGGTGTCTGGTCGATGGACTCACTGTTATACCCCACGTATGCCAGGACTGCTGGTCCTACAATACTTCCGAAAGTCATGCCGGCCTTAAAGAACAGTCCTGTCAGCGCATTCACGATTCCAGAAATACGACGTCCTGTAGTGTACTCACCATAAGAAATCACCTCCGGCACCAGTGCCCACATATATCCTGTGGCCACAATCACGCCTGTACTCTTGATGAACTGTGCAACATATACCATTGTCATGCTCGGGTTTTCCATCTTGGAAATGAGGTAAAGCATCACCATACCGAGAATAGCAGCGCCAAGGAAGATATAGAACATATTCTTCTTTCCGACCATGCGTTTAAACCATGGCACCATCGGCATGAACAGGAATGCAGGAATCGATCCAAGGGCCATGAATATCGACAGTTCCTGTGCCGACCCGTGCATGTTGCTGTTTATAAAATAGGCTCCGGCGGCATTGCCCACCGACATCATCGCGAAGGCGGTGATGAAGAAGAAGGCGAGCACGCGCAAGGGCCGGTTGCGGAGGAACTCCATCCACAGGTCACTTACCTTCACGTCCTCGGTGGTCTTCTCATCCATTACCACACGCTCCTTACACTGCGAGAAGCAGAAGACGAGCAGGCAGAAGCCGACGATGGCATAAATCGTCATGGTGGTAAACCATGCTGACGGATCTTTTGGAAGGCTGTCGGAAGGCGCTCCGACAATGAGTGCGATGAACAGCGGCAGTCCGGAGTTCACTGCCAGTCCACCGAGGTTGGCCATAAACATACGCACAGAAGTGAGTATGGTGATCTCGTTTGTGTCGCGTGTCAGCGAGGAGTTCAAGGCGCCGTAGGGCACGTTGATGAAGGTGTAGAGCAGTTGCATGCCCACATAGGTCACATACGCATATATCAGGGACGGCGCAAACCCGTTGTAGAAACATAAAATGGCAAATCCTGAAAGAGGTATACCGACATAAAGCAAGTAGGACCGGTATTTTCCGAAACGGGGGTTGCTCTTATCAATCAACGCTCCCACAATGGGGTCCCAAATCACGTTTGCTACATTGCCGACCAGGAACATGACCGCCACTGCCGACGGCGTAAGTCCGTAGATATCGGTGTAAAAGAACAACAGGTAAGTGCAGATCACCTGAAAGATGAGGTTCTGTGCGAGGTCGCCCGCGCCGAAACCGATTCGTTGAATCCACGACAGTTTGTAGAATCCTTTTTCTTCGTTTTTTTCAATTGCCATGATGATTTATGATTTTTAGTGATTATGTTCGTTGGTTAGGCCGGAGTTTCCAGGTTTTTCTGAGATTCCAGGATTTCCGGGTTTTCCGGATTGTCCGGAGATTCCGGAATTTCCAGAGTTTCTCAGTTGCTTCCGGCGATGATGTTGATGATGGCCACGATGTCGGAGATATCGACTTTGGTGTCGTTGTTGACATCGGCATAGCGATATGTGGCAGTTCCGGCTATCTGGTTGATGACGGCCACGATATCAGAAATGTCCACATTGCCGTCCTCATTGACGTCGCCTGGCTTGGCCTTTGTCTCGTCTTCCTTGACAGCCTCCTCTGGCGGCAGGCTGGAGAAGCGCCATGACGTGACTTCAGCGCCGTCGTTCTTGTCGTAGACAAAATAGAGATAGCTTTGGAATTCTGCCTGCTCAGCTGTGAGCTCCGCAGCGATGGTCTGCTCCTCGTCTCCTTCTGTCGCAAACTCCGCCTTTGCAATCGGGTCGGAATCCATTTCGCCAAGATGCGCGGTGACCGTGCCACTGCCCTTCACCTTCAGGACGAGTGTCTTCGCAGGCGCGCCCTCTTCTGCAAAGTTGACGCCACGCACGAGCCACCAGTCATCCGTAATGATGGCTCCCATGTCATCTCCCGGCTGCTCCACATAGGGATTCACGCGTGCGGATGTGAGCTGGTTGACTCCACTGATTGAGGCGGTCTTGGAGGTGAGCGTGGTCATCCTGGCAGACGACTCCACAAGCGTGACGCGGCTCATCTGCAAGTTGCGGTAGCCGCCGCTATACCCCAGTTGATGCTCAAGCCAGGTGGTGTGGTAAAGCAGGTAGTAGCCGTTTCCGAATTTCTGAAGGTGGCTGTGGTTGTTGCTGAAGTCGTAGCCTAAGCGGCCTGGATTGGGCATCACCACACCCTTATACGACCATTTGTCCGCCATGGGCTCGGATGCCGTCATATAGACGATGGAGCATGGCAGCGGGGCGGCCGCAGTGCTGTATTTCGACCAGTCGGTGGTGGCACTCCAACGCGTGCAATAGCTGTACACCCATCTGCTGCCGATATAATTGAGCTCGTTGGCCTCGAAATGATAGGGTGCGGAGATGGCCTGTATGTTCCCGTCAAGACTGATGAGGTCAGCACCAAGCTTCACGATACGTGCGTTGCCGGGCTGCAGCTCTGTTCCCACCACGTTGCCTCCTCCGAATGTGAGGTATGCCTCCGAGCAGTCGGGCTTGATGGCGGCTCCCGGGTCGATAATCTGGTCAATGGTGCCCAGGCCTTCTGTGTCCTTGTCGATAAGCGCCTTGCCGAGCGGGTCGGTCCAAGGGCCGGTGGGCGATGTGGACGTGAGCACTCCGATGCCGGCAGCGCTGTTGGTGAAGTAAAGATAGAAGTGCGTTTTGCCGTCTGCTTCCTCACGGCTGATGATAGATGGTGCCCAGGATGCGGTAATCCATGGCGCGATGGCCTTCACGTCTATCACATCGTGGTAGGTCCAGTTCACGAGGTCCTCAGTCGACATGCACACCAGTTGCGTGATCTTGCCATAGGTGTTGGCGTTGTAGCCTCCCCAGTAGTCAAACTCCTGCTGGTCGTTGGTGGCGTAAACGTAGAGACGTCCGTTATATTCGATTGAGGTGGGGTCGGCCATGAAATGATGGGCTGAGAGTGGATTGCCGTCGGCTGGCTGTTTGGGCGAAGTGGCAATTTCCGATGCTGACTCGTCCTCGCTGATGTTTCTCACAAACTGGAAGGTGTAGAAGGTGTTCGGACGGAGCTGCACCTTAGGACGCGTGGTGCCTGTGGCATACTCCTTCGTGACATCCCTGACTATGGCGTTGACCGTTTCGCCTGTGACAATCTCCGTGATTTTCTCTGGCACGAACGGTACGCTGAGGGTCAGATTATACGTGTATGTGGTAGACGGATTGAGGACGAAGACGGTCACGGTGTCTCCGCTCTGGCTTATATATGCCGAACCGCCCTTGAGCACTTTCTGCGTATCCGAAAGGGTGGACTTGATGCGTGTCTTTCCTGTGGCGTATTTGGCGTAATGGCTGAAGACATATGCCCGTTTCCACAGCTGCGTGTCGCTGCCCCCGTGGTTCACGGCGAAGAAGTCGTTGAGCATGTTGTAGTAGATATATGCGTTAGACCCCGAGGTGAGTGCTTTCTCGATGCTCTCCACCATCGCATGCTCTGCAGAGAACTCGCCGTTATAGTCGTCGGCATAGTCGATGAGGAATTCGGTCATCCACATCTGCTTTCCCGTCTTTTTCGTCACTGACTGGACGAACGACCAGTCGTTGGTGCCGTAGAGGTGGTTGCCCCAGATATCGATGTTGTCGAGCGCGTCCTGGAGGGTGACGAGTTTGTTGTTGTATTTATGCTGGTCCCATCCGAAGCACTCGGGACCCATGATCTTGCACGAAGGGTCCACCTTCGCTCTTGCAGCCTTGCACATGGCAGCCATCTCCGAAGGTGAATAGATGCAGCTCTCGTAGGTTGCTTGATCCCCGTCCCCTGTGGGTGTGTAGTCGCTCTCGTTCTGGATGGAGATGATGTCGATGGGACAATCTTTCTCTGCCATGGTCTTTCGGTAGCGTTCGAGGAAGTCGGCATACTCGTCATAGTAAGCCGGGTCGATGGCGCCACCGTTCGAGCCCTGTCCGCCCCAGCTGTGCTCCACAAGCGGATACACGGTCGTGCCGAAGTCATTCTGGTACTTAGTGGTGTTGTGGGTTTTGAATTTCTTCGGAGGTGTCCACGGAGTAGCAAACACCTGCAGCTCGGGGCGGATACTTCTGGCCCATCTGATCGGGTTTCCGTATTCTCCCCAGTTGTTCTCGTTCGGGTTGATACGTACACGCATGATGTTCAGGCCCACGTCGCCAGCCCCCGTTCCCCATAATTTATTCACTTTCGCCTGGGTGTAGACGTCAGCCCACTGCCCGTTCATTCCTGTTCCGCCGAATCCCTCGACATACTGGTATTTCGTACCTGCAGAGATTGCCAGCGTGGCGGATTTTGTCTGCGCACCGACCTGGACAACTGCGAATGCAGATGCGGCGATAAAAGTTAAAAAAAATTTTTTCATGTCTCAGCTACTACTTTTTTTGATTTCTATTTGCAAATTTACACATAATAATCTTTACATATTATCTTAAACGTTACATTTATTTCTTAATATGTAACATTTGTAAAAATGCGAAAGTGCTGATAATAAAAAAAATCCGAATCATACAAAGACGGAAACATATGTTACGCAATAGAAAACAGGTTTGAAAAAAAGTGCGTAACTTTGCAATGTCAAAAGGAAAAAGGATTTCCTCCCAAATTTGAACAGTTAGTTAAGCAAAATAAAGTCAGTAGTTTTTTTATATTAGTTTAGTTAGTAGTTTTTTTTTAATTTTCTATTGGTTTAGTTAGTTAAAAGCACAAATCCCCAGCTCGTGAGAGCCGGGGATTTGTGCTTTTTATATATTTTATGTGGAAGATTCACTCCTCACCTTCTTCCTCCATTTTCTTCACGTACTCCGTTGGCGAAAGTCCGTAGAGTGACTTGAAGTTAGTGGAGAAAGCCGAGAGAGACTTGAACCCTGTGGCGATGGAGACACCCGTGATGTCGAGTTTCTTCTCCTTGAGCAGGCGACCTGCCTCTTTCAGGCGGACATATTTGAGGAAGTCGCGCGGAGCCTGTCCGGTCAGGTCCTTCATCTTTCGGTAGAAATGTACACGGCTGATGCCCACCTTGTCGGCTATCATCTCCACGGAGAGGTCGGGGTTGCTTATCTGCTCGTTCACCACCTTCATCACTCGTCTCATGAGGTTCTCGTCGGGCGACTCCACCTCGATTTTCTTGATTTTCTCTTCCTGCTGCTTGTCGCCGTGGAATTTTCCTTGGAGCATCTGACGCGTCTTGAGCTGCTGAACGACCACGGTGCGCAGCACGTCGATGTTGAACGGCTTGGTCACATAGGCATCGGCACCGTTGGTGAGGCCGGCTATGCGGTCGGAGTCGCTTCCAAGGGCTGTCATCAGGACGACGGGGATATGGTTGGTGTTGAAATTGGTCTTGATTTTCTGGCACAGCGTGAGTCCGTCCATCACGGGCATCATGATGTCGCTGAGCACGATGTCCACCTTGCCAGGATGGGTGACGATATAGTCCCAGGCTTCCTGGCCGTTGGAGCACGTCTTGATGACGAGGTCTTTCGACAGCTCGCTGTGCACATACTGGCGTATGGCCTCGTCGTCCTCCACGAGAATGAGGTTCTTGCGGTGGGTGTCGGTGGGCTTGTCGATGGTGAGCAGCTCGGATATCTCGTGCTCCGTCTCGTTTTTCTCGTCGTCGGGCACGATGCTGCCTCCGACGAGGCCGCTGTCGCCCACCGGCATCGTCACGGCCATGCGTGTGCCCTGCCCTGCCGGATTGTCCTCCACGTGGATCTCACCCTTGTGCAGCTTCACGAGCATCGACGTGAGGTTCAGCCCGATGCCGGTGCCGATATATCCGTCCTTGTTGCCGGCGGAATAGAAGCGGTCGAACACTTTCAGCTTGTCTGCGTCGCTGATGCCGCACCCACTGTCGTCGACGATGAGGTCGAAGTCTTTCTCCCGTGCCATCAGCCGGACGGTGATCTTGCCGCCGTCGGGTGTGAACTTGAATGCGTTCGACAAGAGGTTCATCACGATTTTGTCCGTGTTCGAAGGGTCTACATAGACGTTGTAGATGTCCTGGTTATGCACAAACTCATACTGTATGTTACGGCTCTGCGCATTCGTGGCGAACACGTCGACAATATTCTGCACGAACTCCACGAGCTCCACTTTCTTGTAGTTGAGCAGGAATTTTCCCTGTTCTATTTTTCGGGCGTCCATCATCTGGTTCACCAATCGCAGTATTCGGTTGGAGTTCTGCTTAATCAGCTTGTAGTTGTGCTGCCGTTCGGGGTCGTTGTCGGAGTCGATAAGCTTGTTGAGCGGCGACATGATGAGCGTCATCGGCGTGCGGATTTCATGACTGATGTTCATGAAGAACCGGATGCGTGCCTCGTTCAGCTCTTCCTGCTGCTTCTGCTTGGCTAAGGCTTTCCTGACCTCGATTTTCCCGCGTGCGTACTGATACGACAGCCAGCATGCTGCCAGGAAGAGGAGCGTATAGATAA
>JAFUVE010000042.1 GCA_017483765.1 Bacteroidaceae bacterium | reverse complement strand
TATTTTTGAGCAGATTTGCTCGCAAACTCGCAGAAGCGTAGCGAGCTACGGTTCAAGAGGTTAAGAGCAAAGATGCCAAAAAGAGGCAAACACAGGCAAAGATAATTCTCTTGGATTTATTAATTATTAGAACATGCCTAAACTAAATTCACTCTAAACACGAAACTCTAAACTTTAAAAATAATAAAAGCTAGTGGAAAGAAAAAAATTCAAGAAAGTGCTGGTATTGGGATCCGGCGCATTAAAAATCGGCCAGGCCGGTGAGTTCGACTATTCAGGTTCTCAGGCTCTGAAAGCACTGCGTGAGGAAGGGATACACAGTGTGTTGGTGAATCCAAACATCGCCACGATTCAGACCTCTGAAGGCATCGCCGACAAGGTGTATTTTCAGCCTGTGACCCCCTACTTCGTGACCGAGATCATCAAGAAGGAGCAGCCCGACGGCATCCTGCTTGCGTTCGGAGGACAGACTGCCCTGAACTGCGGTACGGAGCTCTATATGAACGGCACGCTGAAAGAGAACGGAGTTGAAGTGCTTGGCACGTCCGTGGAGGCCATCATGGACACCGAGGACCGCGACCGCTTCGTAAAGAAGCTGGACGAGGCGGAACTGAAGACACCTGTCAGCCAGGCTGTAGAGAACATGGAGGATGCACTGGCTGCTGCCCGTCGCATCGGCTTCCCGATTATGATCCGTTCAGCCTACGCACTGGGTGGCCTGGGTTCTGGCATCTGCCCCGATGAGGCCAAGTTCGTGGAGATTGCTGAGAGCGCGTTCACCTTTGCGCCTCAGATCCTGGTTGAGGAGTCGCTGAAAGGATGGAAAGAGATTGAGTTCGAGGTGATACGCGATGCAAACGACCATTGCTTCACCGTTGCCTCTATGGAGAATTTCGACCCGCTCGGCATCCACACCGGTGAGTCTATCGTAGTGGCTCCTACCTGCTCGCTGAGCGACGACCAGGTGAAGATGCTACAGGAGTTGTCCATCAAGTGCGTGAAACACCTCAATATCGTAGGTGAGTGCAACATCCAGTTCGCGTTCAATGCCGAGACCAACGACTACCGAATCATCGAGATCAACGCTCGTCTGAGCCGCTCGTCAGCCCTGGCTTCAAAAGCCACGGGTTATCCCCTCGCATTCGTAGCTGCCAAGATCGCACTCGGATATACACTCGACCAGATTGGAGAGATGGGCACACCAAACTCTGCTTACGTGGCTCCTTCTTTGGATTACATGATTTGCAAGATTCCACGTTGGGACCTGACGAAATTCAGCGGCGTGAGCCGTCTGATTGGTTCGTCTATGAAGTCTGTAGGCGAAATCATGTCCATCGGACGCAGCTTCGAGGAGATGATCCAGAAAGGTCTGCGTATGATTGGACAGGGTATGCACGGTTTTGTCGGCAACGACCACCTGCGTTTTGACAACCTCGACGAAGAACTCTCCAACCCTACCGACCTGCGCATCTTCGCCATCGCACAGGCATTGGAGGAAGGCTACAGCGTGGAGCGCATTGAAGAGCTGACGAAGATTGACGCTTGGTTCATCTCCCGTCTGCAGAATATCGTAAACCTGAAGAACAAGCTCTTGACCTTCAACAAGCTGGAGGACATTCCAGACGAGTTGTTCCGCGAGGTGAAGGCAGCGGGCTTCAGCGACTTCCAGATTGCACGTTTCGTGCTGAAACCGAACGAGACGAACATGGAGCGCGAGAACCTGGAAGTGAGGAAATACCGTCAGTCACGTAACATTCTTCCTGCTGTGAAGCGTATCAACACCGTGGCAAGCGAACATCCTGAACTGACCAACTACCTCTACTTCACTTACCATACCACTGGTCATGATATCAACTACTATAAGAACGAGAAATCGGTTGTGGTGTTAGGCTCAGGCGCCTACCGCATCGGCTCTTCAGTGGAGTTTGACTGGTGCTCGGTGAACGCAATCAACACCGCACGCAAGCTGGGCTACAAGTCCATCATGATCAACTACAACCCGGAGACTGTGTCGACGGACTACGACATGTGTGACCGCCTCTACTTCGACGAGCTCTCGCTGGAGCGCGTGCTCGACGTGATTGAGCTGGAGCAGCCACGCGGCGTGATTGTGAGCATGGGCGGACAGATTCCGAACAACCTGGCCATGAAGCTCTACCGTCAGGGGGTACCGGTATTGGGTACGTCTCCGGTGAATATCGACCGCGCGGAAAACCGCGACAAGTTCTCTGCCATGCTCGACAAGCTGGGCGTTGACCAGCCGGCTTGGCGTGCGCTGACATCTCTCGACGACATCAAGGAGTTCATCAGCGAGGTGGGCTATCCGGTGCTGGTACGTCCATCGTATGTGCTTTCTGGAGCAGCGATGAACGTGTGCTACGACGACGAGGAGCTGGAGCGCTTCCTGAAGATGGCCACAGAGGTCAGCAAGGAGTACCCGGTAGTGGTGTCTCAGTTCATGCAGGACACGAAGGAGATCGAGTTCGACGCAGTGGCCGACAAGGGCGAGATCATCGAGTATGCCATCTCTGAGCATATCGAGTATGCAGGTGTGCACTCTGGCGACGCCACGATGGTATTCCCGGCTCAGCACATCTATTTCTCCACCATCCGCGAAATCAAGAAGATCTCACGCAAGATTGCCAAGGAGCTGAACATCAGCGGTCCGTTCAACATCCAGTACCTGGCGAAGAACCGCGAGGTGAAGGTGATTGAATGTAACCTCCGCGCCTCTCGCTCCTTCCCGTTCGTAAGCAAGATTCTGAAGCGCAACTTCATCGAGACGGCCACGAAAATCATGCTCGACGTACCATATACAAAGGCCGACAGCAGCGAGTTCGACATCGACCGCATCGGAGTGAAAGCATCCCAGTTCTCGTTCGCACGTCTGCAGAACGCCGACCCGATCCTGGGCGTGGACATGTCGTCCACTGGTGAGGTTGGCTGTCTGGGCGACAGCATGAACGAGGCGCTCGTGAATGCCATGATTGCCACCGGCTACCGCCTGCCGAAGCAGAACATCCTGATTTCCTCAGGTGGCGCGAAAGGAAAGGTGGACCTGCTGGAGCCAGCACAGAGCCTGGTGAAGAACGGCTACAAGATTTTCGCGACTGCCGGAACCGCCAAGTTCTTGAACGACAACGGAGTGGAAGCCACGGCAGTAGCATGGCCTGACGAGGAGGGCGAAAACAACGTGATGGACATGATTGCAGCACACCAGTTCGACCTCATCATCAACGTTCCGAAGAACCATACAAAACGCGAGCTGACCAACGGTTACAAAATCCGTCGCGACGCCATCGACCACAACATCCCTCTGATCACCAACGTACGACTTGCCAAAGCTTTCATCGAGGCCTTCTGCGAACTCAAGCAGGAAGACATCAAGCCTAAGAGCTGGCAGGAATACAACAGCTAAACATACTTTTCTGAAAAAGTCAGCTATGGGTTCATTCCCATGCTGGCTTTTTTTATAGAAACATCATTAACAAACTTTTTAACATCTAATTATTATGAAACACAAAGCATTATTTTTATTAAATCCAATCTGCAGGACACTTCGGAACTGAATCTATGGACAAAGCAACAAAATATCTGCGCACCCTTGCCGAGAAATATTTAGGAGGGAAACAGGAGTGAGATTGCAAAAAAATGATTATATTTGCAACGAAAAATCAAAAAAGAGCAATGTGCGAGTACAGAAAAAACTGTCAAGCACATTATTGGCTAAATGACCAACAGAAACTTAGGCTAATCTATTAATACCAGATTTCCCTCGAAGTGTTATATAAGTTTAATCGGCTTGTAGAGCACTTCATGGGAAAATCTGTTTTTCCAAACGTTATTATGGCAAAGAAAAACAACACTGCTGACCTCGGATTTGAGGACAAGATATGGAAAGCGGCCGACCTGCTCCGCGGCTCCATCGACGCAGCTGAGTATAAGAACGTGGTATTGGGACTTATCTTCCTGAAGTACATTTCAGACTGTTTCGACGCGAAACATCAGCAGCTGGTGGATGAAGGCGACGGATTCGAGGAAGACAAGGATGAGTACGTCTCTGAAAACATATTCTATGTCCCAGCGGACGCAAGGTGGAAGGTGATTGCTGAAGCCGCCCACACACCCGAAATCGGTAAGGTCATCGACAATGCCATGCTGGAAATCGAGAAAGAGAATGTCCGGCTGAAAGGCATCCTGCCAAAGAACTTTGCGCGGCCGGAACTGGACAAACGCCGGTTGGGCGACGTGGTCGACCTCTTCACCAACACCATAGAGCTGGGCAAGCAGGAAGAAAACAAAGACCTGCTTGGACGCACCTACGAGTACTGCCTCTCCAAGTTTGCGTCGCTCGAAGGGAAGAATGCAGGTGAGTTCTTCACACCGTCCTGTATCGTGCGTACGATAGTCGCCGTGTTGCAGCCGTTCAAAGGCCGTTGCTACGACCCGGCTATGGGCAGCGGCGGTATGTTTGTGCAGAGTGCCGACTTCGTGCGACATCATCAGGGCGACATCAAGAACCTCTCTATTTTCGGACAGGAAATCAACGCCAACACCCGAAAGATGGCGATGATGAACCTCGCCATTCGTGGCATTGAGGCGAACCTCGGCGAGAAGAACGCTGACACATTCTTTGAGGACCAGCACCCAACGCTGAAAGCGGACTTCGTGATGGCGAACCCGCCGTTCAACATGAGCGATTGGGGAGCCGACAAACTGCAGGAGGACGTGCGATGGAAATATGGCATACCGCCACAGGGAAATGCCAACTTCGCCTGGCTGGAGCACATGATCAGCCATCTCTCCCCGACGGGGCGAATCGGACTGGTGCTTGCCAACGGCTCACTGAGCAGCCAGACGGGCGGTGAGGGAGAAATCCGCAAGAACATACTGAAGGCAGACCTGATAGAGGGCATCGTGGCTTTACCCAGCCAGTTGTTCTACAGCACTGGCATACCCGTATGCCTATGGTTTCTCAGCCGGCAGAAGACTCAGCCGGGAAAGATGGTGTTCGTCGACGCCCGCAACATGGGCACCATGGTCTCACGTAAACTACGTGAACTGACCGACGACGACATCAACCACATCGCTCAGACCTTCACCGACTACCGCAACGGCACGCTCAAAGATGAGAAAGGATATTGCGCGGTCAAGACGATTGAGGAAGTGGAAGCACAGGATTTCATCCTAACCCCCGGCCGATATGTCGGCATTGCCGAGCAGGAAGACGACGGCGAGCCCTTCGAAGAGAAGATGAGCCGCCTCACCACCGAGCTCAGCGGACTGTTTGAGCAAAGCCATCAGCTGGAAGAGGAAATACGCAAGCAGCTGGCAAGTATTGGTTTTAAAATATAGAAAAATCTAATTCTTCGTTATTATTGAATAAAACAACCAATTATATCGAAGAATTATGAAAGAGAAACTTATTTTGGAAATCAGCAATGAAATGGCTGATATTCTCACAGTAGAACAGATAGCAAAGCTGAATGCAGTACTGCTTAAAGTTGTCGGGAAATATACTGTCACAAATGACGAGGTAAAAACGCAGAAAACGGAAGAAAGCAATGAAGAGCTGCTACGGTCGTTCCTGTCCGCGAAGCAGGTGGAAGGTTGCAGCACACCGACAATCCGTTATTATGGTAGCATGATTCAGCAGCTATACAAAACGATGCCCAAACGCGTGACCACATATACGACAGAAGACATCAGAGCATATCTTGCTGTATTCCAGCGAAAACGAAAAGCAAGCAGGGTGACGGTTGACAATGTAAGGCGCATCTTTTCTTCGTTCTTTGCCTGGCTTGAAGAAGAAGACTATATCATAAAAAGTCCCGTACGAAGAATCCATAAAGTGAAGACAGGCGCACAAGTAAAGGAAGTGTTGTCAGATGAGTCGCTTGAAAATCTGCGAGACATATGCAAGGAGACACGCGACCTCGCTATCATAGACCTCCTTTCTTCTACTGGTATGCGCGTGGGAGAACTCGTGAAGCTAAACAGAGATGATATCAATTTCAACGAGCGTGAGTGTCTGGTCTATGGAAAGGGAAACAAAGAGCGGATCGTGTATTTCAATGCAAGGGCAAAAATACATCTTCAGGAATATTTAAATAGCAGACGCGACAAAAACAAAGCCTTGTTTGTTTCGCTCGCCAAGCCTCATCGGCGATTGCAGATATCTGGAGTGGAAGTTAGATTGAGAAAAATAGGAAAAGAGGCGAAGATTCCAAGAGTCCATCCACATAAGTTCAGAAGAACGTTGGCTACAATGGCCATAGACAAAGGTATGCCAGTGGAACAGGTGCAGAAATTATTGGGCCATGTGAAAATTGATACCACCATGCATTATGCCATGGTAAGCCAAAACAACGTAAAAATCTCTCACAGAAAATTTTTGAGCTGAACTCTACAGTGAAATAAGTTTAAACAAATAGAAAAAAAAACGCTAAACAGACTTGTAAATTCTCATTTATGGAAGAGAACAATATTATAGCAGTGAAGGCTGAACAGCAGAATAACATGTTGTTTAAGGATGCTTGCACTATCATAGAACAGGCTCAGGCTGAGGCATATCGTCTGGTCAATGAGACGTTAATTAAGCGTAATTGGCTATTGGGGATACGCATTCATCATGAGGTACTTAAAGAACAACGCGCTGAATATGGCGAGCAAACAGTCAAAAACCTTGCCAAGGAATTAACTGATAAATACGGAAGTGGGTATTCAAGAAACAATCTCTACAGATTTATTTCATTTTATAAAACATTCCCAAATATGTTCCAATCAACGTATGGAGAATTTGAGATTGTCCCATCACTGACGGGACAATCTCAAAAAATCCCATCGCTGATGGGATTATTGGAACATACAGACTTTTTCAATTCCATGAAACCCACGAAACAACTTAGACTATCGTGGACCCATTATAGCATTATTCTGCAAGAGAATACAGACAGAGGTAGGGCATGGTATGAGCAGGAGGCAGCACGCGAAATGTGGAGTACACGTACCCTGCAGCGCAATGTGTCTTCGCAGTACTACCATCGGCTTTTGCAGTCGCAGAATCAAGAGGCAGTGCATAATGAAATGCAGACCATTACAGCACCATTGCAAGACAAACTCGAATATCTGAAGAATCCTGTAGTGGCAGAGTTCTTAGGATTCAAGAACAATGCAAAATATACGGAAACTGATTTAGAGCAAAGTCTCATTGATCATCTTGTTCTGTTTCTCATGGAATTAGGAAAAGGCTTTGCTTTTGTTGACCGTCAGAAGCATATTCACACAGAAAAGGAAGATTATTACATAGACCTGGTTTTCTATAATTATCATCTTCGCAGTTTTATACTTATTGACCTCAAAACCTCCAAACTAAGCCATCAAGATGTGGGACAGATGGATATGTACGTAAGAATGTACGATGAAATGGTACGGCCAGAAGGGCACAACCCAACCATAGGGCTCTTACTGTGTGCTGAAACCGACGAGGATATAGCCCGCTATTCAGTACTGAACGACAACGACCAACTCTTTGCTGCCAAGTATCTTACTTATATGCCGACCAAGGAAGAACTGCGACGTGAAATCGAACAGCAAAAGGAATTCTTCAAGCTTCAACACAAAAAGGATTAACTATGGAACAGTGGAAAGAATATAAATTAAAGGACCTTGTTATCGTTATAACAGATAAAACAGACACATCTGTTCTAGATGATTATAATTATATATCAACAGAGAATATGCTCCAAAACAAAGCTGGAGTTTCCAAGTCTTCAGGAATCCCAGCTGGTAATTGTATCCATTTTAAAGAAGATGATATATTGATTTCAAACATTCGTCCTTATTTTAAAAAAATCTGGAGAGCAAATAAAGAAGGTGGCTGTTCTGCAGATGTTATTTGCTATAGAGCAAACAATAAAGTTGATTCACTTTTCCTTTATTACCTAATGAGCCAGGATTCTTTCTTTGAATATGTCATGAAAGGCTCAAAAGGTACAAAAATGCCAAGAGGGGACAAAAAACAAATTTTGCAATGGAATATATCATTACCACCTTTTGAACAACAAAAGAAAATTGCATCCATCCTCAAATCTCTTGATGACAAAATCGAGGTGAACAGGCGGATAAATGATAATTTAGAGCAACAGGCACAGGCGTTGTTCAAGTCCTGGTTTGTGGATTTTGAACCTTTTAAAGATGGAGAATTTGAAGAAAGTGAAATTGGGATGATACCGAAAGGATGGAAGGTGGGGACTCTATTTGATGTTGCATCCATCTACGACAAACTAAGGAAACCACTGTCTGGAAAAGATAGGGAGAACATGGAACGTATATATCCATATTATGGAGCAACATCATGCATGGACTATGTTGACAACTTTATCTTTGATGGGATTTATACTCTCATAGGGGAAGATGGAAGTGTGGTAAAAGAAGATGGCTTACCATACATGCAATATGTATGGGGCAAATTCTGGGTTAACAATCACGCTCATATCTTGCGAGGAAAGAACGGGTTTAGCACAGAAATGGTTCATGTGCTACTATCAATAACCAATATTCAGCATCTTGTCACTGGCGCTGTTCAAGCAAAGTTAAGCCAAGCAAATATGCAAAAGTTAGTGCTGGCTTTACCTCCAAAAAATGTAATTAACGAAATTCGCCCAATAATCGGCTCTCTTTACGAAACGAGACGGGGAAGAGAGGAAGAATCCCGCCGCCTCGCTCAACTTCGTGACACCCTACTCCCTCGTCTGATGTCCGGAGAGCTAAATCCAGGTGAAATACACTTGTAAATTCGTTTTAAACGCATTTATAAAAGAGAGATAAACATAAAAGGTGAAATTAGTCATATGGAAAAGCATAATCCTTTACAGTCAGCTGTAGTGATTGACACCATATTACGGCATGAAAAAAATTGGGAGTCGCTATTCTTCTATCAGAAGACTGTGGCACTCTACATGATGACATACGTGTTCTGTCAAAGGTTCCTGCCCCAATATGGCGACCGCACAGTCGACCAGATGGTGCAGGCCGCACGATCAGGAAAGCAAAACATCGTAGAGGGAATGGCCGACGGCGTCACATCCATAGAAATGGAAATGAAGTTAATCAATGTGGCAAGAGCCTCACTGAGGGAACTTCGAGAGGATTATATAGACTATCTGCTTACACGCCAGCTCATAAGATGGGGCAATGATCATCCACGTTACCATCAAATGCTGGATTTCTGCCGAATACACAACAAGTCTGAATTCTATGAGCCCTATTTCTACCGATGGAACGCTGAGGAGATGTGCAACGTAGCCCTCTCTCTCTGCCATTTCACAGACAAAATGATGGTGAGCTATGAGCGCTACCTCGAAAAAGACTTTAAGGAAAACGGCGGAATACGTGAGCGTATGACAGCGGCACGGCTCGGCTATCGTAACATCCAACGCGCCACTATCGACGCAAAAGAACAGGAAATCAAAACACTAAAAGAGGAAATCGAAAAGCTAAAGGCTGAAATCGAAAAACTGAAAAATCAAAACAAATAGAAATATTGCTAGTTTTTACTAGTTATCCTAGTTTAACTAGTTATCCTAGTCATACTAGTTTCCCTAGTCATACTAGTCTAACTAGTTTCCCTAGTCTAACTAGTCATCCTAAAAAAAAACAATCATGTCAGACTATAACGAAGACCATTACGAACAGACGCTAATCCAGTTGTTTACGGAACGATTGGGCTTTGACTATGCCAACGGTTACGACATCCAAAGCACATACGCGGAGAAAGACTATTACTGCCCAGTTTATAAGGAGCGGATGCACGGGATGCTGACAGTGTTGAATCCGGGGCTGCCGTCAACCGCCATTGATGAGGCAGAAAGGAAACTGCTGCATATCGAGGCCGGAAACATGGTGCAGAACAACGAGCTGTTCATGGACTACCTACAACATGGCATTGAGGTGACGTTCCACGACGGACATGAGCTGAAAAACGATATCGTCTACCTCGCCGACTACGAACATATCGATCGTAACGACTTCCTATTGGTGAACCAATGGACTTACGTGGAGAAGTCAAAGAAACGGGCAGACCTCATTCTGTTCCTTAACGGAATGCCCGTCGTGCTGATGGAGCTGAAATCCCCCTCAAGGGAGGATACAGACGCGAGCGCCGCTTACCGCCAACTGAAGAACTACATGAAGGAAATACCGGGTATGTTCACCTACAATGTGTTCTGCGTGATGAGCGACATGGCTGAGTCAAGAGCCGGCACAATCACGTCGAGCGAAGACCGCTATATGCAGTGGAAATCCAAGGACGGCGTGTATGAGAACTGCGAAGTGGTGAACTTCGACGTCTTCTTCGAGGGAATGTTCAGAAAAGACAGACTGATGGACATCATCAAGAATTTCGTGTGCTATTGCAAGGACGAAGGAAAGGACTACAAGATACTGGCTGGCTACCACCAATACTTTGCCGTCCGAAAAGCCATCGACCGAACGGCATGCGCCGTACAGGGTGACGGCAAAATCGGCGTGTTCTGGCATACGCAAGGAAGCGGAAAGTCCTTGTCGATGGTGTTCTACGCCCACCTGCTGCAAACAGCAGTGACACAACCTACAATCGTGGTCATCACCGACCGCAACGACCTCGACAACCAGCTTTACACGCAGTTTGCCAAATGCAAAGACTTCCTGCGGCAGGTTCCTGTCCAGGCCTCCACCCGTCAGCATCTCCGAGAACTCCTGGAAGGACGAACTGCCAACGGCATCATCTTCACGACGATGCAGAAGTTTGAGGAGTATGACACCCCGCTCTCCACGCGAAGCAATATCATCGTGATGAGCGACGAGGCACACAGAGGACAATACGGATTTGAAGAGAAAGTGAACCCGGAGACCGGACAGATAAGAGTGGGCACGGCACGCATGATTCACGACTCCCTACCTCATGCATCGTTCATCGGATTCACAGGTACGCCTGTGGCATTGAAAGACCGCAACACCATAGAGGTGTTCGGCGACTGCATCGACGTCTACGACATGACACAGAGCGTGCTCGACCATGCCACTGTCCCCGTGTATTACGAAAGCCGTGTGATCAACTTGAAGCTGGACGAAAAGACACTGGCGCTCATCGACCAGGAATATGACCTGCTGGAAGCGGAAGGAGCAGAAGAGGAGCAGCTGAGCAAAAGCAAGAAAGACTTGTCGCATCTGGAAGAGCTACTCGGCGCGGATGCCACGATCGACTCTCTCGTTGGCGACATCCTCTGCCACTATGAGAACTACCGCGAGCAGGAGCTCACCGGCAAGGCGATGATTGTGGCGTACAGCCGTCCTATCGCCATCAAGATATACAAGCGCATACTTGAGCTGCGTCCCGACTGGACGGAGAAGGTGAAATGCGTGATGACAAGCGGTAACAACGACCCGGAAGAATGGCGCGACATCATAGGCAACAAGCAATACAAGCAGGAGCTGGCGAAGAAATTCAAGGACGACAACGACCCGATGAAAATCGCCATCGTCGTGGACATGTGGCTCACGGGATTCGATGTGCCGTCGCTGGCCACCATGTATGTGTTCAAGCCTATGAGCGGCCACAACCTCATGCAGGCCATCGCCCGAGTGAACCGTGTGTTCAATGGGAAGGAAGGTGGCCTGGTGGTGGACTACATCGGCATCGCGCAGGCTTTGAAACAGGCGATGAAGTTCTATTCCACGAACGACAAGCGCAAATTCGGCGACCCCAACATCAAATCCACAGCGCTGAAGATTTTCCAGGAGAAACTGGAAATATGCCGCGACCTCATGCATGGGTTTGACTATAGCCAGTTCAAGGACACATCCGACCTAAAACGTGCGGAGATCATCAAGGGCGGCACGAACTTCATGCTGGACATTGAGCGGAAGGAGAAGAAAGACGAATACATGAGACAAGCCACCGCACTGCATCAGTCCATAACACTCTGCAGAAGCCTGCTGACTGACGAACAGCGGTGGGAATGTGCGTTCTTTGAGACGGTACGCGTGATGATTCTCCGACTGGGAGCAAAAGGACAGTTCTCGAAGAAAGACATCGACCGGCGTATCCGAGAGCTCATGAAACAAAGCGTGAAGAGCGAAGGAGTCATCAATCTTTTCCAAAATGAGGGAAAGGAATTCTCACTGAATGACCCCGCCTTCCTTTCCGAACTTTCCAGGATGAAGGAGAAGAACATCTCCATCCAAATTCTGGAGAACCTGCTCAAAGACAGGGTGAGGGCATTCCAGCATAAGAACATCGTGCAGAGTGAGAAATTCTCAGAGCTGCTGAACAGCGCATTGAGCAACTATCTCAAGGGGATGCTAACCAACGAGGAAGTGATTCAGGAACTCCTGAAACTGGCCTCTGAAATCAAGGCCTCCGAAGAACAGGGCAACGAACTGGGCCTTTCCGACGAGGAAAAGGCATTCTATGACGCCCTGACGCGCCCACAGGCGGTTAAAGACATATATGAAAACGATGAACTCGTGGCGATGACCAAGGAGCTGACCGAGACGCTACGCAAAAACCGCACCATAGACTGGCAGCACAAGGAGTCGGCACGGGCTGGAATGCGGAAGCTTGTGAAACGGTTGTTGAAAAAATACCACTATCCGCCTGAACAAGCAGACTACGCACTCAACATCGTGCTCAAGCAATGCGAGGAGTGGACCGACGACGAGGAATACGCAGCTGAATATGCCATCGCAACATCGCCGGTACTGACTGATGTAAGAGACGACGATGAGATGGTTGCTCATATTGAGTCTATGTTGGCGATGAAAGAAAGGACTTCTATTCTGAATATCGTCCGGTCTTGTCAGGAACAGTTCAATGAGAAATATCCCGCCATGATAGGCAAGCAAAAAGAATGGTTCCACATCGTCAGCGAATATGTCAGGAGCAGAACAAAGATTTACGACCTACAACCCGACAAGATCTTCCATTTGGCTGCAGAAGATTCCGATTCATGATGGCGGTTTTGCAGTCTATCCAATTTTGGCGGGATAGAGCAGTAGAAATCACAGGGGTGCCCATGAGGGCACCCCTGGATTATTCATTAAGCATAAAGCGCGTTTTCCAGAATGTGGCGGAACACGTCGGGATGCAGCCACTTGGCTGCGAACGGAAGGTCATGCGTCTTGAACGCGTTTCGGATTTGCGTTGACGAGATGTCGTAGAGTTTGAATAGATGGTCGTCGGAGTCCAGTCGCTCAACGGAACCGTCTTTTCTGTAAAGATGTACCTGGGCAAAGACTGCCCCACCCTGCTGCTGGTTCCCGTTCTCCTCGTTCCTTCCATAGACGATGATGTCGTGGGCAGCCTTGATTTCATCCCCTTTATACCATCTTGAGAACCGTTCCCAGTTGTCCTGACCGACGATGAGCGAGAACTCACACCCTGGGTATGCCTTCTCCAGTTCCGTAAGCGTGGTATAGGTATAGGACGGGATTGGCAGATGCGTTTCAAAATCCGAAACCTTCAGGAAATCAACATCTTCGACCGCCAAGTCGGCCAGTCGCAGCCTGATGTCGGTGGGGAGGATGGTCTTTGCCGCGTCTTTCTTCAAGGGATTGAGCGGCGACACCATAAACCAGACCTCATCCACCACCCCGGTTTCGCAGACGGCACGGGCGATGGACGTATGTCCGTTGTGAATGGGATTGAAAGATCCCCCGTAGATGGCGATTCTTCGAGACATAGACCTGCGACGATTAAGCGTTAAGAAAGTCGCCCACCACTTTCAGCGCCTCTTCGACGGCAGTCTCGAGGTTGTCATTGACGACAACGGTGTCAAACTCATCAGCTCGGGAGAGTTCGTATGCCGCACGCTCAATGCGAGTCTCGATCACCTCCTCAGAGTCAGTGCCACGGGCCACGAGTCTGCGGCGCAACTCCTCTATGCTTGGCGGCTGGATGAAAACGGCCAAAGCCTGGTCGCCATATATTTTCTTGATATTCAGCCCGCCGTGGATATCCACGTCAAAAGCCACATTGATGCCCTTGGCCAAATCGCCCTCCACTTCCGACTTGAGCGTGCCGTAGAACTTGCCAGGATAAACCTCCTCATACTCCACAAACTCGTCGTTTTCAATCTTTTGCTTGAATTGCTCAGGCGTGATGAAAAAATAATCTACTCCGTCTTTCTCATTACCCCTTGGCTCGCGGGTGGCACAGGAAACGGAGAATTCCAAATTATTGAAAACTTCGCGCACACGGTTGAGAATCGTGGTTTTCCCGCTGCCACTGGGCGCGCTGAAGATAATGATTTTGCCTGGTTTGATGTTTTGTTCCATAATCCGAATGTTGTATGTTAGTGGTTTGATATTGAAGAGAGAACGGAAGTTTGGAAGACGCGCCACGACACGTCTCTACAGCACGTTGAGCACCTGCTCCTTGATCTGCTCGAGCTCGTCCTTCATCTTGACCACGATGTTCTGCATCTCGGCCTGGTTGCTCTTGCTGCCGGTGGTGTTGATCTCGCGCCCCATCTCCTGGGCGATGAATCCGAGTTTCTTTCCCTGGCCAGGCTCTGCCTCCATCGTCTGGCGGAAATAGTCGAGATGGTTCTTGAGCCGCTGTTTCTCCTCGTTGATGTCGAGCTTCTCGATATAGTATATCATCTCCTGTTCAAGACGGTTGTGGTCGTAGTCGGCGAGTGCGAGTTTCTCAAGACTCTCGATGATTCTCTGTCTGATCTTTTCCACTCTCGACTTCTCGAAAGGCTCGATGCTCAGCAGCAGTTGCTCTATGTTGTCCACCTTCTCAGTGAATTTGGCTTGCAGCGCCTTACCTTCCTGCTTGCGGAAGGCGACGAGCTCGTCGAGCGCCTTCAGGACGTTCTCCCTCAGGATACCCCATTCCTCATCTGAAAGCACCTCCACCTCTGATGCTGCCATGACATCGGGCAGACGAAGGAGGACCGTCATCCAGTCCGTGGCCTTGATGTCTGTAGAGTCAATGCCCATCTGTTCCGACATCTGCCTGATTTGCTGATAATAACTGTTCACAACCTGCTGGTTGATAGGCTGGGCAAGGTCCTGCAGACTTTTCTCAACCCAGATGGTGACATCCACCTTACCCCTGAGCAGCTTTTCCGACACGATTTGCCTGATCTCCATCTCCTTCTCACGGTAGAGCGTGGCGATACGCACATTGAGGTCGAGCGCCTTGCTGTTGAGCGCCTTGATTTCCACATGAATCTTCTTTCCCTGATAGTCGGCCACGGCGTTTCCGTAGCCTGTCATTGATAGTATCATAAATCGAAAATTTATTTTCCAGAACTATTGCTCCGTCTGCCTCAACTATATGCAAATTGCAGTAAAGGCATGACAAAATGTATATTAAACGTATAGAAAAATCATAAAAAACGTTGTTTTCTTGTAAAAACTGTACAAAAATACGGATTTTTCGTCGGATTATCGTAATTTTGCAGTAGAAAATCGTTTTTAGTTAAAGAAAATGTCCTGTATCCTTCATATTGACACCTCTACAGAGGTATGTTCGGTTGCAGTGAGTGAAAACGGGTCGGTGATTTTCCATGAGGAAGATTTCGCTGGTCCGTCGCATTCAACACGTCTGGCCGGAATGGTGGACTCGGCCATGTCGTTCACCGACAACCACGCCATCCCGTTTGACGCAGTGGCCGTGAGCAGCGGACCTGGTTCATACACCGGGCTGCGAATCGGTGTGTCCACTGCCAAAGGCATTTGCTATGGCAGAAGTCTGAAACTGATATCCATCCCCACATTGGAATTGCTGTGCGTACCGGTGCTCCTGGGCAACTACGACCTCCCCGACGACGCACTCCTATGTCCTATGCTCGACGCCAGACGGATGGAAGTGTACACGCGCGTGTATACACGGGCGCTGAAGCCGATGGAAGAGACGAGCGCCAAGGTGATTGACGCTGACAGCTTCAAAGAATACCTCGACTCACACCCCGTCTATTTCTTCGGCAACGGGTCGGACAAATGCAAAGACGTGCTGCAACATCCCAACGCGCACTTCATCGACGGCATCAAGCCTCTGGCAAAATACATGTGTCCGCTGGCTGAGAAAGCCAACGTGACGGAGAACTTTGCCGACGTGGCCTATTTTGAGCCTTTCTATCTGAAGGAATTTATAGCAGGAAAGAAAAAGAAGGAAAAATTATGATAAACGAACCCATCAATTTAGACAACGGCCGCGAGCTGCTGGACTACAACACCGACCGGCCACCGTTGATCCTCCCCGAATATGGACGCAGCATCCAGAACATGGTGGACTACTGCATGACACTGGACGACCGTAAGGAGCGCAACCGGTGCGCACGCACGATCGTACAGATCATGTCGAGCCTGCGTCCGCACAGCGGCGATGAGACGGAATACCAGAAGAAGCTCTGGAACCACCTGGCAGCCATATCCCGCTATGAGCTGGACGTGGATTATCCCTACGAAATCGAGAAGATGAGCGACCAGAGCAATGAGCGCGAACGCATCGAATATCCTCAGCAAAACATATCCAAACGCCATTATGGCGCCATCATCGAATCGCTGCTGAAAAAACTTCCCGAAATCAGCGACAAGAAAGAGCGGGAGGCTCTGATCCGCATGGTGGCTAACCAGATGAAGCGAAGCCTCGGACGATGGAACAAGGACGCGATGACTGAGGAGAAGGTGCTCGACGACCTGGCACGCATGACTGACGGAGCGGCAAGCTATCTGCCGGGCGAGCTCCATCTACTGAGCGACAACGAGATATTAACGGATGTTCAGCAGATGCGTCCATCCAAGAAGAAAAAGAAGAAATAAGCATATGGCATCATTTGTTATTGAAGGGGGCCATAAGCTTCACGGAGAAATCACACCGCAAGGGGCAAAAAATGAGGCCCTGGAAGTGATCAGTGCCGTGCTGCTGACCGACGAGCCCGTGCTCATGCACAACATCCCCGACATTCTCGACGTGAACAACCTCATCGGCATATTGAGCAGGATGGGTGTTCGATGCGAAAACCATGGAGGAGGGACATGGGAATTCCGTGCCAACTCTCTCGACATGGACTACCTGTCAAGCCAGGAGTTCGTGCAGCGTTGCGCACGACTTCGGGGCAGCGTGCTGCTGCTTGGTCCGCTCTTGGGTAAATACCATCGTGCCCGCATCGCCAAGCCGGGCGGAGACAAGATTGGGCGGAGACGCCTCGACACGCATTTCTACGGCGTGAAACTGATGGGGGCGAAGTTTGACTTCGATGACGAGAGCGGACGGTTTGAGATTGACGCTTCTGAACTTCACGGAGCAGACATCCTGCTGGACGAAGCATCCGTCACCGGTACGGCCAACATCATCATGGCCAGCGTGCTGACCCCTGGAAAGACGACGATATACAATGCGGCCTGCGAGCCTTACATACAGCAGCTGTGCAAAATGCTGAACCGGATGGGGGCGAAAATCGAAGGCATCGCGTCCAACTACCTGAAGATTGAGGGTGTGGAGCGGCTTCATGGCACTGAGCACCGAATCCTGCCTGACATGATTGAGGTGGGCAGCTTCATCGGCATGGCAGCCATGACGGGCAGCGACTTGATTATCAAGAACGTGTCCTACGACAACCTGGGCATTATTCCCGAGATGTTCAAACGTCTGGGCATAGAGATGCAGCGTGAGGGCGACGACATACACATCCCTCAGCAGGACGGCTACACCGTCAGCAAATTCATCGACGGCAGCATCATGACGATGGCCGACGCACCATGGCCAGGACTGACCCCCGACCTGCTGAGTGTGCTGCTCGTGGTGGCAACGCAGGCCGACGGAAGCGTACTCTTCCATCAGAAGATGTTCGAGAGCAGGCTCTTCTTCGTCGACAAACTGATCGACATGGGAGCGCAAATCATACTCTGCGACCCGCATCGGGCAGTCGTGATTGGACACAACCACCGATTCCAGCTGCGTGGCGCCAAGATGTCGTCTCCCGACATACGTGCCGGCATCGCACTGCTGATTGCCGCGTTGAGCGCGAAAGGCACAAGCGTGATCAGCAACATCGAGCAGATAGACCGAGGCTATGAGGACATAGAGAAACGTCTGACTGCCATCGGCGCACATATCACACGACTGGACACGAAAACTCAGACCGAAAACGACCAGGAAAAGAACAGTCAGAAATGATAAGCGAAGACTCCGTATACAAGATTGGCTATATCAGCAAGACACATGGACTGAAAGGAGAGGTGAACTTCCACTTCACCGACGACATCTTCGACACGACCGAATCACCATATCTGCTGATTAGGGTCGACGGCATTATTGTGCCTTTCTTCATTGAGTCAATCCGTTTCCGATCCGACACAACCGCCATCGTGAAATTCGAACAGATCGACAGCAGCGAACAGGCACAGATGCTGCTTGGCAACGACGTGCTCTTCGAGCGCAGTAAGGCCAGCGCGAACGAGTCTGAAGAACTGACACTGCAATATTTCATCGGATTCTCAGTCGTGGATGAAGAGGGCGAAACGAAAGGCGTGATTACCGACGTGGACGACCAGACGGAGAACTGGCTGTTTCAGCTGGAAGCACCCGACGGCACCGTTCACTATATTCCGGCTCACGAGGAGTTTATCGTAAGCATGGACCACGACGAGAAACGAATGGTCATGAATCTTCCAGAAGGTATATGGGAGTTGTGAAAAAAGTGGAAGTAAAAGAAGGAAGTAAAAGTGGAAGTAGAAGAGGAAGAAGGGAGTAGGAAAAGGAAATAAAAACAAAAGGCAAAAAAATCCATGAGAAAAATCGCCATATTAGGTTCGACAGGTTCGATAGGAACACAGGCTCTGGATGTGATATCGGCGCATCCCGACCTGTTTGAGGCCTACGCCTTGACGGCCAACAACAATGTGAGTCTGCTCATCGAGCAAGCACGCCATTTTCAGCCGGAGATGGTGGTGATTGCCAACGAGCAGCATTACGACAAGCTGAAACGGGCCCTGTCCGACCTGCCCATCAAGGTGTATGCCGGAGCACAGGCGCTATGCGACATCGTGGAGGACACGAATATCGACATCGTGCTGGCCTCTATGGTTGGCTTTGCCGGCCTGAAGCCCACAATCAGCGCCATCAAGGCAAAGAAAGCCATCGCACTGGCGAACAAAGAGACGCTGGTCGTTGCAGGAGACCTGATTACGCGTCTGTGCAAGCAGTACGAGGTGCCTTTGCTACCGGTGGACTCTGAGCACTCAGCCATTTTCCAGTGTCTGGAACCGGGCAACAAGATAGAGAAAATCCTTCTGACGGCATCGGGAGGACCTTTCCGGCGTTTCAGCGACGAAGAGCTGAAGAAAGCCAGCCCATCGCAGGCTCTCTCCCACCCCACTTGGCATATGGGGGATAAAATCACCATTGACTCTGCCACGATGATGAACAAGGGGTTCGAGGTGATTGAGGCGCATTGGCTCTTCGGCGTGCCATCAGAGAAAATAGAGGTGGTGGTACACCCGCAGTCGGTGATTCACTCCATGGTGCAGTTCCACGACGGAGCGGTGAAGGCTCAGCTGGGAACGCCCGACATGCGGCTACCCATCCAGTATGCATTCAGCTATCCCAGAAGGATTCAGAACGACTACGGACGGCTGGATTTCCCAGGACTGCAGCAGCTGACCTTCGAAAAGCCGGACATGGTGCGCTTCAGATGCCTCCAGCTGGCCTACGACGCACTTGCCGAGGGAGGTAACATGGCTTGCATCATGAACGCCGCTAACGAAGTGGCCAACAGGGCATTCATAGACAATCGCATATCGTTCCTCCGCATCGCCGAGATCATAGAGGAGACCATGAACAACGTGGAGAAAGCCTACGACTGCTCGCTCGACACCTATCTGGAGACCGACCGCAAGTCAAGGGCATATGCTGAACGGCTGCTGGATAAATAATAATAAAGAAGGGGCATTGAGATGGCAACATGCCATTCCACAGAGAATGGGTTATCATGCAATATATCATAACATACAAAACGCAGTAGGACAAAAGAATACATGTCCTCACTCAAGAAAAACGTATTTTATAGCATAACAAACAGCAACAAAACGACATGACTGTATTAATTAAGATTATTCAGGTAATTATTTCATTAGGATTATTGATTATCCTCCATGAGGGAGGCCATTTCTTGTTTGCAAAACTCTTCAAGACTCGTGTAAACAAGTTTTATTTGTTTTTCGACTGGAAATTCAGTCTCTTCAGCACGTATATGCCTTGGTTTCGCAGGATGATTGGCAAAGAGCCTGTGCCGAAGAAGGAGAACGGCGAGTATGAATACCGCGGCACGGAATATGGAATCGGATGGATTCCGCTTGGCGGCTATGTACAGATTGACGGCATGATTGACGAGACGCAGGACAAGGACAAGCTGAGCGCAGAGCCCCAGCCCTGGGAGTTCCGCACAAAGAAGCCGTGGCAACGGCTGCTCATCATGCTTGGAGGTGTGCTGATGAACTTCATCGTCGCTTTCTTCATCTATGCCATGGTGCTCTTCGCATGGGGAAAGGAATACGTCAAGCCGTCCGACATGACGTACGGACTGAAATTCAACAACGAGGCCAAAGCGCTGGGATTCCAGGACGGCGACATTCTGATTGGAGCCGACGGAGTGGAATTTGAGAGCTGGCAGCCGGCAAATCTCCGCACGCTGTCTGGAGCGAAGAGCGCCACAGTGCTCCGAAACGGCAAGGAGGAGAACATATCCCTTCCGGGCGACCTCAACTTGCTTGAGATGCTGGAAGAACCTCGTTTTGCGGATGTGCTGACACCGATGGAGGTCGACAGCGTGTTCCCGGGCACTCCGGCCGAGCAGATTGGCCTGAGGAAAGGCAACCGAATCACGAAGCTGAACGACAAGGACATCAAAGACTTCAACGACCTCAGCAGTGAGCTGGCTCGTCTGCGCGCCAGCGTGGCTGAGGGCACCCAGGCCGACAGCCTGAAGGCACGCGAAGTGACGGTGACCATCGCCGACGGAGACAGCCTGCGCACCGTAAAGACAACGCTGACGGCCGATCTCACGTTAGGATTCACCAACAAAATGCCGGCATACAAGACCTCAACGAAGGAATACGGATTTTTCGAGGCCATACCTGCCGGAATCGCATTTGGATGGAAACAGCTCACCAACTACGTGAGCGACCTCAAATACATCTTCACGAAGAAAGGGGCACAGAGCGTGGGTGGATTCATCACCATCGGAAACATCTTCCCCGGGGTTTGGGACTGGCAGAGCTTCTGGATGCTCACCGCGCTGCTCTCAATCATGCTCGGCGTGGTGAACGTGCTCCCGATCCCGGCTCTCGACGGAGGACATGCCTTGTTCTGCGTCTACGAGATGGTCACGGGCAGAAAGCCAAGCGACACCTTCCTCCAACGCGCCCAGTATGTAGGATTCTTCATTCTGCTCGGACTGCTGATATTCGCCAACCTCAACGACATATTGAGGCTCTTCGGCCTGATTTAGCGAAAGACATGAGCCAACAAAACAAAAAGGCATACGATGAAGATTTTAGCTGTAGGCATGAACTATGCCGCACACAATAAAGAACTCAACGAGACGTTATTACCTAAGGAGCCGGTGATTTTCTCCAAGCCCGACTCTGCCATCCTGAGAGGAGGAAAGCCCTTTTTCGTGCCAGATTTTGCTCAGCGATTCGACTACGAGGCAGAGCTGGTGGTGCGTATCAGCCGCCTGGGCAAAGACGTGAGCGAGAGATTCGCACACCGTTACTACGACGCGGTCACGGTCGGTATTGACTTCACAGCCCGCGACCTTCAGGCAAAGCTGCGAGAAGACGGACTGCCATGGGAGCTCTGTAAGGGGTTTGACAATTCGGCCGCTCTCGGCACACTGGTCAAAAAAGAAGAATTGTTCCACATACCTGGCTGCACTGCGACGGTCCCTGAATGGAAGCCGTCGAAGAGCGGTGGAGAGCACATCAGCGAAGCGTCATGGCAGAAGCTGATACAGGACATTCACTTCAGGCTGGATATCAACGGAGAGACCGTTCAAGACGGGCATACGGCCGACATGATGTTCAGCGTCGACCGGATCATATCCTATGTGAGCCGGTTCATCACCCTGAAGACAGGCGACCTGATTTTCACCGGTACACCGGTAGGCGTGGGTCCTGTCCATGAGGGGCAAAGGCTGAAAGGCTATTTAGGCGAGAAAGAAGTGCTGGACTTGAGCATACGGTGAGTGCTCTTGAGACTTTAGGGTATTGGATGGGTTGAATGTGATGAATGAGCGGAATGGGACTTTCTGAACAGCTCAGACAATGAGAAAAGAATTATAAATTGTAACAAATATAAAGACATATAGAACTATGCGCAGGTTATTGTTGATGTTGACGGCAGTTCTGTCCGTTCTCCCCCTTTGGGCGGACGACGGCGACGATTATGCCACGAATTCCGTGTTGGCTTCCGGCACATGGGTGAAAATACGCATAGACAAGCCAGGAGTCTATCAAATCACGAACAGCAGCCTAAGGTCCATGGGATTCACAAATCCCGACCGGGTGAAACTGTACGGGATGAACATGGAAGTGCTTCCAGAAAGTGGACTGGGCAAGCTGGGCGACGACGTCACTGAGCTGCCGCTCTACCGCACAGCAGACAAAGTATTGTTCTATGGCCGAGGCACCACTCGCTGGTCCATCCGCAATGCCAGCAGCAGCTATGTGTCCTTCACGCATTTCAACAATCCTTACTCCAACTACAAATACTATCTGCTGACAGAAGGCGACAGCCCCATGGAGTTCCCGACTTACGAATATGAAGTCTCATCCGACGCTCCGGCATTCCACACGTTCCCAGAGCATGCGCTGATTGAAAGCGACAACTACAGTTTCATGAATTCGGGACGCGCCTTCTTCGAAAGCTATGACTACCAGTCGAACAACAGCCGAAGCTACAACCTCGAACTGCCGGGATTCTCTGGCGAGGGCAACGTGACACTCGACGTGCAGTTCTGTGCAGCTGGCACAAGCGCTTCAACTCTCAATGTGTTCTTAAACAATAATGAGATAGGCAAGATCGAAATATCAAAACTCGGAAACTACGACCACGGCATTCTCCGCTCAAAAAGCTTCACACTGAGCAGCGACGTGGCCAGTCAGAACACCGTCACCCTCACGCACGAACGGGTGAGTGGCGTGTCCGGTCATCTCGACTACATCCGGGCGGGCTATTTCCGAAATCTGCAGCTCGACGGAGGTTCACTGCTCTTCCGTCCTGCTCAGAACGGCGACGTGGTGTTCAACATCTCAGGAGCAAACGAAAACACCGTGGTTTGGAGAGTGAGCCGATTGGGAGAGATTGAGGGCGTGAAGAGCACGATGAGCGGAGGAAGCCTCACGGTGCCTTTCTCAAGCGAGGAAACCGACAAGGTGACATGGCAAACAGAAGAGCTGGTGGCACTTAATCCGGCATCGGCATTCCCCTCACCTACGGTCGTGGGAAAAATAGCGAATCAGGACCTGCACGCACTGGCCAACCTGGATTTGGTCATCGTGGTTCCAGCAAGCGGAAAACTGCTGGCACAGGCTCAGCGGCTGGCCGATGCGCATACCACTTACGACAGCCTGCGCAGCGTCGTGCTGACTATAGATAAGGTGTATAACGAGTTCTCGGGAGGAACGCCCGACGCCACGGCACTGCGACGCTTCATGAAGATGCTCTACGACAACGCCACGTCGGAAAGCAACCGGCCTAAGAACCTCCTGCTCTTCGGCGACGGAGTATGGGACAACCGCATGGTGACGGGGGGACTTCAGTCCAAGTCGCCCGACGACTACCTGCTCTGCTATGAGTCGGACAATTCACTGAGCAAGACTGACAGCTACGTGATGGAAGAATACTTCGTACTGACAGACGACGACAACACGAGCCTGCTCTACAGCCTGCCACGTATCGGTGTGGGCCGCATTCCTGTCCTCACTTCACGTGAGGCCAAGGGCGTGGTCGACAAACTGATAGGATATATGACGAACAAGGAGGTTGGAAGCTGGAAAAACCTGCTGTGCTTCATCTGCGACGACGGAAACAACAACCTCCACATGAAGGACGGTGAGGATGTGATCAAGAACATCGAGTCCGTCACCACCTCTTACCGAGTCCGGCGCATCTACACCGACACATACGAGCGGGAGACGACGGCAACTGGAAGCCACTACCCTAACGCAAAGGTCGACATCGACAAGCTGATGCTCGACGGAGCATTGGTCATGAACTATACGGGACACGGAGCACCGGGACAGCTGGCTCACGAGCAGCTGCTGCTCAACCAAGACTTCGAGAACTGGATTACCAAGCGACTTCCCTTGTGGTTCACCGCCGCCTGCGACGTATCGCCTTTCGACATGAACAAATCCAACATCGGCGAGAGTGCCATCCTCAATTCCGACGGAAGCGCAATGGGATTCATAGGCACGGCACGCACGGTCTATTCCGACCCGAACCGACAGATGAACATACGGTTTATGACTAGCGTGCTCTCCCGTGACGAATTTGGCCGCCAATACACCCTGGGCGAGGCCCTGATGAAAGCAAAACGAGAGCTTATCAGCAGCGGGTCGTCCGTCTTTAACCGCATACACTACCACCTGCTCGGAGACCCGGCCATGAAGCTGGCACTGCCTACGTACAACATCGTGATTGACGAAATCAACGGAATGTCTGCAGACAGCGACACGACAGACCCTGTATACGCCGGGGAGGTGGTGACGGTGAAAGGACATATTGAAGGTGACAACGGACTAACCGACGACAATTTCAACGGTCTGATATATCCGACCGTCATGGACAACGTGGAACTCGTGACCTGCCTGAACAATCCCTACCGCGAGACGAATGGTAACGAAAGCGCCGAGCCATACACGTTCAACGCACGGATGAAGATGCTCTACAACGTGGCAGACAGCGTGCAGAACGGTCAGTTCACATTCAAGTTCCCCATTCCGCTCGACAACAACTACAGCGGCGAGGAGGGTCTCATCAGCCTTTACGCCACAAACAACGACCACACTCATGAGGCTCATGGCTATAACAGCAAGTTCCGCGTGGCTGGAACCGGCGAAACGATGAGTCAGGACACCATTGGGCCGATGATCACACCGGTTTATCTGAACACCGACAGATTCGTGAGTGGCGATGTAGTGAACGAGACACCGTTGCTCATGGCGTATATCTCCGACAAGGACGGAATCAACATGACGGGCAGCGGAATCGGACACGACATCGAAGCCCTGATTGACAACAACGAGTTGACCACCTACTCTCTCAACAGCTACTTCATCCCAACAACGGGCGACTACACAAGCGGACGAGTGGAGTTCAGCATACCTGCCCTACCCGACGGACGACACACGCTCACCATGCGTGCCTTTGACATTCTGAACAACCCGTCTACATCCACGATTGAATTCTACGTGAACAACGGGGAAAAGCCGAAGATATTCTCCCTCAACGTGAACAGCGCCACAAGCGACGAAGTTTTGTTCACGATTGAGAACGACCGGCCGCAGACCAATATGACAGTACATCTGGAGATCTTTGACATCAGCGGACGCATGGTCTACAAGACGGCTGCAAAGGACTTCAACTCCAGTTCCACTTACACTTTCTCGTGGAACATGAGTGAGAACGACTCTCATCTCGTGCCTGGAGTGTACATCGTGAAAGCGGGCATATCCACAGCCGACGGACCGAAAGCCACTGAAGCCAAGAAGTTCATCGTGGTCAGAAGAAAATAGAAATAATACGGCGATTACATTCATTAACATAATAGATACCGATAAGATACAATAAAGGCCACAGGATTCCGTTATATAAAAGTACTGAGACCTTAACCAGAAACAGCAAACAAAGAAAAAATTGATGAGACGCAAAATCATATCCACCCTCGCCCTGCTGCTGGCGATCACGTCAGCCAAGGCACAGGACATAAAGAATCAGCTGAACCCCGTTTACTATGGTGTAACCTCCCTGGCCATTGCTCCGGATGCACGTGCTGCCGGACTGGGTGACGTAGGTGCCGCAACGGATCCGGACGTGAACTCACAATACTGGAACCCGGCAAAATATCCGTTCTGCATCAGCCGGTCGGGCGTGTCTATCAACTACACGCCATGGCTGCGTCATATCGTGAAGGACATCGACCTCGCCAACATCACAGGATACTACCGTATAGGTGACTGGGACGCCATCAGTGCATCCTTGCGCTATTTCTCTCTGGGAGAGGTGATTGCAGGATATGGCACCGAGTTCAACGAGACCATCAAGCCGTATGAGTTCTCTGTAGACGTGGCATATTCGCGTATGCTGAGCGAGACCTTCTCTGCAGGCGTAGGTCTGAGATATATCCATTCCGACTTGGCATACAAAGCCGACGATGAAACGACTCCGGGAAATGCCTTTGCTGCCGACATAGCCATCTACCATAACGGATATCTTAACATCGGAAGCCGCGAATGTCAGCTTGGATGGGGTGTGAATGCCAGCAATATCGGTAGTAAGATTTCATACGATGAAGGTAACACCAGTGAATTCCTGCCTACAAACCTTCGTATCGGTGCTTCGCTGCTCGTTCCTATCGACGAGTTCAACAACATCAGTTTCTCTGCCGACGTAAACAAATTGATGGTTCCGACTCGTCCAACCATGGAGCAATACATTCAGGAGACCGGTGCAGCTGAGGATGACTATTCTGGCTACACAAGCTGGCTCATGGACGAAGGGTACTACAACCTCTCGCCGATTTCGGGTATCTTCAAGTCGTTTGGCGACGCACCGGGAGGTTTTAAGGAAGAGATGCAGGAGATTTCATGGAGTGCCGGTATGGAATATTCTTACGACAACAAGTTCTTCCTCCGTGCGGGCTACCACTACGAGCACCCGAACAAAGGTAACCGTAAATACTGGACGGTAGGTGCCGGATTCAAGATGAGCGTATTCTCCATCGACGCCGGTTATGTGATCTCCGCTTCGCAGAGCAACCCGCTCGACCAGACCCTCCGTCTCTCCCTCGCATTCGACATGGACGGCATCGCCGACATCCTCGGAAAGAGAAGATAACCCCCTATCAGACAAAGAGATTAAATAATTTTTCATCCTTAGCAATCATAAAAGAGACCACATCCGAATGTGGCCTCTTTTTTGTAGAGACGCCCCGAGGGGCGTCTTGTAACTTAATCCTATCAAATCAGAAAGGCATCTAAATCTAAATCGAAACCGAACACACCCAACGAAACTTTCTGACGAGTTCTCTTCATAAATATCATAATTAGGGTAGTTTTTTTGTGGTTTCCCACATATTTTCCACCGCAAAAATAAATAGAATTATACGTAGAAACATAATAGATTCTTTTAGACACCATATATAAAGTCTCTACTAGGGGACACTTTTCATCCCCAAAGTAACTACACTATTCACTTTTCACTTACCTACCCCATTTGTTAAACAATGTGAAAATTTGAAATATTTTTAGTACCTTGTATTGCATAGTACTATAAAAATACATAACTTTGCAGCGTAAATCATAAAAACGTGCAAAACAAACATAAAAAAATACAGAAAACGATGAGCAGAATCATGAAAACAAAATCAGCGACAACAGCAGCAATGGCATTGCTGATGAGCGCGAGCTTTCTGACAGCCAGCGCCTACGAAATGAACTACGAGGTGAGCTTCGAGCCCAAAACCCACTACATCAACGTGGAGCTGACATACAGCAGCGACGAAATCAACCAACCCGTGCTCCTCAAAATGCCGGTATGGGCACCAGGGTACTACCTGATTGTGGATTATCCGAAATACCTCACCGACTTCAAAGCCGAAGACGCATCCGGACAGACTTTGAACTGGGAGAAAGTCGGAAAGAACGGATGGAAGTTCTCCCCGAAGAGCCGACAAAGCAGGCTGAGCTGGCGCATCTTTGCCAATGAGCGGAGCGTGGCGGAAAGCCGAGTGGAAGAAAATATCGGTTTCCTCACCCCCAACGGCGTGTTCATGCACCACGATGGTGACATCAACCACGACTGCCATATCCATTTCACCCTACCCGACAGCTGGTCACACATCTCAACAGGGCTGGCAAAAGAAGGAACGACACCTGGCTGCTATTACGCCAAGAACTTCGACCTGCTCTACGACAGCCCCTTCCTCTTCGGCAACCACTACACGGAGGAATTCTCCCACGAAGGCCACACCTACGAATTCGCACTGGAGACACCCGACGGGTACAAAGAAAGTCCGTTCAAAGAGGATTTCAAGAAAATGGTGAGCGCCACAACAAAACTGATTGGCGACGTGCCGTACGACAACTACTGCCTCATCCATCTGGGAAAAGGCGGAGGAGGACTGGAACACATCAACTCACAAGCATGCTACAGCGAAGGAACATTCCGATTCCCCAGCCACGATCAATACCTTCGGTATATGAGTTTCGTGACACACGAATATTTTCATCTCTACAACGTGAAGAGCATCCGACCGATTGAACTGGGACCGTTCGACTACGACCGCGAGGTGTTCACACCCCTGCTGTGGGTCAGCGAAGGATTCACCGTCTACTACGAGACTCGCCTGATGATGAGTGCTGGCATCTGCGACAGCGAATACCTGCTGAAAGACCTATCCAGCTACATCGAGACGATTGAAGGAAAGGAAGGACACAAGCACATGAGCCTCCGTCAGAGCAGTTACGACATCTGGCTGAACTTTTTCAACCGATCTGAAAACGGCAAGGACGTGCGTATCTCCTATTACGACAAAGGCCCCATTATCGGACTTCTGATGGACATAGAAATCCGAAGCAGAACCAATTGTCAAAAGAGCCTGGACGACCTGATGAGATTGCTCTATTGGCGATACTTCAAGGAACTGAAACGTGGATTCACGGAGGAAGAATTCTGGCAGAGCGTGGCAGAGACAGCTGGCAGCCAGCTGGATGACATCCGCCGCTATGTAGACACGACCGAAGACATTGACTATGACGGAATTTTGGCAAAAGCAGGACTTGGGATCAACCATGATTCCTACCAGCTCTTCAGACTGAAAGACTGCAGTAAAGAAGCCGAGAAAGTGCGTCGGAGCATGGGGCTGGAAGCTCAATAGGAACAATAGAAAGACGAACAAATCTGGACAAAATTGGTCAAAAACTATAAAACAACTCTCTGAACATGAACATAGAAAACGCGAAATCACAGATGCGGAAGGGAATGTTGGAATATTGCATTCTCCTGCTGCTGAAACATCAGCCGGCCTACACCTCCGACATCATCAACAAGCTGAAGGACGCCGACCTGCTCGTGGTGGAAGGCACGCTCTACCCGCTGCTTACGCGCATGAAGAACGGAGGCTTGCTGAAATACGAATGGCAGGAGAGCACGCAGGGACCGCCACGCAAATATTATGCACTGACCGACACCGGGTCAGCGGTCCTGGTAGAGCTCGACAAAGCCTGGAACGAAATCGCCAACACGGTGAACATTCTGAAAAACATAACGTAAAAGCCCCTATGCCCATCAAACTCTAAACTCTAAAAATAAAACTTTAAACTACCCCCTCAAGGCCTCAGTGTGGCACGCCTTCCCCCTGCCTCACGAACGCCCCCCGTGTCGGGTGGCTATAGCAAAACTAAAATCACTCTAAACCCTCAACTCTAAACTCGCAACTAAAATAACTCTAAACTCTCAACTAAAACAACTCTAAAAAAATATGAAAAAGAATATCACAATCAATATGTTTGGCCAACTGTATGCCATCGACGAGGATGCATACGAGCTGCTGAAAAACTATCTTGACGCCATCCGTCAACATTTCCGCAAGGAAGAGGGCGGCGACGAAATTGCCGACGACATAGAAGGCCGTATCGGCGAGTTGTTCACGGAGCTGAAATCAAGCGGCGTGCAGGCTATCACCATCGAGCACGTGGAGAGCATCATCAAGCGCATAGGCAACCCAGAGGACATGGAGTCACCGGCAGCAGACGGGTCTGCAGATGAGGCAACACAGACGCAAAACACATCGTCCACAACAGGAACGCAGCAACAGGGTAACAGCAACACGGCATCACCTTCCGCCAACAGCGGGACGAAACCGAACAGCGGATCCAGGAAAAAATACTACCGCGACGGCAACGACAAAATCATAGCAGGTGTGCTCTCTGGTGCGGCAAACTATTTCGGGGGTGACCCGCTGGCATGGCGACTGGGCTACGTACTTTTCGTCGTGCTGTGGAATAGCGTAAGCAATTGGGCTATCTTCGACCACTTCAACTTCGTACCTGTGTTCAGCATACCAATCCTGCTCTACATCCTGCTGGCCTTTCTCGCACCATGTGCCAAGACACCGGAAGAGCGACTGAAGATGAAAGGAATCGACGTGACTCCTCAGAACCTGGCTGACGAACTGGCTCAGCAAGCAAAAGAAAGAGGAGACGGACTGCCTTATCCTCCCCAATCAAAACAACATGGATGCCTGAACGCGTTCATGACTGTCATGGGCGTTTTGGTGAAAATCATGATCGGGGCATTCTTCCTCTTTATGTTCATCACCTTCCTCGTCGTGTTCGTAGCACTGATCAGTATCATCTTCTCCCCCACCAACGAGATGCCAAGCTTCATAGACTCCGAACTCATACCGATTTACACAGAACACCCGTTCCTCTTCTGGTTCACCGGCATCTGCGTGTTGCTGATTTTGTTCATCCCGGGCTATTGCGCGCTCCACTCGCTACTGAGTAGTTCCGGAAAGACTGCTCCGATGAGCATGAGCCAGCGATGGATGTGGTTCGGACTATGGATTGCCACCATCATCGCTGTAACAGTATGCGGTGTGAACATCTCTAAAATCGCACACAAGCACTTCATGAAAGACAACACTTTCGAGGGGGTGCTGATGAACAACACGGACCAGAATTACTTCAAGCTTACGCAGTTCCATCTCAAAGGAAAAAATCCCGACAGTAATGAGGTGTGGCATATACATACGGATAGAGGCCAATACTACGACGACCGCATTCGCTACTTCTCTGCATGGGACGACGACATTCTGGACTACTACCAGATTGAACGGGCCGACACATTCCTGTCACCGGGCATCTACCGCCTGACAGCCATCACTCGCACCGACGCGAACGGTGCCTACCTCTATGCCATCGCAGACGACAAGAAGCAGCAAACAGCCATCCCTGCCAACGGAGAACAGGGCGGAAATATCTGGGAAGAGGCAAAGACGAAACTGACGCTCAACCCTGCCGACTCACTGACATACGGCAACATCGTAGCGTCGAACGACAGCACCGGATGCGGATGGAACAAAGTGACACTGGACAATATCGTGCTGACCGGCAACACCATCAAATACGGTGTCAGCACCATACCCACATTCACCAACTCACCTTGCTACTGCACCTGGGTGAACTCTATGGATTTCTTACTGGAGAAAGTTAATTAGTTAATAACCGGGCATGGGCGTGTTGCGAAAACACCGTCCATGCCACATCTTTTTATCATGGTTTTCTCTGCAAACGTAACAAAAACTGTCAAAAATGAAAGAAAAGGTGATTTTTCCGGATTTTCGCGTAGCATTTTGAGGATTTTTTGCGTCTAAGAAAAAAAACGAAATTAAAAACCGAAAAAATGGCAAAAAAGATTGTAATGACAATGGCGGCTGCCCTGTTTGCTTTGATGGGCAACGCACAAGTGAACAACGAGACAACAGGAGTACCGGGTGACACCATCGACTGGGAAAAATACCTGGATCAGGTGACGGTTTCTGCGGTACGTCCGTTAGTGAAGATGGAGGCAGACAAGATGACCTACGACGTGCAGAACGACGCCGACTCGAAAAGCGCGACCGTATTGGATATGCTCCGCAAGGTGCCGATGGTCACGGTGGACGGCCAGGACAACATCACGGTGAACGGATCTGGCTCGTTCAAAGTATATGTGGACGGAAAACCGAGCCCGATGTTCTCGAACAACCCGTCGCAGATTTTCAAGATGATGCCGGCGGCGGCTGTGTCTAAAATTGAGGTCATCACGAATCCAGGTGCCAAGTACGACGCAGAGGGAGCCGTGGGCGTGCTCAACATCGTCCTGGCCAAGATGAGCGTGGGAGGTGGTGGACAACAGTCCATCGACGGAATGACCGGAACCGTGCGGGCACAGGGGGGAAGCCAAGGATACAACGGCGGTGCGTCGTTCTCCGTGCAGCAAGGAAAGCTGTCACTGTCCGGAAACCTCATGACCGGCTACCAGCGGATGCCGAGAATCAAGTCAACAACTGAGCGAAGGGAAGACAACGGCAACGTGACCAGCCAATATTTCACCACAAAGCAGAAAACGAGGTTCAACATGGGGACGCTCAGCCTGTCGTACGACATCGACTCGCTCAACACGGTAAGTGGAAGTTTCGGACTGACGGCGTTCAGAATCAAGAACAGATTCAGCCCAAGCATAAGTCTCATCAGCCCGGACAGCAGGCTGAACTCCTACTCCTACAACAACGACACCAAACAGAAGTCAACATCAATTGACGCAAGCGCCGACTGGCAGCACTTCTTCAACGGGGAGCGTACGCACTACATCACCCTATCCTACCTCTTCGGCTACAGTCCCCAGACGAGCGAGACCACACAGCACTATGACGAGGAGGTGCTCATGATGGACGACATCTTTAACGAAAACCGGCCGAAGTCCACCGAGCATACGGTTCAGCTGGATTATGTACGCCCGCTGAACGCCACACAGACGCTCAATCTCGGCGGAAAATACATCAACCGACGCAACCTCTCGAAAGCCGACTATTACCTGCTCAGCGGGGATGAGCGGACGCTTACAAACCAAATGGACTATCAGCACACGAACAACATCGCGGCGGCATATGCGGAGTATGAAGGCAACTTCGGAGTGGTGAGCGGAAAGGCTGGACTGCGCTACGAGCACACATGGCAGGACGTGGATTACAAGAAAGGGGAAGGCAGCGACTTCTCCACAGACTACGGAAACCTCGTGCCGAGCCTCAGCCTGAACCTGAAACCGTCGGCAACCAGCAATATCGGCCTCACATACAATATGCGTATTTCTCGTCCGGGTATCACCTACCTGAACCCCTACGTCGACCGAAGCGACCCGATGCAGGTGAGCTATGGTAATTCCCACCTGAAAGTGGAAAAGAACCACAACATCGGACTTTCCTACAGCCTCTTCAGCTCTAAGTTCATGATGAACATCGGACTTGTACAAGGACTGTGCGACAACCGCATTTCAAGCTACAGCTTCTTTGACGAAGGGGTGCTCTACAGCACGTTCGGAAACATCGTGAAAGAACGAAACACCTCGCTCAACCTGTTCATCAACTGGCTGGTTCTGCCCAAGACACGACTGATGCTGAACGGAGGGGCCACATACGCCGACTTGCGAAGCGACCAGCTGGGACAGCGGAATCACGGATGGCAGGGCAATCTCATGGTGGGACTGCAGCAGACGCTGCCGTGGGACCTGAAACTGAGTCTGAACATGGTGAGCAACAGCCGCAGCTACAACCTGCAAGGATGGAGCAGCGGATTCAACATCGGAATCGCCAGCATCACAAAGTCATTCCTGAAAGACCGTCTGAGCATAAGCGCGTACGGTGTTACAGGATTGAACGACCACGGAAAACTCAGCTTCGAAACCTACACCCGTGGCAGCGACTTCTCCAACCGACAGAAAATCTCTGTGCCAATTGCTCAATTCGGTGTGAGCGTGAGCTTCACTTTCGGAAACACGAAAGTACGTGTGAAGCAGCATAAGTCACGAATTGAGAACGACTTCACGGAGAAGAAGTCCGACCAGGAGCAGATTGGCGACGCGGCTGGAAGCAGTTCTGGAAGCGGAATGTGATGAAAAGTTTTCAGTTGTTAGTTTTCAGTCATCAGTTGATTACATCACCTATAAGTGCAACACAGGCTGAAAAAACGCCAACAACACAAAATCATAAAAGAAACGGCAAACTGTACCTACATAAAGCCTCCCTTGCAAGAAGAAGCAAGGGAGGCTTGGTTTTATTGTTTATCAAAAAGTATGCTTATGGCAAAATCAGCCGGCAAGGCAGACGTCATATTTCTCGGCAAGCCTGCGCAGGTTGATGAGGGCATAGCGCATTCGACCCAAAGCCGTGTTGATGCTGACTCCGGTTGTCTCTGCGATTTCCTTGAAGCTGAGCTCTTCATAGAATCGCATAAGCACCACCTCACGCTGGTTGGCAGGCAGTTTCTTGATGAGAGATTTCACGTCGTTGAGCGTCTGGATGTCCACCATCTCTTTCTCACGACTGTACTCCATGGCGATGGAGGAGTCGTTGAGCAAGTCATAGTCCGAGTCATCGTTCGACACTAAGTTTGCACACTGGTTCTGGCGGTGATAGTCAATGACGAGGTTATGGGCGATTCTCATAATCCACGACGCAAACTTGCCATTCTCCGTGTATAGGCCAGAATGGAGTTTGGTAATGATGCGCATAAAGCAATCCTGGAAAAGGTCTTGCGCCACCTCTTCGTTCTTAACGGAATAGAGAATATAGGTAAACACTTTCCTTTCGTACCGCTTAAGCAAAGTATCGAAAGCCATGTCATTGCCTTTCAAATATGAACTCACCAATTGTTCGTCGGTCTGTTCCGGTAATTTGTTCATTATGCTTCAATTTTTGATTAGGCGTAATGTGTATCGATAGGCAATGACGTTTTTAGAAGTTATACTTATGAACTGAAATGAAATCCTATTCGTTGACTTTGAAATCCTATACGTAAACTTGGAATTTCATATCAATTCGTTATCGAATGCAAATTAAAATAAAATTTTCTAATGAAGCAAAAATACAGTCAATTTTTTGACCTTTTTTAACATTTTTGACACAATAAGCCATTTTTCGTAACCATTCAGCCAGTAAAGGCGTTATTTCTATCGTCATGAAAATTTTAAAAATTCATTTATGAATCATTCGTGCTCACCAATCTCATTGACACTGCAAAGTTAGAGTGGACATTCATGGTCATTCATGTTAAAACCTATCAAAACAATATTTTCTTTCTAATAAAATTCACGTTCAGATTCATGTTAGATTTTCATCCGAAAAAAACCGTCCGCATGGCACTATTCACTTTTCATTATTCACTTTTCACTTAAAAAGCGTTTCCTCTTCGGCGAGAAAGGAGCATCTAAACAAAATAAATATGAAGATTTTTTTCAGATATGAATAAAAATCACTAACTTTGCAGAAATTAGTAATAATATTGGCAAAAGATGTATAAATATGCACAATATTATTATTAATTAGGTAATTATTTTTTTTCTAATTAATACGATTTACAATGAATCTTTACGTAAGGTACTTTGATCATGAGACATTGGCAACCAACATGGACGAGGTTGTTAATTTTTTGAAATCCATCAGCGAAATCAAAGTAGATGACAGCGTGGTCAGCCGAATTGGCAGTTTCGTTGAGTCAGACGGAATATATCCTTTCAGGCTTAAAGTAAGCTACAGCAACTACGTGCTTTTTCTGAAGACTGAGGCCAAAAACTTGGAGGAGTTCAAGTATTTGGAAAAACAGCGGAAAGAGCAGCGCGCAGACAGTAGGATGCTCATGTCTGACAGAAAGCGGACACAGCTGGAAATTTTGAACGAGCAGCACATCGGATGGTATGAGGCAAGCCTCACATTCAAGCGGGTGGTACAGAATCCCGACACAGGAAAATGCAAGTATGTCGACACCCGTTTCAAAGCACGACTGATTGCAGGAAGCGCCATGCACTGCTACGACAGAATTGTCGAGCATCTCCAGAACCGGCAGGACGTAGACCCTCGGAGCCAGTTCCCGTCTGCTAAAAGCAACAATTTCGAGTATATCTTTCTCGATGCAGACAAAGAGGCGAAAAACAAAGCAGAGAACGAGACTGCTCAGCCGGAGCCTGCAGTTGCCGGAGGCATCAGCATCGAGTCACAGGGAAATATCAACTTCCCGGACGACGCAGCCGAATTTGCTTCTTAGCCGACAATATCATTGATGAAGCCCCGGCAAGATAGCACCGACGTCCCCCCCCAAAAAAACATCTGCTACTGCTTGTTGGAAAAAAGCAAAGAAATCCCCGTCAGCCATGTGGCTGACGGGGATTTTTATTTTCATCCTCCGTTTTTATGCCTGGGACTGCGGATGCGGTCATACACGGAGAGGATCAACCCCACCGGACAAAAGCAGGAACTCAAGCTGTTACGAAATTAGTCATCATCGTCGTCCGACGCATCGTTGATCTCATCGATATCCTCAATAGCAGGCTCCTGATCTTCCATGTCGGAATCGTCGTCGTCGTCAACATCCATGTTGGGAGTAACATCGTCCTTCTCGTCGATGTCGAGTGAGTCGGCGTCGTCATCGTCGTCGTCATTCTTGATGTTGCCCTCGTCATCGTAGCTCGCACCTTTGAACGAGAATTTAGGTTTCTCCTGCTTGGGTTTCAGCTTCACAAAGATCGCCTCTACCCAGCTGCCACGGGGAATCTCAAGCACCTCATATCCGTCAGCCACGCGGCGGTCGATCACGCCGCCCTTGCGGTGGATGGCAGCTTCCGGCATGGATGCCACGTCCACGTAGAATGCTGACTCTATGATGTCCTGAATGGCAAGGGGAAGGCCCTGCCAACCTGTACCCATGTTGTTCTCGATAAGGGCAAGTATGTCCTCCGGTGTCAGATGCGACACATTCTCTAATGTCAAGTCGGTAATTTTTGCTATCTTACGCTTCCTGATTGCCACTGCATTGTACTCTCCGTCGCTCGGAGCATAGAAAAGGTCGTACTGCTCTGCCTCAAAACGGGCTTTGGCCTTCTCGTCATCACGGTCGAAATACTGGATATCAAACACGGTATGAATGATATTCATGTAGTGAGTCTCGTTTTCAGCAAATCCCTCTTTCTTCTTCCCCTCAATAAGCATCTGGTTGAGCTCTGACTCTGAGATGGTCCAGATGTTGCTCTTTGTGAGGTTGTCCAATTTTAATTTTGCCATAAATCAATTGGTTAAATTTAAAATCTTTACTTCTTCTCGTTCAATAAAAAACCTGTATTGGAAAATTTTTGCAAATATACGACAAATAGTAATACAGAAAAGTTAAAAAATATTAAATAATAATACTTACAAGAAAAAATCATCTTTTTTCCATCTCTCACCCGCCCAAAACGCGTAATTATCCCCACACACTAATGCGTAGCCTGATACCAGTTGGTGGATGTCTTTCCTGCAGCCATGCTGTTCTCCGACGGGTCGGAAATGGTGATGCCGGAGAAAGTGCTGACAACGAACTGCGACGCAGTGAGTTCGGTATAGAGGTTGTCCGTGCAACTGGCATAGGGCACAAGCTGCTTCAAGGCCTGCTCGAACTCACTGAGCAGCACAGGGTCTTCGCAAAGATGGCGTACATAGTCTCCCATGTCGTAGAAGACGCCCGGCGAGTACCCGTCCAGTTTCTGCACGAGGTTGTTGTTGTAAGCATTCCAGACCGTCTGGCTGTTGATTCGGCGCATGATGGCGGCCATCTTTTCGGTCTGAGTGCAGTCTATGGCAGACAGTGCGCCAAAGGGATAGGTGTAGGACTTGTAGAAGTCATGGAAACCGGCGATAAGGCGCTCATAGTCAGGACTACCGACAAGATATTTGAATATGTCCTGATATGGGATGCCTCTTTCTATAATTTCCGATGTGGACGCAATCATCATGTCTGTCGCGTCGCGGAGGTCATAAGCCACTTCGATGTTGGCCATATAGCAGTTGTCGAAAAGGATAAAATCCATTTTCTGACCAAGTGCATTCAGTGCCTGTGCGAAGACTGGGGTGTCGGTGGCATAGACACCTGAGTATCCGCCTATGAATCGAGTCTTCTTCTTTATTGTGGACGGCGCGGGGAGCCAGCCTGATCCATGACCGCCTACGACCATCCCATAACGTTCTGCAGGGGCATGGCCAATGGCATCGGCAATGATATGCTGGAGGGTCGAGGCATCTGAAAAGTCAGGAGAGGAATATCGCTGGACTGTGTCGTTCACGCATTTGCCTTTCTCGTATTTCATCTCATACATGACGGCCGACTCGGCGCTGTTCGACATGAAACAGATAAAACGGGCTTGGGAGAAACCTTTGTTGTCAACGATTGCCTTCTGAATCTCACGCACGTTCTGCGTGATGAAATAATATAGCCCGTTGCTCATCGTGGTGCCCGACCAAGGGAAGAAGATGATGATGGTCTGCTTGTTCGGGCCCTCTTCACGTGGCGTGTCCGACTCGTTGTCCTTGCTGCAGGCAACGAATAGCAGAAATGACAAAAAAAGGGCGACGATTGCAATATGTTTTCTCATAATTGGCATGATTTTGATGAAATATGGTGCGAATTTAAAAAACTTTTTTCATTTTACATTAAATAATAAAGGAAATTGCTATTTATTTTGTAATTTTGCAGATTATTAGGAAAGAAACGAATAAAATTCGTGTGCGAACGAACAAAAAATATTAATATTTAAGGTAAAAAATCCTATGAAAGAATTATCGCTGAAGTATGGTTGCAACCCCAACCAGAAGCCGGCCCGTATCTTTATGGAGAACGGTGAGCTTCCCATTGAGGTATTGAATGGTCGTCCCGGCTACATCAATTTTTTGGATGCATTGAATGCATGGCAGTTAGTGAAAGAGCTGAAAAAAGCCACGGGACTGCCAGCGGCAGCATCATTCAAGCACGTTAGCCCGGCGGGAGCGGCTGTTGCCGAGCCACTTAGCGACACACTGCGCAAGATTTATTTCGTGGACGACATCACCGAAGAGCTGACCCCGATCGCAACGGCTTACGCCAGGGCTCGTGGAGCGGACCGTATGTCGTCATATGGTGATTTCATTGCGCTCAGCGACGAATGTGACGCCATGACAGCACTGCTGATCAAGCGGGAAGTGAGCGACGGCGTGATTGCACCAAGTTTCAGCGACGAGGCGCTCGAAATCCTCAGAAGCAAAAGGAAGGGAACATACAACGTCATCAAGATTGACCCGTCATACGTGCCTGAGCCTGTGGAGACGAAGCAGGTGTTCGGAATCACTTTCGAGCAGGGACGTAACGAGGTGGACCTCAGCGGCGACGACCTCTTCGCCAACATCCCTACTGAGAACAAGAATTTCACCGAAAGCGCGAAGCGCGACCTCAAGATCGCACTCATCACGCTGAAATACACGCAGTCGAACTCTGTATGCTACGTGAAGGACGGACAGGCTATCGGTATCGGCGCAGGACAGCAGAGCCGAATCCACTGCACTCGACTCGCGGGCAACAAAGCTGACATCTGGTGGATGCGCCAGTGTCCGAAGGTCATGGCACTGCCATTCAAGGAGGGCATACGACGCGCCGACCGCGACAACACCATCGACGTCTATATCGGAGATGAATATGAGGACGTGCTGCGGGAAGGTGTATGGCAGCAGTTCTTCACGCAGAAGCCGGAGCCGCTGACCGCTGAGGAGAAAAAGGCGTGGATCGCACAGAACACGGGTGTGTGCCTGGGCAGTGACGCGTTCTTCCCGTTCGGCGACAACATCGAGCGGGCACACAAGTCGGGAGTGCAGTTCATCGCACAAGCCGGCGGGTCCGTACGCGACGACAACGTGATTGAGACGTGCGACAAATATGGCATTGCCATGGCGTTCACAGGCATCCGACTGTTCCATCATTAATACCTACATTTATGGCAGACGCTAAGGAAATACAATATGCGATTATGAACGGCATCAGCTTCAGCGGTGCCAAGAAGGAAAAGGGCGACGACGACAAGGTCAAGACAAAAGCCAGGAAAAAGGGCTACCACACGGGAGCCCACGGATCTGCATCTGCCAAGCACAAGGCCGAAATCCGTCAAAGAGTGAAGAAGCGCGCCAGCCAGCGCAAAAAATGAGATTGACAGCCAGAGAATCCCTCAATTCCAAACAAAAATCACACTCAGCTCTCAACTCTAAACACAAAACTAAAATCACGCTAAACTCTCAACGCTAAACTCTCAACTAAAAGAAGTCAAACAATAAAATGCTTACATTAAAATTAATCAAGGAAGAGACCGAAAGAGTAATCAAAGGTCTGAAGAAAAAACATTTCGACGAGGCAGAGGACGCTATCGCAAAAGTCCTCGACATCGACCGTAACCGCCGTGAGACACAGGGCAAATTGGACAATTTGCTGTCAGAAAGTAAGAAATATGCCAACCAGATTGGTCAGCTGATGAAGCAGGGCCAGAAAGAGGCTGCAGAGGCCGCAAAGGCTGAGGTGGCTAAGATGAAGGCTGAGACTGCCGAACTTCAGAACACGCTCAAACAATTTGAGGAAGACCTGGTGAAACAGCTTTGCACCATACCGAACATCCCGAACGACGACGTGCCGGAAGGATTTGGAGCCGAGGACAACGTGGTGGTGAAGGAAGGCGGCGTGAAGCCGGAACTGGGACCGGACGCACTGCCCCACTGGGAATTGGCTAAGAAATACAATTTGATTGACTTTGAGCTGGGTGCCAAGGTGACAGGTGCGGGATTCCCTTTCTATATCGGAAAGATGGCCCGCTTCCAGCGTGCGCTCGAGGCGTTCTTCCTGGAGGAGGCACGCAAGAGCGGATACCTGGAGGTGCAGCCGCCGCTGGTGGTCAACCAGGCTTCTGGATATGGCACCGGACAGCTGCCCGACAAGGAGGGACAGATGTATTATGCTCCGGTGGACGACCTGTATCTCATCCCTACTGCGGAGGTTCCGGTCACGAACATCTTCCGCGACGTCATTCTCGAAGAGAAAGAACTTCCAATCAAGCGTTGCGCTTATTCTGCATGCTTCCGCCGCGAGGCTGGCGCCTACGGAAAGGACGTGCGCGGACTGAACCGTCTGCATGAGTTCGACAAGGTGGAGATCGTGCGCATCGACAAGCCGGAGCACTCCTATGAGTCACTCAACGAGATGCTGGCTCATGTGGAAGGACTGCTGCAGAAACTGGAACTGCCCTACCGCATCCTGCGTCTCTGCGGAGGCGACATGTCGTTCACGAGCGCCATTTGCTACGACTTCGAAGTATGGTCGGCTGCACAGCAGCGATGGCTCGAGGTCAGCTCTACGTCTAACTTCGAAAGCTATCAGGCCAACCGTCTGAAATGCCGCTACCGCCGTGCCGACGACAAGAAGATCGAGCTCTGCCACACGCTCAACGGCTCTGCCCTGGCTCTGCCCCGCATCGTGGCATCGCTGATGGAGAACAACCAGACACCGGAGGGTATCCGAGTGCCGAAGGCTCTTGTGCCTTACTGCGGCTTTGAATTCCTTGACGACAAAAATTTCTGATTTCAGAAAACCGAGAGGATTTGAACAACCAGAATGAAAGGAGTTAAAGTATAATCTTATTTGAAAGAGTACAAGTATACTCTCAACTCTCAACTCTAAACTCTCAACTAAAAAAAGTATAAATGAACAAGATTGTTAAAAAGGAGCAGTTTTCGGAGAAAGTCTTCAAACTCGTTGTTGAGGCTCCGTTGATTGCAAAATCCCGAAAAGCCGGACATTTCGTCATCGTACGTGTCGGCGAGAATGGTGAGCGTATGCCGCTGACCATCGCAGAATCGGACATCGAGAATGGAACCATCACATTGGTGGTTCAGAAAGTGGGTTACTCATCCACGAAATTATGCGACCTGAATGAGGGAGACTACATCACCGACGTGGTAGGACCGCTCGGACAGGCCACTCACATCGAGAACTTCGGCACCGTCGTATGCGCCGGAGGTGGTGTCGGTGTGGCGCCTATGCTTCCTATCATCAAGGCATTGAAAGCTGCAGGAAACCGCGTGATTTCCGTGCTGGCCGGACGTACGAAGGAGTTGATCATCCTGGAGGAAGAGGTGCGCAAGCACTCTGACGAGGTCATCATCATGACCGACGACGGCAGCTACGGACAGAAGGGCGTGGTCACTGTCGGAATCGAGCAGGTCATTCAGCGTGAGAAAGTGGACAAGTGCTTCGCCATCGGTCCTGCCATCATGATGAAGTTCTGCTGCTTGCTGACTAAGAAATATAATGTGCCCACCGACGTCTCGCTCAACACCATCATGGTGGACGGAACGGGTATGTGCGGCGCATGCCGTATCACCGTGGGCGGAAAGACGAAGTTCGTATGTGTCGACGGTCCTGAGTTCGACGGACATGAGGTGGACTTCGACGAGATGTTCAAGCGCATGGGCGCGTTCAAGGCCGCCGAGATTGAGGAGATGAAGAAACTGGAGAACCACGTGGAGAGCGTGGTGGTGGACAGCAGCGTGAAGGTGGACGAGACGAAGGCTGCCGAGGCTGCCACGATGTCGAGCGACGCGCCCTTGTCAGAGCTGACCGACCCGAAGGCGGAGTGGCGTCAGGAGCTGAAGAAGTCGCTCAAACCGAAGGACCGCGGTCTGATTGAGCGCTGCAAGATGGCGGAGCTCGACCCGGTTTACCGTGCTACCACACGAACCGAGGAGGTAAACATCGGTCTGACTAAGGAGCAGGCGCTCACTGAGGCCAAGCGTTGTCTCGACTGTCCGAAGCCGACGTGTATGGAGGGCTGCCCGGTCAACATCAACATCCCGTCGTTCATCAAAAATATCGAGCGCGGGGAGTTCCTGGAAGCTGCCAAGGTACTGAAATCCACGTCGGCCCTGCCTGCCGTATGCGGACGTGTATGTCCTCAGGAGAAGCAGTGCGAGAGCAAGTGCATCCAGGTGAAGATGGGCAAGCAGCCGGTGGCAATCGGCTATCTCGAGCGTTTCGCTGCCGACTTCGAGCGTGAAAGCGGAAAGATGGCACTGCCGGAGGTGGCTGAGAGCAACGGCATCAAGATTGCCATCGTGGGTTCTGGCCCTGCCGGTCTGTCCTGCGCGGGCGACATGGCGAAGATGGGATACGACGTGACTGTATTCGAGGCGCTTCACGAGATTGGAGGTGTGCTGAAATATGGTATTCCTGAGTTCCGTCTGCCTAACGCTATCGTCGACGTGGAGATCAACAACCTCCGAAAGATTGGCGTAAACTTCGTCAAGGATTGCATCGTGGGCAAGACCATCACCATACAGGACCTCGAGGCTGAAGGCTACAAGGCCATATTCGTGGCAAGCGGCGCCGGACTGCCGAACTTCATGAACATACCGGGCGAGAACAGCATCAACATCATGTCGAGCAACGAGTACCTCACTCGTGTGAACCTGATGGACGCCTCGAACCCGGCTTCCGACACCCCGATCAACAAGGCGAACAGCGTGATGGTCGTAGGTGGTGGAAACACCGCCATGGACTCTTGCCGCACAGCCAAGCGTCTGGGTGCTGAGCATGTGTTCATTGCATACCGACGCAGCGAGGCAGAGATGCCGGCTCGTCTCGAGGAGGTGAAGCACGCCAAGGAGGAGGGCATCGAGTTCCTCACGCTCCACAACCCGATTGAGTATATCGCCGACGAGAAAGGCGCGGTGAAGCAGGTTCGTCTGCAGAAGATGGAGCTGGGAGAGCCGGATGCCAGCGGACGTCGTTCCCCGGTTCCTATCGAAGGAGCTATCGAGACCCGCGACATCGACATGGCCATCGTGGCTGTGGGTGTATCGCCTAACCCGCTCGTGCCCAAGTCCGTGGAAGGCCTGGAGCTGGGACGCAAGAACACGATTGCCGTGAACGACGAGATGCAGTCGAACATCCCGACCATCTTCGCCGGAGGCGATATCGTCCGCGGTGGTGCCACTGTCATCCTCGCCATGGGCGACGGCCGCCGTGCAGCCAAGTACATGGACGAGATGCTGAAGAAGCAGGCCTGAAGAAGCAAGCCTGAAGAAAGTAAAAAGCGGAAAGAGTGAACAGCATATTCACTCTTTCCGCTTTATTAGTCTTGGCCGGGCTTGTGGACGTCCTCGTCCGCACAACCGGCCGGCGAAGCACGGCCAAACCTAGTGCATGCCCTTCTGTTCCTATAAAACAGTATCCTCTCCTACAACTAATCTCCTTTATATATCAGTGCCACCGCATAAGCGCTGATACCTTCCTCGCGTCCTGTGAAACCCAACTTCTCAGTCGTCGTCGCCTTGATGCTGACGTCATCGACATCCACACCCATCGTCTCCGCCATCACCTGCTGCATCCGCGGGATATGGGGGTTGATTTTAGGCCGTTCCGCACAGACCGTTGCATCCACATTTCCAATCTCATAACCCTTCTGCCTCACCAGTTCCACCGTCTTGCGCAGCAAAATCTTAGAGTCTATATTCTTGAACTCCGGGTCCTTGTCCGGGAAATGGAATCCGATATCCCGCATGTTCGCAGCCCCAAGTATGGCATCACAAATCGCATGAATCAGCACATCCGCATCGCTGTGTCCCAGCAGTCCTAACTCATGCTCGATCTTCACGCCGCCCAGCCACAGTTCGCGATCCTTCACCAACTGATGGACATCATAGCCCATTCCCACTCTGATTTTCGTCATATAATTGTCTTTATTTTTAAGTTTGAAATTTCTCATGCAAATATACGATTTATTTTCTTAACCCGACACACAACACGATGAATCTTTTTCCGAAAATATGGAAAACCTATTCCATTTTCCTTGTGCCTTTGCAAAAAACACCGTCAAGTTCCTCGCATTTAACTCCACCAGCCAGGACAGCCACACAAAGCAGCAAGCCTGCATTTGCCCCACAAAACACAAACAGTCGGAGCCCAACATCCCCTTCAATAACAACCTGACACAAAAATGCAAGCTGCGCAGGTGTAAAAAATAAACCACTGTCTATTTTTGTCTATTTTTTTCTATTACAATCAAAAAAGAAAGGTAAAAATAGTATTCACTCTTTCCGCTATGATCGGTCTTGGCTCGGGGTATGGGCGTCTCGCCCGCACAATCGGCTGGAGAAGCACGGCAAAACCATCCCACCCTTGGAAACCTAGCTATCTCGTAATATCGTCAGAAACCATCAGTGGAGAACCGTCGCTATCACACGGAGTTACGGAACTGGGGCATTAATATAAGGCAGGTTCTAAAAATTAGCTTTAGGCTGAGTTTAGACTATTTTTGAGCAGATTTGCTCGCAAACTCGCAGAAGCGTAGCGAGCTACGGTTCAAGAGGTTAAGAGCAAAGATGCCAAAAAGAGGCAAACACAGGCAAAGATAATTCTCTTGGATTTATTAATTATTAGAAC
>JAFUVE010000041.1 GCA_017483765.1 Bacteroidaceae bacterium | reverse complement strand
TTTGTTAGCATTTGAGGGCGCATAGCGAGCTATGTAACCGAAAATGATGACAAAAAGACACCGCAGAAAACAAAAAGCAACCGAAATGAAACTTTTATTTTGTAGGGGGATTCAAAAATCAGAATTTTTAGAACACCCCTTTACATTTTCGTCAGGAGACGCAACTCGGCATGTCCCGACAAATATCCCCGGAATTGTAGGTTCAAGTCCGGGGATATATGCCATTTGTCAGTCTCTTCGTTTGGTCCACCATTTGGTGTCGGTGTCGACCTGGAACTTGTAGATTTTGGCCAGCTGCATATCGAAGATGAGTGTGGAATATCCTGGTATGCCTCCGCCGGTGGAACCCTGCGTTCCGTAGCCCAGTTGGTAGGGGATGTACACCCGCCATTTGTCTCCAACCACCATGTTCATCACTGCGGTGGAGAACCCGGTCACCAACTGGTTCACGGAGAAAAGTGTCGGAACGTCGGTGAGCGGATTGAATGTCGACGAGGCATAGCTCTTGTCGAACACAGTTCCCTGAGGATAGGAGGCTGTGGGGATGAGACGCCCTGAGTAATGCACTCTTATAGAGTCAGCATAGAGCGGATATTCCGTCCCTGTGCCTTCCTCCAGTTTCTGTACAAAGACATAATTCTCGCTCGACTCAGTCAATGGGAAGTCCTTGCTCAGCGTGAAGGAGCGAAGGATGGTCCACGAACCGTCGCGGTTGCTTCTGGCCACCGACGCGATGGAGTCGATGTAATGCTCGTTGCGTGCCTTCCAGTTGTCGTACTCTCCTTCCTCCTCGCTCTCCTTGCATGAAGTGAGAGCGGTGGCGACAAGCACAAGGGCTGCCAGCATGGCTGACGCAAATAAATTTCCTCTGGTCATATTCGTTTATTTGAGGTTTTTCAGCAGGCTCGTGATGGTCACATTGTCCTCGATGATACCGCGAAGCTCGGAAATCTTCACGCGCTTCTGCTCCATCGTGTCGCGGAAACGGATTGTCACCGTGTCGTCTTTCAGGGTGTCACCATCCACGGTCACGCAGTAAGGAGTACCGATGGCGTCCTGGCGGCGGTAGCGCTTGCCGATGGAGTCTTTCTCCTCGTACTGGCAGTTGAAGTGGAACTTCAGGTCGTCGATGATCTCGCGGGCCTTCTCCGGCATGCCGTCTTTCTTCACCAAAGGCAGTACGGCCAGCTTCACTGGCGCAAGGGCGGCCGGCAGGCGCAGCACCGTACGGGTCTCGCCGTTTTCCAGCTTCTCCTCGCAGTAGCTGTGGCAGATGATGCTCAAGAACATACGGTCCACGCCGATAGAGGTCTCAATCACGTAAGGCACGTAGCTCTCGTTGGTCTGAGGGTCGAAGTATTTGATATTCTTGCCGGAGTATTTCTCATGCTGCGACAGGTCGAAGTTCGTGCGGGAGTGGATACCCTCCACTTCCTTGAAGCCGAACGGCATCTTGAACTCGATGTCGGTGGCGGCGTTGGCATAGTGGGCCAGCTTGTCGTGGTCGTGGAAGCGGTAGTTCTCGGCGCCGAAGCCCAGGTTCTGATGCCATTTCATGCGGGTCTCCTTCCATTTGGCAAACCACTCGAGCTCTGTGCCGGGCTTCACGAAATACTGCATCTCCATCTGCTCGAACTCCCTCATACGGAAGATGAACTGACGGGCCACAATCTCGTTACGGAAGGCCTTGCCTATCTGCGCGATTCCAAACGGTATCTTCATGCGTCCTGTCTTCTGAACATTCAGGTAGTTCACGAAGATGCCCTGGGCGGTCTCCGGACGAAGGTAGATCTTCATCGAGGCATCAGCGGAAGCGCCCATCTCGGTGGAGAACATCAAGTTGAACTGACGGACGTCTGTCCAGTTTCTCGTACCGCTGATAGGACACACGATCTCCTCGTCGAGGATGATCTGCTTCAGCTCCTCAAGGTCCGGACCCTGCATCGCGGCGGCATAGCGCTCATGGAGTGCGTCGCGCTTGGCCTTCGTCTCAGCCACGCGGGGAGAAGTGGCCAGATACTGAGCCTCGTCGAAGGCATCGCCGAAGCGTTTGCGGGCCTTTGCCACTTCCTTCTCTATCTTCTCGTCGTATTTCGCTATCTGGTCCTCTATCAGTACGTCAGCACGGTAGCGCTTCTTGGAGTCACGGTTGTCAATCAGAGGGTCGTTGAACGCGTCGACGTGTCCAGATGCCTTCCATATCGTGGGGTGCATGAAAATCGCGGAGTCGATACCCACGATGTTCTCGTGCATCAACACCATGCTCTGCCACCAGTACTGCTTGATGTTGTTCTTCAGTTCCACACCGTTCTGCCCGTAGTCATAAACAGCCCCGAGGCCGTCATAAATGTCGCTCGAAGGAAAAACAAAACCATATTCCTTGCAGTGCGACACCACTTTCTTGAAATTATCTTCTTGTGCCATTATTATATGTTTGATTGTTTTTATTACTATTTGAAGTTTTTTAAATCATAATACATAAGCCTTGTTTCGTCATCTTTGTCATTCTCTGAGAAGAAGCGAAATTCGCCTTTTTTTTCATAGAAATCCGTAACATCTGAATATGCGTCAACTGTCAGAAACCTACATCCTGTTTTATTGTTTGTCGTGAGCATTGAGCAAATACAGTCTATGATAATCTCGCCTATACCATTATGCGCATATCGAGAGTCGACCGCCAAGCGACCAACCTTAACAGCTGGATAATGAGTCCTTTGTTTTGGATACGGAATTTTACGGTTAATTTTATTTCGTACTTTCTTATCGTCTTCCTGAAATTTCACCGTATCATTCAGCAAACTGAAATATGCAATAATAGAATTATCGTAATACAACAAATAAGTAACCGCCAAAAGTTCTTTTTGGTAGTCTTTAGCTTCGTTCCACAAAAAGTCATTCAAATCATCATCCGCACAAACAAAGTCATCAAGATTCGTATCCTCGGTCAATCTTCGAAACCGTAAGTCACTAATATTTATCATTTAAAAAAATCGCATTCAGGATTATTTGCCTTCAATATGGAATAAATTTCCCTTGCTCTTTCTTTTCGTTGTGCAGACGAAGGACTTGGATGCTCCAAATTCCAGCGGAAACGTGTAGCATCTTCACCTTTCAATATCGGAGTTTCTTTTATTGGACGTGCCATTTTACTTGTAATATTTTTGCAAAATTAGTGATTTTTCTTTAAAAAACCGACATTTTCATCACGAAATACCTTACAACAGCTTGATTTAAACATTTTTTTATAATTAGGATTACCCAAAATAGCTTTTCAAGAACTAAAGACTGGCGATGACATTGATGACGGCCACGATGTCGGAGATGTCGATATTCCCGTCCTCGTTCACGTCGGCAGTCGCCTTGTAAGTCGTGTCGCCGGCTATGGTGTTGATGATGGCCACGATGTCGGAGATATCAACCTTGCCGTCCTGGTTCACGTCGCCTTTCAGAGCGGTCTGAGGTTCCTGATGGCGGACAAGCTGCAGTTTCACCTCGGAGTTCAGGCCGGAAGGCGTGAGCGCCCAACCGGCGAAGCTGCTCTGGGTCGTCCCTACCCCACTTCCGGATATAACGCTGAAGTTGATGTCCTCGAAGATGCGCCACACCGTACCGTCCTTGTCAACCTGGCGGATACGGTTGGCGGGCAGGTTCGTCACGTCGATGCGGATCTTGTTCTCGCCGGATTTCAGATAGCGGGTGCAGTCCAGCTCGAACGGAACGCACCAGGCACAGCCCACATACTCGTCATTCACATAGACGCGGGCGGACTCGCGCACATCGCCCAGAATGAGCTTCAGGCGGTCGCCCATCCAATAGCCTGGGGTGTTCACCACCTGCGCGGCCGTGAGCGTCACGGTGGTCTCGTAACTGCCGGTACCCATCAGCTGCGCGGTCGATGCGTCAAGGGTCTCCCATGTCTGCAACGTCTCCAGCTGGTAGGTCTTCGAGAAGTCGCTGTTGTTGGCCAGTTTGGCTTTGTCGAACGTGAGTGTCCAAGGCTGGTCGAGCGGGATGTCGGTCTGTTGGTCGGCACTGCGGTCCAGGTCGGTCTGAACGCCACCCATTCCCTCGAACGGGTCATAGTCGTAGGTCTGTAGGATTACGGACTCACCGGAGCGAAGATGCAGATACACCTTGCCGCCGTCATCCACGAGGGCCTTGCGGATCGAGCCGTCCAGAGGGTTGAACAGGGCGGCGCCCTTGAACGTCACAGCCAGCTCCACATACGCTGCCACGTCGTCAGGCGTCAGGTTGGTGATGAAATAATGATGTCCGTGCGAATTGCTCCTACGGATATAGCGAAGCCCGGCTTTTCGCATCTCCTCTGGTTTGACCACGGCGTTGAAGGTCTCTTCCTTGTTATCGTCATAGATGATGACGGCGCCCTGGCCTGCCAGTTCCTGGAGCTTGGCCTTAGTCTGTTCGGGCATGTTGCTGGAGGTGGGCACTTGAAGCGCCTTGTACTTCGCCCCGCCTTCCGTCACGAGCAGGCCGTCCTGTACGCTCAGGTTCTGAATCATGCGGTCGGAGATATAGTCTGTGCCATAGCCGAAGCCGTCCAAAGCCATCGCCGTGCGGTCCAGGGCGCTGTACTGGCTCTCGAACTCGGAAATCGCACACAGGCGAAGCCAGGTGCTGCCGGCCTGGTGCCATGAGTTGTAACAGGGGAAATAGAGGAGGATGTCGTTGTCGGGCTGGCCCATCTGAAGGAAACTCTGGCAACGGGTCACGTAGGTCATGAATTCCGACGCGTCGGCCCAGATGGAGTTGGTGGGCGACATGTCGATGCTGGCATAGAACTTATAGCCGGGCCAGGGAGCACTCTCGGGTGAGTAGGTGGTGCCGTGGAAGAACATACGGTTCACCCCGGCCAGGAACATCAGGTCCATCTCGGGTTTCATCTGCGACAGCGACGTGCGGAAATGCTCGGTGAACCAGGTGAACGTCTCGCTTGAGGCCAGCGGCTTGCCGGTCACGTGAGCGGCGGAGGCGGCGAGCTTGAGGGTGGCGAAGTCGCTGGAGTTCGTGTTGAAGAAGCCGTCGTCCTTACGAAGGCCCTGGATGTCCATAGGGGTCTTGCCGTAGCCTTCAATCTCGGGGATATCTACTGCGGCATAGGTGTCTAACAGGTTGGACGGAGATCCGTGCGACTGGTTGCGGGTCTGGACGCCATGCTTATGGGCGAACTCGTTCCAGGGCTTCACGAAGTTGTCGATATACATGTCTGCCATCGTCTCACGGTAGTCTGAGCGTACCTTCGCTCCACGGTCTGCAGTGAGCAGGAAGAGTTCCTGCAGGTGTTTTTGCAGTTGGTAGCCCCGTCTTGCCTCGAACTCCTCGAAGAACTTGGGCGACCAGTCGGCATTGAAAATCTCGTAGGAGTCGTTGAAGAAGGTGGCGGGATAGGGATTGCCGTTCTTCTCAAACGCCCGCTCAAACACTTTGATATAGTTTTGGACGGCTTCCTTGTCGAGATGGTCGAGCACGAACCCTTCGCCGCCGGGGGCTGCGCGTTTCACCATCTGGGTCGTGTGCCCGTTATACACGGCGATGATGCGCCATTTGCCATGAACTTCAGGAGTCCAAGTCAGCTTGTTGCCGTCCATATACCCGGTCACGTCGAGCGTGTCGGCTCCCTTGAGGCGCTGGGGAAAGGCCATCACGCGGTTCAGCGTGCTGTTGGAGTTGGGGGTCAGCTCATAGCTGATCTCGGGCGACGTCTCTGAGGTCGTGAAGTCTTTGTTGTAATATTCAAGCTTCCCGGCGGCTTCTTTCAGCGTCACAGTCGGGCCGCCGAAGGGCCAGCCCGTACCCATGTTCATATCGATCTGGATGCCTTTCTCTGCACCCAGGGCCTCCACTTTCTTCAGAAGGTCCATCCACTCGCTGGACAAGTAGAGGACGTTGGCGGGGTCAGTGCTCTTGCGGTACTTCTGCTGGATGCCGTATATCGGCGTGATTTCCAGGGTGCCGATGCCGGTGCGGGCATATTCCGCCATCAGCGGCTCAAGGGTCTGCTGGTCAATGGCGGAACCGAGCCACCACCATCGGGCGCCGGGCTTGGTCTGAATGTTGGTCGACGGCCACTCTGGAAACTGTGCACTGGCCGTCAGCGCCATAAAGAAGGCGGCTGCAGCCATAAACATTGTTCTTGCTTTCATATAGTCAGTAGTTTTTTAGGATTCAATGGTTTTAGTGATGTGAAAAAAATAACTTGCCTCACCATCCAGTTGACTGTAGGGTTTCTGTCCCCCGATAACGGGGGAACCGAAGGGGGTGTAAAGACCATTGATTACTTTATGGCAAGTTCTAAAAATTAGCTTTAGGCTGTGTTTAGACTATTTTTAAGCAGATTTGCTCGCAAACTCGCGGAAGCGTAGCGAGCTACGGTTCAAGAGGTTAAGGGCAAAGATGCCAAAAAGAGGCAAACACAGACAAAGATAATTCTCATGGATTTATTAATTAT
>JAFUVE010000040.1 GCA_017483765.1 Bacteroidaceae bacterium | reverse complement strand
GTCACGACTCGGAAATACTCAAGCAAGCTTGGCATTTCACTCGATGCTCCAGATTCTTTCACCTCCTACGCGCATAACCCTACTCGACTGGCGGTGCAACGGAGTTGTAGGAGGGGATGATTCTGTCTTCCTGAGCAGAAGGGTTATAGGTACGTCGGACATTAGTCAGCAATGGTGTATTTGGCTCACTGCGTATCAGCTTCGTCCTACGTGTGAAAACGGATTTTTCACCTCCTATGCGTACCAGGGGCGTTGTGCATGTAAAAACGGATTTTTCACCTCCTACGCGTACAAGGGGCGTTGTGCATGTAAAAACGGATTTTTCACCTCCTATGCGTATCAGTGGCGAGGTGCGTGTGAAAACGGATTTCATTACATAGGATTCTGTCACGATTGCCTTCGGCGAATCTCCTACGCCTCAACAATGCTCAAGCAAGCTTGGCATTGTATTCGGCTCAAACGGAGATTTCGGCATATCTCAAGCAAGCTTTTATGGCTCTCGCTGCTCCAGAATCTGTCACCTCCTATGCGAGCCTGAGGAAGGGCTGCATGTAAAAAGATTCCAAATTTTTTTGCTGAAATTTGGATAGATGGAAAATTATCCTTAAATTAGCAGATTGTTAAGGCTTGATGCTTCTTTTTGCTCTGTGCGACCACATGGCAAAAGGGGAGATTGATGCCTATGACTAACTGAAAATCCTGGATTGAAAATCATAAAAAACATTAATTATTATCATATTATGCTTACAGTAGAAGAACTGAACGACAGACTGATAGACCTTGCGTTTGCAGAGGATATCGGCGACGGATACCAAACCACCCTGTGCTGCATCCCGGCTGATGCGATGGGCGAGTCGAAACTGCTTATCAAGGAAGAGGGCGTCTTTGCCGGTGTGGACATCGCCAAGGAGGTGTTCCGTCGTTTCGACCCCACGATGGAGGTGGAAGTGTATATCGAGGATGGCACTCACGTGAAGCCGGGCGACATCGTCATGAGCGTGAAAGGAAAGATACAGAGCCTGCTGCAGACCGAGCGACTCATGCTCAACATCCTGCAGCGAATGTCGGGCATCGCCACGATGACCAACAAATACGTGGAGCGGCTGAAGGGAACGAAGACACGTGTGCTCGACACCCGCAAGACCACTCCGGGCATGCGTATGCTGGAGAAGCTGGCTGTGAAGATTGGTGGCGGCACAAACCACCGTATCGGCCTCTTCGACATGATCCTGCTCAAGGACAACCACATCGACTTCGCAGGAGGCATCGAAAACGCCATCTCACGCTGCCATGAGTACCTGAAAGAAAAAGGCAAAGACCTGAAAATCGAGATAGAGGTGCGCGACTTCGCTGAGCTGCAGCGTGTGCTCGACTTCGGCGGCGTAGACCGTATCATGCTTGACAACTTCACTCCAGCCGAGACGAAGAAGGCGGTGGAACTCATCGCCGGACGCTACGAGACAGAGTCGTCAGGAGGCATCACCTTCGACACCATCCGCGACTATGCAGAGCAGGGCGTGGACTTCATCTCTGTCGGTGCGCTCACCCATTCGGTAAAAGGACTCGACATGAGCTTCAAGGCTGCCGACTCCGACAAGCTGGTCATTAAATAATAACGGTTGTTGTTTTAAACCGGTATATCCAGGAATGATTATCTGAAAATTTTAATAATGAAAAGAATCTTTTATACAATATGTTTGGTTGCCTTGATGGCAATCAGTGAGAAAGCTGCTGCCTGTACGAATTTCATAGTTGGAAAGGATGCCTCCACAGACGGCAGCGTAATGGTTACCTACAATGCAGACTCTTACGGCATGTACGGCAATATGTACCGCCATGTGGGGGGTACACACGCCAAGGATGAGATGCGTGACATCTATGACTGGGACACCAATCAGTATCATGGTCAGATCCGTCAGGCAGAGCGTACCTACAACGTTGTGGGGCAGATCAACGAGAATCAGGTGACCATCACTGAGACGACTTTCGGAGGCCGAGAGGAGATGGTGGATCCTGAGGGCATCATGGACTATGGCTCGCTTATTTACGTCACGTTGGAGCGTGCAACCAGTGCTCGAAATGCCATCGACATCATGACGTCACTCGTTGCCGAGTATGGCTATAACAGTGAGGGCGAGAGTTTCTCCATTGCAGACAAAAACGAGGCTTGGATACTCGAGATGGTAGGAAAGGGCCCAGGCAACAAAGGTGCGGTGTGGGTGGCCATCCGCATTCCTGACGACTGTATCTGTGCCCATGCCAATCAGAGCCGCATCACGAAATTCAATATGAAGGACAAAGAGAATGTTCTTTATGCTAAGGATGTGGTGAAGGTGGCCCGAAAGAAGGGTTTCTTCGATGGAAAAGACGAGGATTTCTCATTCCGTGATGCTTATAACCCACTTGATTTCAGTGGTATTCGTTATTGTGATGCCCGTGTGTGGAGTTTCTTTAACCACCATGTGGACGGCATGGACCGCTTTCTCCCTTACATCAACGGAGAGGATTTGAAAGGCGAGATGCCACTATACTACAAGCCTAAGACAAAATTGTCACTACGCACTCTCATGCAGGATATGCGAGACCACTACGAGGATACTCCCCTCGACATCAGGGAGGGACTGGGTGCAGGACCTTTCCACATGCCTTATCGCATTTCTCCTCTGTCGGCCAAAGTAGACAGTGTGGAGTATTTTAATGAGCGTCCGATATCCACAGTTCAGACTGGCTTCTCCATTGTGGCACAGATGCGTAATTGGCTTCCTGATGCAATAGGAGGCATTGCATGGTGGACTAACGATGACCCGAATATGGCTGCTTACACCCCTGTATACTGCGGTGTGAACGAGATTCCTCTTTGTTATCAGCGTATCGCCGATAAGCAGGATGAGATTACCTTCTCCTTCGGATCAGCTTTTTGGATGTGCAATATGGTGGCAAACATTGTTTATCCCTTCTACGACAAGATGTTCCCCGACCTGGAGAGAGTACGAAATGAACTGGAATTTGGGTTCTACGACAATCAGGCGTCGATTGAGAGCCAGGCCAAGTCACTTTATGATGAGGACCCTCAGAAAGCCAAGTCCCTGCTTACGGATTATTCGCTGAAGCAGGCCGATAAGATGATGTCTCAGTGGTACGCTCTCTTTAAGTATATTGTTGTGAAGCATAACGACATGGTGGTCAAACCGGAGGAGAACGGCGAGTTCAAGCGCAGCCCCTATGGGCTGGGAGCCGGCGTGAAACGCCCGGGCTATCCCGAGGACTACTGGCGCAAGATCGTCAAGGAAGAAGGCGACCGCTACCGTATGAGATGATCTTTTTTCAGTTTAAAGTTGAAAGTTTAAAGTTGAATGAGTGTTTCTTTTAGTTTTGAGATTTCGAGTCTTCGAAAATCCGAAATATCGAAATATCGAGACATCGAAACTTCGAGACACAGAGACTTAGAACTTCTAATCATTTAAAATCAGAACAGAAATTAATTTTTTATTAACCATAAAATGAATTCATTATGCAAGAAGAGCTTTTGAAAAAATGTGAGGAAGTGGCAAAAAAATGGGCCACCGACCCCGTGTTCGATGAGGCCACTCGTGCTGAGGCACAGGCCATGCTCGACAGTGAGGACAAGTCTCAGCTGATTGACAGCTTCTATCAGACGCTGGAATTCGGCACTGGCGGCCTGCGCGGCATCATGGGCGTGGGCACGAACCGAATGAACATCTATATCGTGGGCGCTGCCACTCAGGGCTTCGCCAACTACATCAACAAGGCATTCCCGGGACGTAAGGACCTGAGCGTGGTGGTTGGACACGACTGCCGCAACCACGGACGCGAGTTTGCAGAGACCGTTGCCAACATCTTCTCTGCCAACGGCATCAAGGCTTATCTCTTCGAGAGCTTGCGTCCTACACCTGAGATTTCGTTTGCCATCCGCCAGCTGGGTGCACAGGCCGGTGTGAACGTGACTGCTTCTCACAACCCGAAAGAATACAACGGCTACAAGGCTTATTGGGAAGACGGCGCACAGGTGCTGGCTCCGCATGATGTGGGTATCATCAACGAGGTGAACGCCGTGAAGATGGAGGATGTGAAGTGGGAAGGCAACCCCGACCTCATCCAGATCATCGGTGGTGAGATGGACTGGGACTACCTCCAGGCAGTGAAGGAGGCGATGGTGGACCAGGATGTGATCCTGCGCCAGAAAGACCTCAACATCGTGTACACACCGCTGCATGGCACTGGCCGTGTCATCATTCCGGAGGCTCTCCGCTCATGGGGATTCCAGAATATCCACGTGGTGCCGGAGCAGATGGTGATCGACGGTAATTTCCCTACGGTGGTAAGTCCGAACCCGGAGAACTCAGAGGCCATGACGCTGGGAATGAAACTGGGTACGAAGCTGAATGCCGACCTCGTGATTGCCAGCGACCCCGATGCCGACCGTCTGGCCATCGTATGCCGCAACAGCGACGGCGAGTGGGAAATCCTGAACGGCAACCAGACCTGCATGATGTTCGCATGGTATATCATCGCCAACAAGAAGAAGCTGGGTCAGCTCAAGGGCAACGAGTTCCTGGTTAAGACCATCGTGACCACCGAGATCATCAAGCGAATCGCCGACAAGAACGGAGTGGAGATGATGGACTGCTACACCGGCTTCAAATGGATTGCCGCTCTCATCCGCGAGAACGAGGGTGTGAAGAAGTATATCGGCGGTGGCGAGGAGAGCTTCGGCTTCCTGCCGTTCGACAAGGTGCGCGACAAGGACAGCCCAGCATCCATCTGCCTCATCTGCGAGATTGCCGCATGGGCAAAGGACAACGGCAAGACGCTCTACGACCTGCTGATGGACATCTACCTGGAGTATGGATTCACCTACAACAAGGCCATCAACGTGGTGAAGCCGGGCAAGAGCGGTGCTGACGAGATCAAGGCGATGATGGAGAACTTCCGTCAGAACCCTCCGAAGGAGCTGGCTGGGTCGAAGGTGGTGCTTTCCAAGGACTATAAGACTCTGGAGGCCCGCGATGCCGAAGGCAATGTGTGCAAGCTGGAGATGCCCGACACGAGCAACGTGCTGCAGTACTTCACTGAGAACGGCAGCAAGGTGAGCGTTCGCCCTTCAGGCACTGAGCCCAAGATCAAATTCTACGTTGAGGCTCCGGGTGAGCTGAAGAGCGCTGCCGACTACAAGGCTGCATGCAAGAAGGCCGAGGCCTACGTGGATGAAATCACCAAGTCGCTCGGTGTATAACTGCCTGTACGACGACTCAAAAATTGAAGCGAGGGTGTTTACCGACACTCTCGCTTCATTTTTTTCATTATTTCCACTTGATTTTCTACAAAAAAATTGCAATGTACAGGGAAAATGTTTAACTTTGCATAGTAGTAACCTTAAAACACAATTGCCAATATGAAAGGTATGAAAGGAAAGAAAGAGCGTTTCTTGACGCTGCTGATGTCCACGGAGCGTGACGGCATCATCCGCACAGTGAAGATGCTGGAGAAGATTGGTTTCTTCACGGCTCCGGCAAGTTCGAGATTTCATCTTAACCATGAGGGAGGATTATTGGAGCACTCGTTGAACGTCTGCAATATGGCGCTTGACTTGCGTGAGGTAATGCTCAAGCGTAAACCGGAGCTGGAGGAGCGACTTCCTGTCGACAGCATCCTCCTCGCCTCACTCCTGCACGACGTATGCAAGGCCGACATCTACAAGCCGACTACCCGCAAGCAGAAGAACGAGAAAGGCGAGTGGGAGGAAGTTCCCGCTTATGATGTGGACCACGGCGAGTTTCCGTTCGGGCATGGTGAGAAGTCGGTAATCCTGCTGCTGCAGGCTGGTCTGAAGCTGACTAACGACGAGGCTCTTGCAATCCGCTGGCACATGCAGGCATGGGACCTCCCGTTCCAGTCGGCCGACATCAAGGGAAATTTCAACAAGGCACGTGAGGACTGCCCGCTCGTGCAGCTGCTTATCTCTGCTGACGGGCTGGCCAGCCAGCTGGAAGGGTAGCAGGAGAAAGATTATTGAATAAAAAGATGCCATAACCAATTGGTTATGGCATCTTTTTATTAATGGCGATAATGTGTTTATATGAGTTCTACCCAGTCCTCCATGTCAATACCTTCGATATGGCTGAAATGTTTCAAGTTGTGTGTGACAACAGTCAGTCCCGCTGTTTTGGCTGCACAACCAATGAGTAAATCAAATTCTTCTATGGGCCTTCCAATTTTTTTTAGGCGCACCTTCTCTTTGGCATACACGTCAATACAGTCGGCAAAAGGTAGAACATGCACTTTTTTTACGAAATTGTCAATCAATTTCAGGTTGTCTTCCACGAAATCACTTTTATAAGCTCCATAGCGTAATTCAGCCAGGACAATGTCGCTAATAAAACAACGACTATAACCTATTTTATTCAGTTGTTCGGTTACCTTGGGGTGTTTACGAAAGAGAAACACACAGATACTTGTGTCTAGTAGATATCCTTTCATAATTCAATTTCTCTGCTATTTGGAGTCCTGCTTTCAAGAATGTCGTTGATGATTTCTTCTGTTGAGCGGCTGTCTTTCCAAGCTCCCGAGAAGCTGTCTGCCCATCCCTCTTCGTTGTTTTCTGTTTTTGCTGGAGCTAGGCTTTTCACATACTTCAGTACTTTAGCCAGCAATGTTTTATCATTGGCTATCTCACTCATAGCGCGGTATAGTTCCGCATTCAATTGTAATGCTGTCATAATCTGAATCTGTTTTGTCCTTAGTGGCAAGTCTAGAAATACCAGTAGCAATCATGCTCCATCAGATTGCTGCAATGTGATTTTTCTCGCACGCTTTTGGTGCAAAGATACATAAAATATCTGAAAACAACAAAACATTAACAATAAAAATACGAAAGAATTTGAGCACTGAATCTATCCTTTATTTATAGAGAATCATAAATCAATATAAATGGATGGTTTATAAAACAAAAAGTAGGAGATAAGCACCTTCAATTAGTATTTACCTCCTACTAAATCACATAGTGATTCTTTCATGGCTGCTGCTGTTACCAAAGACTGCCCCAGGCTATCTCTCTTTCCTTGGTGTCGGGGTCGCCTTCGCCGCCCGGGTCGTCATCTCCGTCTCCGATGCCGTTGTCTCCGGTTACGATGCTGGGTACAATCATGAAGGTTTCTGTCAGCAGCGACTGCCGCAGGACCAGTGGGGTGATATATGTTTTTTTCATTGGTTTGTTCTGTTGAGGGTTGATAATTCAGGATGGCGTTTTTTTAGACTGATGATTCCCGTCCGGAGCATTGAATGGCAAGGCCGAAGAATGCTAAGGAATCAGGATGTGGTTCATCATCTCACAAGCGCTTTTTTCCCGTTGATGATATACACGCCCGGTGCCAGGTTCACTGTGGCGGAACGACTGTTCACGTTCCGTTTCAGGCATCTGCCCGACAGGTCATACACGCTGACCGCTTCGTCAACGACGACTGCTGTTTCCTCGATGGCTGTAGTTGTGTCTTCTCCGTCGAGTGAGAAATTCAGTGTTTTCACACCACTCTGGGCGTCGCTGATGGTGAAATATGCCCGCCAGCCTTTCATGGCTGTCTTCTGGTCGGATGTGTAGACGGTGTGGCGGAACTTGTCGTCCTGGATGTAATAGACGTCGTTGTCGAGGTCGATTTTCACGTAGGTTCCAATCATCCTGGCAGTCACGCTTCCCGTAGGATCGGTGACGGTCGTCACTGGCTGGTCGGTGTACGGACCATAGAGTGTGGCGGGCTTCGTGATCCCTTCTCTCGACTCCTTCATCCTGATGAGGTAAGGTATGCCCACCATCATGGCTGCCTGCTCGTTGCTGAAATTCAGGGTCACCTCATTCTTGTTGACGGTCACCCCCGTCAGCTTCTGCACTTTCTCGATGCCCATCTCATCCCATTCGTCAGAATAGATGTTGAACGGGGCGCAGAACGAGAGCCATTTGCCGGCGGGCAGGCTTCGTTGCAGCGTCACGTTGCATTCCGTCTGCTGCTGCTCGTATGCGGTGTCGCTGTCCTTGAGCGTGACGGACTGCATCGGTGTTGTGATGTTGAACCATATTTTTGCCGTTTTCCGGGTGCCGTTGTTGTAGACGACCGCCACTCCGAATTTGTAGGTTGTGTTGTAGGCCGGGTGTCCGTTTTGCTGCAGCACCCACTCGTGGGCAATCCAGTCGAGGCACATGGCCAGCTGGTTCGTTCCGTCGGCTGCAGATGGCTCACCGTTTGCGTTGAACCACCATCCATAGTCGTTGAAGGTTGTGCTACGGGTTGTCACGATGTTTCCGTCGGTGTCGAGCGGGTAATAAGCCACATATCCGCTGGGCACGTTTCCTCCGGCAAGACCTACTGTGGCCGTTCCGTTGTTTTGTAGGTTGTAGGTGAGAGTTTCCGACAGTTTAGTCTGGAGCTCACTGGTGGTCAGACCCAGTGCCTGCTGGAAGAGCTGGTTCATCTCTGTGTCGTAGTTTCCGGATCTTCTCAGCTCAACGGCCGTCTTGCTCATCTCCTCCTCCGTGAGTGTCCAGTCATAGGTGAATTCCACCGGCTCGGCCTCGCTGCCCGGTCCCGTGTAGTCGATGTCGGAGAGATAGCTGTAAGGCGTCGCTCCGTCCACAAAGCTGATGTTGAACACGAGATAGGCGGTCGCTGTGTTTCCGTTGTTGTCCTTGTAGACGAGTGCCTCGCGGATGGTGCGTGTGGTTCCGTTGGAGTTGGCCCCGGGGTATTGTCCCACTTGTGCGCTCTTGTTGGCTTTTGAGAATTCGGCGAATACCACTGAGTTGTTTCCCCAATTGGTGACCGTCCCGTCTGCCTGGAACCAGTGTCCGAAGTCTCCGTTTGCCGTATTGCCTGCGGTTTGCAGCCCCAGGTCAGAGGTTGCCGCATAATTCATGATGGTTCCGTTTGCCTGAGTGGCAGCGTAGGCCAGGATGTTGTTGAAGATGGCGTCGGCCTCCATCTGGAAGGCCGTGCAGAGTGCGTTCAGCCCGCTGTTGGCGAAGGTGACGGATGCTCCCGTATAGTCTTCTGCCGGTGGCAGAACCACCTGGTATGTCAGTGTCACGTCTGCAATTTTCCTTCCGTCAATCTGCTTGGTGAATTCGGGCTCGGAGATGTATGGTGTGACGTTCTTTGCCGTCGTGTTCTCCAGCTCGAACTGGTAGGGCCATTGGTCGTCGTTCAGGATGTTTTCGTCCCATTTGTGCTTCACGTAGGTGGTGAGTGCCGGTGCTACGACGAGGAACATACGGCTGACACCCGACGGCACGGTTGCACTGATGGTTTCTGTCTTCTCGCCGGTCCCGGTGCAATGTACGGCATTGTCGTTCACGTAGGTCCGTGTCCCGTCGGTTTTGAGGAACACATATCCCGCACGGAATCCCCGGTAGGCGGCCTGCGTGCTGCTCATGCTGTTGTAGGTGGTGGTGCCGGCGCTGACGAGCTTGTTCCCCTCTCCGTTGTTGTATTCGCCCGGGTCGCCTTCGGCCAATGCGCATCCCGGGGTGAGTGCCGTGAGGCGGGTGCTGACGGTGGTGCCCGCCGCCGGAGCGTTGAGTTCAATGACGTTGAAGCCGGTGCTTTGCGGTGCGCTGGCGTAAGCTACCTGGTATTTGTTGTCGCTGAGCTTCACAGCGTGGTAGTCGAACTTTCCGATGTAGTTGTCGCGGTAGCTGGCGGCAGCGTCGAAGTCATAGGTGGCGCAGTGGAGTGCGTAGTCAAAGTAACGCTCATAGAAAGCGGTGGCCGACATTCCTTTCAGCGCCATCAGTGCCTGACAGAAGTCAGTGGCATCGCCGTCGGTCTGGCCCGTCATCGGCTGCCTCCACACCTTTGCCACGGTGGTGATGTCGTTATAGTACTGGCTGAGATAATAGTGGAACCAGTAGCTCTGATAGCGCATCCACTCATGGCTGAACGCATAGTTCACGTTGTTGCCGAAGAGTGGATAGCTCTGGTTGAACATTTCCTCGGGGTAAGCCTGGTTGGCCTGCCACTGTGCGGTCTGCTCCCATATGCTCTGTCCGTTTCCGCAGCCCAGGTGGAATCCGGTGTTGATGGTGGTGGATGAATTATGGTTGTAGTTGGCCGCCTCTGCATAGCACATGTAGTGGAAGGAATGTCCCACCTCATGAGCCAGGGAGTGGCCGGCCGGCTTCACCGTTGCGGGGTTGAGCCACAGAGCCGAGACCTCAAAGTCGTAGCCGCCTCCATAGCATGTCCAGGTGGTGGTGTAGTTCATGAGGATCATCAGCTTGTACTTGTTCTTCATGTTGCCGGTGTCGAATCCCAGCGTGTTCATGTTCAGGGCGTAGCAGTCCTCAGCCACGCGCAGCACGTCGTCCACGTCGAAGGTCATGTCCTCGCCGTTCAGGCTGGGTGCCTGGCTTGGGTCGCTTCCGAATCCTTTCTGCCAGAAGATGATGCAGTTGTCCGACTGCTTGCTCCGGTTGTAGGACCATTGCAGGTCGCTGTTTCCGCCTTCGGTGTACTCCTGGGTGCTTGAATTGTATGCCCAGGAGTCCGGAATGTAGACGGTCTTTGCCGCCGTTGCCGTCAGTGCGGTCATCAGCAGCAAGAGTAGGGTAGGTAGTAGTTTTTTCATTTTTTTGTTATTAGTTGTATATATACAGGGTCAGTTAGGATTTTCAGTTTGTTCGGAAATCACCGACAAAGTTATGAATAATCGCTGAAATAAGCAAATAATTATGGCTTGTTAATTAAATTGTAAAGATTCGGATGGCAAAAACCGTGCTGTATTTGAAACATTTCTTTTAGAATTTGACACGTTGAGCGAGTTTTTTTATAGTAGATGAGTTTCGGTAAAGTTTTTGAAACGTAGATAAAAGCTGTTTTGACAGTTTGTGTGTAATTTTGCGTAAAATTTCATGTAGTTTGTGAAAAGCAACTAAAGACTATAATTTTTACGCCTATGAAAAAAATCTCAACTATCCTGCTAGCGATGCTGGCTGCCGCGTCGGTTCATGCCACAACGCACATCGTCCAGCTGATGAGCACCCGATACCAGACCGTCACTGGTTTCGGAGCTGCCTGCTGCGACGGTGCGATGTGTCCATACGGCAACGACACGCAGCCGGTCCGGCTTCTTTACGGTCCGACGTCGAAGATCGGACTGAACATCATGCGGATGGAAATCTCGCCGAACTTCAAGGGCGACATCTCCTATTCCGACATCGGATGGGACACTCCCTACGACTGGCACGGCTCGCTGCCGTCGGCCAAGATTGTGAAGCAGCGTGGCGGAATCGTTTTCGGCACTCCATGGTCGCCTCCAGGCGACTATAAGACCAACGGAACGGCTCAGGGCGGCAATTCCGATGCCCAGGGGAAGCAGCGTGGCGCCTTGCGAGAGGACTGCTACAGCAAGTTCTTCCCTTGGTTCAACACCTTTTTGGCTTACATGAAGAGCAACGGTGTCAATGTGGATGCCGTCTCCGTGCAGAACGAGCCAGACTGGTGGGTTGACTACTCCGGATGCCTCTACACGCCTCAGCAGCAGCTGAACCTGGTGAAGAACTATGCCAAGGACCTTGACCGTTCGAAATACAATGGCGTACGGCTCATCAGCGCGGAACCGCTCGGCTTCGACCCACAGTACTCCAACATGCTGCTGAACGACCCGGTGGCACGTGAGCAAATCGACATCATCGCGGGACACCTCTACGGACATCCGCCACTTGGCAACATGAAGGCCGCAGCCGAGCTGGCCGCCAAGTACGGCAAGGAAGTATGGATGACCGAGCACTCCGTGACCGACAACATTGACCATCTGCCTTACTGGTCGGAGCAACTGGTGTTCGCCCGCGAGCTGAACGAATGTATGCTGGCAGGTTGTACCGGCTACATCTACTGGTATATGCGTGCCCATTGGGCATTTATCGGTACGGGTGAGGCCAAATATAATCCGGGCAACACGAAGAACACCCTGTTGCCGCGTGCTTACGTCATGTCGCACTTCTCCAAGTACGTCACCGGCTCCACACGCATTAACACGAGAGCCTCATTCAAAACCGAGACAGACTCGCCGCTTGAGACATCTGCCTATATCAAGGGAGACTCCCTCATCGTGATTGCCATCAACTCCACCGCCACCGAACATAAACTGAAGGTGAAGTTCCCGGAGTATGTGAAGAGTGCCATGCGCCTGTTGTCCACCGGCAACGAGAAGGCGAACCTTTGCCAGACAGAGGACATCCCTGTGGAACAGCCCGTGAAGGAGGTCACAACCACCTTCCCTGCTAACAGCCTGAGCACCTTCGTCTTCATGATTGACCGTGAATACACCGCCATAGACGAGGTGACGGCTCCAACCGCCAACGGTCCCAAGACCTACTACGACCTGCAGGGACGCCGTCTCAGCCATCCCCACGGCCTCTGCATCGAGCGGAGTGCCGACGGAAAAGCTGTGAAGGTGTTCATCAAGAACTGACACAGTCCGTCATGCAATGCCATAACAAAAGAGGGATGAAGTAGCAAGACGCGCCATAGTGGCCTCTACTTTCGACGGACCATGAATAATTTGTAAAAAAAAAATGTGCGTAAACCAGCCAAATGTGTAAAAAAAATAGAGATTTGGCTGATTTACGCACAAATATGTTGCCTATAGAAATAGATCGTCCATGGTTACTTCGTTTTGAATGTCGTGACTGTATGCGTTATGATTGAGTCCGTAGGTGGTGACCATCACCGTGTGCACTGCCTTTTTTGTTTTTGTCACATGAGTAAATACGTTGTTCTTTCGCCTTATATCCCTTTCGTCTTCGGCTGTCATTGTGTATGTGTCTTTGGAATATTTCATCTCACATATGTTGATTAAACCGTCGCTCCGGTCGATAAGAAGGTCAATCTGTGCTCCTGGCACATTCTCAACCTTGTTTCCATCGAATCTCCACGCATATTCGTTTGTGAGAATTCCGCTAATACCCAGTTTTTGTTTGATTTGTTCGACATGCCATAGGCATACGCGCTCAAAGGCCAACCCGCACCATGTGTTGTAAGCCGGCGTTTTCATGGTTGCCTGCCAATAGTTCCTACCAGGATGTTTCCCGTGGATGAAAGCGTAGTAGAATAGGGTATAGTTATCAATGAGTTGATATGTTTCGTCTTTCACTTGATTCCCAATCATGGAATAGCTGCGGATGAATCCACACCATTCCAAGTCGTTAAGCAAGTCGCTGAATGCACCGTTGCTTTCAAAGCCCCCTTTTTCTATCAGTTCTTTCCGAGTCATCCCGGAATTCTTCTGTGCAAGAAGTGAGATGACTTTGAGGTAGGGCTCTGTTTTTTTGAACAAAGATGCGTAAAGCATATTGAACTCGTCATGCAAATCTCCATCCTCGGAGAAGATGAGCCGGTCGATTTCCTGAGTGAGGCTGCAGCCTCCTTGAATCAGGCTCCAATAATAGGGAATCCCTCCAAAAATCATGTATCCTTCAAGCATTTGCTTACGAGTAAGGACTATATTGTTGGATTCCATCATCTGCTCGCATTGTCGGAGTGTGAACGGCTTCAGTGCGATTCTATGTGTCAGACGGTTGTGCAGACCTCCTTTGTTTTTTAGAATTTTTTTCACCATCCATGATGTAGAGCTTCCACATACAATGAAAACGATGTCTTTCCGTGCAGATGCCCATCCGTTCCAGAATGCCTCCAGTTCTGAGAGGAATCCTGAACGTGGGGAGTCCATCCAAGGAAGCTCGTCAAGAAATATCACTTTCTTTCCTTCTGGTTTGTGGTTTATAAAACGTCTCATCTCACTGAAAGCGTCCATCCAGTTTGTGATGGTTGGCATCACGTCATGAAGTCCTTGCTCTTTCAGTGCTAACCGAAATCGTGCCAGTTGCTTGCGTGATGATGTGTTGGCGGCTCCGGTGTATTGAAAGCAGAACTTGTAGTCGAATGCCTCTCGAATCAGAAAAGTCTTTCCAACCCTCCTTCTCCCATATACTGCAATGAATTGCGAATAATCTTTCCTGAGCGCATCCTGAAGCATTATCATTTCTTTCTGTCGTCCAATAAGCATGTCTCTTTGTTTTTATTATTTTTTGCAAATATACAAAAAAAATGTGCGTAAACCAGCCAAATGTGTAAAAAAAATAGAGATTTGGCTGATTTACGCACAAAATTTGATAAAAGTAAGTTTTTTGTGGAGAGTAAAAGTCCTCTTTTACATGCTCTCCTTCAGTATCTCTGTGATGTCTTCGGGCTTTAGGTCGAGATATCCGGCAGGATAGCAGATGGTTCCGGCGGTGATGCCCGGAATCATGTCGTCGGTGGCTCCGAGTTCGCTGATGGTCAGGGGAAGTCCAACCTCCACCATCCAGCTTTTCAGTGCCTCAAGTCCTGCCTGGGCAATCTGCTCGTCGGTCATGCCTTCTCCCTGGATGTCCCATACGTTCTTGGCGAAGCGGACAAACTTCTGCAGACCCGGCTTCATGGCTCTGCGGTAATATGCCATCGACACGGAAGCCAGTGCGTAGCCGTGAGGTGCGTGTGTCCATGCGCCTACGGAGTGTCCTATCATGTGTACCATCCAGTCCTGTCGCTTTCCAAGTCCGATGAGCGTGTTGAGCGCCCAAGTTGCGGTCCACATGATGTTGGAGCGTGCCTCATAGTCCTGCGGGTTCTTCACGGCCTTGCGTGATGCCACGATGAGCCCGCGCATCAGTCCCTCGGAGAGGTAGTCGCTTGTGTTGTCGTCCGTGTCGCTGAAATACTGCTCCATGATATGGTTCATGATGTCGTAGATGCCGGCCTTCATCTGGTTTTCGGGCACGGTCATCGTGAACTTCGGATTCAGGATGGAGAACTTGGGCATCAGACGGTCGTCGAAGACATGGCCCACCTTGAGCATATGCTCCGTGTCGGTGATGACTGAACCTCCGTTCATCTCAGACCCCGTTCCTGCCATCGTCAGGATGCAGCCCACGGGCAGGATTTTCTGGCCTTTCTCGGGGTCCTGCTGCTTCAGCCAGAACTGGTCCCAGTAGTCGCCGTCGTATGCTGCCGCTGCTGCCACACCCTTTGAATAGTCGCAGACGCTGCCGCCGCCGAGGGAGAGAATCAGGTCGATCTCGTTCTCGCGTGCAAGCTTCACGCCCTCGTGCAGCTTCTCCAGCGTGGGGTTGCTCATCACGCCTGGATTCTCCACGATGGTCTTGCCTGCCTCGTTGAGGATGGCCAACACCTGGTCGTAGATGCCGTTGCGCTTCACGCTGCCGCTGCCGTAGTTCAGCAGTACGATGGGACCGTAGTTCTTCAACTCGTCCTTGAGGTAGTTCAGGGACTCTTCACCAAAATACAGCTTGGTGGGATTGTGATATGAGAAGTTTCCTTGCATAGCTTTTATTGTTATTTCAGTTTGTTGTAGATTTCGTCTGTCACGGGCTCCAGCCATTCGTTCGAGGCTCCCTCCTGTGCGTCCTTGTGATAGGTGAGGTGCTGGAACCAGGAGTCTTTGGCTGCGCCATGCCAGTGCTTGACCTCTGCGGGTATTGCGATGACGGTGCCCGGCGTCATCTCCACCGCTTCCTTTCCCCACTCTTGATACCATCCTCGTCCGCTCACGCAGATGAGCACCTGCACGGCCTTGTGGTGGATATGCCAGTTGTTGCGGCATCGTGGCTCGAAGGTCACGTTGGCCACCCCGTCCATCGGTGCGAGGTAGCTGTTGCCGGTGAAGTACTGTGCGTAGGCTGAGTTCGGCTCTCCTTTGGGCCATGTCGGCCGCAGCGTGTAGCCTTCTTTGTTGAGCCATTCGCAGAGCTCGTCCACAGTCTGCTGTGAGTTGCCCATGTTGACGGCACCCTGCTTGTGGGCTGCCAGCTGGGGATCCACGCCGTCCAGTCCGCTCAGTGCAGCCACGGTCACGATCTCGCGGTCGGCGGCAGTGAGCTGGTCTCCGGCGAAGATGTCGCCGAAGAGGTGGGCCTTCAGGTAGTAGTCGTCCTGAGGGCAGAACGTGTAGTCGAACGGCTTGCCGGAGAGCTTGGTCTGCACCTCGGTGCCCTGCTTCAGCGCCTTTTCAGCGTCGTCCCAAAGAGCAGGACGTGTCCAGGGCTTTCCCTCTTGCCAGTTGGCCTGTTTGTGTTCTAAAACTTTGTTGAGCACGCCCAATGCGTTCAGCGAGCGGGGGAAGCCCGTGTAGGCATAGAGTTGTGAGAATGCCTCTTTCAGTTCGTTGATGGTCACTCCGTTGTCGAGGGCCTTACGCACAGCTGGGTCCAAACGTGCCAAATCGCCCTGTGCCATCAGGCACGCACATGCCGCCAATCCCTTTTGACGCTCAGTCAGCGTCTGACTGTTCATTGTTGCCATAGTCAATACTGCTAAGATAATTGTTATGATTCTTTTCATATAATACTATTGTTTTGTGGAATTCATTCCTCACCGTATGTTTTTTTACACCGCAAAGTTACGAAGAAATCCGCAGACGCGGCATACATATTCTACGGACTCTTTTACCTTTTTTACGGATTTTACGAATTATTTTCAAAAGAGTCAACTCTCCAGTGACTAAAATTTCGATTGTCTCACCACTTACCGTAATACGGCGAATGTCAATAACGACTCAAACATCGACATCTCTGACATCGTGGCGGTCATCAATATCATCGCAGGGCAATAGCCTGTAAGAATAAAGACAAGAGCGACAGAAAATGAGGATGCAGGCCTGCATCCTCACTTTTTTTTGCTTTTATTTTCGTTTATTCCGTCCTTTTTTGTAAATTTGCAAAAAAAGAGAAATCTATATGGAAAGAACGTTCAACACAGCCGGACCACAAATCCCCGCCGACAATTACACCATCGACCCGCTGAGCCGTTTCGACTTGGAAGAAATATTGATGCTTATCCGTCAGAAACGTTATTTTGTGCTCCACGCCCCGCGTCAGACGGGCAAGACCTCCTGCTTGCTTGCCTTACGTGACTATCTGAACGAGAAAGGGGATTATATAGCTGTCTATGCCAATGTTGAGGGAGGCCAGGCGTCTAGGAATGACATGCAGAGTGTGATCAAGTCCACTGTTGATACGTTGGCGAACGAATTTACCGACATCGTGAATAACGGTGTCCCTTATGAGCTGCGTGACCGGGTTCAGAATGTTGGAAAGGATGCTATGCTGACATCTTATTTACGAAGCCTCTCGAAAGAACTTCCCAAGCCAGTTGTCCTTTTTCTTGATGAAATCGACGCCTTGGTGGGCGACAGCTTGGTGAGCGTCCTCCGTCAAATCCGGGCGGGCTATGCCAACCGCCCTGCAGCCTTTCCGCAGTCCATTATACTCTGTGGCGTACGCGACGTGCGCGACTACCGCATCGTGCTTTCCAACCAGGACATCGTCACTGGCGGCTCGGCGTTCAACATCAAGGCTAAGTCTCTGCGTCTGGGTGATTTCACGCAGGAAGAGATTCATGAGCTTTATATGCAGCATACGAGAGAGACCGGCCAGGTATTTGACGCGGACTGCTTTCCAATGATTTGGAATGCGACAGAGGGACAGCCCTGGTTGGTGAACGCAATCGGGCAGGAAGTTACATACGAGATGCGTGAGAACCGTGACCGCACCGTCCGCATCACTTCCGAGATGATAGATGCCGCAATAGAGCATATCATCTATCGCCGCGATACTCATATCGACCAACTCATCGACAAGCTGAAGGAAGAGCGTGTGAGGCGTGTGATACAGCCGATGCTGGCTAACAGTGACGAAGCTGATGACAGCCTTATTCCTGTGGATGACATCCAGTATGTTGAGGATATGGGGCTAATAAAACGTGAGCGTGGGGCGAACTTACGTATTTCCAACAATATCTACCGTGAGATTATCCCCCGTGAACTGACCTGGAGCACACAAGTGATGATGACGCAAAAGCCCCAATGGTATATGAATCCCGACAACAGCCTTAACATGGAGAAGCTGCTTGTGGACTTCCAGCAGTTCTTCCGCCAGAACGCTGACTCGTGGATAGGCAAGTTCGACTATGCCGAGGCGGGTCCACAGCTGTTGCTGCAGGCTTATCTGCAGCGCGTAGTGAACGGGGGAGGGTATATCGACCGTGAGTACGGTCTGGGACGTCGTCGCACCGACCTGCTCGTTCGCAAGCCCCTTACCGACGGCTACGGTGGCCCTGTTCAACGCATTGTGTTGGAGCTGAAGATCAAGCGCGGAGCCCTCGACAAGGTGATAGCGGAGGGGCTTGAGCAGACAGCCGATTATATGGATCTCTGTGGCTCCGTTGACGAAGGCCATCTCATCATCTTCGACCGCTCGGGCGAAAAATCCTGGGACGAGCGTATCTGGCACAAGCCTTACGACCACGACGGACGAACCATCATTGTGTGGGGAATGTAGGAAAACACCCTTAAAAAGCAACGCAGGCATGTTGAGAATTCTCAGCATGCCTGCGTTCTTGATGGGGTGGGGACGAACAGGTTCGAACTGTTGACCTCTGCAATGTGACTGCAGCGCTCTAAACCAGCTGGGCTACGCCCCCGTTTTTTGATTTCGACTGCAAAGTTATGGATTTTTCCGCTTACTGACAAATTTTTTTCGTAGTTTTTTGAATTTTTTTCCTTTTCGTCCTATATTATCGTTGTTTGTTATTCTTCTCATTCGTATTATAGGATAAAACAACATAAAAATTACCGAAAAACGCCATGACAAGTCAGAATTTCTCCATATACGCAAAAAAAATGCGTACTTATGGCCTAAATTTGTATCTGTTTTGCGGAAAGGCAAGAAAAAATGGAGAAATATGGCCGTCAAGGCAACAAAAACATCAGTAAGCTATGGAAAAGAAAACAACAACCCGAAAAAAAAGTGAGGAAAAACAGGAGAAACCGTCGTTTCTGAGTGCGATTGAAGAGATTGTGAGTCTGTCGAGGGATTCGCAGATGAGCAGGGAGTTTTTGAGAAAGGTGAAACCGATGGCCGCTTACATCGCTGAGGCATTTGGGATTACGGAAGTTCAGGCCATCCTCTTCAGCATCTTCATGGAGCACGGTCCGCGACGTGTGGACTATAGCGACATCTCCCGTCATCTGTGCATAGGCAAGGTGCGTGCGCTCAGCTATGCCAACGACATCGACGCTCTGGTGAGACGCCGCCTTTTGCGCTACCGTGACGTACGTGAAGAGGAGGACTTCGACATCCCGGTCGATGTGATTAAATGCTTAAAGCACAATGAGGTGTACGAACTTCCCTCTATGAAGAACCTCGACTGTCAGGGTCTGTTCGACGTGATACGTCTGTGGTTCGACGACCTTGAGAACGGGGCTGTGACGCCACAAGACTTGGAGAACGATTTGCTGGCCCTTTTCAACGACAACCCTCAGGTGCTCTTCGTCAGGAAACTCAAGGAGCTTGGTTTGTTGGAGGACGACTGGCTGTTGTTGCTGCTGTTCTGCCATCTGCTTGTTGAGCATGAAGACGAGCGTGTGGAGTTCGAACAAATGAAGGATGTGACCTTCGGACATCTCGGGTTCGCCCGCTTGAAGCGCTGGCTTCGCAGTGGCAATCACTCGCTCATGCAGAATGGGTTTATCGAGTTCTGCTCTGTCGACGGCCTTGCCGATACCTATCATTACAAGCTGACGGACTACGCAAAGCGGGAGCTGTTGTCCGAACTCAATATTACCAACTCCGACCTCCATATGTCCGACGTGCTGAGATCTAAGGATTTGAAGGAGAAGCCTATGTTCTATACAGAAAAGATTGGTCAGCAGGTGGACGAACTGTCCGGCCTTTTCTCCGAAGAAAAGTTCAATGAGGTGCGCGAGCGTATGAAGTCAAGCGGTTTCCGCTGCGGATTCGCCTGCCTCTTCTACGGCGGTCCGGGTACGGGCAAGACGGAGACGGTGTATCAGATAGCACGTCAGACGGGGCGTGACATCATGGTGGTGGACGTACCGCAGATCAAGAGCAAGTGGGTGGGGGATTCTGAGAAGAACATCAAGGCCTTGTTCGACCGGTATCGAGAAATTGCCCGCAAAAGCGATCGTGCTCCCATCCTGCTTTTCAACGAGGCCGACGCCATCATCGGCAAGCGCAAGGTAGGGGCTGAGAACGCAGTGGACAAGATGGAGAACACGATTCAGAACATCATCCTGCAGGAAATGGAGAACCTCGACGGCATCATGATCGCGACCACGAACCTTCAGTCGAATTTCGACACAGCCTTCGAGCGCCGTTTCCTCTATAAGATTGGCTTTTCACGTCCCGACGCTTCGGTCCGCAAGGAGATATGGCGCGGCATGGTGGAAGGGCTGACGGAGGATGACCTTCAGACCGTGGCAGAGAAATACGACTTGAGCGGTGGGCAGATTGAGAACGTGGCACGACGCTATTCCGTCGACCAGATTCTGCACGGCGATACGTCGTCCACGCCTTTGGAGCGTCTCTGCCACCACTGCGAGAACGAGCGCATGGACCGTGGGGAGCACCGCCGCATCGGATTCTGAAAAGTATAAACAAACTGTGGCACGTTTTGCAACCAAATCAATGATGTTGAGTGGGGTTGCAAACGTGCCACGGTTCCTTGAATAGAAACGCGTTGGAGGTGACAGAATCCTATGTAATGAAATCCGTTTTTACACGTAGGACGAAGCTGATACGCTGTTAGCCAAATACCCCATTGCTGACCGATGTGCAACGTACCAGTAACCTTTCTGCTCGGGAAGACAGAATCATCCCCTCCTACGCCTCCGTTGCACCGCCAGCCGAGTAGGATTACTACGCGTAGGAGGTGACAGATTCTGGAGCAGCGAGAGCCATAAAAGCTTGCTTTTAAATGGCCGAGTCGTGACAGAATCCTATGTAATGAAATCCGTTTTTACACGTAGGACGCTCCTGATACGCTGTGAGCCAAATACCCCATTGCTAACCGATGTCCAACGTACCTATAACCCTTCTGCTTGGGAAGACGGAATCATCCCCTCCTACGCCTCCGTTGCACCGCCAGCCGAGTAGGATTACTACGCGTAGGAGGTGAAAAATCCGTTTTTACACGTAGGACGCTCCTGATACGCTATGAGCCAAATACCCCATTGCTGACCGATGTCCAACGTACCTATAACCCTTCTGCTCGGGAAGACAGAATCATCCCCTCCTACGCCTCCGTTGCACCGCCAGTCGAGTAGGATTACTACGCGTAGGAGGTGACAGATTCTGGAGCAGCGAGAGCCATAAAAGCTTGCTTTTAAATGGCCGAGTCGTGACAGAATCCTATGTAATGAAATCCGTTTTTACACGTAGGACGCTCCTGATACGCTATGAGCCAAATCCCCCATTGCTGACTGATGTCCAACGTACCTGTAACCCTTCTGCTTGAGCCCTAACTGACTCTTAAACCATGTTGCTGCTTAGCATACAGACAGGACTTGGTTTTTGCTGCTGGCATACAGCATGAGTTTTTACTCGTAATATTCGATTGTCCTCGGGGTTTCCATTTCCTGGCCCATCATAGACACCTTTCGACTGATCCAGTTGCCTTTCTCGTCGAATTTATAGTCTGTGTAGGGCATTGTCATTTCCTGGCCACCCACGTTCATGGTGTTGGAAATCAACAGACCTTTTTCGTCGTAGTTGTTAACAATTGTCATGTCGTTTCCCATCAGGTTCATGGTGATGGTCTTCACTTTTCCGTTTTCCCAGGTGTAGGTGGCGGTAGCGCTCATGCCTTGTGCCTGGTTTTTCGCTGACTGGAGATACCCGTCTGCGTCATACACTGCATCGGTCAGTCCTTCTTGCTTGCCGTCAGGAGTGAATGAGTTGGTCTGCTCCTGACCCATAACGTTCTGGGTTATTTTCTTTACCGGACCTTTTGCGTCGTTCATCTCCACGTCGTGGAACTTGGTCTGTGCCTGCAGCGCGAAGGGCAGTGCGAGCAGGGCAATCAATGTCATTAATTTTCTCATGTTTTTTAGTTATTATATAAAAAGGTGATAAAAAAGTTTGAATCCAGTTTGAAGCTAATTCTAAAAATCAGCCTTAGATAGGACTGCCATTTTCTCCTTTGGTTTAATCCGTCCGTACTTCTTTTGCGTATTTTCATGTTCTTTCGAACTTCTACCGATCTGCACCTTCTGGTTGCTGGTGATTAAATCTTATTAAATATGACGTGAGTTCGGTATAAGAAAAGTGTTAAAAAAGTTGTAGGAGTGATAAATTTTTAGTAACTTTAAAGGTGAAAATCAAAAGTATAACCATTAATTCACCACTCCTATGGATACTGCAAATTTAGTAGAAATTTTTTGTATATTCGATGAATTTTGTAAATATTTTGATATAGAACTGAAAAAACATGTAATTGAGGACTCCAGCAAGCGCCATCGTAACCGCAAAGGTCGCATGTCCGACAGCGAGATTATGACAATTCTCGTTCTGTTCCACACCTCCCATTTCCGTGATTTGAAGACATTCTACCTGGGATATATATGCAATCATATGAGGAAAGAATTTCCCAACGTCATCTCTTACAACCGTTTCGTCGAGCGTCAGACAAATGTGGCCATGAACCTTCTGTTGTTCTTCCAGACCTGCGCTTTGGGAAAGTGTTCCGGCATATCCATCATAGACTC
>JAFUVE010000039.1 GCA_017483765.1 Bacteroidaceae bacterium | reverse complement strand
TTTGAAATTTGAAATTTGAAGTTTAGAGTTACCCTGCTATGGATATGATACATACTTTGATGAATAAGGGGATTCCAGAAATTCTTTTTTATCATGCTTAAGTTTAAAAGGTACCTGTATTGTAGCCCTTCTGGAGTAACTCACTGAAGACTGAAAACTAAAAACTGAAAACTGTAAAATTGAGTAACTTACTGAAAACAGAAAACTAAAAACTGAAAACTAAGTAATATGTTTATCAAGATATTATTGACTGTCATTTTCCTGGCAGTCACCGTTTATGTGGGAATATATTCCCGCAAGCAGGCCAAGAGTGTTGACGGATTTGTGCTCGGCGGACGGTCTGTGGGTCCTTGGCTCACTGCCTTCGCTTACGGCACCAGCTATTTCTCTGCCGTCGTGTTCGTGGGCTATGCAGGTCAGTTTGGCTGGAAATACGGTCTTTCATCGTCGTGGATCGGCATCGGCAACGCTATCATCGGGTCGCTGTTGGCCTGGATCATCCTGGGCCGCCGCACAAAGCTGATGACTCAGCATATCGAATCGCGCACCATGCCCGACTTCTTCGGCACACGCTACAATAACCAGGGGCTGCGTATCGCGGCGTCTATCATCGCCTTCGTCTTCCTTATCCCGTACACGGCCGGTGTCTACAAAGGCATATCCAAGCTTTTCGAGATGGGATTCGGTATTCCTTATGAATATTGTGTGATCATCATGTCGCTCCTGACTGCCGTCTATGTGATTCTTGGCGGCTATAAGGCCACTGCGCTCAACGACTTCATCCAAGGCATCATCATGCTCTTCGGCATCGTCACTATCATCGCCGCAGTGCTCAACACGCAAGGCGGACTCTCTTCTGCCATGGAGAAAATCGCGGCAGTGCCCAGCGATGCCAATCCTGCGGTCAACGGGCAGTTCGGCAGTCTCTTCGGACCAGACCCGTGGAATCTGCTGGGTGTCGTCGTGCTGACTTCGCTCGGCACATGGGGACTGCCCCAGATGGTGGGCAAATTCTATTCCATCACCGACGAGAAGGCCATCAAGCGCGGAACCATCATTTCCACCATCTTCGCCTTCATTGTAGCGGGCGGTTGCTATTTCCTTGGTGGATTCGGCCGTCTGTTCTCCGGCTCATTGCAGTTTGTGGAGAAAAACGGTGTGATGGTGCCGTCGGACTTCGACTCCGTCGTGCCGTCCATGTTGTCAGGATTGCCTGACATCCTCATCGCCCTTGTGGTGCTGCTTGTGCTGTCGGCATCCATGTCCACGTTGGCTTCGCTCGTGCTGACATCTGCCTCCACCATGACACTCGACCTCATCTACCGCGACAAGAAGTCGCTGCCCGGTGAGGTGGAGGAGGGCACGATCGACGACATGGTGTCGGAGAAGGTGGAGAAGCGCAAGGTCATCGTCATGCGCGTGCTCATCGTCTTCTTCATCGTCATCGCGCTCATGATCGCGCTCAACCCGCCTACGTTCATCGCTCAGTTGATGGGTATATCGTGGGGTGCGCTGGCCGGTGCCTTCCTCGCACCGTTCCTCGTGGGTCTGTACTGGAAGAAAGTGACTACCTCCGCCGTTTGGGCCTGCTTCGCATGGGGTGTGGGACTTACGGTGGTCAATATGCTGACGAACAACGCCATTGCCAACCCGATTAACTGCGGTGCCATCGCGATGGTGGGTGGATTCCCGATTGTGATTCTCGTCAGCCTCTTCACTCCGAAGATGCGGCAGTCATACGTTGACAACATCTTCAAGTGCTACAGCAAGAAGATGTGATAATTTTTTATCGGACAGGTCGGACAAGTCAGACCAGTCGGACGAGTCAGACAAGTCGGACAAGTCGGACAAGTCAGACCAGTCAGACAAGTCGGACCAGTCAGACAAGTCCGACCTGTCCGACAACTAAAATCAAGCGACAATGGATTTAAAAGAATTTTTCGTGAACGACCGGTTTGCCGCAATGATCGGGGCCGAACTGGTGGAAATCTCTGAGGGCTATGCCAAGGCCCGCATGCTTGTCACGCCTGAGCATCTCAACGCCACCGGCTATTGTCAGGGCGGTGCGCTCTTCACGTTGGCTGACCTGGCTTTCGCCGCTGCGGTGAACAGCCACGGGCAAGTGACGGTGGCCATCTCCTCCAACATGACGTACGTGAGCAACGTGCAGTCGGGTTGGGTCTTTGCTGAGGCACGCGAGGTGGTGGACCACCGCAAAATCCCTTATTGCGAGGTGCGCATCACCAGCGAGGAAGGCAAGCTGCTCGCCATTCTCAATTCTTCGGCCTACAGGATGAAGAAAAGCCTGGAAGAGTTGTAGCCCACGAAAATAAAAAACGAAACCGCCGGAAAGCCTTTTCTTTGAATGCGAAGGTTTTCCGGTGGTTTCGTTTAAAAAGAAAGTATCTTGTTGTTTTATTAGCTAGTTTTATTGTATTGCACCATTCCAAAGATTTTTGTTTCTTAATTTCGCACCATTCCAATGTTCCAATATTTCTGCGCGAAGCGCACTCCTAATCATTTTGACACATCCTTCCTCAGCTATTTATGGAACGTTGTTTCACTTCCCGGCAATGGCATTGATGATTGCGACAATGTCGGAAATGTCTATGTTGTCGTCTAAATTGACATCAGCAGTTTTTTTATAGGTGTCATTACCCGCAATGGTGTTAATCACTGCAACGATATCTGAGATATCCACATTGCCATCGAGATTCACGTCGCAAGGATTGAAGTATTGAATAATCACCTGCTTGCCTGCCACAATACTACCACCAACGCCTTCACGAATGGCATTACCATCAAACACGGCTCCATCAGGCTTGACGATCTGTATATGGTCGCCGAGATTCAGTTGCTGCAAACGGTCCATGCACGATGAAGTTCCCGTAACTGCTAATGCAGCCAACCCCTTGAGGTTGAGGATTCCTCTGGTAATACCATGATTGCTATATCCCCATATACCAAGTGTGCCCGTTACTACGACTGTGGCATCCTCTATGGTTAAATTTGTATTATTAATGTAAATACCAAAGGCTTCATTTCCTCCAACCAAAAGACATCCATCGAGATCATTTGTGAATGTTCCTCCGTTTCCTTTAATGGTGGTAGCCGCTTCTATGGACATCGCGGTTTTTCCTTCTGACACAGACAAAGTGTTGTATCCAAAAACATGACCGTGCCCTACTTTGACGGTCAACCCGTCACGGGTGTTTCTCAATGCGTAGTCGTCTCCACCGTTGATACTCACGTTCTCCATCTCAAGCGTGTTGGTATCCCAGTCGTAGCGCAGATAACCTCCGTCGCTCGCCTCAACACCCTTGACTGTGGTGAGGTCGTCGCAGTTATCGCTTGTCACCTCTTGTCCTGCGACATAAATTCCAGTCCCTACAATCGGACGTGCGATCACAGCAAGGTCCTTGACAATTTTCCCATTCAGACGAAGTGCATTGTCTTCGAAGACCGCCCCCTCCGGGTATCGAACAGCCAGACTGGTAGGGTAGCTGTCGAAGTTGTAGATGCATGGTCCCCCATTTGTCATAACCCTCAAATAAGTATTATCTCCATTTATGGAAAGCGGATAGCGTATAGGTTGGTCTGGCCAAAGGATCGATACACCGCAAATACCAGAGCTTCCCTGCACGCTTAACCATAAATCCTCTATAGTAAGACGGTCGTTTGACGTGATGCCGGGAACCGCATAATTACCCAATTCCACATTGCCAGTGTAAATAGAGGAACTTGGTATGCCATTGACATAAAGTTTTCCCGTGCCACATAAAAGAACAGGTCCATGCAGTTCCATCACAGGTGACAATTTGCTCTGGCTTGAACTGGAAGAGAAGAAAGTAACCCCATAATCCATATTATCCTTCTCTGCATCGACTGTCAAATCGTCGACAGAGTTATCATAAAGTGCCGGATTGTCCAAAGCGGCGATTACCACCCCCTTGAGATACAGTCTTTGTTCATAAGGATCGTAGTAGGCATATCCGTCGCTCGCTCTTATGGTCACCCCTTCTATCACAGAGAGGTCGTCGCAGTTCACATTGGTTACTTCCTTACCGCATATTCTCAGTTGATAGCCCCTGACCCTTGTGAAATAGCCGTTGTCGGGATTGGCGTATGTACTTCTATCCTTCAGATATTCGTAGGATATGGCACCGACAAGCGACGTACAGCCAGAGAACATGAAGTAGTCATCTGGGCTTTCCCAAGTCCTGTTGCAAATAATGGTTTTAAGATTGGTGCATTTACAAAACATGTATTCCAAATCCGTCGAACTTGAGACCGTGAAACTGGTCAGATTAAGTTTTACAAGCGACGAACATCCATAGAACATCTGAAACATTGAATTCACATTCGATGTGTTGAACGACGACACGTTGACATTTTTCAGGTTGGTGCAATTATAAAACATACTACCCATAGTCTCCACTTCCGAGGTGTCGAACGAGCCGAGATCTAGTTTAGTCAGTGACTTACATCCCCAAAACATGCAACCCATCCGTTTCACTTTAGAAGTGTTGAACTTAGAAAGGTCAAGACTGGTCAACGACTCACAATATTGAAACATGCGATCCATATTTGTCACATTGGAAGTGTTCAGGTTTCCCAATCCGGTAATATTTTGTATTTTTTTACAATTATAGAACCATTTTTCACATCTTTCAGGCCTTGCGTCGGCAAAACTGGTACTGAACACCACTTTCTCAATTTCTTCATTATAACTAAGCCAACTTGGGTCGCTATAATACAATTGTTGTCCTTTCCACTTAGGGTATTTCAGGTTGTTGAATTCGGTATCTGTCATCATCGTGAATGTCAGCGTTTTCGTGCTTGAATTGTAGTACGCCACAGGCTCTTTGGTCTGTGCTGTCGCATTGGCTGACACGAAAAGCAAGATGACGAGCATCGCGAAAAAGGACTTAAGCCTTTGGATAAAATAATTTTTCATAATGATTATCCAGTTTTGTATGTTTCTACTCAGTTTATTTCTATCTCGGATTGTCAAAAATTCACACAGAAGTAAGCAGAGCTACTCCATCTGTGCTGACATTCACGCCATTCATCTCCAGCGTGTTGGTATCCCATTTGGCAACAGTAAAGCATTGCCAAAGATTGATTTAGATGCTATTATAATGCAAAAGTACATAAAATATCTTTTAGAACAAAAATAATGAAACGAAAAAACACAAAAAAATTTATAGCATAGCCAGCAGCACACATACTCATTCTGTTCGTATTCATTTTGCGGACATCCTTTATCTGCCAGAAAGGGTACCGTACAAATAAAGTCGACAAACATTTTCCGCTTCTATAACCAAATCATTGGAAAAATTCTTGTTTATCTCCCCAAAAATGACGTACTTTGTGTACAAGTTGCACATAACAAGATTAAGCCCTTGATTGCCTACACACTTAACCCACTAAAAATCATTGATATATGTAACTATTTCATATACATTACTAAACAAAGAGCATCCACCTGCGGATGTCGTTATCGTAAACAAACAGTCATGGAAAAGGAAATGAAATTTTGTCAAAGTTGCGGAATGCCGCTCACAGAAGATGTGCTCGGCACTAATGCCGACGGCTCAAAAAATGAGGAATACTGCATTTACTGTTATAAAGACGGAGCATTCACCGGTGGCTTCACGATGGAGGAGATGGCAGAGTTCTGTGCCCAGTTTGTGGATGAGTATAACAAAAACACAGGCCAGAGCCTTAGCCGGGATGAATACAAAAAGACCCTCCTTCAGTATTATCCTCTTCTGAAACGCTGGAAAATGCCCCTTGAGGAACAGCCTCAGACAAAATCGCCTATCAAGCAACAATTCATCGATGAGGTAAATACCATCGGCATCAATGATTTGCCCAAAATTAACAACCTTTTCGTGTTGAAAGGCTCACTCATCAATTTAGAGTATCATCTCAACGGAAACACAGTCAAACTCCTCGACGACAATGCCACATATTGGGGCACACAGATTGTGAGGGAAGATGGCTGTTGCTATGGTGTCTGCTGTGATGAGCATTACATTCTTGTCAGTAAGTATGAAAAGGACGGTTCAAACGCTGAAATTGTCATTTTGAAAAGAAGAGGATGAAACAGGAAGTCAATCCCAAGGAAACCACCCGCGCTGAAGCATTCGAGATGTGGATGAAGTCACCTATGCCAATGGTCACCTTAGTCAAGACCTTCGACGTGACGCGACTTCGTAAAATAAGCCGGCGAAAAGGTTTGAAATTCAATATGCTCCTATGTTGGTGTATAGGCAAAGCAGCCAGCAACATTGAGGAGTTTTATATGCTGCCAGAAAATGGAAAACTGTTCAAGTATGACCGTATTGCCATCAATGTGATTGTGGATAATACGAAGGGTGGCATCAGCAACTGCGATATTCCATACAGTAATCATTTAGCGGAGTTTTGTCGTGACTATGAGAAACTCACACAGGAATCTAGTACGTTATGTCAAAATATCAATGACAAGGATGCCGTGATTGTGGGAACATCCGCTGTGGTAGGCACTGAATTAGACTGCATTGTCAACCAATACTGTGGTATTTTCAACAATCCTTTCTTGGCCTGGGGAAAATTTAAACGCCATTGGTGTAAGACATCACTAACCATTTCATTCCAATTCCATCACGCTCAGATGGATGGCAAGCATGCCGCCCTATTCTTAGAAAAACTGCAAGAAGCCATCAGGGACATTTTGCGGTAAACGACCTACTCACAACGAATAGATAGAGTAATAAAAAAATAAGGAGGGTGTGTCAATTTTGACACACCCTCTTTGAGGTAAGTTCTGATTCTTTTATGCCATGGTTGGCAGTTTCGGCTCAGTGATGTACTTCAGACCGTTTGCTTTGATGGTTGCTTTTGCCTTCTCGTTGTCGTCGGTGCGGAAAATCAGGATTCCCTTGCCGTTGAGCAGGAAGGAGTAGAGGTAGGAGATGCTGATACCAGCTTCGCTGAAGATGGCGACTGCGTCGGCTGCCTTGCCAGGAAGGTTGTCGAGCTCGAGTGCGAAGACATCGGAGATTGTGCACTGTATGCCAGCGTTCTTCAGCTGCTCATGTGCTTTCTTCGGGTCGGAGCAGATGATTCGGTAGATTCCGTATTCTGCCGTGTCGGCCACTGTGGACGCGATGATGTCGACGTCCGCCTGCTTCAGTACGTTCAGCACCTTGATCATGGTGCCCGAACGGTTTTCTATGAAAATAGAAATCTGATGAATGGTCATATTTTTAGTTTAAAGTTTAGTGTTTAAAGTTTAAAGAGCCATGCGGACCCCTTTTTTAGTTTAAAGTTTAATGTTTAAAGTTTAAAGAGCCATGCGAACCCTTTTTTAGTTTAAAGTTTAATGTTTAAAGTTTAAAGAGCCATGCGGACCCCTTTTTTAGTTTAAAGTTGAATGTTTAAAGTTTAAAGAGCCATGCGGACTCCTTTTTTAGTTTAAAGTTTAGAGTGCCATGCGGATGGGATGGTTGATAGGTTGGATATCATCATACCACATTCAACTTTAAACTTTCAACTTTAAACTTTCATCTTTCATCTTTCATCTTTCACCTATTTATTGATAGACTTTTCGCTTGTCGACCACTCTGACGGCCTTGCCCTCGCTGACAGGGAGCGTTCCCTTCGGCACGAGCTTGACGAACGGGGTGAGCAGAATCTCGTCTTTCAGACGTCGACGGATCTCTTTCTCCAACTTTTGGAGTTTTGCGTAGTCGTCGTCGAACTTCTCGAGCTCCACTTCCACGGTCATGTTGTCGTTGTCGTCGTCGGTGGTGAGTGTGATGAGGTAGTTGCTTGCCAGCTCATCGAACTGCATGAGTATCTTCTCAATCTGGATCGGGAAGATGTTGACGCCGCGGAGCACCATCATGTCGTCGCTGCGTCCCTTCATGCGGTCGAGGCGAATGTGGTTTCGGCCGCAGGGACAAGTGCGTCCGAGCACTCGTGTGAGGTCGCGTGTGCGGTAGCGCAGCAGCGGCATGGCCTCGCGGTTGAGCGTGGTGAGCACGAGCTCGCCGATTTCTCCGTCGGGCACAGGCTCGAGTGTCTCCGGGTCCACGATTTCCACGATGTAGTAGTCTTCCCAGAAGTGCAGACCATTCTGTTCTTTACATTCAAATCCTACTCCTGGTCCGCACATCTCGCTCATTCCGAATGAGTTGTACGCCTTTACGCCGAGCATGTCCTCGATGCGCTTGCGCTGTTCTTCAGAGTGGGGCTCAGCTCCGATGGCCAGCACTTTCAACTTGGTGTCGCGCCGAGGGTCCACTCCCTCCTGTTGCATCACCTCGTAGAGACGGGTGACGTAGCTTGGAACGGCGTGGATGGCCGTGGTGCCGAAGTCCTTGATGAACTTGATCTGGCGGAGTGAGTTTCCTGCAGCTGCAGGCACGGTGAGCGCGCCCAGTCGCTCGGCTCCATACTGGAATCCCAGTCCGCCGGTGAACATTCCGTATCCAGATGAGTTCTGGAACACGTCGTCGGGACGCAGACCAACCATCCAGAGGCACCGTGCCACGGCGTTGGCCCATTCGTCAAGGTCTTTCTGTGTGTGCAGGATGACGGTGGGGTTGCCCGTGGTGCCCGACGATGAGTGCAGACGCACGCACTTGGTCAGTGGCACGCTGGCCATGCCGAACGGGTAGGTGTCGCGCAGGTCCTGCTTGGTAGTGAAAGGAATTTTGCGGATGTCGTCCAGGCTCTGGATGTCCTCCGGTTTGAGTCCGCATTGTTCGAACCGTGCTTTGTAGAACGGTGAGTTCATGCAATGCTGGACGGTGGCCTGCAGTCGCTCCAGCTGCAGTTTCTGCAGCTCTTCCCGGCTCAGTGCCTCGTATTGCGGATGCAGGTATTCAGATTTGTAGTCCATAATTACTTTGAAATTTGAAATTTGAACTTTGATATTTAGGATTACTTATAATTCATGGAAAGGATTACTGAGTTTTGATTTAATACGATGAGATTAAAAAGTCTGGCCATCGATATTCATGGTGACTATACAGTTCAAATCTCAAAGTTCAAACCTCAAAATTTCCTTATCCGTGAAAGTTACGTTTGTCGTTGACGTGTTTTGCCTTGCCCATGGAGCGTGCGATGCTGTTAGGCTCTTTGATGTGGATGTTGGGCTTGATTCCCACCACGCTGACGATGCGGTCGTAGAGCGGCTTGATGAATGGCATCTGCTTCGACGGGTTGGGTGAGAAGTACTCGTTGCGCAGCTCCACGTCGAGGTCGAACATATCTTCGTTGTTCTTGCGGTCCACCGTGATGAAATACTGCGGTGTGAACGCCGGGAACTCCGTGAGGATGGCTTCGATAGTGGAAGGGAAGACGTTGACACCGCGAACGATGAGCATGTCGTCGCTTCGTCCGAGAATCTTGTCCATCCTGACAGCCGTACGTCCGCATGGACACTGGTCATAGATGAGCCGTGTGAGGTCGCGTGTGCGGTAGCGTATGATAGGCATGGCCTCCTTGCAGAGAGATGTGAACACGAGCTCTCCGAACTCTCCTGGCGCGCATGGCTCGAGTGTGTCGGGATTGATGATTTCGGGGTAGAACATATCTTCCCACAGGTGGGTTCCGTTCTGCTCCTCACATTCGCCTCCCACACCTGGTCCGCACATCTCGGTCAGTCCGTAGATGTCGTATGCCTTGATGTGCAGTTTTGTCTCCAGCTCTTTGCGCATTCCTTCAGTCCATGGCTCAGCGCCGAAGAATCCGGCGCGCAGTTTCATCTTGTTGATGTCCACCTTGTCGCTGCGCTCAATCACCTCGGCCAGGTGGAGTGCATAGGACGGCGTACATGCCAGGACGGTTGATCCGAAGTCCTGCATGAGCATGATTTGTTTCTCAGAGTTTCCTGCTGAGGTGGGCAGCTGCACAGCTCCCAGTTTAGATGCACCGTCATGTGCGCCAAGTCCGCCGGTGAAAAGTCCGTAGCCGTAGGACACCTGTACAATGTCGCCTTTGCCTACGTTGGCACAGCTCATCACTCGTGCCACACCTTCTGACCACATGTCGATGTCGTTGTCAGTATAGGTGTCGACCACCGGTTTTCCTGTGGTTCCGGATGAGGCGTGTATTCTTCTTACGTCGGTCATCGGTACTGCCTGGAGTCCGAAGGGGTACTCGTCGCGCAGGTCGTGCTTGGTTGTAAATGGCAGTTTCACGATGTCGTCGATGCTCTTGATGTCCTCCGGCTTAAGTCCAAGACGGTCCATCTTGTTCTTATAGAACGGGACGTTCTCGTAGCAGTTTTTTACTGTCTTTATCAGTCTCTCGCTTTGCAGCTTGCGCATATCCTCGCGGGACATGCATTCCATTTCGGGATTGTAGATCATTTTTTTTAATTGTATTATTTATAATTCTCCTCAAATATTTTCATTCTCTCTTCCAGTTGGGCGTACTGGTGGTCTTCGATGAAGGACGTGCATACGCGCAGCCCTTGCTGCTCTGAGCCTGTGGTGACGAGGCTGATGGCGCTCACTCCGTAGTACATGAGCTCGTGTGCCAGCTCTCCGCTGGTCATGCCCGGGAATCCGATGGTGAAATAGAATCCGTCGGCGATGGGCTGGTCGAGGTCCTTGTCGTAGACGACGTGGAATCCATGCCGGCAGAAAATCTCCTTGAGCTTATGTGCCCGCCGGGCATACTCGCTGATGTCGCTCCTGAAGTCGTATATGCCGTCGGAGGCAGCCTTGAGCATGGCAGCCATGGCGAACTGTGCCGAGTGGCTGGTGCCAGACGACAGCGCGTAGAGCATACGTGTCGAGAACACCGGACCGAAAGGCAGTCCTTCGTAGCGGTCAGCCAGGTCCTTGAAGTGGCGGTGGAAGAGCTTGTCGCTGATGCAAGTCACTCCGATGCGCTCTCCTGCATAGCTGAATGCCTTCGAGCCGCTGATAAGCAGGATGTAGTTGTCGGTGTATCTTCCCACAGTGGCCTGGAACGGGGGTTGGAACGGCGTGCTGAGGTCTTTGCGGAAGTCCATGGCGAAGTATGCGAGGTCTTCCATGACGATGGCGTCATACTTGGTGGCCAGCGTTCCGATGGTCTGCAGCTCGTCCTCCGTCATGCAAATCCACGACGGGTTGTTGGGGTTGGAGTAGATGATGGCGCAGATGTTGCCGTTCTGGAGGTAGCTCTCCAGCTTCGGACCGAGTTTTTCTCCGCGGAAATGATATACGTCGAAGGTCTCGTATTTCACGCCCATCACCTGCAGCTGCATCTTCTGCACGGGGAATCCCGGGTCGATGAACAGTACGGTGTCCTTCTTCTTGTCGCACTGCGAGCAGGTGAGGAACGATGCAAAGGTGCCCTGCATGCTTCCGCTCACGGGCACGCATCCCTCGGGATTGATGTCCAGTCCGATGAATGCCTTCACGAAGCGTGAGGCCTCCTGCTTGAGTTCTGGCAGTCCTTGTATGTTGGGGTAGAGGTTGGCAATTCCGCTCTCGAGTGCCTTGATTTGTGCTTCCACGCCGTATTTCGACGCGGGAAGTCCGGGTATGCCCATCTCCATCTTGATGAACTCCACGCCTGACTTCTTCTCAGCAATCGACGCAGTCAGTTTCACCTCTCGTATGGTGGCTTTTGCGAAGTCCTGGATGCCCAGCTCGCTGATGATTCCGTCCACCAATGCCTTGTCTATAGGGGTTTTCATTTTATTGAGTTTAGAGTTTAGAGTTGAGGGTTTAGAGTTGAGGGTTTAGAGTTGAGGGTTTAGAGTGCCATGCGGATGAAGTGGTTGATAGGTTGGATTTCCACATTCAACATTAAACTATAAACTTTCAACAATAAACAATCCTCATTAAACTTTCAACATTCCACATTAAACTAAGAAAGTTATTTCTGCATGGCTTTTCCCAGTGCCAGCGCCTTGATGTTGGCTTCCACCACCGCTTCGCCCTTGCGGCCGAAAATGCTTCGTATGGCGTCTTCCAGCTTGTGGTATTCGATGCCGAGTGCTTTCTGGGCTGCGCCGAGCAGGATGATGTTGGCCGAGCGGGGTATGTTGTTCTCCTTGGCCATGCTCTCGATGTCAATCTTGATGACGTTTTGCAGCTGGTCGAGGTCGGCGTTGATCTTGTCCATGTCGGGGTAGTTCGGGATGTTGACGAACGGTGTTGACGACGTGATGATCCATCCCTGCTTGCTCAGATAGGGGAGATAGCGGAGAGCCTCCATCGGCTCCATGGATATGATGACGTCGGCGCCGCCTTTGGCGATGAGGTCGCTGTTGATGGGCTGTGATGAGATGCGCAGGTTGCTCTGCACGTCACCTCCTCGCTGCGACATGCCGTGCACCTCTGCCTGCTTGATATATAGGTTCTCGTTCATGGCGGCTTCTCCGATGACCGTGGCGATAGAGAGTATGCCTTGGCCGCCCACGCCGCATAATATGATGTCTGATTTCATGCGTTTTCGTTTTTTTTATTCCGGATTATCCGGCTTGTCCGGAAATTCCGGAGGTCTGGAGATTCCAGATTGTCCGGAGATTCCGGAATGTTATGGTTATTGTTTGTTTTTCTTTTGTTTGAGGTGACGCTGGAAGGTCTGTATGCACTCACGGCGCGGGATGATGACGGATGTGCCGTTGTATTCGATTTCCTGCTTGATGATGCGTGTGATCTCTTCCATGTTCTTGGGCAGCGGCACCACCACGTGCAGATGGTCGTCGCTCAGTCCCAGTCCGCGGCAAATGGCCTCGAACTTGTTCGTTCCTGCCGAGTCCTGTCCTCCGGTCATGCCAGTGGTCAGGTTATCGCTGATGATGACTGTGATGTTGGCGTTCTCGTTGATGGCGTCGAGCAGTCCGGTCATGCCGCTGTGTGTGAAAGTGGAGTCTCCGATGACAGCCACTGCCGGCCACTGTCCTGCATCCGCAGCGCCTTTCGCCATCGTGATGCTCGCGCCCATGTCGACGCACGAGTGAATGGCATGGAACGGCGGGAGGAATCCGAGTGTGTAGCAGCCGATATCTCCGAATACCCGCGGGTTCTCATAGTCCAGCAGCACTTTGTTGAGTGCGGTGTACACGTCGCGGTGTCCGCATCCCTGGCACAGGGCCGGCGGACGTGGCACTACGTCCGGGCATGGGTTGTATGTCTCGTCGGACGGCAGTCCGAGTGCAGCCTTCACCACGTCCGGGGTGAGCTCGCCAGTGCGTGGCAGTTCTCCGGTCAGGCGTCCTTTTACGACGGTGTTACCGTCCATCACGCCGCGCAGCATGTCCTCGATGAAGGGCTGTCCGTCCTCAACGACAAGCACGCTCTCGCATTCGTCGCACATACGGCGTACGAGCGCTTTAGGCAGAGGATATTGCGATATTTTCAGGATGGGGTAGGGGCAGCCTTGCGGGAAGCACTCATTCACGTAGTTGAAGGCGATTCCACTTGCGATGATGCCCATGGACTTGTCTGTACCTTCCACGTAGCGGTTGTATTCTGAATTGCATGCGTCGGTCTCCAGCTGTGCCTGCTGGCTGGTGAGGGCCACGTTGCGTTTGCGGGCGTTGGCCGGCAGCAGCACCCAGTGGCTGGCCTCTGCGTTGTAGTTCAGCTCGTTCTCCTCACGCGGCTCGTCGGCTATAGTGACGGCGGCGCGCGAGTGTGCCATGCGTGTCACCACGCGCATCAGCACGGGCAGTTTCTGCTGCTCTGAGTAGTCGAATGCCACGGCCATCATGTCGTAGGCTTCCTGCTGAGAGCTGGGCTCGAATGTGGGGATCATGGCAAACTTGCCATAGAAGCGGCTGTCCTGCTCGTCCTGCGACGAGTGCATGGACGGGTCGTCGGCCACGAGCACCACCACGCCTCCGTTGACTCCGGTGATTCCGGAATTCACGAACGGGTCGGCACATACGTTCAGACCCACGTGCTTCATGCAGACCAGGGCGCGTTTGCCCATGAACGACATGCCGAGAGCAGCCTCCATGGCGGTCTTCTCGTTGGTGCACCAGCGGCTGTGTACTTTCCGCTCTTTGGCCAGCGGGTCGGCCTGTATAAACTCAGTGATCTCGGTGGAGGGGGTGCCGGGATAGGCGTATACGCCGGAGAGGCCGGCGTGGAGCGCTCCCAGGGCTATTGCCTCGTCTCCTAATAATAATCTTTTTCTTGCCATTTTGTATTTTTTATGATTTGTGTATGCTGGGTTGTTTCCCGGATATTCCGGGGTTTTTTCTAATTTTTTGCGATGATGTTGATGATGGCGACGATGTCGCTGATGTCCACGTTCTTGTCGCCGTTGACGTCGGCATATCTGTATGTGTTTGTCCCGGCGATTTGGTTGATGACGGCCACGATGTCGCTGATGTCCACAATCTTGTCCTCGTTGACGTCTCCGACAGTCAGTTTCAGTCTTTCCATGTAGTCTTCCACGGACTCCACGAAAGTGATGTCGCTGATGACAGCGGTTCCGCTCCGTGCTGTCAGTCCGAAGATGGTCATTCCCTGGCACACGCTCCATCTGTCGCCCTGGCAGTTGGCGTCGAGGTTGTTGTCGCTCAGCTTCCATGCCACCACCTGCTCGCCCTCGTCGGTGGTTCCTTTGAACGAAGGCTCCACGCTGCTCCCTTTGTTCACGCCGTTGAGCCACCAGAGGTAGCTTTTCTTGCTGCTTGTGTTCAGCTTGCTTCCGCGCACCAGCAGGTATTTCAGCTTGCTGTCCACGTAGTATTCGCAGTTATTATAATCAAGCGACAGGCAAACGTTGTTGTCGCCTGTCGCTTTGATGGTGATGGTGTTCTGTGCCGTGTCGTAACTGATTCTGTTTTGTGCGACACGGCCTGCGTCGCCCGTCACCCAATCGGGTGCCCGAAAGACGTAGGCCTTGTTGTCGTATCCTCTCATCAGCCTGAGGTAGTAGAGTCCGGGTGCGTGGTAGCTGCCAGCCGGCTCGATTTTGAACACCAGCTTCTCTTTCACGTTTCCGTCCTTGTCGGTCAGGAAGGATTTCGGCAGTTCGAACTCCACATTATAGAATCCGTTGCTGTCGGCTCCCTTCACCGATGACGGCACTTTGTAGCCTTCCACGAGCAGCTGGCCGTCGATGTAGATGTTGCATATGCGGTCTTTGTCAGCTGTTGTGAACCGGCACATCACCGACAGGCTGTCGGTCAGGTGGTCGGGATTGGCCAGCGTGTATTGTATGAATCCTCCCGACGAGCAGTCGCGGTAGGTCTCGTTCTGGTAGTTTCCGTTCGAGGAGTTCTTGTACAGGGCGTCGTGTCCTGCCTCGCTCTGCTGTTCGCCAGTGGCAACAAAGTCGATGGTCCTTGCCTTGAGGGCCGCTGCGGCTGCGTCAGCCTTTCCCATGTCGCTCTGTGCATAGCCGTCCTCCGTCTGCTGATACCAGTAGCACTGGTAGCGTGCATGGTGTATGGTGTAGAACGGTACGAGCTTCAGTGTGGTCCATCCTCCCGTGCTCTTGTCGCTGGATGCGTCGATGTCGAATGTGAGTGTCGACGGGCTGTCGTCGAGAGTGGTGATGCGGCTGAGCACGTCGCTGCGTTCTCCGATGAGGAGCGGTGCCGAAGAGAGACTGAGGCTGGATGCCATGGCGCCGGGAGAGTGGTCCATACGTCCTTCTCCTGCATATTCGTTTTTCAGGCTCTCGTATTTCAGTCCGCTTGTCCGGGCATTGGCCTGGCTGGTGGCGGTGGTCTGAGCTGCCAGCAGTACCGGTCCGTATTTGAATGCGATGTAGTCGGTGTAGTTGGGGCAAGCCTCGTATCTGAGCGACATAGGCAGTGTCACCACCACCACGTCGCCCTCGGCCCATTGGCGGTTGATTTCCACGTAAGAGCCTTTGCCTTCTTGCACGGCTGTGTTGACGGCTGCTCCGTTCACGCTGATGCTGAATGCTTTCCCTGCCCATGAGGGATGTCGGATAGCGAGGGTGAACAGTCCGCCCTTGTCCACGGTGATGGTGGTTGCCTGCTCATAGGGGAACCGGGTCTGCTGTGTGAGTCCGAAGCGGTCGGACTTCAGTTTAGACGCGGTGAACAGGTTGACGTACAGCGTGCTGTTGTCCTCTGAGTGTGTGTAGATGAAATGCCCGTATTTGGAGTGGTTCTCCATGCCGGTTCCCACGCAGCACCACATTCCCTGGTTCACTTGGGAGTAGATGCGGTAGCTTTGAGGGCGTAGGGTGGTGAAATAGACGTATCCGCCAGTCTTTGGATCCTGCGTGGAGAGTATGTGGTTGAGCATGGCGCTCTCGTAGAAATCCACATAGCGTGCGTCGTGAGTCTCGTCGAAGAGGTACTCGCAGAATTTCATCATGTTGTTGGTGTTGCAGCTCTCCGGTCCCTCCAGGTTGTTGATGTACTGGGCTCCGTTGGCAGCCGACTGGAAGTGTTCGCTCACGCTGTTGCCACCGATGCAGACGGTGCGGTTCTCTGCCACGTCTTTCCAGAAGTTGTGCGCCGCTGTCTTGTAGGCCGTTGCGCTGGCTCCTTGTCCGCGTCTCACGTATTCCTGGTATATTCGTTCGAATCCGATGTATTTGGGCAGTTGGGTGTTGGCATGCTTGCCGTCGAGGAAACTCTTGTTCAGCGTCTGCATGCCGTCGAGCATCTGCCGGTGGCTGTATTTCACGGCTGCTGTCAGGTACCGGCTGTCGTTGAAGAGTGTGGCTGCGTCTACGAGGGTCTCGTTCATACCTCCATGTTCCCATCCCAGCACGTTCTGCATGTCGCTGTCGCTCAGATGGCTGACCACGTTGACAGCCCAGTCGCACACGCCCTTGTACAGATCGCGTGCCAGCTCGCTTCCGGTGTAGATCCATGCGTCGCGCAGTCCAGCCAGCACCTTGTGCTGACAATAGAACGGCACCCATCCTCCGTACTGCCTGAACGGCTGCAGGTTGTTGGCGTATAGTCCGGTCCATATTTGGGTGATGGGCTGTCCGCCGATGAATCCTTCCATTCCTGCGGTGTTTCCCTTGTAGGCATCCTGGCAGTCTTTGAGGATGTCGAGCATATAGTCGAGACGGGCTTTCATCTTGGTTTTCACCGTCGTGTCGTCGCTGGCGGCATAGGCCAGTGCGAGTGCGGTGAGGTAGTGTCCTCCCACATGTCCTTCGAGCGACCAGCTGCTGAGTCCCCAGTTTGAAAAGCTTGGATGCTCGTTGAGCCAGTTCTGGTATTTCCCTGCTTTCTTCGTCAGTCCTGCCTCCCGTACAAACGGTGCAAGCAGGCGGTCGGCGTCATATTCAAGCAGCAGCTTGTCGTTGATGCCCATTGCTGTCTTGAATGGCGAGTCGAGCAGTGTCACTTCCTCCAGATTGAAATGCTGAGGATAGAGTTCGCTCTGTCCATATGCGAGCAATGGCGATAAAACGACCGTCATTGTAAGGAAAAACCTGTTGATAAGCTGTCTCATAAAAAGGATGTTTTTAGTTTGTGGTCATGCATTCTTTGGCTGTGCTGCACAGTTGTCCTTGTGCTCTGGCGCTGCTATGCCTTCATGGCATAAAAAACGGCAGGAATCCTACCATTTTGTCAGCGCTGGGCGTAAATTAGTGCAAAGATACAAACAATTTTGCGATTTTGCTTTATAATTTACATTTTTTTTGTACCTTTGCTTTTATTTTGATATTAATTGTTGCAAAAACTATAAAATTATGAGTGATAACAATCAGTGGGGAGGAACCCCCGGCCAGCAGCCTCAGGGCAATATGGGTGGTGGCCAGCAGCCTCCATATGGTGGTTTTCAACCGAATCCAGGTTTTCAGCCTGGCAGTCAGTATCCTGGTGGCTATCCTCCGCCAAACGGCATGCCCCAGATGCCTCAGGGTCAGGTCGGTCCGTCTCCGGGGTTTGTGGGCAGCATCAAGCTCTTCTTCTCTCAGTTTGCCACATTCGAGGGCCGTTCGCGTCGTTCGGAATTTTGGTATGCCATGCTTTTCCAGTTTATCGTAGGCTTTGTTGTCAGTATGTTCCAAATGCCTTTGGTGTCCAATCTTATTTCATTGGTGTTTTTCATCCCTAACCTCGCGCTTCAGTGCCGACGGCTGCACGATATCGGACGCAGCGGCCACTGGATCTGGACACAGGTGCTTGCCGGCGTGTTTGGCATTGTGGCCCTCCTTTATTTGGTGGTTTTCGTGATTGTCAACATACCCGACGTCAGGGAGGAATACATCAAGATGGGGATTGACGTGACTGCGTTCTATGGCTATGCGGGGCTGCTCAACATCCCGGGTCTCGTCATCGTCGTGATGGTGTTGGCTGCCATCGCCATCGGGATTATGTTCCTTGTGTTCAACTGCACGGACAGCCAGAAAGGCACCAACGAGTACGGCCCTTCTCAGAAATATCCTGACACAGGCGCTGTTCCTTCCAATTTCCGCTGAAAAAGCTGATAACTGAAAACTGATAACTGAAAACTGATAACTGAAAACCTTCTTTCCTTCGGACTACGTTGAGGATGTCTTCTCAATAGATTACCGACGGCTATACGACAATGGATGCCGTGCGCTTATCTTCGACATCGACAACACGCTCGTCCCCCATGGCGCTGACTCCACGCCACGGGTGGACGAGTTGTTCGTGCGCCTTCACGACATGGGCTTCCGCACGCTCCTGCTGTCGAACAACAACGAGGCGCGTATTCTTCGTTTCATGAAAAACATCGACACACTCTTCATTGCTGAGGCTGACTAATTTGTAACTAAATAACAAAATTTTTTACACTTTTCTTGACGAATAATTGTATATTTTCTACACTTTTCTTGACGAATAATTGATTGTATTCCACACTTTTCTTGACGAATGTTAGCCCGTTCTTCACATTTTTCTTGACGAATGTTGGCTTGTTTTCCACACTTTTCTTGACGAATGCACTTCTGCATTTGCGCTATGTGTCTCGTTCCGCTATAAATGATTCTTCATTTAAATACTCCTTTTCACCCCTCAATTTTTTTACAATTTTTAAAAATTATCCTTTTTCCTTTCTTATTCTTCTTTTTATTTTGTAACTTTGCACTTTCATTCATGTGGAAAGAAAAAAGTATACCAAAAAATCATAATTTTTAATTTATGGCGAATGTAATCAAACTTAAGAAAGGCCTGACGGTCAATCTCGTTGGAAAACCATCGTCGGAAATCACGGTGCCCAAGTCATCGAAAGTCTACGGACTCGTTCCTGACGCTTTCGTGGGTGTGAAGCCGAAAGTGGTTGTGAAAGAAGGAGAGACGGTCAAGGCCGGGGATGCCTTGTTTGTAGACAAGCTGCATCCGGAAGTGAAGTTCACCTCTCCAGTCAGCGGTAAGGTAGTCGCTGTGGCAAGGGGTGACCGCCGCAAGGTGTTGAGCATTCAGGTTGAGGCTGACGCCACCCAGAGCTATGCCGACTTTGGCAAGTTGGACCTGGCGAAGGCAACGTCGGACGACGTGATGCGCCTGCTGCTTGAAGCAGGGCTCTTTGCCTACATCAACCAGCGTCCCTATGCCGTTGTGGCTAACCCGGAGGACAAGCCGAAGGCCATCTTCTGCTCCACTTTCTGCGACATGCCGCTGGCTGCCGACTTCGAGGTGGCGCTCAAGGGCAACGAGGCCGCATTCCAGGCCGGTATCGACGCGTTGGCAAAGATCGCTCCGGTCTATCTGGGAGCGAAGCGTGGTGCTGCAGTGGCCATCCTGAAAGCTGAGAACGCAAAGGTGACCGTCTTCGACGGAAAATGCCCTGCCGGCAACGTAGGCGTGCAGATCAACCATCTCAATCCAGTGAACAAGGGTGAGGTCGTGTGGACCATCGGTCCAGAGGAGCTGATCTTCATCGGTAAAGTGGTGATGACGGGTAAAGTGGATTTCTCACGCATCATCGCAGTGGCAGGCAGTGAGATCCAAAAACCTGCATACGCCAAGGTGAGGGTAGGACAGCGCATCGGCGACATCCTCGACGGCAACGTGAAGAGCGAGAAGAAAGTACGCCTTATCGACGGCAACCCGCTCACCGGCACGAAGACAGAGCTTGACAACTTCCTCATGGCGCACACCACCGAGGTGACCGCAATTCCTGAGGGCGACGACGCCGACGAGGCATTCGGATGGATCATGCCGAGATTCAAGCAGTTCTCTTCCAGCCGCACCTACTTCTCATGGCTCATGGGCAAGAAGAAGGAATATGTTTGCGACGCACGAATCAAGGGCGGCTACCGCCACATGATCATGTCGGGCGAGTACGACAGCGTCTTTCCGATGGACATCTTCCCTGAGCAGCTCGTCAAGGCCATCATCGCCGGCGACATCGACCGCATGGAGGCGCTGGGCATCTATGAGGTGGCACCTGAAGACTTCGCCATGGCCGAGTTCGTAGACAGCTCGAAGCTCGAGCTGCAGCGCATCGTGCGCGAGGGTCTCGACATGCTCCGCAAGGAAAATGCATAATTCATGGAAATAATAACAACAAATTTGCGACTGCCGACCATGCCTTCTTCCCGCAAAACGGAACAGAGGAAAAAAGAAAAATTTTCTAAATAAATCGTAAATCGTAAATTTGTAAATCGTAAATAACAATAATGGGTTTAAGAAAATTTCTCGACAAGATCAAGCCTTCGTTTCAGGAAGGCGGGAAGCTCCATGCTTTCCGGTCGGTGTTCGACGGATTCGAGACGTTCATGTACGTCCCCAACGACACGGCCAAGGCCAAAGGAGCTCATATCCATGATGCCATCGACTCCAAGCGCATCATGTCGTTTGTTGTGATCGCACTGACCCCGGCACTGCTCTTCGGAATGTGGAACGTAGGACACTGGCACTATATCGCCAACGGCGAGCAGGACCCTGCTTTCTGGAGCAGCTTCTTCTACGGCCTGGCTGCCGTACTGCCGAAAATCGTGGTCAGCTATCTCGTCGGACTCGGAATCGAGTTCACCGTGGCACAGTGGAAGAACGAGGAAATCCATGAGGGATTCCTTGTCAGCGGTATTCTCATTCCGATGATCGTGCCAATCAACTGTCCGCTGTGGATCATCGCCATAGCAACTGCCTTCGCAGTGATTTTCGCCAAGGAGATATTCGGCGGAACCGGTATGAACATCTTCAACGTGGCGCTCGTCACGCGCGCGTTCCTCTTTTTCTCTTATCCTTCTACCATGTCGGGCGACAAGGTATGGGTGAACCAGAACTACATGGACTGCATCACAGGTGTAAGCGGCAATGTGGATGCTTACTCCATGGCTACACCGCTTGGTGAGCTGGCTGCCAACACGGCAGATAAGCCAGTGGCAGTGACTGCTGACTTTATGGACACTATCACCGGTATCATGCCGGGGTCCATTGGTGAGACCAGCGTCATCGCCATAGCGCTTGGAGCGGCTCTGCTGCTCATCACGGGCGTGGCAAGCTGGAAGACGATGCTGAGTGTCTTCGTCGGTGGTGCGCTCATGGCATTCATCTTCAAGGACAAGGTGACAGAGAACTTCCAGTGGTATGAGCACCTCACGGTTGGTGGATTCTGCTTCGGCGCTGTCTTTATGGCCACCGACCCTGTGACTTCCGCCCGTACAGAGTGCGGCAAGTGGATTTACGGTTTCCTCATCGGCGTCATGGCGATTATCATCCGTGTGCTCAACCCGGGTTATCCGGAGGGCATGATGCTGGCAATCCTGCTGATGAACGTGTTCGCTCCGCTTATTGACTACTGTGTGGTTCAGAGCAATATTAACAAGCGCGCAAAGCGTGCCATAAAAGTGAAGGAGGACTAAGCTATGGGTAAACTGAATACAAACGGAAACGCATATACTATTATATATGCTTCCATCATGGTGATTATCGTGGCGTTTCTCCTTGCCTTCGTGGCTTCAGCGTTGAAACCGACGCAGGATGAGAACGTGGCTAACGACAAACGCAGCCAGATTCTCGCCGCGCTCCGCATCGAGAAGGGTTCTGACTATGATGTTCAGGCTAAATATGCCGAGCTGGTCAAGGCAGATCCTGTTTACGACGGAAGTGCGTCAGTCAAAGCCGAAAACGGCGGTTTTGCTGTGGAGAACAAGAATCTGACCAAGGACAATCGTCCTCTCTATGTGGCAGAGACTCCCGATGGGAAGAAATATGTCATTCCTATGACAGGCGCCGGTCTGTGGGGCGGCATCTGGGGCTATGTGGCCCTCGACGACGACTGTGAGACTGTTTATGGAACTTATTTCTCTCATGAGAGCGAGACAGCCGGACTGGGTGCCCGTATCACAGAGCTTGAGTTTCAGAGCAAGTTCCAGGGTAAGAAACTGTTCGCTGGCGATGATAAATCAAAAATCGCTCTGAGCGTGGTAAAGAAAGGTAAAGAGGGCGACATCAGTGCTGATAACTACGTGAACGGCATTACAGGCGCCACCCTTACTTCCGATGGTGTTAACAATATGATTCAGAAGGGTCTGTCCGACTACAAGGATATCCTGGATAGTCTTAAAAAATAAAGGAGGACAAAGAATATGGGTAAATTATTTTCAAAGGAGAATGGCGAAGTATTCAAAAGCCCTCTCAACCTGAACAACCCGGTTGCGGTACAGGTGCTCGGTATCTGCTCTGCGCTTGCCGTTACCGCACAACTCAAGCCAGCCATCGTCATGGGTCTCTCTGTGACGGTTATCACGGCTTTCTCTAACGTAATTATCTCTCTCATCAGAAAGACCATCCCTAACCGCATCCGTATCATTGTTCAGCTTGTTGTGGTGGCAGCTCTGGTGACCATCGTGAGCAACATCCTGAAAGCCTATGTCTACGACGTGAGCGTACAGCTCTCAGTCTATGTGGGACTGATCATCACCAACTGTATCCTCATGGGGCGCCTTGAGGCCTTCGCCATGATGAACGGTCCGTGGGAGTCGTTCCTCGACGGTATCGCCAACGGACTGGGTTACGCCATCGTACTCGTCATCGTAGGTTTCGTCCGCGAGCTGCTCGGTTTCGGCTCCATCTTCGGATTCCAGATCATTCCGGACTCCTGGCTGCTCGACAACGGCGGTGGCTACCTGCACAACGGCATGATGACCATGCCGGCCATGGCGCTCATCCTCGTGGGATGCATCATCTGGGCACACCGTGCCTACAACAAGGACAAAATACAGTAATCACATAACTAAGTAAAAAACGAAAAAATTATGGAACATTTCTTTAGTTTATTTGTTCGCTCGATTTTCGTCGACAACATGATCTTCGCGTTCTTCTTGGGTATGTGCTCTTATCTTGCTGTATCCAAGACTGTGAAGACTTCGCTCGGACTCGGCATCGCCGTCACGTTCGTGCTCCTCATCACGGTCCCTGTGGACTATCTTCTGCAGACGAAGGTGCTCGCGGCTGAGGGAATCCTCGGCGTGGACCTCACTTTCCTCAGCTTCATCCTCTTCATTGCCGTGATTGCCGCCATGGTGCAGCTCGTGGAGATGATCGTGGAGAAATTCTCTCCGTCGCTCTATGCTGCCCTCGGTATATTCCTCCCTCTGATTGCCGTGAACTGCGCCATCATGGGTGCGTCGCTGTTCATGCAGCAGCGCATCAACCTCGAGCCTGGGTCCACTCAGTTCATCGGTGGTGTGGGCGACTGCGTGGCCTACGCGCTCGGATCGGGCATCGGCTGGACGCTCGCTATCGTCAGCCTCGCCGCCATACGCGAGAAGATGGCATACAGCGATGTGCCCAAGCCACTGCAGGGACTCGGCATCACTTTCATCACCGTGGGTCTCATGGCCATGGCATTTATGTGTTTCTCTGGTCTTAAACTCTAAAACGAAAGGATATAACTTATGGACATGAATTTTATTTTATCAAGTATCGGTGTATTCTTGGCGATAATTCTCGTGCTGGTTATCATCCTGCTCGTTGCTAAGAAATACCTGTCGCCGAGTGGCAACGTCACGCTGACCATCAACGGCGAGAACAAACTGTCGGTGGGGCAGGGCAGCAGCCTCTTGGCCACACTGGCAGAGAACGGCATCTATCTCTCTTCAGCCTGCGGCGGAAAAGGCTCCTGCGGCCAGTGCAAATGCCAGGTCGTGGAGGGTGGAGGCGAAATCCTCGACTCTGAGAAGGGACATTTCACCCGCAAGCAAATCAAGGAGCATTACCGTCTGGGCTGCCAGTGCAAGGTGAAGGGCGACCTGTCAATCAAGGTGCCTGAGTCTGTCATGGGCGTGAAAGAGTGGGAGTGCACCGTCATCAGCAACAAGAACGTGGCTTCATTCATCAAGGAATTCAAGGTTCAGCTGCCTCCGGGCGAGCACATGGACTTCGTTCCTAGTGCCTATGCGCAGATCAAGATTCCTGCCTACAGCCTCGACTACGACAAGGACTTCGACAAGAACGACATCGGAGAACTCTATGTGCCTGTTTGGGAGAAGTTCAACATCTTCTCGCTCAAGTGCGTGAACGACACTCCTACCGTTCGTGCCTACTCCATGGCCAACTATCCCGACGAGGGCGACATCATCACGCTGACCGTGCGTATCGCCACTCCTCCGTTCCTGCCCAAGCCGCAGGTTGGATTCCAGCCAGTGAGCCCGGGTATCGCCTCTTCCTACATCTTCAGCCTCAAGCCGGGCGACAAGTGTATCATGAGCGGCCCTTACGGTGAGTTCGCACCGGTCTTCGACTCCAAGCGCGAGATGATTTGGGTAGGTGGTGGCGCCGGTATGGCACCTCTGCGCGCGCAGATCATGCATATGCTCAAGACGCTCCACACACGCGACCGCGAGATGCACTACTTCTATGGTGCACGTGGCATCGACGAGGTGTTCTTCATGGAGGACTTCCTCGAGCTGGAGAAGGAGTACCCGAACTTCCACTTCCATCTCGCTCTCGACTTCCCGGACAAGAAGGCAGACGCATTGGGTGTGAAGTACAACCCGGGATTCATCGCCAACGTGCTGGGCGACACCTACCTCAAGCAGCATGAGGCACCAGAAGACGTGGAGTACTACCTCTGCGGACCTCCAATGATGGCAAAGACCGTGCTCGACCTCCTGCACTCTCTCGGTGTGGAGGACGACATGATTCGATTCGACAACTTCGGTGGTTAATCATACGATGTGTGAAAAGGGTGTGCCTCATGGGGCATATCCTTTTCATGCTTTTGGTATTTGCCTTTCCATCCCCTCAGTTGCTCAAGCTACAGACCACACTATCGTCCACTTTTACTCCCATTTTTACTTTTGCTTCCTGTTACAATCCTAATTATTAACCCATTAACAAATGTTATCATCATGAAACACCTAATGAAAACATTCGCGCTCATTTTTGCGCTGTGCCTCTTCTGTGTCAATGCAGATGCACAAAAAGTGACCCTCACCAGCGGCAATGTCAACCTCCGCTACGCACCGTCGATGAATGCCGGTATTCTCTCCGACTACTACGGCAACCACATCCACTATTCCCGCGGCACGTCGTTCACCTACGCCGGCCAGACCCGTAACGGCTTCTACAGCATCTATGTCAACGGCGACATCCTGTGGGTGTCCTCGCAGTTTGCCCGAATGTCCAACGGGGGCTATGGCCAGAACCTCGCACCACGGCAGGGACGCCACGGAGGCGGCAAAAGCCTTGTCATCAACGGCACAGACGTGAATTTCCGTCTTGGACCGAGCCTTAACTCCGGCATATTGTCCGACGGCTATGGCTACCACATCCATGTGCCTAAGTACACACGCCTGCCGTATCTCGGTACTTCCGGCAGCTTCTATAAGACCCGCTACAACGGGCATGTCGTCTACGTCTACATGCAGTATGCTTATACTGAATAAGGCCGTTGCTTGAGAAGCCCGGAAAGTCCGGAAATCCCGGAAACCCCGGAATCTCCAGAAAATCCGGTCAAAAATCAAAAACTGTCAAAAAAAACCGCTAAACCTTTGGTTGTGTGCGGTTTTTTTTGTAACTTTGCAGTCCATTTTGTAGACACGCTCCCCGAAGCGTGCCCTTGTTGGTGTGTGGATAGTGCATCCTATTAGCCGGGAACACGGTCCGTGAATCATTGACAGACAGCAATTTAGTAACAACAAAAAGTAAACAGAAAAAGAATGAAAACTCTTAGTTTCACAACGCATTTTGCAACACCTGAAGAGGCAAAGAAAGAGTGGGTCGTTGTTGACGCCACAGACCAGATCGTAGGTCGCCTCTGCTCAAAGGTAGCAAAAATCTTGCGAGGCAAGTACAAGCCATGCTTCACACCTAACCAGGACTGTGGAGACAATGTGATTATTATCAACGCAGAAAAGATCCAGTTCTCAGGCAACAAATGGGCAGAGAAGGAACTCATCACATTCTCTGGCTATCCAGGCGGTCAGCACAAGATCAACATGCAGGATCTCGCCAAGAAGCCCAACGGATACGAGCGTATTCTCCGTCATGCCGTGAAGGGCATGCTTCCAAAAGGACGCCTCGGCGCAAAAGTACTGAAAAACCTCTACATCTATGAGGGTCCGGAGCACAACCAGCAGGCCCAGAGCCCTAAGACTATTGATATTAACGCGCTTAAATAATAATCATCATGGAAGTTATAAATGCATTGGGCCGCCGTAAAGCTGCTGTAGCCCGTATATATATGAAAGAGGGAACGGGTAAGATCACTATCAACAAGCGTGACCTCGCTGACTATTTCCCATCAGAGTTAATCCAGTTTGTCGTTAAGCAGCCGCTCAACCTTCTCGACGTGGCTGAGAAGTACGACATCAAAGTAAACCTCTTCGGTGGTGGTTACACCGGACAGTCACAGGCACTGCGTCTCGCTATCGCCCGCGCACTCGTGAAAATCAACGCTGAGGACAAGAAGGCACTTCGCCAGGCAGGATTCATCACTCGCGACTCTCGTGTTGTTGAGCGTAAGAAGCCGGGTCGTCCGAAGGCACGCCGCAGATTCCAGTTCAGTAAGCGTTAATTTTTTTAGTTTAGAGTTGAGAGTTTAGAGTTGAGACGTTGGCTACTGACAACTGACAGCTCACAACTGACAACTCTTAACTGAAACAAACAGCTGAAATCTGAACAATTATTCAATTAAATTAACCGGGAGATGAGTTTTGAGGGGCTAAAACCCTCAACGTTGAACTCTCAACTAATAATTAATCATTGTTTAGTATCTAAACTGGGAAGACCTCTTTGGGGTATTTGAAATTTGAAATTTGAGATTTGAAATTTAATATTTATAACTGGTTATGGCTTGTGCATCATCAGAAAGAAGTAAATAAACTTTTCACTTTTCACTTTTTACTTCGCTGAGTTACTCCCCGGCTGGGTTTGAACAAAAACTTAAAAAGAAAGTAAACTATCATGGCAAGAACATCATTTGAGACATTACTTGCAGCAGGAAGCCACTTCGGCCACCTGCGTAGAAAATGGAATCCCGCAATGGCTCCTTACATCTTCATGGAGCGTAACGGTATCCACATCATCGACCTCCACAAAACCGTAGCCAAGATTGACCAGGCTGCTGAGGCTCTCAAGCAAATCGCTAAGAACGGCGAGAAAATCCTTTTTGTTGCTACAAAAAAGCAGGCTAAAGAAGTAGTGGCTGAGAAAGCTGCTTCAGTTGGTATGCCCTACGTCATCGAACGATGGCCGGGCGGTATGCTCACCAACTTCCCCACCATACGCAAGGCCGTGAAGAAGATGGCCAACATCGACAAGATGCTCGCCGACGGCACTTACGACAAGCTCTCAAAGCGTGAGAACCTCCAGATTCGCCGCAAGCGTGAGAAGCTGGAGAAGAACCTTGGTTCTATCGCCGACCTGAAGCGTCTGCCTTACGCTTTGTTCGTAATCGACGTGATGAAGGAGAACATCGCAGTGAAAGAGGCTAACCGCCTCGGTATCCCTGTGTTCGGCATCGTGGACACCAACTCCGACCCTTCTAACGTGGACTACGTGATTCCTGCAAACGACGACGCTACAAAGTCTATCGAGGTGATCGTAGACGCATGCGTGGCTGCCATCGCTGAGGGTATCGAGGAGCGCAAGGCTGAGCGCGTGGACATGGAGCAGGCTGGCGAGGAGAACGTTCCTGAGGATCGTCCTGCACGCAAGCGTGTGTCGAGAGCTCGCGCTGAGAAGAAGGAGGAGGCCGCTGAGGCTCCTGTAGCTGAGGCTGCTGCTGAGGCTGCTGCTGAGGCACCTGCTGAAGAGGCTGCTGAGTAATAAGATACAGAGTCTGGACAGTCCGGAATTTCCGGATTGTCCGGAATCTCCGGAAATTCCGGCGAATCATAAATCCTAAATCATTTAATTTTTTTAATACCAAAATGGCAATTACATTAAAAGAGATAAATGCGCTTCGTCAGAAGACTCAGGCAGGCCTGATGGACTGCAAGAAGGCGCTGACAGAGGCCAACGGCGACATGGACGCCGCTATGGAGATCCTTCGCAAGAAGGGACAGATGGTAGCTGCAAAGCGTTCAGACCGCGAGGCTGCCGAGGGCTGCGTGCTCGCTAAGGTGGACGGCAAGTTCGGTGCAATGGTCGCACTCAAGTGTGAGACCGACTTCGTGGCTAAGAACGCTGACTTCGTGGCTCTGGCCAACAAGGTGATCGACGCTGCCGTGGCAGCAAAGGCCAAGACTCAGGAAGAGGTGAACGCACTCGATATCGACGGTGTTCCCGCAAGCGAGGCTGTGGTGAACCGCTCTGGTGTCACAGGCGAGAAGATGGAGCTCGACGGATATGCAACCGTAGAGGGCGAGAAGGTGGTGGCTTACAACCACATGAACCAGAGCTTCCTCTGCACGCTCGTGGCTTTCAACAAGGACTGCTCCGATGAGGTGGCTAAGGGCATTGCCATGCAGGTGGCTGCCATGAGCCCTATCGCACTCGACGAGAGCCAGATCACAGAAGAGGAGAAGGCTAAGGAGCTTGCTGCCATCATCGACAAGACCAAGGAGGACGAGGTGAAGAAGGCCATCGAGGTTCAGCTCAAGAAGGCTGGCATCAACCCCAACCACGTGGACAGCGACGACCATATCAACTCCAACATCACTAAGGGCTATATCACAGAGGAGCAGGGCGCTCAGGCTCGCGAGATCATCGCAACCGTAGGCGAGTCTGCACGTCAGAACCTCAACGACAAGAAGATCGAGATGATTGCCCAGGGCCGTCTGAACAAGTACTACAAGGAGGTTTGCCTGCTCAACCAGGCTTACATCGACGACAGCAAGATTTCTGTTGCCGACTACCTCAAGTCTATCGACAAGGACCTCACCGTTGTAGACTTCAAGCGCTACACACTCCGCGCCGAGTAATCAGTATATCTAAATAAAACAAAGCCGCCCAAGCTGGATTGCCTGGGCGGCTTTGTTTTTTTTGCTCTTCCTGTTTCTTATTCTTTTTCTTTTTCGTTCTTTATCGTTACCATGTTCTTCCCCTCTTGCTGCTTTGCCCTTTCTTCTTTATGTTGCCCGTTGCTTTCATGTACGCCGCAGTTGTCTGCGGCAATATCGGCCGGCGAAGCACGGCCCTCATCGTTAAATGAAGCTTGCGTCCGCCTGTCCGTTGCATAAATCCTTTGCCATTTCGTTCAGTTGCAGGCATTGCTCTCTCGTTATAGTGCGTCGCTCGTTATGATGCTCCCACGGTGCAAGCATCAGCAATTTTCCTGACGCACAGGCCTCGAAATGCCGGCCGCTGGGTTTGAAATACTGGCTGAATCCGTTTTCGAGCAGCACAATTAACGGAATGCCGTTGTCCACAGCAGCGCTTGCTACCGCCTTCTCGCCAGGGCTGATACAAGGAGACACCAGCACCGTTCCTTGTTTCCCTTCATCAAGAAAATTCTTTACCCTATCCAATATTTCCTCTTCAGTCAGACGGCGGCTGCATTGCACTTGCAGCAGACGCTTTGCGTTCAGCAACTCCCTGTTGCCTATGCTGACAAAGAAATGTCCGCATACTTCAATGCCTACTTGGTTGAACAGCTCCTGCCGTCCCCGTTTGATTGCCAACCGCAAAGGATTGTCCCATAGGTATTTCTTGACAGCTGAAAGTTGCTCAGTATTTGTGATGATTCGGTCGTGATATCCCTTTTCCCAAAGTTTGAGACTGCCATCTTTTTCTATGTCTACACCGCATAGCTTATTATAATTCTGAGTTGTCTTAAGCATGAAAAAAGCAATGATTTTTCCAAGGTGTTTGGGCAATGGTTCTGTCACTTGCATAAGTATATGTACGTGGTCAGGCATGACTTGTACAAGCTGAATATCTATCTGAGGCCATTGTGCGTGTATGTTCAAACATTCATCACTTACCATTTTTCCTACAATACTATGTTCAATGAAAGGCGATGAAGCGTCTCCTGCAAATTGAAGTCTGCCGAATATTTGATTTCTATGTTCGGTGGTAATGGTAATCATATATATGCCTTTGCCGCTATAATCACGATTGTACATTCTCCTTCTCATCGATGGTTTCTTGGCTTTTGCGAATTTATTCTGGGGAGGAGAGCAGGGACTATGATGTGTATGTTCTGGAGATTGATAAAGCTTGCTTTCTGTGCTGTTAATCTGTTCTTTATCCATTTTTTTTCTCTTTTTTTATGGCTTGCAAATGTAATAAAAAAATTTGATAAGTTCAAGGACTTTTCTTTTTTTTTGCCGCAGACAACTGCGGCGTACATGAAAGCAGATGGCATATCCTCTTGATTTTAGCTTTAACATGAAATCGCATTATTTAGCAGTTTCAATAATTGTCCTGTCTGTTCGCTTTTGTCGTCCCGTGTTCGTTTTCATGTACGCCGCAGTTGTCTGCGGCAAAATCCGGCCGGCGAAGCACGGCCAAATCCTCTTCCTTCCTTTTTTTTACAAACTGAAAGCAAACATATGCAATAGATTAAAATTTTGTGTCAAAACGTAAAATTCTTTAATGATTTGTAACTGAATTTGACTGAAAATTCGTAACTTTGCACGGAATTATAGAACAAACATACCGCACTGGGTGCGTGAGTCCCCGCGGTATTCCTAACGCCTTGACAGACAATATGGATCGAAAGATGAAATAAACCGGCTGAAAATCAAAGGACTACGGGATAAGGATGAGGATTTGCGATAATTGTAGCGAACGCAGGGAAAGAAGAGAAATACGGTGAAGAATGCCGGAACGGCAAAGGCTGAGAGCCTTATCTGCATGACTGACGATACAACAACCAATTTACTACTTATCTGCTAACAGACCAATTTTCTGACAAGATTTCAACAAAAACCAACACGGACCTGCCACAATCAGGTCTGCATTGCGGTGTGTGTGGGACTGCTTTATGGATGCTTTATGGATGCCAAATCACAAGAAAACATCGACTGCAATCCATTGCTGAGCTTACTACACTCTAAACCCTCAACTCTAAACTCTAAACAAAAAAATATATGTTTAACTTAACTAAATCTTTTAACAAAACAATCATGAGAAAAAAACTACTTTTTCGATCGTGGCTACTGCTGGCACTGATGCTGGTGGGAGCTGGGAGTGCGTGGGCGAAGACGAAAGTCGGAGAAACCACCAATACGCTCTATGAAAGGGGCTCTTCCACCGCATGGGCCGTTGCCGACCTCGATGAATGGGTTATGGCTCATACGGTCAACGCACCTACCGCTACAATTGACGGAGCGTTTAAGGTTTCTTGCGCCAACGGTGGATGGACCTACACAAAGAGCCTGTCCGTATCGGAAGACGCTGTTGTTTCGATGACTGCAAGCATCTCTACTGGTGGTGCTCCCTCAAGACCTACAAGCTATGATTATCTGAAAATCGGAGGTGTTTCTTTCCGATTTAATGATAACACTCAAAAAGCTTCCGTGGATATTGACGGCACAACTACCGAATTAGGTATCACTTACACCCGTTCTGGCACTTACGAGATAGAGGTAAGTATCAATACGCTCACGGGCGCTGTATCCTATACTGTGGCAGGCGAGTCGGGAACTGGTACTTCAACCACTGCAATCAGTTCTGTGGTATATGGACACAACAGAGGTGGTTCTGAATCAACTACTGCGCAGACCCGCTCACTCAACTCCATCAACGTGACCGAGGTTGCGCCAGTTTATTCATCTGAGAATATCGCAAAGACATGGGATTTCACTACATGGAGTGATACTTACCCAACAACGGACTATCAGAATTATGCAACTGTTAGTAGTGCGACCAACTTGTCTGGATTGGAGCTTGAAAATGCTGGTGACACTCGTTTCTATACTAGAACTGACGGAAGCGGCTATATTCAATTATTAGGAGGAACGATTAAAGTTCCAGTTACACAAGGCCAAATAGTTACATTCTATGTGCAAAGTATTGATAGCCATCAAGCTATCTATCCAGTAGGTGGCAATATCGATAATCCGGGAGACATTGCTCTCGTTTATGCAGAAGAAAAAGTTGTTGGATACACTGCCAATGCCGATGGTTATATAACAATTACGTCATCCAACAACTATTGCCGTATTAATAAAATCACGTTAGAGAATGCGCCAGACGTGTACTTCACGTCTTCTACTTGCAGCGCTGAGCTCATCGCCTTGGACATCAACGAGCCTACGCTTGTTTGTCCTGAAGAGGCCGAGGTGACCTATTCTGTAAGCAATGAGAAGATTGCGAAGCTTGGTGGTGAGGCCCATTCAGGTGACTTGATGGGTGTGAACACCGGTGTGACCACCGTGACAGCCACAGTAAACTACAAAGGTTCCACCTATACTGTAAGCTACAACTTGACCATCTCCGCCGACGAGGCAACCTACGTGGTGGATGGCAATACCTATACCTTGACCGGCCCTGGTAAGCTGGGTGAACGCGTAGTGAATTTGGTTCCTAAGATTACAACTGAATTCGGTGAGAACACAGAAGGCGTGACCAACATTACCATCGTGCGTGACGAAGCTGGTATCGGTCCAGTTGCTACAACTCTTGACTCCAACGGATGGCGTCAGCTATGGTACGATGGAAGCACTGGTTTTGTGCAGCCTGTTCAGGGTTCGTTCTACACCTTCAAACCGACTGCTAACGGACACCTCACTGTCAAGGGCTACCTGAGTGGCGCGAACAGCGTATACTTGGTAAATTCACAGAACTTGGCTCATGTACCGAGCGACGTGACTGCACAGGTGGCAAAAGACGGTACTTACTGGAGAGGAACTGGTAATGCCGCACTGAATTTTGCTCCTGGTGTGGAAATCGGCGGAACCACCTATCCGATGGCCGAAAGCTATAATGGCTCTACCGTGACTGTGATTGGCAACATCCTGAGCCAGACTGTCAGCGGTCTTGCCAACGGCCGCTACACCGTGGTGCTTCAGGCCAACGCCTGCTTCACTGAAGGGCGTCAGATTAAGGGTGCCGACGGTCAAGACTATGTATGGGATGCATCCATCGCCAACGACATTGCCAACGTGTTTGTGGAGTCAGGCGGCGTTCGCCAGACACAGGCCGTGACAGCCCTGAATGCAGGTTCAGTAAGCAGCAACGGACGATTTGAGTTCGAGGTTGAAGTAACAGACGGAACACTCACGATGGGTATGAACAAGACCCAGCAGGGAACAAACTGGCATACTATCCAGATTGAGTCGCTCAACTATCTTGACGCAACTGACAGCCATTTCGAACCGGTTGCGCAATATGTGCCGGGTGCAGGCTTTGCAGACAATTCAGAAGTTGATATCGAGGCAGACCTTGAGGCTGGTCAGACCTACTACCTCTATGCAAACATCCCTTCATCCAATGGTGTGAACACATGGGCTACTTACCAGCTGCAGGCATTCACCTATGAGTCTGCATGGCACTTTGCTGAGAAGTCTGTGGTAACCACTGAGGCTTCGTATGCTGGAATGGAAGTGGTATCTCTTACTTCTGCAACTCCAAGCCTTACATACTCTATCGAGCCGAAGGGGGATGTGACGGCAACAATCGACGCAAATACAGGTGCCATCAGCAACATCAGTGGCGAGGGTGGTGCGCTTGTCGTGACTGCAACTGACGGTACTGATAGCGACTACTATGTCGTGACTGTTCCTTATGCTAATAAGGTGTGGGACTTCTGGGGTCTCAATGGAACTCGCAAGTATCCTTCCGACCTGATGGAAGAAGACTTTGACTGGGCGATGAACTATGAAGTACGTAATTATGATACAACAACTCGTAACCTTTATTACTTGAACGAGCCGATTCTGACCGCCGCTCAGGCTGTAGCAGGAGACAACGCCGCCTTTATCGGCGAGACAGCCGGAATCGTGATGAACGCAAATGCAAAGACCTTCGGTCTGCGTGCCAACGTGACAGGGCTGACCACCTACGACAACTTCAAGGCGTTCTTCCTCGACGGCGGTGAAAACCAGGCAAAGTATGCCAATTTCATAGAAGACTATAACCTCAACTCCGATGAGTTTACAGCTGAGAAATTTGAGGAATTGAAAGCGGATGGTGCATTCGTCGACAAATACTTGAAGGTGATGCTCGCTTATACAGATGCAGACCTCATCAAGACAGATGCTCAGCCGAATGGTACAAACATCGCAGCCATGACAAAAGGTGCAACCATGGTGATTCCTCACGTGAAAGCCGGTTCTCATATTGCTATCAAATGGTATCGTCATGCTCCTGGCGATGGTGACCACATCCTACTCACCAATGCCGTTGACCTTGACGGCAATGCTATTACAAACGGTGTATATGTTGTGAACCAAGGCCGCGGTAATGATATCTTCAGCAACCCTTACGGATGGATTGAATTCAAGGCAGCAGGCAATGAAGGAGAGTATGTTGACGTGACACTGACTTGTGAAAAGGGCTGGACCCACATGAAGGCTGTAGCACTCAGTGAGGAATTCTACGACACGAACCTCCGCGTGACCAACAACGGTGCGAACTCTGCACATAAAACCGTGTTCGACACAACCGACGGTGCTGACTCCAACACTTATTCAACCAATGCTTCTTACACATTCAGTGAGAATGGTGTAACCTACGCATATACACTTGAGGACATTACTGGCAATATTGAAGGCAACTACACCATCAATGGAGGCGAGATTTCCTTCAACCAGGGTACTCAGGGAACCGCCACCCTCGTGCTGACAGCATTCTCCAACGGCTATGCTATCGACCGCGAGTGGCTGCCAATCAAGGTGGGCGCATACGGCGACACCCACCAGGATTATCCTTACACTTGGAACTTCACAAACATCAACACCGGCAACCTTGACGGCGAGGACAACTGGACGAAGGATGGAGACAACTACACCGTGACTCCAGCGGCTACCACCGCACACCTCCAGGACAACGAGCTGAAAAAGAACTCAACAGACGAGGCCGGCGTGGCTGAGTTCGACGAGCTCGGTATCGAGACCCCGACCAACACTGACGGCACTCCTACCGCCATCGACCTCACCATCACCGACAACGGCAACAGCACAACAACTACCGTGGGCGACGAGGGTATCACATTCGTTGTGCCTGACGTGCCAAGCGATGCTACAGTCTATGTGAAGGTGGTGCCTAACGACAACTCTACTGTCAATATCACCAACAAGAATGAAGGCAGCGACAGTCCTTCATCCAGCACTCTCGACGACAACACCACTGTCTATACCATCGACGGTGCAGACGAGGACGTGAAGGTGAACCTGAAGAACATCGAGATCCAGAGCATCGCCGTGACCAACATCTTCAAGGAGGCCCGCATGGCATCTGCTTCTGACGAAACCAAGTTCTACAACACCGACTGCCAGCCGAAGGACATCGACTACAGCCTCACCAACTACTACACTGGCTACGACATCAAGGCGATGTACATCACTAATGAGAATTTCGGTGAGTTTGACTATGACCGTGAGACTGCTGTGGTTACTCCTGTTGAAGTGACTGACCCGGTTAAAGCTAATACAGGTCTGATTATCTATACCAGCGACAACGAGGTGCTCCATCCGCTCTTCGTGCCGGACGTGAACACAACCGCACGCCAGAGCACTGAAGGCAACATGCTTGTAGGTGTCATCTTCGGCCAGGAAATCGCAACGGAAGGCGAAGAAACTGATGAGACTGCAGAACCGACGTACACCACTTCAACGGAGACTCTCTATAAGTATGTGGCAACTGGTGGAACCGCAGCACAGACTTTGGTGGACTTTGCAAGTAATGTAGGTTCATTTACGTACAACTCTACATGTACTACAAGTACTGTTAAGATTCATGGTAACAAAGATGACGTTACTGGTATTGACTGTGGCAACGGTTTCAAAACTAATGCTAACAATGTTGTAGTGACTTGTGAAGGTGGTTTCAAGGCTGGTGACAAGATTTCTATTGCAGGTGTTATCAATAATAATGATGCTACAAAAACAGGAAACATTGGTATTTATGATGCCAACGGTAACAACCTCTTTACAACAAAGCTGTTTATCAATGCACGTACTGTTACAGACGATCCTCAGGCGGAAGTCTTTACACTTGAGGCTGATTACGAGAGCCTAATGTTGGGTCGTGCCTCTTCTGACAATGCTACAAGAACTTACATCACCACCTTCACCGTCACCCGTCCAGGCACACCTGCCGAGGCTGAGAAGGTTGAGACTGACGTGACCATCTACACAGGCAACGTAGATCCTGCTGAGAGCGGTACCTACCGTTACCTCTTCACCAACCAGTACAACACCGTGGGCAAGGACAACAGCCTCACATCCGAAGAGCCGGGCTTCTACCGCCTGAAGGCAGACGGAGGCAAGCTGAAGTCCAACCGCGCGTACCTCGTGATTGGCCAGAGCACACTGCAAGGCAACAACGTGAAGGCTATCTACCTGAAGAACTTCTTCAACGACGATCCTGATGATGACTTCACCACCGTGATCGAGCTTGTGAAGGACAACAACACTGCTATCGACCCGAACGGCACATTCTACACGCTCTCCGGCATGAGAGTTCAGGGTCTGCCAACTCAGAAGGGTATCTATATTCAGAATGGCAAGAAAATTATGGTTAAATAAACGATGAACAGAGCAAAGAACCGGTGCTTCCCATCCGGGAAGCCCCGGCCTGAGCTCGGACGAACAGAATAAAGAACAATAAAACAAACACAGAAAAATGGAAAAGAAATCATATATCAAGCCATACACATTAGTTGCCATGATTGATGGCAAGGAAGCCATCATGCAGTTCGACATCAACGATAAGAGCTTCGAGACTGGCGGTGCGCCAACCAAGGAGCGCGACGACCTTGAGGAGGAAGAAGCCGCTGCTGCTGATGCAGCTTCCCAGGCTAATAAGTACTCTTTGTGGTAAGCCTCACGGGCTGACCGCCACAATCGCATAACGACAAATCCCGGGACACAACAGAAGGTTGTGTCCCGGGATTTTTAATCTGTTACGTCCATGAATTCTTGGGAAAAACGTGCTGAACCACTGCGCTAACCCGTTTTTTTTACCACTTACCACAGTGGCTCAAGCATATTTGGTAGTACGTATCTGTTACGTTCTGCTTGTAAAAACGGATTTTTCACCTCCTACGCGTCAGTGTCGTCCTGCTTGTAAAAACGGATTTTTCACCTCCTACGCGTCAGAATCGTTTT
>JAFUVE010000038.1 GCA_017483765.1 Bacteroidaceae bacterium | reverse complement strand
TTTGTTAGCATTTGAGGGCGCATAGCGAGCTATGTAACCGAGAATGATGACAAAAAGGCACCACAGAAAACCAAAAGCAACCGAAATGAAACATCCATTTGTAGGTGCATTCCAAAATCAGAATTTTTAGAACACCCCTTATATGTTCCTTTTTTGAAACCTGTCAAAAAGCGGAACACTATTTGTCGTCGTAATGCCCGTATGCGGTGAGCACAAGCACAACGACTTCCGTATCGTGGATTTCATATATCAGCCGATGTTTTTTGGTGATCCTTCGGCTCCACTGTCCGCTGCAGTTACCTTTCAATGGCTCGGGTTTTCCCGTAACGGTATGGGGATGCTCCTTCAGCTCTTGAATTAAAGCTTGTGCCTTGACGAATGCTTTTGGTTCATTCTTGGCCAATGCCACTAAGTCGAGAGTTGCTTGTTCCTTAAATTCGATGTTATACGTCATGGCCAATCCGCCTTAAGAAAGTTGTTAAATCTTCATTTGGGAGCATCTTAAAGGATGGACCTTCTTTTGCCTTGTCCACCCGTGCATAAAACTCTTCCCTACTCATCAGGGTCGGGTCGGCTTGCTTCCTTTGAGTAGCTAATTTTTTCACATATTTCAAAACCTTTGCCATCAGCGTGTCGTCATCTGCTATATCGCCTAATGAGCGGAACAATTCCGCGGTAATCTGTGATGTTGCCATATTTCATATATATTTTATTGATTGCAAAGTTACAAAAAAAATATAAATTAACGTGAGTTCGGTATAAGAAAAGTATTAATAAGTTAGGTTCTACAAGAAATTGTGTGGGTAGGATGATTTTTTCTTCTTTTTTCCAAAATCGTCTCACGATTTTCTTTTTCGCCTTCTCATCCGTATGGCTTTTTATTCCTTTTTTTAAATCATGACGATTTCTCTTTTTCTTCCTTTTTATTTTTTATCTACGTTCCCTAACTACCCACACCAAATCTAGTAGTACCCATCTATCAGCCGGTGCTTTCTTGTGATCCTTCGGCTCCACAGTCCGCTGCGGTCACGTTTTATTCCAAATTGTAGATAAATCACTGAATGCAAGCGGTTTGCAATTCATACGAATTCCCGAAAGCACCTCATTTCTATTCTTCAAGCGTGATTCCCATTAGTCCGATGACGACGTCGTTGGAGAGACACACCAGTCTCAGCAAGCGGAGAGGCTTGTTGGAGTCAAGGGGCATCTTCAGGATCTGGGCAGCACCATCAGGGATGCCCATCCCGGCGGCTATAGGTGTTGAGGCGTCCGTGAGGTCGGAAGTATGCACGCCGCTCCCGTCGTCCTCCACGTTCAGTTCGGCTTTCAAATGGCGCGAGGTGAAGCCGGAGCCGAGATGGACACGATAGGGATGGAGAGGGGCTGACCGGAAAGCATAGTCGTCGTAATAGTAGTCCTGCTCGATGGGACACCAGTTCACGGGATTCTCCAGATGGAGCGTGTCGCAGCTTCCGTCGACATATTCCATAACCACCAGCCCGTTGTCAATCCGACTCTGCATGTTGTTGGTCGTCCCGGCCATGAGCAGATAGGCGTAAGAGGCGCGGCCGGAGAGGGGCACGGAGGCGGAGTCGGGGTAGTTGTCCCAAAGCGAGGTGAACATCACGTTATGTCCGATTTTCGGCAGCAGGAAACAAAGTCCGCAGCGTGTGTCGAACAGGCCATCTGTGCCGATGGCGCCTCGCAATCCCGTGTCACTGATTTTTGCTTTCAGACCGGGCACACACCAATCGCCCATGCCCTGAGTGGGGATTTCCAGTGTGGTGTAGGGCGAGCGCGGCGTGAGGTATTGCTGTTCGAAGATGTCTGACACATTCGAATTGTATTTTCCCTCAAGCGAAACATAGTGGTGACGTCGCTGTGCGTCGGGGGTGATATCGTCCAGCCCCATAGAGTGCATGAATTGGGGATCGTCCATCTGCTGACGGCCTGCATAACGGATATTGCTGTCGCCTGTATCCGGTTTTGCTCCACGGTGGATGCGGATGGTCTGCCGACGGGCTGCCGTGCCGGTCGCTTCAGTCCATTCTCCGCCCCCAAGGCTCTGTCGCACAACAATCTTAAGCGGATTCCTGAATTGCTGTTCCACTTCATAGACGTCGTCCCCGCCCTCGCGGTGAAAACGATAAGAAAGATAGGGTGTGCGCACTGATGCCTCCTCCCAGCTGTCGGGGAAGGCCGGTTGCAGCACGCAAAGTCCGTCGAGCGCCTGCGGCCGGATGCCGAACAGCCCGTTGATGAGGGCGCGGGCCGTGATGCCCACGTTGTCGCCAAAGTCTCGGTAAGCCTCCTGGCGGGCTGCGTCGTAATAGCTGATTTGTCCGAAGTTGCCTGGCGACTGTCCCAGGTACATCTCATCGAGCAGGTCGCTCTTCAGCAGACGGAATCCCATGTCGTGTCGGCCGGCCAGCATATAAGCCAGCGCCATGTTCGCCACCTCCTCATGTGCCACGTTGTTCGTGCTCCACACGTAGGGCATCCAGTCGGTGGTGCTGAGCGTGAAATAGCCACGTGGCTGGAAGTCAGGCAGACGGCCGCTCAGTCCCAGCTTGCTCAGCGCTGCCGTGTCCACGGCATAGTCTATGGGGATATGGGGCAGGCATTCGTCCACATAGCGTGTGGCGAGAAAGGCCTGACGGCCGTCGCAGGCGCCACAGTCGATGGGGGTATAGATGCTCCAGAGCGCAGCACTGCGATGGAGACGTTTCTTGCCCATGAAATCTTGGAATTCAGCCCAGTGTCCCTCTTCGTCCATCCAGAGGCGGCTGTTCATCGCCCGTAGGATTTGGTCTGCCTCACGGGCATAAGGTTCGGGGTCCTCGTTAAGGATTTCCGCCAGCCGCGCCGCCAGCCGGTTGGCACGGTAATTATATGCCGAGCTGTGGGTCACCGCACCGCTGTTGTAGTAAAGGGCGTCGGAGGCCCAGATGCAGCAGTAGGCATCGTAAAGATGGTCGCCATCAGGGTCGAAATTTCGTTTCTCCCACTCGAGATGGAGTTTCATCTTGGGCCAGAACGCCCGGATGAAGGCGGTGTCGCAATCGTGCTGCAGATGCCACAGCAGCTCGTCGATGTAGTTGAGGTTCATGTCGTAGTGGTGCATCACGTCCGTTTTGTTCGGACTGCGGCAGATATAGCCGTTGGAGTACATCTGCGTGCCCCACTCCTTCAGTGCACGGGCCATGCCCTTGTCTGGGTCCTGCGTGGGATGCGGACGTGTGGGCGGAACGTCTGTCACCATACTGGCGGCATAGTTCTCGAAATGTCGGCGGGAGCGGTCGCCCCACCCTACCACGTCGCCCACATAGGCAGCACGCCATCCGGCCAGCTGGGTGCGCCAGCCTATGCAGCCGTGAAGCCAGCTCTCTCCGTCCCACAGGCCGTCGGCGGCATGCATCAGCACGGTACCGAGTGTGTTGACAAACGGGTCGGGGGTCGAGAACTCCACGAGGCCCATCCGGCGTTGGCGTTCAGATTCAATTGACTCAAAGCAATGTCGGCCTGCTTCTTTTGCAACTGGTTGCAGGGTGTCGGGATTGGCATAATAAAGATATGACTCCTCGTCTCCGTCCCACTGGCAGGTCTGCAGAGAGCGGCGTTGAGGGTCTGCCTCGAAATTGCCGCGCGGGTCAATGCCGAGGTCACCTCCCCGCTTCATCTTGGTCTGGGCAATGCGGCAGGAAGTGGCACAAAGGCGCGTGCCATTCGGAAAGCCTTTCGGCAGGAACTGCCAGACGACGGTCTCTTCATTGAAAGCGCACATCACGCTGACACGCAGTTCGCTGCCTGCCTCCCAGCGGTGGTCGCGCAGCACATAGCCGCGGAGTCCGCCTTGGAAGCGTGACTCGCAATAGTCGGTGCTGTCGAGCGGGTACGAGGTGCCGTCGGGCAAGACGAGTTTGAGGCTGATATTGCGGCTGCGGTCTTTGTCGTAAGTGGCGAAGACGGGCCGGTCGCTGGTCTCCAGTCGGAATAAGGTCGGAGAACCATACAATGCGCGCGTATAGCGGTTCTCCCCGTTCAGACAGACAATGTCACGCCCGTCGGGGAAATAGCGCATCACCCGCTCCTGGGCACGAACGCCCGTAAGCAATCCCGCTAAGATCAAAAACAAGAATAATCGGTGCATTTGCTTGAAGTCAGTCAAAATAATCTCTCAGATTTTTAGTTTCCAGGATCTCCGGAATTGTCCGGGCTTTCCGGATTTTCTGGGCTTTCCTGATTGTCCGGAAAATCCAGGATTTCCGGAATTTCCGGGTTCTCCCCGGTAAATCAGAAAAAAGCAGGATGGATTACCTCCACCCTGCCTGTATAGAAGAATGAAATCGAATGTCAGACTGCGTTTCAGCTTATCGTCTTGCGCCACGGCGTCCTACGGTAGGTGCTGAACTGGAACTGCTGGAGCTGGAAGTCGGCCTCGACACGCTCTGACGGCTGGAGCTGCTGGAACTCGAGCTGCTCGACGGACGGGAGACAGAAGAGCGGTCGACGGTAGGACGTGAAACCGTACGCTGGCTGGGGGTGCTCCGGTTGTTGTCGTTCGAAGAGGAGGACGTGCGGGTGGAGCTGCTGCTCGAGGCCGGACGGGTGTTCCTGCCTGTATTCACGCTCGGGCGGCTCGTGTTGTCGTTCGATGTCGGACGGGTCACGTTGCCGTTGTTGTTACCGCTGGAAGTCGGACGGGTCACGTTGCCATTATGGTTGTCCGGACGGCTCGTGTTGTGATTGTTGTCGGTTGTCGGACGACTCGTATTGTTATTGTTGTTGCTGGTTGGGCGGCTGACCGAACGGCCGTTGCGGTCGGGACGTCCCACAGTGCGGTTATTATTGTTGTTGTTGCTGTTGCTGTTGTTATTGTTCACGTTCGGACGGTTGTTGTCGCGGCCAGGGCGGGCATTGTTGTTATTGTTGACGTTCGGACGACTCACGTTGTTGTTATTGTTGACGTTCGGACGGGACACATTGCCGTTGTGGCCGTTGTTGTTGGGCCGCCCCACGGTGTTGCCATGGTTGCCGTTGTTATGGATTGGCTGGCCCACGCCGGCATTGCCCTGACGGTTCGGACGTGGTGTGTTGCCATGACGTCCCACGCGGTTGTTCACCTGGCCTGGAATCGGACGGTGCGACGGGCGCATGTTCTCGTGATGAGGAGGCAGCACGTAGGTGCGGGTGCGATAGTAGTTAGGGTTGGAGATGTATGCTCCGCGATAGGAGTAGTAGATGGACGGACGTGGCCTGTAGTAGAGCGACGTGTCGATATAGTAAGTATATACCGGCAGCGACCACGAGTTGCTGATCAGCTCTATGGGATCGTAGAAGTAGTCGATGCAGGTGTACACCTCATACTGGTAGTCGTCGAGCACATAGTACATGCTCTCGTCACGCTCCGGCCAGTACATGTCGATGTCAAGCTGGGTATAGATGGAGCGGAAATAGTCGTAGTTGATTTGATACACGGCTTCGAACTGGTCTTCGGTCAGGTCAAGCTCGTAGGCCATCTTGTCGGACAAGTAGAGGCTGTACCTCTTCGACTTGGATTTCGACAAGGCTGAAGCGGAGAGGGTCACCGCCAGCATCATCAGGATGAGATAAAACTTCTTCATAACAATCTTAATTTATAGGTTTTTACTTTTTTTAGTTTCTCTCGTAAGAGTGTTCCCATGGGGGAGCTTTCTCTTATCTGCTGCAAAGTTGGGAAAAATTTTTCATCTCTCAGAATTGTTTTCCCTAATTCGAATGGGTAAATTTACTACTTTTTAGGGAGATTTCCCACCATTTTGATGAGAAAATCCCCGATTTCATCATTTTTAAGAAAAAAAGAGTGCATAAATGAATTATTTTGCGTAAGTTTGCCGACAAAATCAAATTAAACAAACAAAAACTTAGAACTATGAGAAAATCAATCTTTTCATTATTATTTGTTGGCATAATCATGTTGTTTGCCAGCTCATGCTCCACGAAACAGAGTGCCATCAGCCGGCTCGAACGCTTCTCTTACGAACTGCGTGACAACGGCGAATTCTATTCCTTCAAGGACTGGGAGAAAGCAGCCGACGAATTCACCAGCATCCGTAAGAAAATCAACAAGTACAACTACACATCACAAGAGAAACAGTACATCGGTGAGCTCGAAGGCAAGTGCGCCGGCTACGTCTACAAAGGCGTGAAAGGAAAAATCACAGGCTACGGAAACGAGGTCAACGGCATCCTGCAGGGACTTTTCGACATCATCAATCACTAATCACGTCCCCCACAACGCAAACTCATTGTCTCTCTATATGCTTTAGAAGAGCTAGAGAAACTAGAGGAACTAGATAAACTAGAGCACCTAGAAAATCTAGAACGTCTAGAGTTTCCCGTAATCTTTCATTCAAAAAAACCAATGTTTTCCCGTTTCATTTCGATTATCACAGCCCTGTTCCTCACCCTCCCGATGCAAGCACAAGTAAACCTCGACAGGCTCAAAGGACCGGACCGACCTAAGATCGGGCTCGTTCTGGGTGGCGGCGGCGCGAAAGGCGCCGCCGAAATCGGTGTGCTCAAAGCCCTGGAGGAGGAAGGACTGGAGTTCGACTATATCGCCGGAACGAGCATCGGCAGCATTCTCGGTGCACTCTACAGCTGCGGGTTCCGGGCAGCACAACTCGAGGAGATGTTCCTGTCGCAGTCGTGGCTTACGCTGATGACCGACCGCAAGGAAGAAACCAACAAGCTGGTGGAGAACGACGACGGTGTCATCCATGCCTTCGGATTCCCCATCTACACCACCGCCAAGGCAAAGAAGAAGAGGAAGAAGTCTGGGGAGGAGTCACCCGTCCAGGGATTCGGGCTTAACAACGGCGACAAGATTATCGCCCTCTTCGACAGCCTCACAAACCAGCCTGACTCCGTCGAGTTCGACTCGTTGCCCATACCTTTCAGGTGCGTGGCCACGGACGTGAAGACACAGAACGAGGCCATCCTCCGCAACGGCAGCCTGCCACTCGCCATGCGAGCCAGCATGGCCATCCCGGGCATGTTCAAACCCGTCAGGATGAAAGGGATGCTCCTCGTGGACGGAGGCATGATGAACAACCTGCCCGTCGACGTGGTGAAAGACATGGGAGCTGAATACGTCATCGCCATCGATCTCACGCAGAACAAGCACGAAAGCCGCGACTTCTCACTCAAGGAGGCATGGGGAATCGGAGGACTGATCGACTGGGTCGTCTCACGCCCCGACTGGAAGAAATACAACGACAACGTCGCGGCCGCCAACCTCTACTTCAATCCCACGCTCGACTACGATGCCCTCGACTTCCAGACCGACAAAATCCGCCGGATGATCGACATCGGCTACCGGACGGCAAAGCAGCTGCTCTCGGAGCAATGACACAAATAAAATTGTAACGCAGAATCATTTATAAATATTTTTTCGTAACTTTGCATCCAACATACATAATATATTTGAAATATGGCAACATCACAGATTACTGCGGAATTGTTCCGCTCATTAGGCGATATAGCAGATGACGACACGCTGATGGCAAAGGTTTTGAAATATGTGAAAAAATTAGCCTCGCAGAGAAAGAAAGAAGACCCGACTCTGATGAGCAAGGAAGAGTTTTATGCACGGGTGGACAAGTCATTAGAACAAGCCCGCTCAGGAAAAGTGCACAGAATTGAAACCAAAGAAGCGCTTAGCGAATTTCTCAGTAGCCTTTAAAGACTATGTATAAACTCGACTATACAGACGAAGCGACTCACTCCGGGTGAATGTCTACACACGTGAGCCCCGCGTCCGTCTGTCGGTCAACGGACGTGTCATCGGGGAGCAGGATGTCAATCCAAAGAACTATACAGCCACCTTCCGAGTGGCCTACGAGCCCGGTACGCTGAAGGCCGAGACCGTGAAAGGCAAACACGCAGAGGTGACCTTCAGCACCTCGGGTGCCCCGGCCGCCATCCAGTTCCTGCCAGTAAAGGGCAGTCAGAGCCTGCAACCCGCTGAGTCCACCGTCATTTCCACATCTCACAACGACCTCGCATACGTCTACCTCAGGGTGGTGGACGCGGACGGAAACCCCTGCCCCACCGCAGAGATCCCCCTTCAGATCAAGACCTCTGGCGCACGCCATCTTGCCGTTGCCGGGACAGGACATCCCTACGACCTGCAGTCCTTCCGCTCGCTTTCACCCACCACGTTCCGCGGGCAGGCACTCCTGATTATACAACCACAAGAGGAGAAAGGCATCGTCAACATCAACGTCACATCGCCCAAGCTCCAAGAATCTGCCTCTTTCAGCATTGCGATGGAATAACCTACCACGCAACATCCTGCATATTCCTCCCATAAGCGCATGAGGCACCGGCTCCCTTTCAGGAAACCGGCGCCTCATTCTTCATGAACGGACCTGCCACAGCGGCATGCGGTCGGCAACCTCATGCCGCAAGGCTAGTCCTTCAAGAATCACCAGAGCGAATTGGGTTTCGACATCTCATTGTCCCTGCAAAACTGCAGGAACTCCATGTCGTCCTGATAGTCCTCATCGGAGTCGTATCTGAATTTGCTCTCAGCATCCACGATGTCGGCATCCTCCTCCCTGCTGATACAGATGACACGGAGGAGGTCAGCGCAGGCCGTCTCGCTCATTTCTGGCTTGATATATCTTTTCATAATAGTTCTGTTTCGTTTTTTTTGGCTGAATAAATGATTGGCACACAAATTACTTCACGAAGATCTTGAGCGTTGTGCCGTCACTCATTCTCACGAAATTAACTCCTCTGCCCAGCTTGCCGGACATGGCTCCGGAAGGCGTGAACACATTCACAACGCGGCCATGGGCTGCCACTCCCGCCTGCTCTATGCCGCTGGCGAGCCCGTCGTCCTTACGGATATTCACGTTGTCGGCGGCGTCGGCAGCAAAGAAAGCACGGAACCCGGGCAGGTTGATCTGAACGCGGGCCTTGACGAAATGGTCGTTGGAGATGGCGAAGATACTCTCGGCATAATCTGCCGCAAGGATGGTCTGCGCATTGTAAGAGCCAGTGAACAGGACATCCGTCTCAACGGTCTGCTCCTTCTGCATATTGCCATCACCGGTGACGACAACCTGCTCCTCAGCCTCGTTTTGCTTCTCTATGATGGCAGGGGTGCCGGCCGGGACAGTGGTCATCTCCGTAACCACCAGTTCGTTGCCGTCAATCCGCTCGATGCCATAGAACTTCACGCCGGCATCAGCTTTTGCATCGAAAGGCAGGCAGATGGTTCCGTAGGTATTTGACATAGCTCTCGTATATTCAGCACTCTCCGAGCTGACACCTGAAGGAACGGCGAACGGATAGCCGTCTGAAACCACAAGCTGCTCAATCACTCCATCGACCGCAACATTGTTTGCGTTCGCAAGCACCCCGTCCTTGGCGATGAAGATGCAGTTCGGATTGGCGGCAGAGAACTGCAGCCCGTTGCCTTTCATGTCACGGGCGTCGATGATGGTGGCTTCCTCGTCAGCCAGGGCGTTGACCGCACTGGTAGTGAGGACACCGCTGCCGGTGAACCTATAGCTGCATTCGCTTTCCACAGTGGCCTTATAGAGACTGATTTCCGATATGACTCCTTCCGGGCTGCCCCAGTTCACCTTGATGGCATTCAGGTGGGCAAAGTCGTAGGACGTGAGGTCGACTTCGAGCAGTCCGTCTTCGCCTATGGCTTTGGCAATTTCGGTCAACGCACCTCCGTCGGTCATTCGGTTCATCAGAACACGCATCGGAAGTCCGGGAGTCCCCTTGATCGACAATTTGTCATACCCCGTCAGGTCGGCATAGTTCAGATAGCCAACGCCTCCATCACCATAAACCGTGGCACCTGCACCCGCTGTCTTGCCAATAAGGTTTGAGGGGTATGCCTTGCCTACGACCGTGGCGTCTGCGCCGGGACCGCTCCAGTTCTGAAACATCTCAGAGGTAAGCATCGTCACGTGCGGGTCGGTGGCCACGATGACATTCGAGGTCAGGCACAGTTCTGTAAGGGTGATCGTGCCGGCGCCCCCAACAAACAGGGTGATACCCGTCACGGCAGAGAAGTCCCTGCCTGCCTGCATGGCTTCTATGTTGCGCTCGAGCATGCCGCTCCACATGTCCAGCTGAGAGTTGTCGCTATTGAGCGCGCCAACCATCTGCCAGTGCTGGAAGACATTGTCGCCTGTAGATGTCACTTTCCATGACGTCACGTTGGTGAAGTCGTAAGCCTTGTCGAACGTGACGGACAAGGAGCCGCCACCGCCGGTGCTCACCAGCGTGCCGGTGGCGTCGTCGTAAGTGAGATTGTCGCCGGAGGCTGTCAGGTCCGACAGGTCGATATAGGCCTTGCCCTCCTCATTGAACTCCAGCTTGAACGGCTTGCTAAGATATACGTTGCTCAGGCCGATGGTGCCGCTACCGCTGGCTCCGCCGAAACTGATATGGGTGATTTGAGACAGGTCAAGGTCTTTGGTCTCATTTCGCTCGGAGAAGACCAGGTCCTTCTGTCCTGCAGAATAGAATGCGATTGTGGCAACTGTGGTGGAACCGTTCATAAAGCAGACGCGGTAAGTGTCAGTGTAGTCCGATGTGGTGAGGTGCAGCGACGTGTACTGTGCCAACTCGCCATTGGCAAACGTGAAAATCGGCATCAGGTTGCTCCATCCTGCCGTCCAAGTGTAGATGCCGTTCTCTGCGTCCCACGAGCCCTCATTGGCCGGTGCTCCGAACGTGGCATACGTTTTGGTCGCATGAGCTGAAGGAGCAAAAAGCAGGCTCGCCAGCAGCAACATGCAGACATAGTAGATTTTTTTCATGTCTTGAGTTTTTAGTTGTTTTTTTAAAATATGTTTATCTGAAAGAAATCGTGTTAGAAATCGACGTGCAAAGTTACGGAAAACCGCCAACAATCATTTTTTTCCATGTTTCACGCTTTTTCCAAGATGTTACCTAAAACGAAGCAATCCGTCATTCCGACATACCGCTCTCCCAAAACGCAAAGTAGAGACGCCCCGCGGGGCGTCTTGAAATGTTCCCACATCATCAAACAACGTAATCGTCTGCTGATAAAAGTATGAAGACGCTCCACGGCGCGTCTCTACCAGCAGACGTCAGGGGTGCAGACAGCATCGTCTTGAAGTTTAAAGAGTCTTTTTCGTACTCACTGTCGCCCCCTCCAACCGTTACAAAATCATAAACAACAGTTAAAAGTTACGAAAAAAGAAAGCACAACATTTTTATATAAAAGAAAATGCCTATATTTGCAATTCATTGTGGATATAGGCTTTTTATTTGAGGCTTCCACCAAAAACGATTGTAACGAACAAAAAGAATATCGACCTTGGGCTATCTTGACAAATTCCGGTTCTGTCCCGTCTGCGGCTCCAGCCGTTTCCGCGACAACGACTTCAAGTCGCGGCGCTGCGACGACTGCGGCTTCACGTTCTACTTCAACGCGGCCGCCGCTTGTGCCGCCGTCATCACCAACGAGCGGGACGAGCTACTCGTGGCCGTCAGGGCCGAAGAGCCGCAGAAAGGGACGCTCGACCTCATCGGAGGATTCGTAGACCCGGGCGAAAGCTCCGACCAGGCCATCTGTCGCGAAGTGAAGGAAGAGACGGGCATCGACATCGTCAGTCTCATCAAAGAAGGAAAAGCCAGCATGAGATACCTTTTCTCATTGCCCAGCACATACCTCTATTCCGGCATCACCATCCACTCCTGCGACGCCTTCTACCACATCATCATCCCGGCAGACACACCAGTCCAGGCCCACGACGACGTGGCATCATGCTTCTGGGCTCAACCAAGCGACATACACCCCGACCGCTTCGGTCTCACCTCCATCAGGCAGACTGTCAGCCGATTCCTAAAGGAAATAGGAATACTCTGAGGACTCTGATTACTCTGAGAACTCTGATTACTCCCACTCTCAACTCTAAAAACCCTCAACCCTAAACTAAAAAATAAATGAAACCCATCCTGTCCATCATCGCAGCAGCCTTTGCGCTCAGCGCCAGTGCCCAGCACTTTGCCAACCCCAACAGTGCCGTCCTACGGAAAGAGGAAGCAAAGCGGCTGACCAACGAGGAGTTCTACTTTGGTTCGCAGAACCTCAACGCCTCAGGCCAGGCCACACGCCTCATCAACGACTACTACCTCAACACACCAGGAACGGTCGACAACATCAGCAGGTGGCTGCAGCAGAACCCAATACACCCCGACCGCACACGGCTCCAACTGATGCAAGCCAACCTCATGGTGAAAAACCAGGACTACGCATCCGCCTCCCAAATCTACGACAACGCCACGAGCGAGGAGTTCGGCAACCTGCCGCAGAAAGAGCAGACCGAGGCAAACCTCTACAGTGCCATAGCCTGCCTCCAGACTGGCGACTACAACGCCGCAGAGCGCAAGCTTGCCTCAATCATGGACAGCCCCACCCACCAGCCTGACATCTACTACTACGCCGGCTACACGCAGTACGTGAAAGGCAACTACAAGGAGGCCGCCAACTACTTCACCGCCGTGGAGCAGTCGAAGGAATACGGAAAGAAAGCACCCGTATATATCGCCGACTGCCTCTTGCAAAGCGGACAACCACAGGATGCGCTCGACAAAGCAAGGACATGGATTGCCTCAAACGGAAGTGACAGCGAGATGCTGACAGAGGCACGGCGCATCGCAGGAGAGGCGGAATACGACCTCGGACGCTACCCCGGAGCAGCAGAGACACTGCAGACCTACGTAGCCTCAGCCGCGCAGCCCAAGCGCACAGCCCTCTACAAACTCGGTATGAGCCAGTTCCACCTCCAGCAGTATGCCGACGCAGCGAAGATGCTTAGCAAAAGCGCAGGAGTGGCATCCGACGCCATGGCCCAGAGCGCATGGCTCAACGCAGGTAAGGCCTACATCTCCACGCAGAACAAGCGACAGGCCAGCATCGCCTTCCAGCAGGCGGCACAGATGAACGCCGACCCAGCCACCAAGGAGGAGGCGGCATACAACTATGCGCTCACTCTCCATCAGGGTGCCGAGATGGGATTCGGTGAGTCGGTCACCGAATTTGAGCGCTTCCTCAACAACTACCCCAACTCACAGTATGCCAGCAGCGTGGCACAGCACCTCACAGAGGTCTATTTCACAACGAAGAACTACCCTGCCGCACTCAAGTCCATCAACAAAATCAAGAAGCCCTCGGCCGACATCATCGCAGCCAAACAGCAGGTGCTCTACAACATGGGCACACAGGCATTCGCCAACGGAGACTACCGCAGCGCCAAGGAACTCATGACCCAAAGCAACGCCACACTCGCAAACCCGGAGGCCATCTTCTGGAAAGGGGAGTCAGAATACCGGCTGGGCGACCTCACCGCAGCCGCACGCGACTACAACTCCTACATCAAGAACGGCAAAAACCTCAGCAACAAGGCACTGGCCAACTACGGACTCGGATATATCAACTTCAAAAACAAGAAATACACCGCAGCGCTCTCCAACTTCAACAACTACCTCACCGGATGCCCCAACGGGGCCAACGCCGACCGAAAAAACCTCAAGGCCGACGCATACAACCGCATCGGAGACTGCCTCTTCACCCAGCGCAAGTTCGACGAGGCGGACCAGGCATACGGAACGTCGCTGCTCACCGACAAGACTCACGGAGACTACTCACTGCTGCAGATGGCCATGATAAGCGGACTGAAAGGCAACTACCAGCACAAGGTGGAGCTGCTCAACCAGCTGGAGACCACCTACAACAACTCGGAATATGCCGACAACGCACTCTTTGAGCAAGGACGGGCATACGTGCTCAGCGGCGACAGGCAGAAAGCGCAGGACACTTTCAGCTCGCTCATCGCCAAATACCCGAACAGCACCAACGCAAGGCGCGCCATGAACGAAATCGGAATGATATTGCAGGAGAACGGACAGACAGACTTCGCCATCCAACAGTACACCACACTCATCGACCAGCATAAGGACACAGAGGAAGCGGCAGCAGCACTCGAGAGCCTCAAGCAGATCTACAACGCACAGGGCAAGGTGAACGAATACGCCGCCATAGCACAGCGAGCAGGAAAGAGCCTCTCGCCCGAGGAACTCGACGAGATGACAGAGAACGCCGCCGTCATCGCCACTGCCAACGGCGAATATGCCAAAGCACTCGACTTCTACCGCCAAATCGACGCGCAGACCCTCTCTGAGGACATGAAGGCCAAGGCACTGCAGAACGGGCTCGAGCTGGCGGGAAAAGCCGGAAACAAGGAGGCGGAGCTGGAGTTCGCATCAAAAATCCTCGACGGAACCAGCAAAATCTCGCCCGACAAGGTGTCGCAGGCAAGACTTATCCGTGCACAAAACTACATGGCCAACGGCTACATCGACCCGGCACTCCAGGACTACAAGGAACTGGCCAACGACAACGTCACCGTCTACGGAGCACAGGGAACCGTGGAACTGGCACAGTATCTCTACGACACACAGCAATACCAGGAGGCTGAGTCCAGGCTCGACACCTTCATCGACAACGGAACACCCTACCCTTACTGGCTCGCAAGGGCATTCATCCTCCTCTCCGACGTCTACAGCAAGACCGGACGCGACATCGAAGCCCACGAATACCTCCTCTCACTCAAGAGCAACTACTCCGAAAACGCCGAAATCAACCAGATGATCGAGGAGCGACTCAAGAAAGAATGAATAAAGAATAGCAAGATAATCTGGAAAATATAGAATATCTAGAACATCTATAAAAAAATATCTCCCCCTGTAAACTCTCAACCCTAAACTCTCAACCCTAAAAATACATCAATGAAAAAATTTCTTTTCCCCATCATAGCACTCACCGCTTTCTCCACCGCATCTGCCCAGATGGACAACGTGGTGGAGGTGGAGAGCACCTACAAGCCCACCGTACGCGACGCCAATAAGATCAACGTGCTGCCGCAGACCGAGCCCACCAGCGTGAAGCACTACGACGTGCAGTACGCAACCGGAGCAAAGCCTGTACAAGACTACGTCTTCCAGCCGGCCAAGGCGGCCACGAGCGACATCGCGGAGAAAGGCGACCCGAAAGGATTCGCCACTCTCGCCGGAGGAAACGGTGGCAACATCCTGGCACGCGGCGCCTACGGATGGGAAATCACCGACCGCGACCTCCTCAACATCGACCTCGCACTGCGCGGACACAACAGGAAAGTGGACTATTTCCTCGACAAGAACCAGCAGTGGAAGCAACGGTTCTATCAGACGGACCTCGGACTGAACTACGAGCACAAGCTCAATATCCCGGCCTCAATATTCGTCGACGCGAACGCCATTAGCCAGGTCTATAACTACCAGCACATCCTCCCCGCACCCACCACCGACAAGCAGCACAACTACATCGGGTATGCACAGGCGGGAATCACGCCCGTCCGTCTCGACCAATGGACGCTCAGCGGCAAAGTAGGATTCAAAGGATTCTCGCGGAAAAACCGTCTCAACAACGAATACGAGGGGGGCATACAGATGGGCGACGAGACGAACAACATGATGCGTCTCAACGCTGAGGTCAACTCCAACTACGACATCAACGACCAGAATGCCGCAGGTCTTGACTTCGCCGTGGACTACGCCACCTACGACCTGCTGTCGTACAAGAGTCAGGCAAAATACGAAATCAAACCTCATTACGCCTACCGCAACGAACAGCTCGACCTCCGGCTCGGTGCAAAACTCATCTTTGAGACCGGGCTCAGAAGAAAATTCCATGTGGCACCGGAAGCTTCCGTCAACTACCACCTCAACCCGCAGATCGACCTCTTCGCCACTGCCGGAGGAGGACTCTATTTCAACGATTTCTTCATGATGAACTCCCTCACCCCCTACTGGAACCTGCCTTTCTCCCAACAGCAGGCGCAGTTCAACCAGATTGAGGCCGACGCAGGTGTGAAATGGAAAATCAAGGAGGGATGGTTCGCCAAGTTCCACGCCGGATACGACTATTCCAAGGACCGCATGGAAATGGCCGTGCCCGAAGGAGCGCTCTGTCGCAACGACATGTTCACGGCCAACGGAAGCCTCGTCCACTTCGACGCAGAGACGAAATACAGCTACAAAGACTTCTTCGTGGCAGAGGCAAAAGGACGCTTCAACGGATGGAGCATCAAGAAAAACAACGGATATTATTTCAGCACGCCGGCATGGAGACCGGTATTCGAGCTCGATGCCGACATCACACTCCAGCCTGTCACAGGACTGCGCATCGGTCTCGACTTCCTCCTACAGACTTTCGAGAAGGACGACTACGTAGCTTATGAGCGACCGACAACAACAAATCTCGGGGCTTCCATCTCCTATAAGATTCCGCGCGACTTCATACCGCTCAACCTCTCACTCTACTGCAAGGCCGACAACCTGCTCAACCAGAAATACGACTGCTATTACGGCTACCGTGCCATCGGCACATCCGTACTCGTCGGAGCGGCCGTCAACTTCTAACCATAAGCCCCATTGCAGATGCTAACTCCATGCTCATGCATTATTTTTTAGCTGTTTTACAAATTTTATGCTCTCGGTTATAATTTCAATTGGCATGCTCATGCATTATTTTTTTAGCTGTTTTACAAATATTTTTTACAAAAGTTGCTAATTATAAAAAAATTAGCTATATTTGCACTCCTAAAAAACATATAAAAATCAGGACTACACTCCCGATTTTCATATGAAATTCGGGAGTATGACTACAAATTTCAGGGGTATTATGTACAAGCGAATATTCGACATCGAGAACAAACTGGACGAAGGGATGTTCCTGTTTGGCGCACGTCAAACAGGCAAATCCACTCTTTTGAAAGAACATTTTAAAGGGGCTATTTACTTCGACCTGCTCAATCCAAGAGTAAGAACGGCATTCAAAAGAAACCCAAACTCCCTTTGGGAAGCCCTTCAGGACAAACCGAGTGGCACGCTTGTGATTGTGGACGAAATCCAAAAAGTACCTGAGTTGCTGGACGTGGTGCATTCTCTCATGGTGGAAAGAGGGCTCTTCTTCATTCTCAGCGGGTCCAGCGCCAGAAAGCTCAAGCGATCTGGAGCCAACACACTTGGTGGAAGAGCCATCCCGGAAACACTTTTTCCACTTGTATGGCCGGAGGTCACAGACTTCCAAATTGACAAAGCTGTGCAAAATGGCATGATTCCACGTCATTATATGGTAGAGGATGCAACCAAGCGAATTTCAGGCTATGTGAAAGTATATTTGGACGAAGAAATCAGGGAAGAAGGAGAAGTGAGGGAACTCAATGCATTTGAGCGTTTTTTAGAGGTTGCTGCCATTTCTGACGGAGAAATGCTGAATTATTCCAATATTGCCGCTGATTGCGGAGTATCTGCAAAAACGGTCAAATCCTATTTCCAGATTCTTTACGACACACTTATCGGATATGAAATTCCGGCATACAGGAAAGAAATCAAACGGAAAATTATTCAGGCACCCAGATTCTACTTTTTTGACGTTGGCATAGCAAACTTCCTAATGGGGCGTCACGCACTGAAGCGGGGCACAGACGATTACGGGCACGCTTTTGAACACTATGTCATTCAAGAAATCATTGCATTTAAAGGATACAACGAAAAACGTGACAGGATCTCATACTGGCACACTTATGACCAGAAGGAAGTTGATGTCATTATCGGCGACGCCAATGTGGCGATTGAAATCAAGTCGACCGAACATGTGGAGAACAGACATCAAAAAGGACTCAAGGCTTTCCACGAAGAGCATCCCGAATGCAGATTGATGCTCGTTTCTCTTGATCCCATCACGCGAAAATCTGCAAACATTGAGCTCGTCTATGTACTCGACTTTCTAAAGACGCTTTGGGATGGAGGCATATTCTAAAGTTCATCCTATAGCCGCCGTCCCTGCCATGCGTCACGTTCGGCCATCCGCTTCTGAAGCTTGGCTGTGAACTCATGGTTTTTCAGTCCCCAGCCGGGAACGGCCAGCAACTCGGGTGGCGACTGCGACACGAACCGCTCGAACACCAGCGACTCACGTGAATACTCCAGAAAGTCTATCACCAAGTCTATATACTCGTCAACACCATAGAGGCGGAAACGCTCTGGGTGTTGACGATATTCTTCTGCCATACGTGTGTGCCTGATCAGCTGCAGCTGATGGATTTTCAAGGTGGTCAAGGGCAATGCCGACAGGCGCCGAGCCTCCGTCTCCACATAGTCGGGACGGTCGCTGCCTGGCAGGCCCAGTATGATATGTCCGCCCACCGCGATGCCACGTCCCGCAGTCCGTTCCACGGCATCACGAACACAAGCGAAGTCATGACCGCGGTTCACACTCCGCAGGATTCCGTCATCCGTGCTCTCTATGCCATATTCCACCAGCAGCAGGCAACGGCGGTTCAGATCTGCCAACTCATCCAGCAAGCCATCGGGCATACAGTCGGGACGAGTGCCAATCACCAGTCCCACCACACCGTCCACACGCAGTGCCTCCTCGTATTTCGCCATCAGCGAAGCCGTGTCGCCATAGGTGTTCGTGTACGCCTGGAAATAGGCCAGATACCGCATCTGCGGGTATTTCCGTCCAAAGAACGCCTTGCCCTCCTCCAGCTGCTCCGTGATTGTCCGCTCCGTCGCGCAATAGGCGGGGTTGAACGTCTGGTTGTTGCAGTAGGTGCAACCACCCGTCCCTACCCTGCCGTCACGGTTTGGGCAGGTGAAACCGGCATTCACCGAGATCTTTTGCACCTTCTCGCCAGCCCAATCAGTCAGCCAGTCTCCAAACTTACGATAACGGTCTTGCACATTCATTTTTTCTATTCATAAAAAATTAAAACATGTAGAAAAATGAAGCGCATACAACATTTTTCCACATTATTTGGTGCAAATTTAGGATTTTTATTCCTATCCGCAAAAGAATCACAAAAAAAAGGGGGCGATGGCTCAGAAAAGTCCATCGCCGCCCTACCGAATAGAACTACAATATTAGTGGATAAACATCTAAGTTTCCTCTTTATTTCAGGTTTCCTTTGTCGTCAATCAGGGCCTCGCCTTCCTGGCTCTCATATATCAGCTTCTTGTTGGCTGTGTCAACCTTGTAAACCTCTATGCCGTCAAACTGGGCAGGACTCAACTTGCCGTTCATAAGATGCCTGAAATCTACTACCGCTTTATCGCCAGCCAGTTTCACACCGATCACCGTGGCTTCCTCACCATACGTCTGCTTGAACCATACGGTTCCTTTCTCCTCGTCGATTTTAACTTCCTCACCTTCAGCGCCTTTGCCGGACTTCACCGCAGCTGCCATGGCCTCGTAGGTCGACCCGGGATTCTCCATCTCGGCTTCTTCGCCAAGCACTTCCGGACTGAACTGACCGGGGAGGGCGGCGACCACATCTTTCACCGTAGGCTGGTCACCACTGAAAGACAATGGCATTTGGATATCAGCACCACCTTCCTCGCCTTCTCCGTCAGACTCCGGCTCAGCCACGTTCTCTGCCACCGCATCGCCTTCAGCGGCAGCCTTGTCCTGGTTCTCCACCTGAGCTTCGCCACTCTTCGGCTCGCTCTTCTGTTCGTTCTTGCACTGGGCAAACAGCAGCACTGCAGCCAGCATTCCAATAATCGCAATCTTTTTCATATAAATAATGTTATTAAGTAATGATAAAATTCTGATTTTTTAAAACCATGCTTGTAGGCATCATCTGGATATTTTTGTTTTCTGCAGCAACATTAGCTAAAAAAAAGAAAACCGTTATGTTGGAACAGAAAATCAGCCTTGTCGTGCAAAAAAAACTATCGTCCCAGCACCAGTCTGATTCCCGTGTCGCCATGTCCGAACGGATTCTCGTAGTTACGATGCGACACACGGCAATATTCGGTTACACATGTCCAGCTGCCTCCCCGCTCCACATAGTCGGTGCCTTCAGCAGGACCGTTTGGGTTGGTTTGGGCTTTATCCGAATAGTCGCCATACCAGTCCTGACAAAACTCCCACACATTGCCCGACATGTCGTAAAGACCAAGCTCATTGGGTGCCTTGGTGGCTACATCATGGTAACCATAGCCAGGGTCGGTCTCCTCCTTGCCGTCATAAGAATTTGCGCCATACCATGCCACCGCATTGATATCATCACTGCCGGCATATTTATAGCCTTGGCTCAAAGTGCCGCCACGTGCAGCAAATTCCCATTCCGCCTCGGTAGGAAGACGGAACGTCTTACCCGTCAGATTGTTCAGCTTCTCTATGAATTGCAGGGCGTCGGAATGCATGATGTTCTCAACTGGGTGCTTCTTTCCCTTATAGATGGAGGGATTATTGCCCATCACAGCCTCCCACAACTCCTGCGTCACCTCTGTCTGACTCATACAGAAGGCCGAGAGAGTCACACTGTGGACCGGCTGTTCGTCAGCATCGGCATCGTTGCCCTGTTCTTTTGTACCACCCATTGTAAAGGTGCCGCCTTCAATCTCAACCATATTGAATTTCTGTCCTTTGACATCAAATGTCCTTATGGTTCCGTTCTGAGCATTGGAAACCGCAGAAACGGAGAGCAGCAACAAAGGCAATAAAACTTTTTTACATAGACACATACTCTTAGATTTTTTGAAAGGAAATGTATAATAAAAAAATGGTTTTTATTTAGCCACTGGCCGGACACACCTGCCTATAGTTCGATAGTCGCCGCCCCAATCTGAATTTCCTGAACCATATATAGTTAAGCATTCAGCATAATCGATGGTTTTAAGTATCGATGACCAATAGGAAGTAATGGTAATATGGTTGATGACAGCCACAATATCAGAGATATCCACAAATCCGTCGTTGTTCACATCGCCTTTCTTGTGTTTTTTCTCAACCCTATTGAAGGGAACCGAAGTGCCGGAGGGAATCAGTCTGATAATTTACACATCGTAAGAGTAGGTGAGAGAATATAGCTTGTCGTTATACGGGTCTTTCCTCAGATAGAACACTTTCTCGACATCCTCTCCGGGCTTATAGCCTTCTCTTGCCCATGCGTCATATTCGTCGGCAGTGTAGTGCTTGAGTCCCATGTCCTCCAGCTGTTTCTGATACACTTCCATATAGGCTGGATTTTTGAAATAGATGGTTGCTGTGGCATCGTCCATGTGTTGTACAATGACTGCCATGGCGTCGTCGGTCTCCGCTGTCAATCCCAACTCATACGACTCGTTTTTTGGATCCAACGTGAAATTGTATCCCCAGATCTCGGTGAACCAATCACCCACCTTAACGCCTTCTTCGTTTAGCTGAGGCTGCAACAGCAGCGGTTTGAAACCTTTGGAAGCTAAGTTTTTCTTGAAGTAGGTGGTGTCTTCCAGATTGTCATAAACGGCCATCAGGTCGGTTGCGTTTAGCAGAGGGGCACCAGCTTCCTGGTTTGCTCCGTTTTCAGATGTGCTCGCCTCAACATTGGCTTTCTCATCAGATTTGTCGGATGACGTACCATTTTTACAGGATGACAGACAAACTGCCACCACAGTCGCAAACAAAACGACTAATATACTATTTCTTTTCATGATTAATTTGATATTGGTTATATTATTAAACACTAAAGCCTACCAATCCATTGTCTTGACATACTTTTGCCAGGATAAATGTAGGTTTTGCCTGTAGTTAGTGGCTTTGATGAGTTTATCAGTCTTCGCATTTTTTACGGTATAATGATATTTCACACCATTTGCGCGGTATTCTTTCGGGTCGGTAATCACCTTCAGTTCTTCCAATGTCACCAGACAGTTGCCGTTCCATTTCATTTTATAAGCATCCTCTTCGCAGAAACTTGAACTTCCACCGTCATAAACCAACTTGCTTGCAGGGTCAATCATGAAGTTCTGAAGATGAGGATTGTTGTTTTCTCCAACAGCACATTCAAACTTTCCGTTCTTAGGATTCCAGAGAAAAAGCGAACTATAGGTGCGAGAGCATCCGGGACCTATGAAAATGTCACAATGACCATCAAAATTAGCATCTAAAAAATGAACAGATTTATCATCAGAAGGTGAAACAAATTCTTCTTCACTTTTCAGCTCTTGCATCACTTGACCATTAAGATAGATGGTAACATGGTTGCATTCGTCGTTCATCTTCACAGACAACTGCGGATGTTCTGTCGGACAGTCTTCCAATGTAATTAATCCCTGTGCATTACGTGCACATGGTGGATTATTAAATTTTTGTTGAGCGTACAGCCCGGTAGTTACCAATGTGAGCAACAAAAATAAACATTTTTTCATTATTAATTGATTTTTGTCTGTGTATTATTTTATGTTAAAACAATTGATAATTAGTTAAAACAATTGATAATTATTTACTATAATGGAGTTCTGCTGATATTTTAATGTTCCTATTATGGCAGGTTCTAAAAATTAGCTTTAGGCTGTGTTTAGACTATTTTTGAGCAGATTTGCCCGCAAACTCGCAGAAGCGTAGCGAGCTACGGTTCAAGAGGTTAAGGACAAAGATGCCAAAAAGAGACAAACACAGGCAAAGATAATTCTTTTGGATTTATTAATTATTAGAACATGCCTTATAAGATAGCCCGTAAAGACAACCTGAATGTACGTTCATCAACAAAATGCGATTATTCCTGGATGATTAATAATAGCTGATTGTACGTTTCTCTACTTCTTTGTTCCTGTAGATAGGGTCTTCACCTTCTTCCACACCTGCACTGTATCCAAGCCATGAACGCTCACGCTCCACCCAGTTACCTTGCTCATCAAATTTCAAGTACTTGTAAATGCTGAGCTCCCAAGTGTCAACTTCGGTATAGGAAGTAAGAAGCAGACCGCGGTCATCATAGGTGTAGCTTGTGGTCTGACCTGGCACTTTCTGCTGAGCAACATGGCCGTCCTTATCCCAGACTACGTCTGTCGTCAGCTCGTCAATCGTGTAAGAGACAATCCGGCCCTTGTCGTCACGTTGCACCTGAGACTCAGCCAAATCCAGCTTGCCGTCATTCGTGAAATTATAGACTCCGCCGATTTCGTCGGTCACGGACTTCACATTGCCTTTGAGCCCGAACAGCGTAAGGTCGGGACTTTCAATGGCCTTATCGCCACTATGAGTCGACGGGCAAGCGTCCTCCGCACTGTCCGTTTTATCGCTGGTCTTCGTAGCATTTGAGTCACAAGAACAGAATGGCAGAATCACGCAAAAAGCGACAAGCAACAAATGCAATTTCTTCATAATCATTCGCCTTTTATCATTTCATTTAATAAGAATTACTCCAACGCATAGTCGTCGTCACGCTCGAATATCTCCACAGGGTCGTCGTCGTCCAGTCCGAACTGGATGATAAGCTTGGTAGGAGTGAGACCCACCACCTTACAATGGCGGAACTGCTCGGCTTTCTCATTCAAGGCGTTCTGAAGGCCCCTCTTGGTTCCACTGAACGTTTTCTGAACTTCTGACTGCATCTTGGCTTTTAGCGTACGGTCCTTTCTGAACAATTTCTGCATCTCGTCACTGAAAACTATTTCTTCCAGCGAGGCGGTAGTCTTGCTTCCGTCAAGCATCATGTTGAGGCGCTCACCATCGAAACTGAATAAGCCATAACCGCGGATATTGGCCTCAAAAGACAAATCCTCATTGGCAAACGTGTTCTGGGAAATCATCGCAAAGGAGTTGTCCTCCTCAATGAATGCAATATACATCCAGGTGGACATCTCCTCGTCGGCCTCGCGCATGCCGCGCCAGGTGCCATAGATAGACTGTGCCGACAAGGTTGACACAGTCAGTAAAAACAGGGATATAAAAGAAGCTATCTTTTTCATAATCTTATAGTTATTAATGGTTTAGTAATTCACGAAGCCTTTTATTTATCTAATTCTGCTTCTGGCCACATAGCCAATAAACTCTTTATTGTACTGATTGTAAATCTTCACCCAATTGCTATTTACAGGTATGTACAACACCTTTTCACCGACATCCAGCCTCCCGTCGATGGCATAATTGGTGCCAGGACCCTTGCGGATATTCACGTAGGAGTCCACGGGATCCACGATCACACCGCGACGATATGTGGGACGTGCTTCCGTTGGAGGATCTGACATTTCGCTGATGTTGATTCGCTTGATACGGCTTGTGCTCATATAGCCCAGGAATGTGGACACGTCGTCCTGCTCATAGACTTTGCTCCAGCCGTTTTTCATGGGTGAGTAGAAGATGAGGTCGCCCGAGTCGTATCTGAAGAGAACCGGAGCGCTCGTCGTTGGTTTGGTACGGATATTCGTATATCCGTCTGGGTCATTCACAACACCGCTCAGCAACTGAGCACTGCAAGTGATGCTGCTGGCAAACAAAATAGCCAGGAATAGAATAATTTTTTTCATAATATCTGTATTTTCAGTTTATTTCACAAGGTCTGACAATTCCTTTCCCAGCCATCCCTTCTCCTTCATCTGCTTCAGAGGAATCTTTGCCTCAGGCATACCAAAGGCATAGGAGCAGATCTCATCGGTCTGGTAGGTGAACACCATGCTGTCGCCCAGGAGATAGAAGCCGTTTTCGGGCAACTCAAGCAGGCGGTCGCTGCCATCTTCATTTTTAAGATTCAAGGCGGCATCGATATCCACGTCTTCTCCTTTCGAGAGCTCCGTGAGGTTGCGTTTGACGACGGACTGGACCTCTTTCCTGATTTCATCCGTCTTGTCGGATGAGAGGTCCGCGATGGTCAATTTCCGGCCTGATGGCATGAGATAGCTGACGCCAAGGCAGGAATAATATGGATGGGGGCCGCTGAACATACTCTCCTCGGTAAAGGCAAATGTCACATGATTGCCTGTCTCCTCCAGCTGGTACATGTCAAGGGTATAGGACAGGGGTGTCTCCAGGTCTCCTGTCAGGTCCTCGGCGTCGCTCTTGAGCCATGCAGCTTTGCTTTCAAGCAGAAACCTCACCAATGAGCGGACATCGTTCGTATCCACTTTCAGCGAGTCAGGATAACCAGTGAAATCGTCATCCTGGCCTAACTCTCGAAAAATCTCTGTCACACCTTTTTTGACGTTTTCATTGTTGGATGGAACCACGACATTGGCTTTCACACACACATCCTGACCTTTCACTTTGAAACATACAGAATCTGCAATGGAATCCAAAGAAAGAGCTGAGGGTTTCGAAGAACTGTCACCGTCAGTCTTGCTTGACCCTGTGCAAGCAGCCAGTATCACGACCGACAATGCCATCATGAACATTCTTTTCATTTTTACAAAAAGTGATTTGTTTAACATGATTTAGTTTGACACTAAAAATCAAAGCCGAAAATCATTTGTCGATTATTCCCTTTGACATTGCGAATTTAACAAAAATGCCAATAAAAAATTAAAAAAACAGTGTGGAGATTTGTAAAAACACACAAAACTCCACACTTTTATACGAAAAATCTATACAAATTCCTACTTATCCACACATTTTTGATTAGTTAAGTAATGTTTAAAAAATAAGTTGCCTCATTCTGCGGGTTTAATAAGATAGTTCCATTTTCCTAGTCTGGGAGCAAAAACCACTTGCTTTTCCACTCTTTTTTCATATGACTGATTAATCTTCCTTTTTGTCTGATAAACATTTTTATCAATATTTTGTAATTTTTTGCTTAGTTTTATCATTATTCTCAAGTACGTGAAATGACTCAAGAAATGGGTCAAGACACTATTGAATGATACTAAAAAATGAGGCAACTTATTTTTTTACTCTTACTAAGTAAGATAATAAAATAGCTCGTCTCACCGTCGGGCTATTCATCTTTTACTTCTCATCAAACTGAACAAATGGTCGAGCCATCCGGCCAAAGGAGACGGAGCGCTGAGCAGTCCGCCATTATACTGAAGGTTCAACATGGAAAAACGAATCCGATAAGGCGGATTATATTTTTTAAAGTACTCTGAAAGACTGTTGCCATTGATGTTACCGGCTGCCTTTACCTCAATCGGCACAATATTTGCTCCCCACTGAATAACAAACTCGACCTCAGCCATCCGACCAGATGTCCAATAACACAACGGGCCGCCGTCAAGTAACGGAACAACCGACTGCAGCACTGTATTTTCCGCCATTGCACCTTTGAACTCCGAATATATCGCAAGAGGGTCCGTAACCACTTCCGCAGACAAATGGGCAAGCCTTCGCAAAAGCCCACAGTCGCAGGCATAAACTTTAAAAGCATTAAATTCCTGGTATGCGGACAGTGGAATTCCCGGCTTGCTGATATCATAAACACGGTAAATCATACCAGCTTCCTCCAGCCACATGAGGGCATCCTCATAATCCTTAGAACGAGCCCCAGGACGGACCACCTTATAAATGAACTTACGGTTCTCTTTCGATAATTGGGCAGGGAGTGAATGCCACAAAGAGTGTATGCGTGGAATTTCATTGGGAGCAGCATACTTAGCAAAATCCAACTCATACAAGTCGAGAATATCCTGCAATACCATTTCAACAGACGCCATTCCTTTGTTCTCCAACAACGTGACAACGGCATCAGGCATTCCTCCACAGACCTGATAACGTCGATATTCTGTCTGAAGCTTATTCATGATGATTTCCGGGAGATGATGAATCTCATCCAAAGAATCAACGTAGGTAAAGGTACGGAAATCGCTTGCCCTTAGGAATTCCCTGAATGTCAGTGGAAACATCCTGACGACATTCACCTTGCCAACGGGGACCGTCATTCTTCGGTTCCTTACCGCCACCCCTAACAATGAGCCTGCCGCCATTACATGATACTCCGGGGCATCCTCACAAAAATACTTAAGACTGTTGAGCGCCTCTTCACATTCCTGTATTTCGTCAAAAATAATCAGAGTCTTTTCAGGAAGAAGGGGGCAGTCGCAATGAAGAGCTAATTCTTTCAATAACCGCTCAGGTGACTTTGTTACTTGAAATATCGACTTCAGCTCAGGATGTCGGTCGAAATCGAAACGGACATAATAATCATAATACTCCTTGCCAAAGGCCTCCATCACCCATGTCTTGCCTATCTGACGAGCACCTTTTAACAATAAGGGCTTGCGGGAAGATGAGTTTTTCCACGACTTGAACAGATCTATAATATCTCTTCTTATCTCCATATATTACACTAAATTGTGTAGAAAAGTGTGGTCATACAACACTTTTCTCTATTATTTTGTGCAAATTTAGGATTATTATTTCATTTCTCCAAATTTATCATGCACAAAAATTTCAAATACGCACATAAAAAACAACCGGCTGCATTCCAAGGAACACAGCCGGTTGTTTTTTTATGAGCCCAGAACCGCAGCCTACTTGCTTGCGGCCGGTTCTGAGTGCGCGCCGTCTTTACGCCTCCACGACAGGAAAGCGGCAAGCAGCGTGGCGAGCACGAGCACAGCGAGGCTGGCGTATGCCACGGTCTCGGTCTTGTGGACGGACTGGGGATCGAAAGTCATCTCGATCTTGTGCTTGCCGGCAGGAATCTTCATCGCACGCAGCACATAGTTGGCACGGGCGATCTCAGCCGGCTTGCCGTCGATCGTGGCTTCCCAACCGGGATAGTATATCTCGGAGAATACAGCCACACCCCCATTCTGGCTCTCTGCCTCATAGGTGGAGGTAGTGGATGTCTGGGCGGTCAGTTTCACATAGGCCGCCGAGTCCACGGCAGCCGCATCGCCCAGCACCTTCGCAAACTCCTTGTCCACGATGGCGTTATGGCGTGGCGACACCTCATGCAGCGCGTCCAGTTCCTGGTTGGCGTTGTCCACCACTTTCAGCTTGTCCACAAACCAGGCGTTGCCGTAGGCAGTCGTGTTCTCAAGCGGGAACACGTTGTTCTGGTCGCCGTAGATGAACCAGCGGGTGTTCAGCATGTTCAGCACAGGGCAGATGGAGTCGGCATTGAGGCCGGAGAGATTGTAGACCGGGAATTTCAGGTTGTCGTCGGCCAGCATGGCGTCGGTGTTCAGACGGTCCTGAGAGAACATACCCAGCGCCTTCGGGAATTCCTCAACGATATGGCTCTCTATCAGCTCCTGATAGCGGCGGAGCTTGGCTGGATGATAGCCGCCCACGCTGTTATAGAAGAAAGAGGTGGTGTTGTCGTTGAACGTGCTCACCGTAGCGTTGAAAACGCGGTAGTCGCGCTTGTCGCCACTCTTCTGCAGGATATATTCGTCGACAGGAGTCTTCTCGCGCGCCGTCTGGACTGCAGGCTCCTTGAAAAGGTCGTTGTTCATATAGCGCTTGTTCACCTGCCACATGTCGGCAAGGCACACCACGATAATCAGGCCGCCGATGGCTGCCTGAGTGCTCCATGCCACCTGGCCCTTGTTCTTCATCGCCGTGTTATAATAGCAATAAAGGAGGGCGGCTCCAAGCAGGATGATGAGCAGCGAGCGCCAGGCGTCGGACTTCACCATCGCAGCACGCATCTCCGCTATACTTGAGAGAATCATGTTGGCAGAAGTAGGATCCAGCTGCTGGCGGATGGAGCTTTCCTCCATCGAGGCCACACACTGCCCGCCGATAGTCGGCACAAGGGCGAACAGCAAGCAGATGCCTCCGGCGATGACTGTGCTTATCACCAGACTCCGGAACATCTTCGGACGGAGGTTGGCATCACGCATGTTCTCCACGAACTGCTTCAAGCCTATCATGGCCAGCAGCGGAATCGTGAACTCTGCCACCACGAGGATGGACGAGACGGTGCGGAATTTCGAGTATAGCGGAATATGGTCGATAAAGAAATCGGTGAATCCCTGGAAGTTCTTTCCCCATGAGAGGAGGAACGAGAGGATGGTGGCGACAAGCAGAACCCATTTCAGCGGATTGCGGTTGGGCACGACGAACAGGGCGAGCACAAAGAGCATACAGATGAGCGCTCCCACATACACCGGTCCGCTGGTGCCGGGCTGCTCGCCGAAATACTGAGGCAGTTGCTGGTAGATACCAGCACTCGTGAGGTCGGGCTTGGCCTTCCTCATCGCGGTCTCGTTGGCTGCCAGCGGCACGGTGGCACCGCCTTTCGCATTAGGGATTAGCAGGGTGAACGTCTCAGAGATGCCGTAGCTCCACTGAGTGATATAGCTGCGCTCCAGGCCGCTGTCGGTCTGGTCGTGCTCCTTTCCTTCCTTCACCAACTCGCTCTTGCCGCGCATCGTGTCCTCGGAATACTTATATGTGTGATAGAGGTTCGATGCGTTCAGGCCGATTGCTATTACCGCGGCGATGGCGATGGCGGCGGTGGCTTTCAGCAGATGGCCGGCTTTGCCCTTACGAAGGCACTGAATGGCGAATGCAGCGAACATCAGCAGCTCTGGTATCAGGAAGTAATACGTCATCTGCACGTGGTTGCCGTTGATCTGAAGCGTGGCAAACAGGGCGGTGACAACGAAACCCCACAGGTATTTGCCTTTGAAGCACATCACTACTCCGGCTATCGTCGGAGGGATATAAGCCAGGGTGATGGCCTTCCAGAGGTGGCCGGCGGCGATGATGATGAAGAAATAGCTGGAGAACGCCCAAACGATCGCACCGAGCGCAGCCATCCAGCGGCGGAAGTCGAACGCGCGGAGCAGGATGTAGAAGCCCAGCATCGACACGAACACATACCACACGTAGTCGGGCAGGCCCAGATGGTAAATCTTTTCAACAAGCGACATCGGCTTCGCTGAGTCGTAACTCGGCGCAATCTGATAGGTGGGCATTCCGGAGAAGATGGAGTTGATCCAGCGGGGAGTCTCACCGTCATGGCTCTCGCGGTACTGGTTGATTTCTATCTTCAGACCGTCGTTGGCGGAGTTGTCCTCGCCGGTCAGACGCCAGCCCTTGAATGCCGGGTAGAAATAGACGGACGCTATCACGGCAAAGAACAGCACGCAAGCCACATCCATCAGTATCGGTTTCAGTTTCAATTTCATTAGTTTTATAATGTTTAAAGTTGAGAGTGATTCTTTATGATTCTTCAATCCTTCGATTATTAAAGTTTTCGGTCCTTTATCTTAAAGGTATGCCGGCAGTTCAAACATACGCGTGCTGTTCGAGCCCTTCACCAGCACCGTCATTCCTTTCGGCTTCTCGGCGGCCAGCACCTGCTTCACTTCGTCGACATTATTGAACAAGACGAAGTTGCCGGGGCATGGTGTCTTCACGAACTCCTCGCCAACGAGCCACACCTTCTCAAAGCCCGCCTCCTGCAGCAAGGCCACAATCTTGCGGTGCTCTTCGCCACTCACCTCGCCCAGCTCGCCCATATGGCCCAGGATGCACATCTTGTGGTCTGCCTTCATCAGCTTGAAATTCTCGAGAGCGGCGGCCATCGAAGTGGGATTGGCATTGTAAGCATCGATGATGATGGTGTTGTCGGCCGTCTTTTCCAGCTGAGACCGGTTGTTCGACGGCACGTAGTCGGCAATGGCCTGAGAGATGTCGTCGGCGGGCACGCCGAAATACTGTCCGATGGTGGCGGCGGCAAGCGCGTTGTCAATGTTATAGGAGCCAATCAAGTGGGTCTGGACATCATGGCCGTTCCACTTGAAATGCAGGAACGGGCTGCAGTCAAGCAGCTCTCCCTTCACGCTGAGACCCTCGGCCTCCTGCTGGCCGTAGGTGATGGCTTCCAGTCCGCCGGCGATGCCTTTCAGGTGTGGGTTGTCGTTGTTCAGGAAGATCTTGCCACCATGCTCGCGCAGGAAGTCATAGAGCTCGCCTTTCGTCTTGATCACACCCTCGAACGAGCCGAAACCCAGCAGATGGGCCTTGCCTACGTTCGTGATGATGCCGTAGTCGGGCTCAACGATATTCACCAGCGTCTGGATCTCGCCGGGGTGGTTAGCACCCATCTCTATGACAGCCATCTCATGGTCTGCCGTCAGCTGAAGCAGCGTCTTTGGCACGCCGATATGGTTGTTGAAGTTGCCTTTTGTATAGTGGGTGTTGTATTTCTTTGATAAAACCGTAGATATCAGCTCCTTGGTCGTAGTCTTGCCGTTCGTGCCCGTCACGCCGACTATCGGGGTGCCGAGCTGACGGCGATGGTAGTTCGCCAGCTGCTGAAGTGTCTGCAGCACGTCATCCACCACAATCACACGGGGGTCGCCGGCGTATTCAGCCTCATCCACCACAGCATAGGCACTGCCCTGCTCCAAGGCGGCGTGGGCATAAGCGTTGCCGTTGAAGGTCTCGCCCTTCAACGCAAAGAACAATGAACCTTCAGGACAGTCGCGGCTGTCGGTCGTCACCACGGGATGTTGCCTGAAGATTTCATAAAGTTGATGTATTTCCATTCTGAATAACTGTTGATTTTTGCGAATTTTAATTAAAAAATCATGCAAATATAGCACAAAATCACGAAACTACGTGAAAAATTCAACAATATTCTTTATTTTTGCAAAAGAATTGAAGGCTGACAACGGCCACAGACGATAAATAATGGGGTGTTCTATAAATTATGTCGGATTGATTTTGGATTTTATGTGAGTGGATTTTTGTTAGCTATTGAGGGCGCATAGCGAGCTATGTAACCTCAAATGATGACAAAAAGACACCACAAAAAAACAAAAGCAACCGAACTGAAATTTCCATTTTGTAGGAGCATTCCAAAATCAGAATTTTTAGAACATCCCAAATGGCATTGAACTATACAATCAACATCAACGGACGACTACTGGATTTAGGCAAGGTAAGGGTGATGGGCATACTGAACGTCACCGAAGACTCCTTCTTTGAAGGAAGCAGATGCAATCGCAGGGACGACATCGTGGCAAGGACCATTCAGATGCTCAGCGAAGGGGCCGACATCATCGACATCGGGGCTTGCTCCACCAGGCCAGGAGCCAGGAGCGTAGACGAGATGCAGGAGTATGAACGGCTGAGGGACGCATTGAAGGCCGTACGGGATATCGCTCCTGACACCATCATTTCCGTGGACACCTTCAGGGCGGGCATCGCACGTATGGCGGTGGAGGAGTTCGGAGTTGCCATCGTCAACGACGTCAGCGCAGGAGCATTCGACCCGACAATGATTCCGATCGTGGCCAAATTAGGAGTCCCATATGTGCTCACGCATGGATGCCCACAGCCGGAAGCGGCCAAAGAAGACAGCAAGAACCTATTCGGATCCGCCTGCCTGACGTCAGCCACAGCCAACCCTGTCAAGCAGGAAGAAACCGACGGCGACATCGTAGAGTCCGTGATGCGGTTCTTTGCGGAGAAAGTGCAGCTGCTGCGCGACCTCGGACATAAGGACATCATCATCGACCCGGGATTCGGTTTCGGAAAGACTCTTGACGAGAACTACCGGCTGCTGGCTAATATCAGCATGCTGAAACAGTTCGACCTGCCCATCCTCATCGGAGTATCGCGCAAAAGCATGATCTACAAGCTGCTGAAAACCACTCCCGACAAGGCGCTCAACGGCTCCACCATCATCCACACCACCTGCCTCCTGCAGCAAGCCTGCAACATCCTCCGCGTACACGACGTCCGACCCGCATGCGAGGCCGTCACCATCACAGAAAAAATTCTCCAACAAAACCAGAAAGCCTAGAATATCTAGAAAGTCTAGAATATCTAGAGCATCTGGAAAAATCCCCCAGCCAAAAGAAAACGTCCCCCCCCAACCCCAAACTCTCAACTAAAAGTATGATTGACTTCGGAATAAAAGATGCCATCGACATCATTGCAGTGGCATTTCTGCTATACTATTTCTACAAACTGATGAAGGACTCCGGATCGCTACACACATTCTACGGAATCCTCATTTTCGTCGTACTCTGGATTATCGTTTCGCCCATTCTCGAGATGAAACTCATGGGTACAATATTCGACAAGCTCGTCAGCGTCGGTGTGCTGGCTCTCATCATTCTTTTCCAAGAGGACATCAGGCGGTTCTTCCTCACGCTGGGATCAAACAATCAGTTCGGAGTTTTCAGAAAAATATTCTCCAAGAAGAAGACCAAGTCGGAGGAGAACCCGGCCATCATGCAGATTGTACGTGCGTGCGGATTCATGAGCAAGAACAATATTGGAGCTCTCATCATCATCGAGCAGAACATGTCGCTGTCCGACATCGTACACAGGGGTGAGGTACTCGACGCAAACATCAACGCGCAACTCATCAAGAACATATTCTTCAAGAACTCCCCACTCCACGACGGTGCCATGGTCATCAGAAACAACCGGATCAGCGCTGCAGCATGTATCCTGCCTGTATCACACAACACAGACATCTCCAAGGACTATGGTCTGCGACACCGCGCCGCGCTCGGTATCACACAGCAGAGCGACGCCGTTGCCATCGCCGTCTCTGAGGAGACAGGACTCATCACCATCGCACAACGTGGCAAGTTCGTCAAGCAAGGAGCCAACCAAGAGGAGCTCGAGAGCTACCTCACCAGCATCATGCAAACAGAATAACCCATCTAAAATATCTAGAGCATCTAGAACATCCAGAACATCTAGTAAGTCTTCCCCCACTAGAATATCAAACTTCACTGAAAACTGATAACTGATAACTGATAACTAATTTCACTGAAAACTGAAAACTAATTTCTCTGAAAACTAAAAACTAAAAATATGAAAAAACTACTTCTCACCCTGCTGACCGTCATGGCAGCCATTTCCGCATCTGCGGCCAAATACCCCAAGCAAGCCGACGTCCTTGCAGCCATGCACAGGGCAAACGACTACTTCATGAACAAATACCCAGATCCGGGCGCACCCACCTTCGTCAAGAAAGAGCGGCCAAGCAACCTCTGGACACGCGGCGTCTACTACGAGGGACTGGCTGAACTCATTGCCATAGACGGACAGAACCGCGACCTCGACTACATGACCCGATGGGCCACCGCCCACCGCTTCATGCCGCGCAACGGAGTCACCACACGCGATGCCGACGACTACTGCTGCTGCCAGGGATATATCTATCTCTATGAGCGGAAATTCCAAAAGACTGGAGAGAAGGACAACTCCATGATTGAGCCAACCATCGTATGCATGAACAATCTGCTCAACCCCGTGGCACCGCCAAAGAACAGCAAATGGACTGACAACAGCGTGGAAGACTGGACATGGATCGACGCCATTCAGATGGGACTGCCTGTGCTCACACGCCTGGCACGCGTGAAACATCTCGACGGCGACATCAACTGCGGAAGATATGCCGAGCAGGGATGGAAGATGTACGAATGGACTCGCAACACCCTCGCTGGAGGACTTTTCAACACGAACGAGGGGCTGTGGTGGAGAGATAAGGACTTCGTGCCGCCATACAAGGAGTCAAACGGCGCAAACTGCTATTGGAGCCGCGGCAACGGATGGGTCTATGCGGCTCTTGTCCGCGCCATGGACAACGCCATGATTGCCAAGCACTCCGGGCAGGGAAACCTCGAGCCACGAGGCGAGTACAAATGGACGGTGCAGGACTACGAGAAGCATTTCGACAACTATCAGAAAGACTTCGAGAAGATGAGCTACGCTCTCGTCAAATGCATGCGCAAAGACGGATTCTGGAACGTCAGCCTGCACAACGAGGCCAACTACGGAGGGAAGGAACTGACCGGAACCGCCCTCTTCATCTACGGAATGGCATGGGGAGTGCGCCACGGTATCCTGCCAAAGAAGATGTTCAAGCCCATCATCATCAAGTCATGGAACGCCATGGTCAAGGAATGCCTCCACCCCAACGGATTCCTCGGCTACGTGCAGGGAACCGGAAAGGAGCCTAAAGACTCACAGCCCGTCGGCTACGACATCGAGCCCGACTTCGACGACTACGGTCTCGGATGCTTCCTCCTCTGCGGAGCCGAGGTCTACAGACTGAGTGAGAAGCAGTAAAATAGAAAAAAATGCAACGGATTATCTACATTGTGCTTGCCGCTCTCTTACTCTTTAGCACAGCTGCGTGCGAAGAGGAGGTGAAGCAGGGCAAACGGAAAAAGAAAGTGGGGCTCGTGCAGTCCGCACCCTATGAGCTCCTCGTCGTCTGCGACAAGGCATGGTACGGCAGTGGACCGGGCGAGCAGTTCCGGAATTTCGCCAACACGCTCATGCAAGGGATGCCGCAAGATGAGCCCGTGTTCAAGGTCATTTGCATCAACCACGAGGGATTCTCCAAGACATTCTCCACTTTCGGATGCATTATCTTCGTCAACATCGGAAAGGAATATCAAGAGGAGGAGGTTCTCATCGCACGCAACCAATATGCACGACCGCAGGTGGTCGTCACGTTCAACGCACCGGACTCAAAAGGCATTGACCATCTCGTCGAGACACAGGGACAGCGAGTACTCGACCTCCTTGTCGACAACGAGATGTCACGCAGCCTGTCACTGCTGAAGAAAGACTACAGCGGCATTGTCGACAAACACGCACGAAAGATGTTCGGATGCACGTGGCATATGCCGTCGCAAATCACGCTTATCAAGCCGGGAGAGGACTTCTTCTGGGCTTCTTCACCCGACAACACCTTCAACGCATGCATGTACGCCTACCCATGGGAGTCCAACGAGACCTTCACAAAACGCTACTTCTGCCATAAGCGAGACTCAGCCATGTACTTCAACATCGAGGGCGAGGAATGGGGACAGCACATGGAGACCGACACATCCACCGTCTCCGTGCGCGACCGCATGATCAACGGATCCTACGTCATGGAGGTACACGGATTATGGGACATGAAGAACGACGCCATGGGAGGACCCTTCGTCTCATTCGTCCAACTCGACAGCGCCAACCAGCGTATCATCGTCACGGAAGGGTTCGTCTACCTCCCCAACAAGCAGAAGAAAAAGCAAATCCACCTGCTGGAAGCCGGACTCAGGACGCTCAAAATCCTCAAGCAGACAGCCACGAAATAACACCTTGCGAATAACACCCCGAAACGCCCCTTCCCTGCTCCTCCGGCTGCCTGATATCACGCCGAAAACCCGTCATACGAACAATCAACCACATAATCGGACAGTTGTGCTGACGCACTGTCCCCTTATTTTCATAACTTTGCACCAGGTTCACCCATTGAGCCCATAAATTCCCATAACTCCCATAATTCCCATAAATTCCCATAACTCCCATTAACTCCCATTAACTCCCATAAACTCCCATGAAAAAAATCCTCTCCCTGGCACTCTGCATCGCAGCAACCTGCCTATGCACAGCACAGAACGTGACCGACCTCTCAGGCTCCTGGGAGTTCGAAATCGATCGCAACGACACCGGTAAGTCCGAAAACTGGCAAAACCGAAAACTGGCCGACAACATCATACTCCCCGCCTCCATGCCGCAACGGCTCAAAGGAGACGACATCTCCGTCGACACCAAGTGGGTCGGCTCACTCTACGACAGCTCGTATTTCTATAATCCATACCTCAAGAAATACCGCCAGCCAGGCAACATGAAGCTCACCTTCTTCCTCACGCCCGACAAGCACTTCGCCGGCACGGCATGGTATCGCAAGACTGTCAGCCTGCCGAAAATCGACACGGAGAAGAAGCGCTACGTGCTCTACCTTGAACGGCCGCACATCCAGTCCACCGTCTTCGTCAACGGGCAGGAGGCGGGGACCGACCGCAGCCTCTGCGTGCCTCATGAGTTCGACGTGACACGGTTTCTGAAGAAAGGCGACAACACCATCGCTGTCCGCATCGACAACCGCATCGAGACCGTTGGCGTGGGCCAGGACTCCCACTCCGTCACCGACCAGACACAGGGCGACTGGAACGGAATCGTAGGGCGCATGGAACTCAGGGAGATCCCGGCACTCAGCGTGGCCGACGTGCAGGTGTTCCCCGACGTGGACAGCAAGCAGGCACATGTGAAAGTGGCGCTGCAAGGCCCCATCACCAAGAAAGCACGGCTGCTGCTGCTCGCAAAAAGCTTCAACGGAAAATACGTGCATACGGCCTTGAAGTCCGTCAACTTAGAGAAGGAAGACGAAGGAAAAACCATCGAGACGGACTTCAACCTCGGCGAGAACATGCAGCTGTGGGACGAGTTCCACCCCAACCTCTACCGCCTCTACGCCACCGTTGTGGACGCAACCGACAAGAGCGCAAAGGCGCTGCTCAAGGACAAGCTCGACTTCCAGTCCGACCAGTTCGTCAGCCTGCTCAAGCAGAGCTATGCCTTCGAGACGGTGTTCGGTATGCGCAAGTTTGAAATCAAAGGACGGATGTTCTTCATTAACGGACGGGAGACCCAGCTGCGCGGAACCGTGGAGAACTGCGACTTCCCCCTCACAGGCTACGCGCCGATGGGCGTGGATGAGTGGATGAATGTATTCAGGGCATGCAAACGATATGGACTCAACCACATGCGGTTCCACTCCTACTGCCCCCCGGAGGCAGCGTTCCTCGCAGCCGACATGACGGGATTCTACATCCAGCCGGAGGGACCCAGCTGGCCTAACCACGGCGTGAAGCTGGGATACGGACAGGATATCGACACCTTCCTCATGGAAGAGACACAGCGAATCAGCAAAGTCTACGGTAACCACCCTTCTTTCTGCATGCTGGCGTGCGGAAACGAGCCCGCCGGGCGTTGGGTGGAATGGGTCAGCAAGTTCGTGGACTACTGGAAACAGACGGACAGCCGACGTGTCTATACCGGGGCTTCCGTCGGAGGTGGATGGGCATGGCAGCCCAAGAGCCAGTACCACGTGAAGGCGGGTGCGAGAGGACTTGACTGGGCAAGCCGCGCGCCACAGGCCATGGACGACTACACGCAGAAGATCACCCACTACAAAGCGAAGGACATGGAGACGGACATTCATGAGCCCTACGTCAGCCATGAGACCGGGCAATGGTGCGTCTTCCCCAACTTCGAAGAGACAAAGAAATACACGGGCGTGAACAAGGCCAGGAATTTCGAGGTGTTCCAGGACATCCTCAACGACCACAAGATGGGCTCCATGGCACGCAAGTTCTTCCTCGCCAGCGGAAAACTGCAGGCACTGTGCTATAAATATGAGATTGAGCGCACGATGCGCACGCCGGACTATGCAGGGTTCCAGCTGCTCGGACTCAACGACTACTCAGGACAGGGATCGGCGCTCGTGGGTGTCACCGACGTCTTCTTCGACCAGAAGGACTACATCGACTCTGACGAATGGAGGCAGTTCTGCGCCCCCGTCGTGCTGCTGGCGCGCATCCCGAAATTCACCTATGCCAACGACGAGCACTTCAAGGCGGAAATCCTGCTCAACCAGTTCGGAGAGGCTGCGCTGGACAACGCGGAGGTGAGATACACGCTGCAGACTCTGTCGGGAGAGCAATTCCCCAGTGTTGGCCAGCGGACAGACTACGAGAACATCAAAGAAGGAACAGTGGCGAAGAAGTCCTTCCCCGTGGGAGATGTGCAGACCGTGGGCAATATCGACATCCCGCTCTCCGACATCACTGCCCCGGCCCACCTCAGGCTGAACGTGGAAATCAAGGGGACGGACATCGAGAACCACTGGGACTTCTGGGTATACCCGCAAAAGGTGGAGACAGCTGAGAACGGCATCCTCATCACCGACCAGCTCGACGCAAAAGCAATAACCACACTACAGAACGGAGGGAAAGTCCTCATCTGCGCCGGCAAAAACGTGAAATACGGCAACGACATCGTTCAGCAGTTTCTTCCTGTCTTCTGGAACACGTCATGGTTCAAGATGAGGCCGCCGCATACCACAGGACTGTACATCGACAACACACACCCGGCACTCGCCGACTTCCCTACCGACTACTACTCCGACCTGCAGTGGTGGGAGCTCACCGACAAGACGCCGGTCATGCAGTTCGATGAATTCCCCGACAGCTTCCAGCCCATCGTACAGAGCATCGACACTTGGTTCCTCTCCCGGAAAATCGGCATGCTCTTCGAGGCCAACGTGCTCAACGGAAAATTGATGATGACCACTATGGACATCACCACCGATCTCGACCGCCGAATCGCGGCCCGCCAGATGCGTGCGTCCATCCTCAACTACATGAACTCCGACCAGTTCCAGCCAAGGATGAGCATCAGCCAGCAAGCCATCTCCAACCTCTTCAACAAGACGGCTCCGAAGATCGATATGTTCACAAAAGACTCACCCGACGAGCTCAAGCCTAAACTCAAATAAGTTTCGATTCAAGCCAAGAATTTCTCAGACTTGTCAGACCTGTCCGACCCGTCAGACCAGTCTGCCCCGTCCTCAACTATAAACAACTCTAAACAACTCTAAACTAAACACAATGAAACCACTGCTGACAACTCTTATCGCAGCCGTAGCTCTCTCTGCCCAGGCGCAGACCTACAACTTCTCACTCGACGGCCGCGAGAAGGAAGCACAGGCCCTTACGGCCAACGACATCTACACCAAGGAAAAAGGCTACGGATTCGACTTTGTCAAAATCCTCAAGGAGTCCACACTCATCGACTCGAAATTCAAGAAAGAGGATAGAGGCACTTCTGCCACAGTTCCTTTCTTCCTGTCGGTCAACGTACCAGACGGCAACTATAAAGTGACTGTCACGCTCGGCAACAAGAAGCAGGCCGGCAACACCGTCGTACGCGCCGAGTCACGCAGACTCTTCGTGGAGGACCTGCAGACGAAGAAAGGCGAGTACAAGACCGTATCTTTCATCGTCAACAAGCGCAACACCGACATCTGGGACACAGACAAGAACGGCGAGACGAAAGTGGTGGACCGCGTGAAAATCAAAGACCGCGAGAAGTCGAAGCTCAACTGGGACGACAAACTCACCATCGAAGTGACCGGTGAGCAGCCTGCATGCTCGTCCATCAAGATCGAGCCGGCAAGCACCGACATCCCCACCCTCTTCCTCTGTGGAAACTCCACCGTCGTGGACCAGGACTGCGAACCATGGACCAGCTGGGGGCAGATCTTCACCAACTGGCTCGACGACCAGGCTGCTGTGGCAAACTATGCCGAGAGCGGAGAGTCAGCCGGCAGCTTCATCGCGCAGAACCGCCTCAAGAAAATCCTGTCACTCGCAAAGGAGGGCGACTACATCTTCGTGGAGTTCGGGCATAACGACCAGAAAGCCAAGCAGCCTGGTTCCGGTGCATGGTACGACTTCTCGCGCAACCTCAAGATCTTCATCGACGAGGCCCGCGCTAAGAAAGCCACCATCGTTTTCGTCACCCCGACACAGCGACGCAATTTCGACAACAACGCCCGCATACGCGAGACTCACGGCGACTACCCCGACGCCATGCGTGCCGTGGCAAAACGGGAAGGGGTGCCGGTCATCGAACTGCACGACATGACACGCACGTTCTTCGAGACGCTCGGCGTGGAGAACTCCAAGCGCTCACTCGTCCACTATCCGGCTCACACCTACCCGGGACAGATGAAAGCTTTCGAGGACAACACCCACTTCAACCCCTACGGCGCATACGAAATCTCCAAGATGGTGGTCATGGGAATCAAGGATCTCAACCTGCCCATCGTCTCTCATATCAAGCCGTCCTTCCAGCCGTTCAATCCCGCCCAGCCCGACAGCTTCGAGCAGTTCCACTGGGTGAAAGGACCTTTCACCGATGCCGTAAAGCCAGACGGAAACTAAACAAAATAAAGCGAAATCTTCATCACACAATAGCCCTGCCATTCCCGGCAGGGCTTTTTTCAATGAGGATTTCGGCATTTTCAAGCTCTTGACCATTGAGAATTTCGGCAAAAAACAACCCTTACCTTGTCCAATTCACAAGAAAAACATATCTTTGCAAACAAAACTCGCTCTGAAAGCAAGCAGTACAGTCTACTGAAAGCAAGCAGTACTTCTTTTGGTTATTCAGGATTTCGTGTGGTGATTAATTTTATTGTCATCTGCTGTCCCTTTTTTCATTCCGACAGGACATCGGCTGGGATAGTGGGCGTCTCGCCCGCACATCTGACCGGCGAAGCACGGTCAAACTATGATATAGGATCTTCTTCCACACATATTCCTGAAGTACCCTTCTTTTGATGAAAATTTGGGGATTTTGGAACTATCTAGATATAAAAATTTGGGGATTCTGGAACATTTTACCTAATTAAATTTGGGGATTCTGGAATTTTTACTTAATTTTCATCCAAAACACTGGTAAAAGATGCCCGATATAATAATTTTCAAGCGAAAGATTTATGACCGTATGCGCCAATGGAAGCAGGAGCGTGACGGAAAAACGGCACTTCTGGTCAAAGGTGCCCGACGAGTAGGCAAGTCCACCATTGTAGAAGAATATGATTGAAGTCAGAGAACACCTGTGCCATTACATTTCCTGCATTTACCCGTTGCATGGCAATACTGACAACTACCGGTACCACCACACTTGGCGCATTTCACTTTTTCACCTGCCACTATCTTTGTAAAGCCATCACCTTGACACCAGTAGCAGTTCCTTGTGCCACGGCATCCATGTGACCCAGAGCATTTTCCGGTACCCCCACATTCAGAACAACGCTTTTTGGATGACGAACCAGCGCCCACCGATGACACGTCATTCTCGTCAACTTCGGCAACATCTTGTCTGTCACTAGAAATATCAGTACCTCCTCTTACCAAAGTAGAAGCAGTATTGACTGCATGTGAGAATTCCGTGAGAGCACCCTTGATTGCCGCTCTTGTTATCGCCTTACGTTTATCATCCACTGTTCTGTAATATTCTGATGTACTGATGATTGTAAGTTCATCGTTCTTATAATTTACCGTTGCCCACTCACCATTCGCATATACCAGCAAACCGACACCGGTCTGACTGTCATCCTTCATTTGGGTTATCCAGATGTTACCGTCGTTGAATACAAACACACCATAGCCGTTCAACACACCTCCTTCCGTCTCTCCCACGTAGCAATTCTTTTTTTCGCTTATCGACACAGTAAACGATTTGGAATTATCAACATCCGCTGTCGGATATTGTTCCGACGGAGCGTCATCGCTGAACCGTCCTGAATAAATCAGCTGACCTTGGTTATCGTAGCAACGTCCCATGCCGGATTTCTTACCGTCTTTCCAGTTGCCCACATACACATAACATCCGTCGCACTTATCAATCCTTCCAACATCAGAAAGAAACATCCCAAAGCCGGTGATTTTATCGCGGCAGAAGTCACCAATGTAATAATCGCCGTTTTTATACGCCATTATCCCCATCCCATTACGTTTTCCTTTCAATATCTGCCCCTTGAACAGTGCCTTACCCACTTTTTCGTTGTGTGTCTGCATGGCATTGGCAAACAAAGTACGGAAATCAAAATTTTGGGCTGAGAGCGTGGAGAGTATCAACATTGAAAGAAACAGCAAAGCGAGCGTTTTCGTTTTATCTGCCATATCTGTCCATGTTTTTATTGTTCATCATGATGATTGACGTATAATCCTTATGGCTCCACGTATTCGTCAAGCACAACCATCTTCTTGTCTTTCAATAGTTTGTTTGCCTCCTTCTCCGTAATTTCCTTTAACTGGAGATTGAAAAGCCCTTTGTTGGTAAGATACACATAATGCGTTGATCCGGGAGAGAGATTTAACTGAATCTCATCTGCATAATGTGTGACATCTCCCGTTGTACAGTTTGTGTGTTCCACGTCTATAGACAACAGAACTTTACCATCTTCCTTAAATGTGCATTTCCTGTAAGCAGGAGAATAAGTGTAAAGAGGATATTTCACACTACTGGTGGGTTTCAACGTTTTTCTCAACTCACCTCTCATATCAAACACATACTCACCATTTTTCATCATCTTCACTTCCACATTACTGAGTGAATGTGCGAAAACATGAACAGTGCTCTGAGCACTCATTGATGACACAATTAAGTTCATCAATAACAAAAGAAACATTTTTTTCATTTGATTGAGTTTTTTAAGTTATTGTCTTAATAATGTTAGAACACACCATGTTCTAACTAGTTGTTCACATAGACGCTATAGCATTGATAATCGCCACAATGTCGGATATGTCAACCAACCCATCCGCATTGACATCCGCACGCCTATAGTCGTTGGTTCCGGCGATATGGTTTATCACCGCCACAATGTCACTGATGTCCACAATGCCGTCAACGTTCACATCCGCAGGACTTGGCTCTGTGGTGAACACACGTGTCTCACCATAGTAGGTTTTGCCGTCGGCTGTCATCACGAATGCCACGTAATTGTAGGTGGCATCATATTCCAAACCTTTTATATCCACCGTCATCACCTCGCTGTATCCCGAAGCCTTCACCTCTGCGGCATCGTCTCTCTGCTTTTCACTGGCTTCACCGCCTTCTTTCGTCGCTTTCCAATATTTCATACCTTGGGAAGAGATATTTTCTGTTCCACTGAGCGCATAGCCCTCAACCGTGGCGATGTTCTTTGATATTTTCACTTTCTTCGATGTGTGAACTACTGGCTCACAATAGGATATATCGTTTGCATCCCACATAACTTGTTCACCATAGTAATAATTGCCAGAGTCAGACTGATAATATGGGCGTACCCACCAAAATTTATCAGCCTGCACATTACGGATATATCCCTCCATCATGCCGTCATAAAGAGGAATTTTGGAACTATTCCAACGAAGGGCCTCGGGGGCGTCTTCCCTGCGCCATTCAAACCCAACGTTTTTTTCATTGTCGTCCAAATTGGTCTGAACTGACACAATCACATTACTGCGGCCATTTTCAACACTCACGACCTTCGGATCTGTTGTGTTTATTGTCAGCTCACTTGTTCTGAACGTACATTCTTTTTTTATCCGTCCAGCCTCTTTTGTGTCAATATAGAAAGTAAAAGCATATTCTGTCTCCGGGTCGAGTCCGTAAACCTCAATCTCATCCTCAAACGGTACATAACCTTCAAAACCAAACTCTGTTACCGTTATGCTAGTGTTGCCATATCCGCCAGTCACAAACAGATGTGAAGGTCCAGCCGTAGCCGTAACATTCATTTCCGGTGCTCCTATCATTTCCGCAGTAACCTCCTTTATCTCCATCTCTTTCCAACCGTCTGCATTTCGGTAAGATTCAATTGCAGAAGCAGGCACATAAGCAGTCATATTGTAATTGAATGAAGAGTTTTCTGCTGAAGGCGGTGTTTCATTAAGGCAGATAATTGAACATCTGCAACCGTTGAAAGCATATTCCCCGATGCTCTTCACGCTATTAGGGATGACAAGAGACGAAAGGCTGTAGCATTTATTAAAAGCACCATATTCCAAGTTTTCCACACCATTTGAAATCTGGACGTCACTTAGATTGGAACAAACGCTGAATGCGCCCCGACCAATCGTTTTCACTGTGCCTGGAATCACAATAGAAGTAAGGCTTTCGCATTTGCTGAAAGCTGCTTCGTCAATCATTGTCACTCCATCTGGAATCATGACGGAAGTCAAACTGGAACATTTGAAAAATGTATATTCACTTATTCTTATTATTCCATCTGGAATAGTGACAGCCATCAAGGATGAACATTCTTGGAAGGCCCTACTATCTATATTTTGAATACTTCCAGGAATATCAATAGAAGCAAGACTCACACAACCTCTAAAAGTTTCAGGACCTATTGTTAAAACACCATCAGGAATAGAAATGGAAGTTAAAGCAGAACAATTTTTAAATGCACATCCTATGTGATTGACACTTGCAGGAATTATGACAGACGACAAAGCAGAACAATTCTCAAAAGCACAATCATAAATCCAAACAACACCATTTGGTATATTTACAGAAGACAAACTTGAACATCCTTCAAAAAGATATCGATTTATAAAGGGAACATTTTTAGGAATTGTGACAGTAGACAGACTTGTACACCCCCGAAAAGCGCTTTGACCAATGCTTGTGACATTATCGGAAATATCAATGGAATATAAATCAGTACAAGCAAAGAACGCACTATCATGTATACTTTTCACAAGATAGACATCCTCATTATAAATAATACTATCAGGAATAGTGACATAGCCAGAATAATTACCAGAAACAACTTCTGCCCATAAAGATTTCACATTTCTCCCCCTTAATACTCCATCGGAACCTAAATATTGTTCATAATAGGAGTCACTATGAAGATTATAGTAAATTCCGTCAACAACACAATCATAAGCTCTTGCATGAAATGAAGATAACAGAAGAAATATGACAAACGTAAACAGTTTTTTGTAAAATTCTCTCATAATGTTAAGAATCCTTAGTTGATGAATTGATGATAATTCTTGAATCCGCACCTAAAATAGTGCGGATTCAAGTGATTGGCAGTTATCTCGGTCAGAACACTTTCGTGCCCAACATGAAATCTCACATTACTTCAGATGAGCGGCCTCTTTCAGATCCTTCAAACTATAGTAAGTAGGCAAGGAGCGAAGTCTTCTTGGCTGGTTAACTCTGACCTGTCGTCCTTTACGTGGCGAAGCGGATGAAGGAGTGATTTTTCCAAATTCCGATTCATCGCTGGCGATGTCCAAGGCGGCATAGTAGTTGTTTCCCGACTGGAAGTTATAGGTGTACTGGCTTCCGAACTCGTCGTGTTGACCGTCATCGTTATATCCTCTGAACACCACTCTTACATTGTTCATTGGCAAGACATATTCGTAAGCATAGATATTGTCATAAGTATGATCGTCCAAATCATCCAGCAAACACAGTCTCCAATTGTAGTCGTCTCTGCTGTCAGCCTGCACATTAGTCTGTCCTGTCCGGCTGAACATAAACGAGTCGGAAACCTTGTTGGTCACAAGCTCATAACTTGTCACTGGATTATCTGCAATCGTCCAGCCAAAGTGAACATTATAGAATTCTACACGGAGAATCGACCCGACAGGAGTAAGATTCAGCTGTATGTCTTGAGAAGCCCCACCAAAGGTCACATTCTGGAATGCCATACCAAAAATATTGTTCTCACCGCCGATATAGCCAGCATCAACCACCTGAAGACCCTCCAACTTCTGCGTGTTTTTGATTTCCCAGTAGGATATTTTGTCAGAGAGATTCTCAATATGAGAAATGGCCAGAACAGAGTAATTTCCCTCTGTCACCTTTTTGGCTGCATATTTCATTCTCACATCATAATTGCTGAATTTCTCGGTGGCACTTTCCACCAACTCACCGTTGTCGTTGTAAATCAAAAGATCCACAACAAGACGGCAGTCACTGTCCAGTACTTCCAACTCACCAGGATTCACCTCAGCCTCAGCCAAAGTGGAGGCCAGATTCGACGGGTCAACCGTAAAATTGATGGTGCTTGAAATCATGATGTCGTCATTCTCGCATGACGACAGGAGCAGGCCGAACATGGCCAACGTCATTATATAAATCTTCTTCATAGCTATATAGAATATTTTTGAGTAAATAATTAGAATTTAAAGATGTCAAAACGATAGCCGACAGTAAGGTTCAAAGTGTTGAGCTTGCATGGGAAATTTCCTGCAAGGTCAGAGGTTCCGAGGCTGTAGCGAAGACTGGCGTACAACTTTTTATCCACCTCATAGCTCACACCAATGAAAGGTCTCACATCAAAACCCTTAATATCACCAATGGCAACATTAGTGACCTGCGCACTCAGCATTTCCGGTTTGGCGCTCAGCGTGCCACAAAGGTTGACCCCCGCCTCCACGTTGACGGTTGGCAGAATGTAATACTTGCCAAGTATTGGCAGTTCAAAAAAACTCAGCTTGATGTCATCGAAATCCGTTCCGATGGTGTGATAGGCATAGGTAGGCTCAATTTGTACTGCCCATCTACCAGAACCAGCATCACCACCGAGACGTTTTCCTAAGTGAGCTGTCATCACTGCGCCCACCTCATAGCCGAAGCCGCTCTTTTGGTTGAGGTCAACAACCTTATACTTACTCATGGTTGTGAAATTGGCTCCCGCCTTCACACCGATTTGCACCAGGTTGGAACGTTTGTCCTGAATGCCGCCTAAGTCATCGTCTTGGGCAAAAACGGTCATTGCTGACATCAGCATGACCATAAGAAACAAAAGTTTTCTCATTGAATTTGAATTTTAGTTAAACAAATATGAATTAAGCTAATTAAATACATGATTACCAGAAAGGCAGCAGATGAAGTTTCCCGGAGCTTGTCTTCCCGTTCGAGAGCTTTGCCGTACCATTTGCCATCATCTCTTTTTTCACATTTGGAATCTTGAAAATAGCCACGGCATTCTTGCCTGGACCAACACTGATGTTTTTCTTTCCGTAACTACTTGAATTGACAGTCAGATAGACATCTACATTTCCTTTAACCTCTCCTATATTCCTGACATTCACACTCACTAGAAACTCATCCTTCGGGTTTGCCTTGTTATTTTTGTTCGTTCCACGTGGAGGTGAAAGCACAAAGTCTGCCGGTTTTTTCACAGGTGTCTGGACTATCGGAGTATTTTCTTTGGTTTTGTTGATAACAATAGCTTTTTCGTTTTTGTCCAGTTGCCTAACGGGCTTTTTTTCAGGTGTTTCCACAGAAGGTTTCTTAGGACTCGGCTTCGAGGGAGTCTGTCTTGACGGGGTTGGTTTAGGGGCAGGCTTTCCCGACTTTACAGCATTGACATGTAATGTCTCAACCCCGTTCCACAGAATAAGTCCGTCAGAAAGAACCACCATCAATACGTTTTCATCAGAGCCTGCTTTCAATCCAGGTATTGTGGCTATGTAAGTTCTCGTGCTGTTTGTCTTGCTCTGCTGTTCCGTCTTAAGCAAATCTCCATTTCTGCCTATCAGATACAATCGCACGTCGGAATCTTGGAACGATGATGGATGCAACACCTGAAACCTCAGTGGATTGCTAAGTGAACCATCGGTTTTCACATCGGCAGATGGGGTGAGCAGGCTGGCAGATACGCTCCCATTGACAAAACAAATGCTGGCAGGTTGGCCGTTATATACTACTGACGCATAGCCACCACGCACTTCTTCTGCCTTGTCAAACTGAGCAGGAGCCACAATGTCCCCGTCTTTACGGTAACCCCAGTATTCACCCTCCTGAAAAAGCTGATAGGAAGGGTCGACAGGTGGCAACTCCTCAATTTTCTCACATTGCGGGAGTTGAAGCGGCTCACCCACTGTATGGTCGGAGTTTCTTACCACGTCGGAAGCTTTCACACGTGCTTTTGTGGCACGACCTTGACGGTTGATATAATAACAGACCATCTTGTCTGTTATCACCAATGCCTCATCACCGTTAAAAGTGGATGCATGAACTAGCGGATAACTGGTGTTGACACTCAAATAGTCGACATCAGAGTTGATATAATATTCTTTTTCCTTCAGCCTTACAACGGCCAGTCCCTTGCTGAAGGGATATGCTTTCTGGAAACTGCATGGTATAGCCATATTGCCGTCTGTACCCAGATAGCCCCATCCTTCTTCTCCTTCCACTGGCATCTTTCCCTCAGAAAAATAGGGAAAGCGAGAAGCATAGACAGTTTCCGACACAGTCTCAACTTCCATATCCCGCTGATTGATAATGGCCTTAATCCTATAACGGTCAATCTCTCTGCTTAATGCAAGGGCAAATCCGTTATAGAAATCAGTGATACTGTCATAAGTTTCGTTGATGAGCAGTTTTCCATTGCTAGACATAAGCATGGTTTTCCCTGCTGAATTTTTCCCTTTCATCACATTCCCCTCTGCTTTTTGGTATTGCATGGATGGGCTGACAGCCCACTTCACTGTCTGTGCATGCAAACTCAAACCACAGGATATGAGCAGAAAGACGTTGAGTATGAATTTCTTTTTCATGTTCATCTCTGTTTTTATAAATCATTCAGCGACAGCTTCCATGTAATCCTTATAGACATCTATCTCGCCTTGGATTTTGTCTATGTAGAACTGATCCTTTGCTTTTTTTGCCAACTTCATCGCGTTACGAAAATAGCTGTCAGCAGTTTTAATATCCCTCTCCACTGCCTCTGTACGGGAATCGCCCCCCAGAAAATCGCAACCCAGCTCATATAAGGCTTTGTAGTTGTTTTTATCCTGCTTTACGGCTTTAAGCAACAAGTCATGTGCCTTTTTATTGTCAGATTTGATATTCAGGCAGTTCGTTATCTCACCCACCTCCGCAGAAACCAAGTCACGCGGCGACAGGCTTTTGAAATATATCCGGCTGAGCAAAAACGTACATTCAGTGTTCCCTTTTTGAGACTCTTCATTAAGACGTTTGAATCCGTCCTTTGCTGTTTGAGGGTCTTTCATCAATGCAACACATTGTTCCACCGGTGTCATTCCTGCAAACGGATCAACCGGCTCTGGGGCGTTCAGATAGAGAATCGTGGCGACAATAGCCACAATAAGCAAGACAGAAACAACAGAGGCAATGACGATATTCCTTTTCTTGTTGGGGTTCGGACGAGATTCTCCCGGGAGATACACCTTGTTTCCATTCAGTCCGTCCTCAGCCATCTCCACAAGTTGCTCAGCTGTTGGACGATCCCAGCTGTCCTTGGCGAGACAAGCCTCAATCACCCTCGACAAGTCGACCGACACACCATGAAGGACAGGAATTTCTGCACCGCTTTTCTGTAGCATGCCGCCTTCATTACCGAAAGGAACATCCCCAGCCATCATCTCGTAAGCTGTTGCTCCCAGACTCCATATATCACTGGCCATGATAGGCATGTTCTCACGTGAGAAACGCTCCGGACCCATATAAGCCCAGGTTCCGGCACTTTGGAATGCCTCGCTCATGCTTTTTCTCAATGTGCTGCGGGCATGGGTGGACACACCGAAGTCCGTGATCATGTAGTCACCGGTCGGGCCGTTCATGATATTATCGGGCTTGATGTCCTGATGAATGATGGTGGGGGTCATGTGGTGGAGGTGGTGAAGACCGGCGGCCACGTCGCGCAGCATCCTCCAGCAATCAGTCTCGCTCATCTTTCCAATCTCGCTCTGAATACTGCCTTTCTCACAGAAAGGGAGAACGAGATAAGGTTTACGCTCATACACCTCATAATAAAGCGGCTTCAACAAATTCTTGTGATTGGCGTTCACCACGATGGCGAACTCCCTCGACAGCACGTCAAGACCGTGGTCGTCCAGCCCCGTGGCTGGCGCATAGATTTTCAGCGCCACCTCGATGTCTGTACGAGTGTCTTTTGCCAGCCAAACTTCCGAGAAATTACCTCTTCCCAGTAGCCGCTCCAGAAAATACCTTTCTCCAAACAGTTTATTTCCTTTCATTTCTAACATCTTGTCTTATTGATTGTATCATTCTTTTGAAGAAACGACAAAGTCACCCCATTCCTTTGTGGTCTCATCATACACTCTATACCCAAGCTTTTGTTTGCGCGAATCGAAAAAGTCCATACGCTGCACCACAAGTCCTTCTTTGTCGTATATGATAGTCTGCCGGGAGAAACCGGTGAAACTGTCATCTTCCTTGCCTTTGCCGTTGAGGATAACGTGTTCCACTGCACGGTTACGGTCGTTATAAGCATATGTGTCGGTACGGAAATGCCTATTCGAACTGTCATAATACTTCACTTCCTTCTCGTTTCCATAATCATTGTATTTTGACAGTTTACGTGCATAGCTCAGTCCCATGTTGTCTGTCTGCACAACGAGACCTCCTCCCATCCCCAAATAGGCTTCCTCAATCAGGTTGCCTACAGCATCATATTTTCTCGTCAGGCTATAGGTGGACGTACCCGGTGCAGGTACTCCTTCTTTTTTCAAGTTCGTATACCATACCTTGATGATTTTATTGTTGGTGTCATACTCTGCATTGAGAACCACAGTACCGGGCTTCAGTGCACCTGATGCAGACAATTCACTCATTTTTGTCACATTTCCACGTCTGTCATACTCAAATAGAGTCATCCCTACCAAATTCCCCATCATATCATAATCACGCTGACGGCTCACTTTGTTGGTTTCTTTATCATAATCGAACTCTTGCCGGGCTATGCCGTCCGACATTCGAGCCAACCGGTCGTTTTGGTCATGATATTCAATGGTCTTCAGATTCCCGTTACTAATGTCGTATTCATACTTCTTAGAGGCATTTCCTTCCTTACAACAATGTGGTTTGTCATGTTCGTCAAAGAAAGAAACTTTTTCCAATTCCCCACTCTGCCCATAATACCACCTGATAACACAAACACCATTATCAATAGATGTCAGAGAATCAGACACACCATAATATTCAGCTTTGACTAGTCGGTTCATTTGATCATACTCGTTAATTATCTTATGATACAGCCCTTCACGCAACGCACGTTTTCCATCATACGTATAATAACTATAGACAACCGCATTTCCCAGACTGTCATATTCCACTCTTTCCTCATGATACTTATTGTTCACTTCCAACGGCTGGTTATCCACATTAAAAAAGGCTAAGGAAGTATGAAGTCCATGCTGGTTGTTCATACTTTTTATTCGTGAGTATTGAATACCGTTGTCTATATTGTTGGTACGTCGTTTTTTCATGTCATAATACGATTGTGAATTTACAAAACCCTGTTCATCGTATGTAAACGTCAAACTAACGAATCCTTGGTTACAATAGTATGGTTGGTGATCCTTTCCAACACAGGTCTGAGATGTCATGTGGCCACTGTCGTCTATGGTATATTTGAATCCAAAAACACCATAATCAGTGCGCAGAGATGGTTTGTGATCCAGGGTGTAATAGTATTCGGCTGTGCGGTTGCCATATTTGTCATGTTCGATTTCCACAAGAGGGCTGTTGTTTCCATCATGTGAAGCCTTACCATCTTGATTGAGGTATCTCACTTCAATCCAGTTGTCTTCTTCATCATAAGCAAACCTCTTAATACTGAGACCGATACCATTACTTGTTGGTTCTCCGTCAATGCCAAGGAACTGTTCTTCCGTTTTACGTCCCTTTGAATCATAGGAATAGCGTATGCCGTGGATATTGTCGGCGTCGAATGCGGGCACATTCATCAGCCCCGCATAAAGTACCTGACTTAGTCGTCCTTCCTTATTCCAGGAAAGTAGATAACGCGAGATGTGGCTTTTGGCATCATCATTATCATTCTGGTTGTGCAGAGCCGTAGTATTCGCTTTCAGATACATTTCTGTTCCATACTGGTCGTTACGCTTGAAGGTCACCGTTGAGAGGGTCTCGTCATAATCCATTTTGTAAAGGACTTTGCCTGTCTGGTCGGAAATAATCTTATAATCGATTTTTCCCTCGTCCGTATAGTAATAGCTCACGTCGCTGTGACGGTCGTGCATGGTCTCTGTGTCATTATGGGGAACGGCATTGCCTTCAGCGTTCACCAATGTCATTCTCCGTAACTTTCCCTTACTGAACTCCATGCGGTAGCTCTGCGCCCGATGCCGCTGCTCACTGCCGGAAAGCCGGCAGATGCCCTCAGGCACTCCATATACCTCGCAGTAGTCCTTATAATAATAAATCTTCGTGCGGTTATAGTTCCAAAGCAAAACGCCTGCGAGTACCAGCAGCCCTGTCGCCGCCGCAGCCACAAACATATAGACCCTCTTGGGATTCCTCTCTTTCCAGCTGCCTGTCTTAAGCCTCAGTGCTGTCGATTCCTTGATTTGGCGGGCAGAAGGACGCCTCCATGGTTCTGGATCCAGACACTGAAGAATCAGTTTTCTCAGTTCTGGCGAAAAGGATTTGTCAAGAGCAGGGAAAGAATGGTCTATAGATTGCCCCACTCCGCCCTCCTCACCAAACGGAGGCTCTCCATTAATCAGTTCACAAACAGATGCACCCAAAGCCCAGATATCATTCATGAATATAGGCGTGGAGCCCCTTTCAAATCGCTCTGGCCCCATGTATGCCCGGGTGCCTCCGTAACCTTTTGTGTGGCTTGACATCTTGTCGGTGCTGATGCCAAAGTCGGTGACGAGGTAATTGCAGTCATCATCCACCAGGATATTGGCTGGTTTAATGTCCTGATGAATGATGTTATGGGCATGGAGATGCTCCAGCGCAGATGCCACATCGTGCATAATGTGTAAGATGTCATCTTCACTACAACGCCCTGCCATCGATTCAACTGAACCATTCTCACAATAAGGCAAAATGAGATAGGGGGTGTCACCACTCAAAGAATAATTAGTTGGAGTAAGCAGATTCTGATGTTGGAGGTTGAACACATTGGTGAACTCATGTTGGAAGTTCTGCAGTCCAAAGGTGTCAATTCCCGCCTTGGTGGAAAGAATCTTAACTGCCACACGCAGGTTGGCAGCAAGCGTATCGTTTGCAAGCCACACCTGTGACGACGCTCCTTCCCCGAGCGGGTTAACCAGCAGATAGCGTTTGTCGAACAGTATGCCTTTTTTTAATTCCATTACGAGGAGCTTATTATCAGACCAGACGGGAAATAACATCCATAAACAGTAGGAGAGAGAGAATCGATACGAGTATCAGCACACAGAAGGTGATCAGCGCAGCTATATTCCAGCCATGCCTCACCCGCTTGAAATGCTCAAACGAGTCGTAAGCATGCTGATTCCAAGCCAAACGAGATCCTTTCACGCCCATCCATATCGCAACGCCGAGGCTGGCGAGCTGGAAGACTGCGCCTATCGCCAACAAGCCGTTCGCATTGGCAAAAAAAATCACAACATTGCATACAAGCTGAACAAGCGAGAGGTAAACCTTGTTGAAGACACCCCAAATCCAGCCGAAGAAGAATGCACCCCAGTTCCAAGCATCAATATCCTTCTCCTCGGAGGGAGACAACCGGCCGTCGTTCTCTTCACGCGAAGCCCACGCATTTCTCTCAGGCTCACGTCTTTCATAATCGTTATACGACGGGATGCCGGCTAACCGCTGACCAGGAGTCACTACCTCATTTTTGTTCCACGTGACACGTCCGTTTCTGTCAGGTGAGACTGGAGAAGCTATCTCGCCATGGCTGTTACGCGTGACTGTCGGCCGCCCGGGTATCCCCACATACTGCTCTATCACATCCCAGCTGAGCAGATACCGGCCTGCCAGCTTGATTACATCACCGCGGTAGATGCTCACCGTGAGATTCTGAATCTTCTGATCATTAATGACTGTGCCATTGCTGCTGTGGTCAATAAACATGATGTTCACTCCATCCATGTATATCTCGGCATGGTCATAACTCACCGTGTCATAACTGTCACTCACGGAGATAGTGCTCTTCGGATTTCTTCCAATTGTTATATTCATCATTTTTTTCTTTTTAAGATAAAAATATGTCTGCCAGGAACGAGATGGTCTGGATTGATTTTATTCAAGCGAGCCACCTCATTGATGACTTTTTTGTCATTAGTGTTCAGAATGGACGACAATGTTTCTCCTTCTTTCACAACGTGCTCTATCATCTCAGAACTTTCACCTCCCTTACGTGGAATCGGTGTAAAGGTATTATCACCACCTTTTGGTTTGGAGCTTTCATCTGGCTTAGGTGTTTTTTCAGGTTTCCCATCCGGCTGTCCGTCCTTGTTAATGGGAGTGAACCCTGGAGGCAGCTGACGCGTGGGAGGCGAAGTGCTTTCGGTTTCAGACACAGGCTTAGAGGGGGAATCCTCGCCACTCCGGGGATTTTGCTTTTCCTTTATTTGGGGATTTTGAACTGGCGTTTGTCTCTTGGGGGAATTATCGGGCGTCACCGAGTTTTTCCCTCCGGCAGCCGCCTCGTCCTTCACATTTCTTTGTTGCGGTCTCAGTTTTTCAGGAATATCCAACTTCTTTACCGGCAAACTTATTTTTGGAGAGGACGGCGCGGCCGGCTGTGTGGAGGTTTCGTCACGGGCTTCGCCATCGTTTTCTTCTTTTGTATCCTCAGGGAGTTCATTCTCGCCTTCCACATCGGACCCTGCCTCATCCGGTTCCGTGTTGTCCTGTGGAGTAACATAAAGAGAATCTTTGTTTGTAATGGATGTCCCATCATTCTTACCTCCAAAGATGTCAGGGCAGAATCTCCAGACAGCCAGTGCAGCCAAAGCGAGCAGCAAAAGAGATACAAACGTAATGATCAGTCCTTTATGAGACTTCCCATCACTGTCATCGGCATTGAGGCAAGATGTGCCGTTATCGTCAATGGTCATGGATGTCTTCTTCTGGCGTGTCCGCTTCTGGAAAGGAATCCTGCCGGGCTGGGATTTCTCTCCTCCAGAGGTGACCTGCGCCAGAGCCACTGTAACATTGTCTGCACCCCCCGCTTCCTTAGCTGCGCTGATTAACTGGTCCACCAGCAGGCTCAAGTCATTCTGCTCGTGTGTGATAATCTTCTCGATTTCCTCATCACGAATCATCCCGTTCAAGCCGTCGGAGCAGAGCAAAATGATATCTCCGTTGCATAAAGGCTGCGGAATAGTCAGGCACTCCGGCTGTGCTTTCGGACCACCGTCGCATAGTGAGCGGGTGATGATATTGGAGTCAGGGAAGTCGAAGGCTTCTTCTTTCGTGAGTTTGCCATCATCAATTAAGGTCTGGACATAGCTGTGATCCTTGCTGATTTGGAATAACCCAGTAGCCGGATTGTAAATATACGCCCGACTGTCGCCACACCAAGTCACATAAGTTTGTCCATCAAACATCCATGCAATCACAATTGTGGTACCCATACCACGGCTTTCTGGAAACTCTTTGGCATGCTGTTTGATACGCGTGTCAGCCTCCACTACTACGCCTTTCATGAACTTCTCTATGCTCTGACGCGACCGGGCCACCTCGTCTGTGATGTTCTCAGGGGCGAACATGTCTATCACCGTGTTGATGGCAATTTCAGAAGCCACCTCACCTGCGTTCATGCCGCCCATGCCGTCAGCCACTACCAACAGCGCACCTTTCGGTCCCAACGAATACTGCTGGTTGTTCACCCACCGCATCGGCGACTGCGACAAGTCAGCCGAAGCCTGAAAATTATCCTCATTATTCGTGCGGACCAGACCAACATCGGTCTTCGCCGCCATCCTAAACAGTATGTCTGCCATTTATTTACGTTTTTTCTTGGGTTTGTCTTTTGGTGAAATCTTTGACGGTTCCGCCACATCCTGTGCATCATCCTTCGGCTTTCTCACAGGGGTAAATATTGTGTCTCCACCAGTTCCGCCATCGGTTATGTCCAGCAAGGCCCCCTCATCCGGCTTGATTTCTTTTTCCTTATTTATCAACGGCATTTTCCTCACTGCCCACTTCCCATCCTGACGGATCATATATCCAGCTAGTTTGTAGACAACGTGCCCGCCGCCCAGAAACTGCAGATTGAGGTATATACCACCGACAACCCTCGCTGAATCTATGGGCTGGTTGATTTCATACACGTCTTTCTTCTTTGTGATATCCAGACTTGCGGTATAAGACTCCATGGAAATATGCTGGCTCTCAATATCATCAGAACTTCCGTCGTTAAGAAACCATACAATCCAGCCATCTTTCTTACCTGGCTCAGCGTCGATTTCCATTTTTGAGGAATTGCAAATCTCTATTTTTCCCAGCAACACACCATTCATCTCCTCTGGCTTCATGGCAGACGATTGCACGGAAAAGGAGGAGCGATCATCATCTACATTCTTAATCTCTGTCTTTATAATTTCAGGAGCATAATCCTTTTCGTATTGTTTAAAGTCAAAGTCCTTCTCATAATTCCAAGGATTAGCAGCTTCGTTTGTCAGCAAAACACCAGCTGTGGTGAGTACACCCAACGAGACGTTTGACCCAAATTCGTCACGGTTATCACGTCCGTATGCTTCACCGGTTGTCTTGTCAACAAGATAATACGACTGGCGAACAAGAACAACACTGCCAGAGATTGCATTCTCTGTGATTTCCTGTCCAAGAGACTTTATAATCCTTTGTGCTGGAAGACTAATAGTTCCAATTACACAAAATATAAATATACATACACGTTTCATACAAAACATTTTATAAAAGTAATCAATTTTATCGTTTCATTATGGAATCATACTTATAGGAACAAAACGGCCTTTCTGATAAGTACCACCTGATACAATTGCAACAACCTCCCAATTACCATTATCATATACAAGAATAGGGCCTCCAGAATTTCCAGATTCTGTATTGTCATTTGAGGCCATTATCGTACCAGAAAGCGAACCTTTCTCCTTACTTAGTCCATTTTGGGCACATATAGCTTCCGAAAGGACTGGTTCCTGACCTTTGCCGATACTATGTGGATATCCTAACACATATAACTTTGTGCCTTGTTTGAGATTTGTGGATAGATTTCTGTTTGCCCTAAGACCCCCTCCTCCAATCTGAACGTAAGAATAATCATAAGCGCCTGTTGCTCCATGACGAATTTTTGTTCCAGCTGGAATTTCCATTCCTTCGTCTAATGGAATAGTTTTTGCTAACGTTTGAATATCATCATGAGTTCCAACATCTTGGACCTGATCTGATGTAAAATCAATGGAATGTCCACTGCCATTGACACAATGGAATTTTATAAGAGCATGTCCTGATTGGGCTGCTACATTATATAATATTTGTGCAAGAACTAAACCGTCATTTGCATTAGGACTGACATGTATGATTCCATCTATTACCCTAAAATCGTTTGAATAATACGGAGATGTTACGTGTCTAGCAGTTACGAACTTGCCATCACTTAGAAGAAATCCCGTGCCAGTCCATGCTAAATCTTTAAGAGGTTCGTCATTTCCTTTGAGGTAAGGAATTGCTGTAATATGATAAATAGATGGATAACATTTCGAAATAGTAGATAGAGGATCAGGACTGGAATTCCTCCCCCTTTCTTCAGTTTGTTTTGTTGTTCCACCTCCATGACCACCACCTTGTACAACAATTGTTTTTTGTGGAGGGGATGGAACTGTTACAGTAACCGTTTTTTCTCTTATTATTTCTCTGGGTTTTATTTTTTTTATACTATCTATTTCTGCGTTCTGATTCTCAAGAATTGTTTTCTGGGCTTCTATCAGCTTCTCATTATTCGCATTAGCCTCCTTGGCCTCTGCCAACAATTTTGAATTATCCTTAATCTGTTGGTCCTGCTTGTAAATCACAAAGCCACCTATTCCCAATGCCAACACAAGTAAGGCTGCCATCGACATGATAGCCTTCTTATAAGGTCTCAATGCCTGCTGCCTGAATAGTGACAACCTTCTGGTTAGTCCGATGGACCCAACAGTTGCTTTGTTGCCAGTAGGAATAATAAACCCAAGTTTCGGACCGTTAATAGACAGTTGTATTTCATCGCCGTTCTGAAGATACCACTCCGTTCTCACAGGATGGCCATTGAGCAAGGTTGTATTCGTTTTAGAGACCTGCACCAGTTTCCACCCGTCACCATCCTTCACAATGGCAGCATGATGGCGCGACACCGTGCTGAAATGATCGTCGAACCTCACCTGGCAATGCGAGTCACGGCCAAGTTCTATCTGATCAACGATAATCTCCTGTGCCTCACCTGCCCTATGATACTTGCTGGTCACCTTATGTTCCAGAATATAATAACGCCGACTGTTTGGTTTGAAAACAGAACTCATTCCCGCTCCTATAGAGCCACTCAGCGTCTGTCGATAAGTTTTGTTTGGTTGTGCCATAACGATAAGTTAAATTTATATCTTATACTGCTATCAATAAGCTTCTGCTCTAAGTTTCACCTCACCTATGGAAATAATATCACCAGGGTTAAAAACCATGCCGTTAGAATTCACTTGAGACGAGTTGACAAACGTACCATTGGTGGAATTTCGCCACTCACCTCTTCCTGCGAACATAACCCATTGTCCATCCCTAATCACCCAGGAACCTATGCTATAGTCTAGCTCAAGTGTGCAATGGTGACGGGAAACATATGTGCTATCGGTTTCATGCAGATTGATGTCGTTATTCACTCCGTAATCACTGCGCCCCATGGTCAGAATGCTTCTGTCATCACTTATCAGATTGTCAAGCCAAAACACCTTCCCGTAGTCCTCTCCTTGCATAACACGCAACAACACTCCATTCACTATTCTCACTTGATAACCCAGATTCTGGTCTTCATGACTTTCTTCAACTGGATGATTCTCATTAGGAGGCAGCGGAACTAAATCCAATGCCTCATCCACAGACTGGATACGCTGCTGAAAGTCTGGTCGCAGACAGCCAGTTATTAATGCATTCCATTGTTGCCAGTCTTCTCTTCGCCTCAACACTACCCTATTCCAATTTCCATTTCTTCCGTTACGGAGATATTCCGGCAAATCACCCTCGTCGTCAAGAGGCCCAAATGGAAGTTCATTGGTAAGCAGCTGATACATCATCACACCGAATGAGAATATATCTGTTGTAGGAAGTACTGTCGAATCACGCCCCCTTGGTTTCACCTGTTCTGGCGGTATATAAGCATATGTTCCGAATATTTGTTTCGGTCTTCCAAGAATATTACTCTCGGTCATCCGCTTATTGCGGTCACCTGAGATACCAAAATCAGTCAAGGCATATATTCCGTCGCTTTTCAGAAGTACATTCTCTGGTTTTAAGTCACGGTGTACCTTTCCGCAACTATGCAATGCCTTTAGGCCTAACAACACGTGACGGGCAACAACGGGCAAATCTAATTCTCTTGTCTCGCTTTGAGTAACCAAGTCACCACCCGTACATAGTTCCATGACTATATAGGGGTTGCCACATACGAAACCATGGCTGATAGAATGAACAAGGTAAGGAGAGTCAATCCTTCCTGTTTCATACTCCATATCAAAGCGGCGAACCAGACCTTCTCGAATTGTCGGATGTACCTCCCATAATCGCAACAGTTTCAATGCGTAGAGATTTCCTTTAAAGTCTGCGACTTTGTAAACGACACCAAACGTTCCCTCGCCCAGCAATTTCACAACAGTATATGTGTTATCGATGAGGTCGCCAGAAGAAAAGTTGCAACGTTCTATATGCTCTATCATGACGGTATTTTAATTTAACACTCTCAACTAATCTTGAATATGAAACTCAAACAGCCTGTTTCCTAATAAAATAATGTCGCCGTCCTTCAACTCAACGGGAAGTTTTGGACAAACAAATGTCGTGTGTTGTTCCGACAAGTCCGTGATTGTCCACTTGCCATTCTCGCATTTCACAACCGCCTGTTCCTTTGACGTGATACTGGGATTATTAGGCTCTGTATTGTCGCGGTTCAAAACCACTTCCTTTCCTTCCAACTCAACAATTGCCGGTTTCGTTCTCTCATTCTCCCGTTGCAATGGTTTCAAAGTGAAAACAGGTTCCATCTCCATATTCATCATATAAGGATTGATAGTACCGCTGAACTTTGCAGATCCGGCATGATGTCTTACTTCTCTTTGTTGAGGCTGTGTTGAGGATTGTAATTCTGAACCTTCTTCATCTACATCCCTTCTGGTTGGACGCCGCTGAATCGGACCAGTCTGTTGCTGTACCATACCATGTGATTCCTCGGAAACACCATTAGGAATATAGTTGCAATTCGGACACTTTGCTGAGCCATCACGCAGAGGATACCCACACTTAGGACACTGTCTTAACGATTGCACAGGAGCTGACGAGGAATTTGAAGGTTGCTGGGGACCAAACACGTCATTCTCCAAAATTGTCTTTTTCAAGCCTGAATCATCACCACCATATTGGCTCTGACCAGGGCGAACACCTATGTTGTTCTCATTCACAGTGGGTGAATAGCCACCTCCAGAAGAGTTGGAATTTTCCATGTCGAGGGGAGCACCACATTTCGTACATTGGGTTAATCCGGCCTTATTGGGCCATCCGCAGTTTTTACATCTCATACTTGTCGGTTTTTTAATATATAGTTTTATAATAGTCTGATTAGACTCGCGCAGAAATATCAATTGGAGAAATTCGCTATCACATTTATAATTAGGACAATGTCTGAAATGTCAACATTACCATCCTCATTTACGTCTGACACACGTTTCATATAAGCCCGGCTTCCTACTTTACCATCTTTATAATCTTGGTAATCTTCTTCTTTCAATGGAACTATTCTATGAATGTTTTTCCATATTGGAGCACTTGAATAATACTCTGCTGCATCCTGAGGCACATGCAAAATGGAGTACTCTATGTTTGAGCCATAGAAGACATTACTGCCTGTAAGTTTTGGTACATACTCAGCATAACAATAAATGTCTAGGATATTGGGGCAATTGGCAAAGGCAGAATTTTCGATGTATGTTAAATTCTTTGGTAAGGACAAATATTTCAGATGAGAACATCCACTAAAAGCATTACTGTTAATAGTTGTGATGCTCTCCGGTATCTTTATGGACAATAAACTTGTGCAATCAGAAAAAGCATAGCTGCCTATGCTGACAACACTCTCTGGAATAGAGACGGATTCCAACTGTTTACAACCAGAAAAAGAATCATCGCCAATTCTCTTGATGCTTTCCGGAATCGACACAGATTTTAAGTTATCACAATTCTTAAAGGCGCCTTTTGATACAGAAGCTAATCCATCTTCAAAAATTACTGAATTCAAGCCGCTACAACTTTGGAAAGATTCATTAAACGAAACCACACTTATGGGGATTGTCACTGTAATCAAATTGTCACATCTCGTAAAAGCAGAAACACCTATGATTTCAACACCTTCTTTTATGTCTAAGTTTGACAGTTCGCTACAGGACCCAAAAGCAGACTCACCAATTGTTTTTACATTTCCAGGTATAGTAAGAGATGTTAATCCACAATCAAAAAAGGATTGATTTCCTATAGATACAACGCTTTTGGAAATAGACACAGCATTCAAATCACGACAACCATAAAAAGCCCTGTAACCGATGGTAGTTACACTTTCTGGGATGGCCACAGATTTTAATTTAGTATTAGAAAATGCATTTTCATCAATTACAGTAATTCCTTCATGGAGTTCAACAGAAATCAAACCACAATTGTCAAAAGCGAATTTCCCAATGGAAGTTACATTTTGGGGAATGATGACCATAGGCAATTGACGACATCCACAAAAAGCTTTATCTTCTATTAATGTGACGCTTTCCGGAATCTCAACAGACTTTAAGTTGGTAAAATTCTCAAATACAGAATTACCTATTGTGGTCGGGCCATTGTTTATTATAATAGATGTCACTTGATTGCGATATTGAAATTCAACATCACCAGATCCGCCAATAGCCACATTATTTTTCAGTTCTCCAATATAGCCATTTCCTGTGATGATTAACTCATTTGTTCTATTACTATATTTCCAGCTACAATCGCCTGCTTTCCCATAATATGTTTGAGAGTATAGTGATTGAACAAAAGAAGTTAGTACAAAAAACAAAAACATTGTTTTCATTTTAAGATTAGAAGACTTATATGCCCGGTTCATATGCTAATCATTTTTTACACTGTAAATATATAATTAAGTACTTCTCCTATAACTTCAATTATTTTCGTTTTTGGGACATATATTGAAAAATCTTTGTATTATCCCATAGACTATGGCTTGTCCACCATGTCAGTACGCTAATAATCTGTGATTATTGAAAGAGTACCATTCCAAGGTAAAAAACGGCACAAAAAAAGCGTGAGTACCAGTTGTCCGTCTCACACCTAAAGGCTCTAGCATTGCCCGATATCGTAGAACGAACAACGTAGAGCCCACGCAGATATGAATATGTATTACACCTTATTATAAATTATACTTAGCCTGTCACCATACTACTCATGAATATATTATTCAAACTAATATCGGGACGAGGTCCATACAATTAATATAACAGATGTAGATAAATATATCACATCCCAGGCATCTACCGTTGTCTTGATCCTTGACGATATCGTTTTTGAATTTGCTAGATTCTTAGATGTCAAAGACAAGACGTTTGGCAAACGTCTTTAAATATGTCGTGTCATCACCCTCCCTGTTTCCATTTGTAAAAAGGTCCCTTCGTGGGCTCTGACATTGCAAAGATAAACACTTTATATTAAATTCGCAAATAAAAAACAGAAAAAATATCTTAAGTATTGTAAATTTTAGTTTTATGCTTTAAAAACTAATAATATATTCTTAACATTGTACTAACTTTATTATTTGACTAATAAATAAAATAATTCTATAATCCTATATTTCTTGATAAGCAATATTCAGTAACTGTTAAAATAATTAGTTGCCTCGTTTTATTTAGACGAGAAGACAAGACGACACTCTGCTATGTCTGCCATTCCAATAGGACAGAAACTGAGGCAAGTTGTTATTTAAATATTACTTAGCTGATTTTCATCCATCAAAAATCAGCCAAATCTATCATTTTTCACCACTTTTAGCTGATTTTCATCCGACAAAATCAGCCAAATCTATCATTTTTCACCACTTTTAGCTGATTTTCATCCGACGAAACCAGCCAAATCTATCATTTTTCACCACTTTTAGCTGATTTTCATCCGACAAAATCAGCCAAATCTAATATTTTTTACCACTTTTAGCTGATTTTCGTCCGGCAAAATCAGCCAAATCTATCATTTTTTACCACTTTTAGCTGATTTTCATCCGACAAAATCAGCTAAATCTATGAAAATTCACCACTTTTAGCTGATTTTTCAACAAAAAGCTTGCTTAAACAAAGGATTTTTCATTAATTTGCCTCGACCAACTCTTCGAATAAACTATTGCAAACATTCCCTAAAGACGGACATGCAGAATACACTAAAGAAATGTTTTAGGGAATATTCATGCACTATTCTCTCTTCTTTTTGAAGATTCTTCATTCTTCATTCTTCATTCTTCATTTAAATTTCGTAACTTTGCGGAAAATATCATAAACTATCAATAAATAAGAATATATGTACAGAACGAAAACATGCGGAGAACTGCGACTGACCAACGCCGGCGAAAGCGTTACGCTGGCGGGATGGGTGCAGCGAGTACGCAAGATGGGTGCCATGACCTTTGTCGACCTGCGCGACCGCTATGGCATCACACAGCTCGTGTTCAACGAGGAAACCAACGCCGAACTCTGCGCGGCTGCCAACAAGCTCGGACGTGAGTTCGTCATCCAAGTGGAAGGTACCGTCAACGAACGATACAGCAAGAACAAAAACATCCCGACCGGCGACATCGAAATCATCGCAACGAAACTCAACATTCTCAACGAGAGCGAGATACCGCCGTTCACCATCGAGGACAACACCGACGGAGGCGATGACATAAGGATGAAATACCGCTACCTCGACCTGCGCCGTGCGGCAGTACGCAAGAATCTGGAACTCAGACACCGTATGTGTATCGAGGTGAGAAACTACCTGTCCAACCTCGGATTCCTCGAGGTCGAGACACCTATGCTCATCGGCTCAACTCCGGAGGGAGCACGCGACTTCGTCGTGCCCTCTCGCATGAACCCGGGACAGTTCTATGCCCTGCCTCAGAGTCCGCAGACCCTCAAGCAGCTGCTTATGGTGTCGGGATTCGACCGCTATTTCCAAATCGTGAAATGCTTCCGCGACGAAGACCTGCGTGCCGACCGACAGCCGGAATTCACGCAGATTGACTGCGAGATGTCGTTCGTAACCCAGGAAGACATCATACAGACCTTCGAGGGAATGGCCAAGCACCTCTTCAAGACCCTCCGCGGCGTGGAGTTCGATCAGCCGTTCCTACGCCTGCCATGGGCTGAGGCCATGCGCCGCTTCGGCAGCGACAAGCCGGATATGCGATTCGGCATGGAGTTCGTGGAACTCGACGACATCCTCAAGTCCGGAAGCTTCCCCGTATTCGACAATGCGGCATACATCGGAGGTATCTGTGCTCCAGGATGCGCCGTCTACACCCGCAAGCAGCTCGACCAACTCACCGACTTCGTCAAGCGTCCGCAAATCGGAGCCAAAGGACTGGTATATGCCCGCGTGCAGGAAGACGGCACCGTCAAGTCCAGCGTCGACAAATTCTACGACCAGACCATCCTGCAGCAGCTCAAAGAGAAGATGCAGGCAAACCCGGGCGAGCTCATCCTCATCCTCTCTGGCGACGACGCGATGAAGACGCGCAAGCAGCTCTGTGAGCTCCGTCTCGAGATGGGAGAGCGACTCGGACTGCGCGACAAAAACAAGTTCGCACTGTTGTGGGTCACTGAGTTCCCGATGTTCGAATGGAGCGACGAGGAGCAGCGGCTCATGGCCATGCACCACCCCTTCACCCACCCTATGGACGAGGACATCCATCTGCTCGACACCGACCCGGCTGCCGTTCGCGCCGACGCATACGACATGGTATGCAACGGAGTGGAAGTCGGAGGTGGTTCCATCCGTATCCACGACCCGCAGCTGCAGGAGAAGATGTTCGAGATACTCGGTTTCACGCCGGAGAAAGCACAGGAGCAGTTCGGATTCCTGATGAACGCCTTCAAATATGGAGCGCCGCCACACGGAGGACTCGCCTACGGACTCGACCGCTGGGTCAGCATCTTCGCAGGACTCGACTCCATCCGCGACTGCATCGCATTCCCGAAGAACAACTCCGGACGTGATGTCATGCTCGACGCGCCTTCAGCCATCGACCAGAAGCAGCTCGACGAGCTCTGTCTCAACCTCAATGTCAAGGAATAAGCACAAGCTCATATCAAATACTGAAAATCCGCCCCTGCTGAACAGTGATTCAGCAGGGGCGGATTTTATTATTGGTCAAAATAAAGACAAAAGTTCAAACTTCAAAAATCACTATTCCTCCAAGCCTGTAGCCTTCAGCAGGCGCTGCCACTCGGCGGGCAGCTTCATGCGGTCGTTCCAGCCTTCGTTCAGATACTTACCCTCGGCATTCACAATGTCGTACTTATGTGCGGCACGGAACTGAGGGTCGGTGTTGGCGTTATAGCCTGCCAGGTCGGAAGTGATACGCAGGGAGCGGTCAGTCAGCAGACGCTGGCCAGAGGGGAACACGCGGGTGATGTAATACTGGGCGGCACTGCCGGCGCCATGACTGTAAATCACTTTGTTGGCAGGGTCGAACAGCGGGCTCTGAAGAATCACACCGTCGGTCTCGTAGTCGTATTTCTTCGTCTGAGGATTATAGATGACGGAGGCGAGACCGCACCGCGGACCGTCCTTGCCCACCAGGATGTCGGGATAGCCGTCGTAGTTCACGTCGAGAAAATGCACCACTTTCACGTTGGCATCTCCATAAGTGTTCACGTCCACATATCCCACGTTAATCAGTTGTGACATACGCGTACCTTCGAATATCGAGAGCAGCACGTCGCCCTCTTCGCTTTGGGCGATATAGGCCGAAAGGCCTTCTGGATATCCCTTCTTCTCATACACCGAGAGGTCGTACAAATTCCCCTGGCCGCGGCTCACGCCCGCAGCCATCATTAGCAAGGTGGCTAAAAATAGTTTTTTCATTCTCTTTTTTTAATAATTAATTAATTGACTGAATGTTATATTAAGTTACCAATAAAATTACATCTTTTCTCGAAGGCAAGAAGACAAGACGACAACCTGCCACGACTGGCATTCAAATGGCACAGAATGTGAGGCACCAGGCTTCAAATCTCAAAGCAAGCGTCCGGATGGCGAAGATTCTGGAGCAGCGAGTGAAATGTCAAGTTCGCTTGAGCATTTCCGAGTCGTGACAGAATCCTGCGGAGCGAAATCTCAAATCTCAATTTTCGTGCAAACGAACACAGAGCCAAGCTTGCTTGAGCTATGTTGAGTGCAGCCGAAAATCATGCTAATAAACCTCAAATCTCAAAGAAAACGTCCGGATGGCCAAACCTCAAATCTCAAACCTCAAATTTCAAACCCTACACGATGCCCTGCGCCATCATGGCCTTCGCCACTTTCATGAATCCAGCCACGTTTGCACCCTTCACGTAGTCCACGTAGCCATCTGGCTCCGTACCGTACTTCACGCACTGCTCATGGATGGACTTCATGATATAGTGCAGCTTGTCGTCCACTTCCTGGTCGCTCCAGCTCAGGCGCATCGAGTTCTGCGTCATCTCCAGACCGCTCGTCGCCACACCGCCGGCATTCACGGCCTTGCCAGGGGCAAACAGCACCTTCTTCGCCACGAACAGCTCAGCGGCTTCTGCCGTACAGCCCATATTCGACACCTCTGCCACGCACAGCGGATTCCACGAAAGAATCGACTCGGCGTCAGCCAGATTCAGCTCGTTCTGGGTGGCACAAGGCAGGTAGATATCGGCTTGGCATTCCCATGGACGCTTGCCGGCAAAGAATTCCGAGCCGGGGAACTCGCTGGCGTAAGGCTCGCAGATATCCTCGCCACTGGCGCGCAGCTCCAGCATATAGGCGATCTTCTCTGCGTCAAGTCCTGCCTCATCATAGATATAGCCGTCCGGACCGCTGATGGTGATGACCTTCGCACCCAGCTCCGTCGCTTTCTTTGCCGCGCCCCATGCTACGTTGCCGAAGCCACTCAGAGCAACGGTCTTGCCAGCGATAGAGTCGCCTTTCGAAGCCAGCATATGGTTCACGAAATAGATGGCGCCATAGCCAGTGGCCTCAGGACGGATGCGGCTGCCGCCCCACTCCAGGCCCTTGCCTGTCAGCACGCCCTGGAACTGACGCGTCAGCTTCTTATACATGCCAAACAGATAACCGATCTCACGAGCACCCACGCCGATATCGCCGGCTGGAACGTCCTCGTCAGGACCTATGTTCTTGTACAGCTCTGTCATGAACGCCTGGCAGAACCGCATGATCTCGTTGTCACTACGTCCACGGATGGAGAAGTCGCTGCCGCCTTTGCCACCGCCCATCGGGAGTGTGGTCAGCGCGTTCTTGAACGTCTGCTCAAAACCCAGGAACTTCAATATCGAAAGGTTCACCGAACGGTGGAACCGAAGGCCGCCCTTATACGGGCCTATCGCACTGTTGAACTGAACGCGGTAGCCCAGGTTCACATGGACCTCGCCCTTGTCGTCCACCCACGGGACTCTGAACGTGATCACACGCTCAGGCTCCACGATACGTTCGATAATCTTGGCCTTCTCAAACTCAGGATGCTGGTTATACACATCCTTTACTGACAGCAGCACCTCGCGGACTGCCTGAAGATACTCCTGCTCACCCGGATGTTTTGCCTCCAGGTCGTGCATGATTTTGTCAACTTCCATAGTATATGTATTTATCTGGGGTTAATAAAACAGGCCGCTTTTGGAACTTAATTCCCGAACGGCCCTTTTCTCAACGGCAAAATTAAGCATTTTTCCATTCACCACCAAACAAAATACGTTAAGATTTCTTTATTTGCCATTTCTGACCAATCGAACTTACTTTATTGCCATCATGCAATCTGCACTTTACAATTTATTTTCTGCTTACCACCGAATTTACACCCTCAACACGCTGTCACCAATAGAAACATTGATTATTCGTTGACAGCAGACCAAATCACCATCTGATTCTCCCTCCGCAGCCCGAAAGGACATCGGCTGGGGGCGTGGCAGTCTCGGCCGCGCCACCCGTCGAGGGCTCGACGCCCGAAGACGGGTGAAAGAAACACTTCGATTTCAGGCCCGACAAAACCAAACAGACACACGAAAACGGTCGCCGTTGTACCAAAAAACATACAACCGCGACCACTTTCACGCTTTTTTCTTTCGCGATATAGGAAAAAAATTATTCGACGAAGTCAAATCTCCGATTAAGCTAAACACTATGCCAAGCTTGCTTGAGCATTGTTGAGGCGTAGGAGATTCGACGAAGTCAAATCTCCGATTAAGCCGAATACAATGCCAAGCTTGCTTGAGCATTGTTGAGGCGTAGGAGATTCGACGAAGTCAATCACGATGATGATTCGCTAAAGTCAATTTTCAAGGGCAAAGATACCAAAACGAGGCAACTTATTCTTTAACTGTTACTATATTTCATTCTTTCCAAAATATTTTTGTTGAAAAATTTGATATTATCGTCCAGAAAGATTATCTTTGTGAACGATAATCATAGAAGTATATGGAATCCATTGACAGACAAACGAATACAAAAATTGAGAACGAGCAGAAAAAGGTAGGAGGCAATACTTCGTCTCTTCATCACATAATTGAGGAAACCAAATTTTCACGATTTCATAACACCTAAAAACAAGATCAAAAAATGAAAAGAATTACAATCCTGTTGATGCTGTTGCTGACTATGGCGGCAGCAAGCGCACAGCAGAGGGGATTTGTCTGCACCGGCAACCACGTGAACGTGCGTAAAGGACCTGGCAAGAACTACGGCTTCGTATGCGAGTACAAAAACGACCCCACCACCAAAGTCCAGATGAACAAAGGGATGGTGGCAGTCAGTCTGGGAAAGAAACGCAACGGATTCTGCTACGTCAGGGTGATATACCCTACGGTGGGAGAGTTCGAAGGATGGGTGTCGGCACAATACCTGCGGCCTGCCTCCATCTGTCAGCGATGCAAGGGCATTGGAGAAGTCCAAATCGGCGACTATCTGGAAAACTGCCCCAAATGCGGAGGAGACGGATATTTGAAATAAGAGAACCTGCCATATACAAAAAAACAGCGGAGAAGTCCGCTGTTTTTTTTGTTGAATATCTTTTTGCCATGGAGGAATCTTATGGCACGATGGAGGAAAATCAATACCGTGGTCCGGGACGGTGATGATGGTGGTGGTGAGGACGATGGTGATAAGGGCCTGGATCATCCCAGTCGTACCATCCCCAGCAACTCGACAGCAGGGCTGCCATGGCGGTTGCAGTCGCGATCACTGCGAGTAGATGTTTTATCTTCTTCATAATCTACTGGTTGTATATGTTAATAATTCATCCTTCTGCAAAAATAGGCATTTTTTTGTGAACTGCAAAATGTTTGCTGAAAAATCCGCAATCAGGATCTCATTCTCTGTTGACTGCCACTTTCATACTCAAACTAATGTCCACTTTAAACTTTAAACTTTCACCTTTAAACTAATACCACTTTAAACTAATAATAGTAGGGTCTGTGATGGTAGCGGTAGTGATAACGGTAAGGGCGCGGGAGCGGCTCATAGTAATCGTCATAGCAGCAGAAGCAGCTCGACAGGCAAAGCACTGTGAAAAGCGCGATGGCAATCACGGTCAGTATGTTTCTATACCTTTTCATAATCATATCAGGAGTTTAATCGTTAATATTTCGTTTTGACACTGCAAAATTACCACCTTTCTTCCACTCCCCCAACTGATTATTCCTATCTTTCAAGGGGATTTTTCCTATTCGTACGGGAAATTCCCCCCCTCAGAACCAACAGAATCATACGGCTATAGCTGATTCCGTTCAATCCAAGCTCTGAAAATTGAATCTTCTATCACATACTTAGCAGAATGAATGATATACCCATTGCGGGCAAGCCGTTTGATAAAGGTTATTCATGTTTGCGAAATTTTTCGTTGCGAAATTTTTCGCAATTAAAAAATTTTCAGACGTGAGGTCGAAAAAGCAAAATTTGAATGATTTATACGTTTCTGTAAAATTTCAGCCCCGTCAAGGGGCACACAAAAGACAATAAGGCACGATTGTGCTGATCAGTTTCCATGTTTATTCAACCTTACAAATCGAGAAAATCCTTTTATTTCCTCATTCCTATAGCATAGCATCATCAGATAAAGAGTCACAGTCCCCCATTGGGAAAAACAGTAAAAAAATAATTTTGTAATAAAAAGCAAATAAATTGTTTATGCTATTGGCTGAAAAATTATTATTGCGTAACTTTGCATCGACAAAGAAAAGAAAATCAGGCTTTTGGCTGACTAAATAATTAATATTAAAAGAATAAATATGGTTAATAACAAAAAAATTAAAAATTTTGAGGACAGGCTTTGAAGAAAATCAGACTTGACGAAATCGAAAAGACTGCACCTGAAAGATATACAATGGCAATTCCTAAAAGCATGAACGAAGGCTCCGGTTATGAGCTGTCAGACAGATTGGCTGGTGAAGAAGTAGGAACAGCTACTATCTATCTTGATGCTGAAAAGAACGCCCATATAAGCTGGATTGAGAATAAGTCCCCTATCGGAGATGACGGCAAGCATACGGTTGGTGGTGTACAGGAGAATGGACTTAACTCTGCTATACAGGCAGCACGGTCCGAAGGAGGTGAAGGTGTAATTACCGGAGAGCACTATATGTCTGCCCCCTATCAGTACCCAACAATTCAAAAATTTCGCGACAGGCAAGTGATTGGTCGTGGTTTCCACGAAAACGTTAATTTGTTAGAAGAATCAGCAAAGAACACAGCTGCAGAATCAAAGTCCATGCTTGATTTGGCTAGAGCCGGAAATACAGAATATAAGTTTCTTGAAGATGCTCCTTCTTGGTTTCTACGTACCCCAACTTATAATACACCCACAAAATCAACCGTTCTCAATCCCGGGATAATAGACAAGTTTGGAAGGATGAACATTGACTGGAATAATTATAATATATTCAGAAGTTTAACAGGTCCTACTTTTTTAGGGACGTCACTATATAAAATGAACAATCACATAGAATAATCATTACAATGACAAAACAAGAGATTAACAGAATGTACCAAATGTACTTAGAGCGTTACCACAAAAAAGGCTACACAAAACACATATTCATGTTTTTCATGTTTTTGAGATACCATCATGTTTGTTATTTGGATATTGAGGATGTTGAGAGAGATTTGATTTCTAATGGTATAATTCCAACTGAAGAAGAATGGGAAAATTTCCTGCAATCATCAAAAAACAATGATAAGTTGAAAGATGTGCGAGGAATTGTAAACGAATTAATATTCATAAAAACAGTCAACGCTATCGATAACAAGAAACTTAAATATGTGGAAAGATCAAAGATATTGATGGAACGAGAAGATGAATATATGGACTTTTTAATTAAGATGAAAAGGGAAGGAATTGATGATGAGGATATGAATTTTGATAAGTTTTTGAAAAATTACGGAAAGACATCATTACATGACGGAATTGGGGATTGTTCTGGTTCTTTGTGACTTTCATAGACGCAGAGGATATTCCCCCCTAAAATATCCGAACAATCTGAACAAAATTCTCCGCAGGATAACTAACAGAAATAGCGTCACCGATAATGCTGTGACGCTTTTTTTATTGTAACCATCCCGGGGGGGGATGGCAGTAATTCGAAGTTACGTTGCTGCGTTCTCACTTTCTCACCGCTAAACCCACAAAGTATTTGGAATTTGCTGCTCCAAAATTTGCTTTTCTGCTCACTTAATCGTCAACTTTGAGCTTCGCTCGAAGTTACTTTCGTTCGAGAAAACCAAATTAAAACTGCGTTTTATTTGCTTTTCTGCTCACTTAATCGTAACTTTGCAAAGATTATATGTACTGGGAAGATGCCAGACTATGTTTTCCGGATTGCGGATGTTGTGGTTCCGGACGAGGAGAGCATGAGCCTGACTTTTCGCAGAGTCCTGAGACGCAGGACGCTACATAAACATAAAACGTATAAAAAAAACAAATGAAAGTAATGAAATTTGGCGGAACATCCGTGGGTTCCGCAGAAAGCATTCTGAGTGTAAAAAAGATTGTAGAGGCAAGCGAAGAGCCTGTGATTGTAGTCGTGTCCGCCCTCGGCGGCATCACCGACCAGCTCATCAACACTTCGCAGCAGGCGCTGGCGGGAGAGCCACGCTATATCGAGGCGTACAATGCAATGGTGAAACGCCACCACCAACTGATCGACGCAGTCATCCCTGACGCAGAGAAGCAGGTACAGGTGCTCAAGACCGTGGACTCGCTGCTCGAGGACCTCAAGAGCATCTACCAGGGAATCTACCTCATACGCGACCTGTCGGAAAAGACGGCCAACGCCATCGTAAGCTACGGAGAGCGGATGTCGTCGTGCATCGTCGCAGCCATGATGCAGGGAGCAACTTGCCATAACGCACTCGATTTCATCAAGACGGAGAAGAAAAACGACAGGAACACACTCGTCACTGGCACAACATACGACAATGTGAAGAAAGAGTTCAAGAATTTCATCGCATTGGGTAAAGACCAGCAGTCACCACGCCCCATCGCTGTCGTGCCGGGATTCATTTCAACGGACAACGAGACGGGAGAAATCACCAACCTCGGACGAGGAGGATCGGACTACACGGCAAGCATCATCGCGGCAGCGCTCGACGCATCCATCCTTGAAATCTGGACAGACGTGGACGGATTCATGACTGCAGACCCTAAGGTCATCAACTCCGCATACACCATCGACCACCTGTCGTATATCGAGGCAATGGAGCTCAGCCACTTCGGAGCAAAAGTGGTCTATCCGCCTACCATCTATCCGGTATGCATCAAGAACATACCAATCCTCATCAAGAACACATTCAACCCCGAAGCAAAGGGGACTACCATATCGTCGGAAGGAGAAAAAAGCTCACGTGCCATCAAAGGCATATCATCCATCAACAACACGAGCCTCATCACCGTATCTGGACTTTCCATGGTGGGAGTCATCGGTGTCAACCGACGCATCTTCACTGCCTTGGCTAAAGAAGGCATCAGCGTATTCCTCGTCAGCCAGGCATCTTCCGAGAACTCCACTTCCATCGGTGTGAGAAACGAAGACTCCGACAAGGCCTGCCAGGTGCTCAACGAGGAGTTCAGGAAAGAGATTGAGATGGGAGCCATGTATGAGATGGCGCAGGAGAAGAACCTCGCCACCATCGCCATCGTAGGAGAGAACATGAAGCACACGCCCGGCATTGCGGGTAAGCTCTTCGGAACGCTCGGAAGAAGCGGCATCAGCGTCATCGCTTGCGCTCAGGGTGCATCTGAGACCAACATATCGTTCGTCGTGGAGAGCCGGTTCCTCCGCAAATCACTCAACGTGCTGCACGACAGCTTCTTCCTGTCGGAATATCAGGTGCTCAACCTCTTCATCTGCGGCACAGGCACAGTAGGTGGATCGCTCATCCAGCAAATCAAGCAGCAGCGTGAGATTCTCATGAAGGAACGACGCCTCAAACTCAACGTCGTTGGCATCATCGACGTCACAGGAGCCATTTACAACCGCGACGGAATCGACCTCGAGAACTTCCGAGAGGAGCTGGCTAAGCATCCGGGCGGAAACGAGGACACCATAAGGAAAGAGGTCATCGGAATGAACATATTCAACTCCGTATTTGTCGACTGCACAGCTGCACCGGGAATCGCTGGCCTCTATCAGGACTTCCTCGACCACAGCATCAACGTCGTGGCGGCCAACAAGGTGGCAGCATCTTCCGACTATGCCGTTTACGAGAAACTCAAGGCAACGGCACGCGACAGAGGTGTGAAATACATGTACGAGACCAACGTGGGTGCCGGACTTCCCATCATCCACACGATGAACGACCTCGTCAACTCGGGCGACAAAATCGAGAAACTCGAGGCTGTGCTCAGCGGAACCCTCAACTATATCTTCAACATGATTTCGGCCGACATACCTTTCTCGCAGACCGTCAGGATGGCAAAGGAGGAACGCTTCTCTGAGCCCGACCCTCGTATCGACCTCAGCGGAAAGGACGTCATCCGTAAGCTCGTCATCCTCAGCCGTGAAGCCGGCTACAAGCTCAATCAGGAAGACGTGGAGAAACATCTCTTCATCCCCAACGACTTCTTCGAAGGCACCATCGACGACTTCTGGAAGAACCTGCCTTCGCTCGACGCTGATTTCGAGGAAAGACGCAAGAAGCTGGAGGAAGGAAACAAAAAGTGGCGGTTCGTGGCCACACTCGAAAACGGGAAAGGCAAAGTGGCCCTGCAGGAAGTGGACGAGCACCATCCGTTCTACGACCTGGAAGGCTCTAACAACATCATCCTCATCACGACGGCACGCTACCACGAGCACCCCATGCTCATCAAGGGATATGGTGCCGGCGCCAGCGTTACGGCTGCCGGTGTATTTGCCGACATCATGAGAATCGCCAACATCTAAAATGATGACTGTTGCCAGAAAATGTAGGGACTTACTTTATGTATGTCCGCTAACTGAAAACTGACAACTGAAAACTGAAAACAGCAATGAAGCATATCATCATACTTGGCGACGGAATGGCAGACTGGAAGGTGGAGAGTCTTGGAAACAAGACACTCCTCCAGTATGCCAACCCCACATATATCAACGCGTTGGCCCGCATGGGGCGGTGCGGTATGCTCAAGACCGTGCCCGACGGATTCCACCCCGGCAGCGAGGTGGCAAACTCCGCCATCCTCGGATACGACCAGGAGAAGGTCTACGAGGGCCGCGGACCGCTCGAGGCAGCAAGCATCGGAGTGGAGCTCCAGCCTGGAGATATGGCCATCCGCTGCAACCTCATCTGCATCGAGGGCGACCACATCAAGAACCACTCTGCCGGACACCTCACAACAGAGGAGGCAGACCAGCTCATACAGTTCCTGCAAGAGAAACTGGGCAACGACAAAGTGCATTTCTACACTGGCATTCAATACCGACACCTGCTCGTCATCAAGGGAGGAGACAAACGCATCAGCTGCACGCCGCCACACGACGTGCCGGGACAGCCATGGGAACCGCTGCTCGTCAAGCCGGAAGTACCTGAGGCTCAAACCACGGCAGAGCTCATCAACGACCTCATCCGCAAGTCCCAGACACTGCTTAGCAACCACCCCGTCAACATTCAACGCGTGAAGCAAGGAAAGGACCCGGCCAACAGTATATGGCCATGGGCGGGCGGCTACAGACCCAACATGACTCCGCTCACAACGACCTACCCGGCCATCAAAAGAGGGGCGGTCATCACGGCTGTCGACCTCCTTCGCGGCATTGGCAAGCTGGCGGGACTCAGATGCATCGACGTGGAGGGAGCCACCGGGCTCTACAACACAAACTATGAGGGGAAGGCACAGGCGGCCGTCGAGGCACTCAAGACCGACGACTTCGTCTATCTCCACATCGAGGCCAGCGACGAGGCTGGACATGACGGCAACCTCGAACTCAAACTCCGAACCATCGACTACCTCGACCAGAGGGCCGTCAAGCCCATTTTCGAGGCCATTTACGGAAAACTCGAGGACTTCGACCCGGAACACCCGCATTCCGCAATCGGAGAAGACGTCGCCATCGCCATACTGCCAGACCACCCCACCCCAGTGGCACACCGGACACACACCAACGAGCCCGTACCGTTCCTCATCTACAAGCCGGGAGTCAAGCCCGACGATGTGCAGACGCTCGACGAGGACGCATGCAAGGCCGGCTCTTACGGACTGCTACAGAAAGACGAGTTCATGAACGCACTCATGGACGACTAACCTCATTAACCCCATTCAACTCATTCAACCCATAAAAATATGCTATATTACTCCACCAACAAGCAAGCGCCTCTCGCCACTCTCGAGAAAGCGGTGGTGAAAGGACTTGCTGAAGACAAAGGACTCTACATGCCGGAGCGGATCAAGCCACTGCCGAAGGATTTCTTCGACAACATTCAGGACCTGACGTTCCAGCAAATCGCATACACCGTGGCTGACGCGTTTTTCGGAGAAGACGTGCCAGCCGACGACCTCAAGCGCATCGTTTACGACACACTGGCATTCGACTGCCCGGTCGTACCCGTCACTGAGAAAATCTATTCACTCGAGCTTTTCCACGGACCAACTCTCGCATTCAAGGATGTGGGAGCCAGGTTCATGGCGCGTCTGCTCCAGTACTTCATCAAGAAGGAAGGAAACGAAGGGCAGACAGTCAACGTGCTCGTCGCCACATCGGGAGACACCGGCTCGGCAGTTGCCAACGGATTTCTCGGAGTCGACGGAATCCATGTCTATGTGCTCTATCCCAAAGGAAAAGTCAGCGCCATACAGGAGTGCCAGTTCACGACACTCGGACAGAACATCACCGCCATCGAGGTGGACGGCGTGTTCGACGACTGCCAACGGCTCGTCAAGGCGGCATTCATGGACCAGCAGCTCAACCAGCACATGAAGCTCACATCCGCAAACTCTATCAACGTGGCGCGATTCCTCCCCCAGGCCTTCTATTATTTCAATGCCTACGCACAGATGAAGCGCATGGGCAAAGCCGACAATCTCGTCGTTTGCGTTCCATCTGGCAACTTCGGCAACATATGCGCCGGGCTATTCGGAAAGAAGATGGGACTGCCCATCAAGCGGTTCATCGCCGCAAACAACGCAAACGACATCTTCTTCCAGTTCCTGCAGACAGGACAATACTGTCCCAAGCCATCCGTGCAGACCATCGCCAACGCCATGGACGTGGGCGACCCGTCGAACTTCGCCAGAGTATATGAGCTCTACGGAAAAAGCCACCAGCAAATCTGCGACGACATCAGCGGTGCCACCTACTCCGACGAGCTCATCGCCCAGACCATTCAGCAGGTGTACAAACAGACAGGCTATCTCTGCGACCCGCACGGTGCATGCGGATTCCAGGCACTGCAGGAAGGGCTGAAGGAGGGTGAGTACGGCGTATTCCTCGAGACCGCACATCCTGCCAAGTTCAAGCAGACCGTCGATAAAATCATCAATGCGGATATCGACATCCCGGAGAAGCTGCAGGCGTTCATGAAGGGGACAAAGCAGTCGGTTGACATGACCAAAGAGTTCGAAGACTTCAAGACATACCTCATGCAGCAATAAATCGGCAGAACGTCTAAAATTCTGGTTCAGAGCTATCCAACTCTCAACTCTAAAGAAATAGTCCCAGAGTAAATTCACTGAAAACTTAAAACTGAAAACTTAAAACTAAAAACTATAATAATGTGGGCTATTTTCAATAAACTCTTCAGAAGGACCAACGACCCGGTCCTCGCCAAGACTTTAAAGAAGCAAAAGTCGGCCACTCAGTCCCTCAAAGGGCTTGAGTGGCTGAACCGCTTTGTGGTCATGATCGCCACCGTGGCCATCATCACCTATTTCATGCCCGACTGGAGAAAATTCAAATACACCGATGTCAAATTAGGAGCGCCATGGCACCATCAGCCACTCATCGCCCTTCATTCTTTCAACGTCTACATGCCCGACAGCGTGCTGGCAGCCAAGAAAGACAGCATCAGGCAGGCAACTCCAGCTTATTTCAACAGGCGGTTCAACGTGCGAGACACCATGGAGAACCGTATTTTCGATGAGACACAGAAACTCATACAAAAAGACGGAAGATTCAGCGGGATTGACGCCGAACCATACCGCAAGAGCTTGCTTGAGCGACTTGACAAGATTTACGAAAAGGGCGTCATCGGGCAAGCGGAATACGACAGTCTGAAAGCACAGAAACTGAACAGCATAAAGATTATCAAAAACGGGGTGGCAGCGGAGCCGGTCAAGCTCGACAGCGTGTACAGCACCAGCGTTGCCTACCATATTTTGAGCAGGCCGACTCCAGGAAAGGCCGACACGAAAGACTCTCTGGAAACGCCGTTCCTGCAGGCACTCAACATCAACGCCTACATGGAGGCAAATCTCCTTTTCGACAAGATGAAGACTGACGAGGAGATTAACCAGCAAGTCAAAGCCATTTCTGATGAAAAGGACGGAGTCCAGAAAAATGAGAAAATCATCGACAGGGGCGAAATCGTCGATGAGGTGAAACTGGCAAAAATCAAGGCCTATCAGGCGAACATGGAAAACATGTCTGAAAACGAGAAGCCTTTCAAGGTTTACCTCGGACAGGCGCTCTTCGTTCTGCTTATCGTCATCGTGCTCAACACGTTCCTATATATTTTCAGAAGAGACTATTTCCTCAACAAGAGAGCATACCTCATGCTCTTCATCCTACCCACTGTCTTCTGTGTCATTACAGGAACCATGGAACAGCACACCCTCCTCCACATCTATGCCATTCCATTCTGCATGGTGCCAATCATCATCAGGGTATTCCTCGACTCCAGGGTGGCATTCACGTTCCATCTGGCCACCGTGCTCGTCGCATCGGTTTGCATCACCAACCATTATGAGTTCATCATCTTGCAGACCATAGCAGGAATGGTGGCTGTACAGACGCTCAGGCAGATGACGCAACGGTCGCAGTTCGTCAGGACCATGCTGCTTGTCACTGCCACACTCCTGGCTACACATTTTATCTACCAGCTCATGACGGTGGAAGACGTATCAAGAGACCTGTCCAGCAGAGACCCCTACTACTGGCTCATCGTCAGCGGACTCCTTCTCCTCTTCGCCTACCCTCTTTTCTGGCTCATGGAGAAATTCTTCGGATTCACGTCGGAAGTCACGCTCGTCGAACTCTCCAACACCAACCATCCGCTTCTTCAGAAGCTCATGGAGGAGGCGCCGGGCACGTTCCAACATTCCACGCAGGTGGCTATCCTGGCCTCAGAAGTGGCAAAGAAGCTCAGGGCCAACGTACAGCTTGTCAGGACCGGAGCCATGTACCACGACGTCGGTAAACTATCCAGACCAGTATTCTTCACGGAAAACCAGTCCGGAAAAAATCCCCATGAACGCATTTCTCCCATCAAAAGTGCTGAAGTCATCATCGGCCATGTCATCGAAGGAGTGAAGCTGGCTGAGCACTACGACTTGCCGGAAGTCATCAAGCGGTTTATACTTACCCATCACGGAAAAGGAAAAGCAAAATATTTCTACGTCACCTATAAGAACCAGCATCCTGAAGCCGAAATCGACGAGGCAAAATTCACCTACCCTGGACCAAACCCCGAGACGAAGGAAGAAGCCATACTCATGATGGCCGATGCCATCGAAGCTGCATCCAGAAGCCTCGCTGAGTACACAGAGGACAACATTTCAGCGCTCGTCGACAAAATCGTGCTCTCGCAAGTCCAGGAAGGGTTCTTCGACAACTCCGACATCTCGTTCAAGGACATCAACATCGCAAGGAAAGCGTTCAAGGAGAGGCTGAAGACCATCTACCATACCAGAATCTCCTACCCCGAGCTCATCAAGCCCGAGAGCAACGAAGAGGAGAACAAGAAAACGGAAGCAAAGCCCAATCCAGAACCTTCTGACAAAGAAAAAACTGAACAATCCGAATAAAACTGATAATCCAGTATATCCAGAAATTCTAGTATATCTAGTTCATCTAGAAAATCTAGTTCATCTAGAATATCTAGCTCATCTAGAAAACCTATAAAAAAACTAAGTCATATGAAAAAACTACTACTAACATCTATTCTGGCCATCTGCGCAGTTGCAGCATCTGCACAGAAGACGGTCTACATTCCTTGGGAATGGCGTAACTTCAACCCCAACGACACTCTTCTTTATGCCGACAGCGACCCAGACAACAAGTACACATGGTCGAAGTCCAGAAGTGTAGAGACCGACAACTTCATCATCTTTTGGGACAAAGGATGGGGAAACACAGCTCCTGACAAGCTGCCGTCATCCGACTTCTTTTACTTCGATCTCGACTACATGAAGGAACGGCTCGAGACTTTCTACAAGCATGAGACGGAAGTGCTCGGATTCGGCTCACTGCCCACTTCAAACGTACACAAATACAAGATCATCGTCTGTCTCAACCATACGACCGAATGGACTTGCTACGGAAGCGGATACGACTATCAGGTGCCGGCACTCTGGCTCAACCCATCTACCAGCAAACCGGTCGGGTCGGCGGTGGCACACGAGGTAGGACACTCATTCCACTACATGTGCTACAGCGACGACTCCAAGCAAGGAACCATATCATCCTGCCACACCGGATTCCACGACGCCATCGGAAGCGGAGCGGCTGTGTGGGAGACGACGGCAAACTGGCAGGCTCTTTACTCCTATCCAGACGAGGTGTTTTCTGAAAGCGGGACTGGATACCATTTCGGCAACACGCACAACTACGCGTTCTCACACGAATATCACCGCTATCAGGCATATATGTTCTTCCTCTATCTTTGCGAATACTACAACGACATACAGACCATTTACAAAGTGTGGACACAGCCCATGCCTAAGGCTGCGGACTTCAACGAGGCGCTCATGAAGCTCAAAGGACTCTCGGTGGCTGACCTCTACAAGCTCCACTTTGACTTCGCCATGCATGCCGCGGCTTACGACATCGAAAAATGCAAGCCTTACAGAACACCATATATCGGAAACTTCAGATATGCCTGCACCATGACGGAAGACTCAACCTACCAGGTGGCATACTCCAGCTGCCCGCAAGGAACCGGATTCAACATCATTCCGCTGCAGACCAAGCCGGCAGGAACCGAAGTGACAACAACCTTCACGGCCATAACCCCAAGAGCCAGACTCACGTCTGCCGACCCCGTTGAATACCACAACGGAGACACTTTCACCACTGTGGCAAGAAGCACATACAATGGCATCAGCACTTCCTACAGGGGATTCCGGATCGGATATGTGGCGCTCAAGAACGACGGATCTTGCGAGTACTTCGCTGAGGACTCTGTCTACTGCACCGGGGCAGGAGAAAAGAGTGCAGACGTCAGCTTCACCGTGCCTGAGAACACTGCGCAGATGTGGCTTGTCGTGGCACCGGCGCTGAAGAACTACATCCAGCACAAATGGGACGACGACATCAAGAACGACGACCAATGGCCTTACTACTTCAAACTGCACAACACAGACATCGGTGCAAGGGCCACGGTCTATGCTGAGTCCATCATCGACGACAGAGATGTGGCCAACGTGGAATACGAATACGACGTCTATTTCCCAACCGACGCAGTTGGACACACCGGAACCACCGTCACCGTCTCAGGAAAGGCGCTGTCTGCACTCGGAACCGCATTCCAGATGGAAAAACCGGCTTCTGCCATTGCCGAGGCCATCAGGACATGGTCCTCGGGATCTGTGCAAGAAGGCACGTGCAAGTTCTACGCATGCAACCCTAAGACCGGAACCATTGCACAGTCTGGATCCACTGCCAACGGACACGGACACTGGTTCAGCAAGACTGGCATCGTCACAAGCTACGGTAATGGATATGTCTACTCAGAGTTCACCCCGTCGGCTCTCTCCTTCTACGTGGGGCAGTACCCTGGAAAATCAAAATCCGGCGACTCATATAGAATCGCACAGGCCATACGATACAAGAAGAACGGGAAGACCGTACAGGCCACCTTCTACTTCAACATACACCTGACCGACGGAGAGACCAAGGCCGAGCTGACATCCATCACGGAGCACACACAGCCTAAGGTGGTATACGAGAAAGGCGATGTCAACCTCGACGGCAACATCGACATCTCAGACATCGTGGCCATCATCAACACGATTGCTGGCGACACCACATACAAGGACACGGCCGATGTCAACGAGGACAAGAACATCGACATCTCAGACATCGTGGCGGTCATCAACATCATCGCATCAAAGTAAATATTTCTCCTCGTGCCAAACAAAATCCATAACTCCTTCTACATCACGCTGATCACCATATTGACGCTGCTCGCCATGTTCTGGCTGCCGAAACTGAAAATCGGCGGCAAGGACATGCGGCGGGTCAACCTCCTCAGCGACGTCCAGCTGAGGGACTCCAGCGGAAACATCATCGCCGAGGCGATGGTCGATTCCATGGTAGGAACAGTCGAGATTGCCACCGACACCATCGGAGAAGAAGAGAATCTCGGAATCGCTTTCGACCAGATTGAGGAAGAAACCGAGGAAGACCCCACCATCGCAGAAAGCACTCCCACACCATCCCAAGAGCCAACGTCCAAGCAAAAAGCGGAAAACAAGCCGACACAACAGCAAGACAGCAGTCCCGCGGACTCCGCTCCGGCTGTCACATCAGTGAACGAAGGGGACACGGCGGCCTACCATCCTGCCGCAATCAAGCCCATCGACTACTCGGCTGTCAGCACAGGAGAGGTGCCCGACATCGAGGACTTTGGCAACTCCATGGCACACTTCAAGGCGGCACTCAGCCAGGCAGGCAGCCGGCCCGTCAGAATCGCATTCTTCGGAGACTCATTCATCGAGGGTGACATCCTCACCTCCGACCTGCGCGAGATGCTGCAGGCACAATACGGAGGAAAGGGCGTGGGATGGGTGGACATCTCATGTGTCTCCGAACGGTTCAGACTTACTGCCAAGACCAACAACTCGGGATGGGAGAAACACCATGCCAACGACAGGGCTGGACATAAGGGAGCGATGCAGGGACTCAACGGTGCCTATTTCATCTGTAAGGGAAAAGCATCGTTCAATGTCACAACAAGCAAAGGACATGCTGCAACGGCCGACAAGGCCACCATCTTCTACGTGCCGGAAGGAATCTCCTTCAAAGGAAAAATCAACGGAGCGGAAGCTCAGCCGGCTGTCAGCGACAACGGGGGGGCCATGGCGACTGCGGAATTCCACGGACAAAGTATCGGGAAATTTGCATTCGACGCCAGCGGCAACGGACGGGTGTTCGGGGTGGCACTCGACGGCAGCACGGGTATTTCCCTCGACAACTACTCCATGAGGGGAAGCAACGGATGGTACACTGCCAACACGGCAGACGAGACCTTGGCGGCTTATGCACGGCTCAGGCCCTACGACCTCTTCATCTTTGAATACGGACTCAATATCGCCAACAAAAAGCAGACCGACTACTCCCCATACACCAGCCGGTTCAAGAAAGTCATCCGAAAAATCAAGGCGCATTTCCCTAATGCCAGCATTCTCATACTCGGAAGCGGTGACCGCGACGAACGGACACCTGACGGATTCGCCACGATGAAAGGAGTGAAGGAACTCATGGCGGCGCAACGGCAGATGGCAGCCGACGAGGGGGTGGCTTTCTGGAACCTCTTCCTCGCTATGGGAGGCGACGGAAGCATTGCCAGGATGCAGAAGAAAGGACAGGCCAACCTCGACTACACACACATCAACGCAGCGGGAGGTAAAGTCGTGGCAAAAGCACTCTTCCAGGCACTCACCAAGTAGAGACGCCCCGCGGGGCGTCTTCTAACTTAAGCCTACACACCTGATTACTGAACATACCATAAATTTTTAATTATCTCTTCCAAATGTTTACCTTTTCATGAAAATTGGTATATTATGACAGACGAAAAAACTATCAACCGTGTCCTCGCGGATTTCGACAGGAGGTACAGCGAAAACGCTAAGGCCTATCTGACCGCTCAGTTTTCCGTACTCTCTGAGAATGAAGTCGAGGATATCATGCAGGAAGCAAGGATTGTCCTATGGAATGCCATCAAAGACGGGAAAGTGACCAAAGACCTCTACCCATACTTCTTCAAAACCTGCAAAAACCAGTGTCTGAAAGCAGTCAGGAAAAAAGGAGCGCACTCGGAGACGCTCATCGGCACCAACGACGAGGACTACCAGGAAGGCAGGATAAACATGGAAAAAGTGGAATATCTCCTGCAGTCTGCAGCAGACGATGATGCCAGCCAACAGTATAAGTCAGACATGGCTCACCAGGCTTTGGAAATGATGACTGAAAAATGCAGGAAACTGCTCTGGCTCTATTATAATGACGAACTCAGCTGGAAAGTCATAGCTGACATGACAGGGCTCAAAAACGCCACGACAGCCAAAGCCGCGGCTTCCAGATGCAGACAAACCTTCAGGGAAAAGTATCACAGCTAAAACTCAGAAATTATGGATAAAAAGACATATAACGAAGAAAGACTCGAACGGATTGAGCGGTTCCTGCGGGAGCAGATGTCGCCTGAAGAGACCAAAGAGTTTATCAAAGCCCTCAAGAACGACAAGGAGCTCCGCGAGGATGCACAAATGATGGCACAAATGATCAAGGCCATGGGCATCACGAAGGAAAGAGAAGAGCAACATATCGTCAGATCGATACTGCATTATAGCTCAAGGGATGGAAAAAGAATTGGCGTAGAAGTTGGTAAACCGTCTGCTTGCCAAGCTAGAACTGATTGTGAGCTTTCAAGCAGTTCATACGCTGGAGAACCAGAATATGCGGACTATAACGAGGAGAGAATGGAACTCTCCCCCGCTGCCGCTACTGAAATAGAGTCCCCGGCGGTCATACCGCTTAAGACCGCCAGCAGAACCAGACGTTTCATGAAATGGGCCTTGCCTATTGCCGCCATGGTCGTACTGGTGTTCGGAGCCATCAAGTTCGCCTCCAAAAAAGGTGAGGCACAATTAGCCGTAAATGAAGTGGCTACAAAAGAGCAGCCGAGCACAAAAAAACAAGCGAATGAGGATGCCATCACGGTGGACGAAAAACAAGTAGCAGACGCCCCTGTCGCTGCCCTTTCAGAGCCTGACGACGAGGAAGTCGTGATGGACGGAGGCACACTGCCCAATGTCGAGAACGTCGTAGAACCGAAGGTGCAGAACATGCTTGCCGATATCGACAAGGCGATTGAGGAGAAGCAGGATTTGCAACCGTTCATCAACGAGATGCAGGACATCATCGACGGACTAAAAGAAAGCAAGGCGGAGTATGCGCAGTTCAAGCCCTACCAGGAAAAAATCGAATGGAGGCTTACCGCGGCACTCACCGTCGACGGAGACGACTGCCTGGCAAAGGAAGTGCTCGACGATATCGCTGAGGCGGACAATCCACTGGCGGTCATGCTCAGAAAAAAATACCAATGTAACGAATAGAACCCCACTAGCATCTTATCAGGCGGTTCCTGTCATCGGCAGGAACCGCCTTTCCTTTGTCCACTCACCTTGCCCCTCACACCCGACTCCACATAATACTACAATCCGGAAACAATGTCTCCTGTCAACAAAAACAATGCCCCACCCCATCAACCTCTCACACCATTAAAACATTACCCATTAAACTTTAAACATTAAACTTTAAACTAAAGAATTGTTTACCTCTTACCGCTTTCCGGTATATTAAATCGTAAAGATTGCCAACATTAAACTTTAAGCTAAAGAATTGTTTACCTTTTACCACTTTCCGGTATAATAAACTGTAAAGACTATCAACATGAAATTTTAAACATTAAACTAAACATATTGTATTTTTCATTCATTACATTAACCATTTAATTTTTTAGAAATTATGAGAAAGATTAAGTTTTTCAACACGGCTTCGGCCATCCTCCTCGCACTTTTCGTAGGAGCTATGAGTTTCACTTGCGGTCAGTCTGACAATAAGACAAACGGCGACGAAATCCCGGCCGAAACCGACACAACAGAGGTTGTAGCAGCTGAGAACGACAGCAACGCAGTGGAAACTACCGAAGCAACGCAGCAACCAGCCGCAACCGAGGCAACCGAAGGTCAGGAAGAGACAGCAGCACCGGAAGCGAACGAACAGTCCGACAAAGCTGACACTCCAGAGAATGCCGAGACAACGGAAAACACCGAGAATGAAGCCGCTACAGAAGTCTCAAAATAAATTCTTATCAGAGAAACTGAAGGGATAGAGACTTGGGACGAAATATCAAGCGGACAGGCCGCGGGAGGGTATCAAAACCCTGCCCGCGGCCTGTCTCAGTTTTAAAGCAACTTCATTCTCTTTGACGACTTAAGAAGTGACGCAACTTTATATTTTACAATTACTCGACTAAAAATAAAAACGCTTATTGGCAATTCAATAGCAGAAGGCTTTCAACTTATTTCAAAAAGCGATCTCGCAATCCTCAAAAAATTATCAAATTCTTCACCTCCCCACTGATTATGAACCGTTACTTTAGTTCCGTCTGACAATTGAATAAGGTCTTCTGGATTCAGAAAGAAACGTATTGCCAAATTGGGATGATCTGCTACCCTCCTCATCACATCATCATACCTTCTGACAACGCCATTTGCCTTCGACCGGTGAATCGATGAGGGAAAACGTAGTTCCAATTCCATAAGACTAACATTTGGATGTTCCTGAACATACATTTTGACCACCTCTAATACAAACCGTCGTTTATTGAGAGGCTCACCGCCATTTATCGAATACATTGTACGGTCTCTCTCATTCGGTGCTTCATCCTCAAAATAGCTCATGACGTGTATACTTTTCTCTTTTACCTTCAAGCCATCATCTGGAGAATAACTCAACTGAAAGTCCACGTCATTTCTGACATCAGCCAAAAGTTCCTTTATTTGTTCATTATATTTTGGCAATATCTCTTCAAACAAATAATCCTGTTCTTTCTTTGAGATAGCATCCAGCAAGTCACGTCCAATTGGAAAGCCGGCATTTAAGAAAGTAGAATACGACTCATGTATTTTATCCAGTTCTGTCATGATTTCATGAAAGTATTTTTTGGACAATAAGTCCGAGGTTCAAATCTCTGTTTATTTTTTGAATCTGCTTATATTTCACTTCTGTTGTGGAAAAGGTGGACACATACAGTCCGTCAACAAGCAATTTCTGTGCAGAGCGGTATGCACTATTTGAATTAAGGTGTGAGGTAACAAGATTATCTCCAAGCATCATAATGCCTAATCGTTGCACATTTTTACCACCAGCATAATTTACGACATCAACCAATGTCTGCCACACCTGCTTACTGCACGAAACCCTGTTATCTGGAAAAACAACACGAATATAGTTCCTTCCGGATTGCTCATTTACGTCCCTTTGGTAAGGTCGCCGTTGTTCCTGGGAATATGAAATCGCCGAATTCTTATATTTGCCACTTACATTAGAAAATATTTCCTTGAGTGTTCTTCCCTGTTCATCCACCCATTCCATCCACCCATTGGAATTGCGGCCTAGGCAAAACACAGAAGCTGCACTGGGAGAAGATAATTCCATATCGAATGTCAATGTCCAAACCTCATTGTCATGGGTGGCATATGATTTCAGCATGCGTTCTCTTTTCTCATAACCAGTAAATATTTTAGAACAATACAATTCAGCCTGACTTCCCTTCTGCAAAATAAACTTCTCACCATCGTATATGCCATATGCACGGATTCTTTTCGACTTTAATCGTAACAATATTTTACATGGAGAGGTATTCCCTGGGTTTTCTGAAGCAACAGAGTCTGGAACATGCTTAAATTCCGGAGTTGGGTGTGAAGGTATCATTATATTCTCTGGTTCATTGTTCTGTGTCCGTCGGATGGTTTCTTTCTGGCTGTTTACAGATGGAGTCCAAACGATTCGCTTTTCTGCATGGCTATATGTCATATCTATTGAGAATGAAGAGATGAACTTTTTGATTTGCTGTTGAATCTCCTTTACTACTCCGTCCATCGCTTCTTTTGCGTATTCGTTCTCCAGAAGCCTGATTTCCTCAGCTTTTTCCCGCGGTAATGACAGTGACAGCATTTCCAGTAGATCTGCGTCATTATATGCATCCTGCAATTTTGTTTTCAGCTCTTCCAGCTTTATGTTCTTGTCTTCCATAACATCATATTAAATGTGTCACCTTGATTTTCTGCCAATGTTTACCAAATCCAAGAGCCATGCCCTCTGTGTCTTTTGTAATCAACTCTCCTTTCTGAAGACCAGCAATTGCCTGTTTTAATTCCTGTAAGGCATTACCCGAAACTGCAAACAAATCTCTGATCACAACATCATTTTGCTGTTGTTGCTTCATGATTAAAGGGTATTGAGCGTTAGCATAAAAGTCGAAATGTTTACTTTTGAAACTTTCCATGTTTTGAGTTGCAAGAATGATACTCATGCCTTTGTTCCGTCCAACGGCTATAAGGTTCTGCAATGGCTTGTTTTCAAACCCCAGCATATAATGAGCTTCATCAATAATTGTGAAATGACGGATTTCCACACGTTCTTCATTAACTGCTTGTTTGGGGAGTTTCTCATAAATATTATTGAGTTTGGATATAACGAAATAGACGATTGCCTTGGCCATGATCCCATCCTTTTCGAAACTTCCCAAATTGATGATATAGCAGTCTTTTATCAAATCGATTTTATCCTCATCCGCAAATATATGGTTCCTGACCAGCTGGCTTAATGAAGAGATGATGCTGTCCGTGTCGTTTTGTTTCTTCTCAGGCAATAATGCGATATAATTATCCAGAATTTCTTTGAATGTAATAGGTTTTAAGTTTTTAGCTTTATAAGCATTTATTATGGCCTCACTCAGACGGTTGTCCATATTGGCACTGATTGTTGTAGGAGAAATGGCACCCAATGCAGCAGATAAAGAAGTGGCATAAAGATTCACCTCATTGATGGGTCTTCCAGTAAAGTCTTTAAAAGGTGTGAATGGCAACGGTTTTTCAATCGGATTTAGAATGGCATTCTTGTCTGTGTCAAACTTCTGTAGCCAATCAGCATTTTCCGGGTCGGAGAATTCCCCTTTGTAATCGAACAAAAGAAAATTCACAGGGTAGTGAGTGTCTGATGAAGCACTTCTGATTTGGTTGATTAAAACGGAAAGAAGGTTTGATTTTCCCGACCCGGTTGTTCCTGCCACAAGAATCTGGGTGTTTGATATGCTGCGGCTGTTGATGTCAAGATAGGCTTCCATTCCATTGTCATATTGACCGATGTGAAGATTCAGTTCTGGGATTGATGAGCTTGAGCGTCCACCACGTAAAGGCATATAAGTGAGCCACTCGTCGATGGCGCCTTCTTTCAGCAATATTTCCCGTCCTCGTAGAATTTCACATCCAATCACCTTGCTGACGAGATTGGAATTCGTCCAATCTGCATCCACATCCCTATACCGAAGTTTGAGCAGCGTCTCAAACATTAATCCGATATCGGATTTTGTAAAAAATGTTGTGGCGTAAGGAGTGCGGGACATTGTCATGTTATATTTGGGGAGGTCTTCAATTCTTCTCTGCGACTTATCACTGAGTCCTGCCAACAGACAAATTCTCAGTACCACACTGAAATTAAGAGAGACTGGACGCAGATTCTCGGTGTATTCATCCAGATTCAAACGTTTTTCAAGAAGACTCTTGACATCCATAATCCGGTCGTGCATATCTTGCACGGCTGTAACACCTCTCACTGTCAAACAATTTATATTACTCATAACTATTAAAAGTCTTGTGGTTTAAGTCCAAAATAATCTTCTGTAATCGTTGTACATTGATTTTCTTTGTCACGATGCAGCGTATAAGTCTTTGATAAATATGCCTGAATTTTCTCAAAATCTCTTTCTGTCGTAATTTCAGTATCGGTACTCAGTAAAATAGTCTGATGGGCAAGGTCGGGGAAATAACGTTCCAATATCACTTCCCTGCTTTCTTTATCCAATACCCCCATTACCGTATCAATCATAACTGGTGGCTCATAATCACCAAGATTGTATAAGACCTTCAGCAAAACCTGCATCACCGTCTGCTTAGCGCCAGCATTGAGCTGGCTGAGATAAATCTCATTTCCATCCTTATGATAAATTTTGAAAGCGATGTCGTCACTGTTGGGAGCGGACAGTTCCACTCGACCAATATATCCCGCGTAAATCACCAAATTAATATTCAGCTGGTCTCTCATCATTCGCTCAATACTGGCTTTCTTTGCTTTCAGCAACTTCACAGACACGTCTTTAAAGAAATCGGGTAATTTACACAACAAGTCATATTGAGGGTCTGGAACTTGTGGGATATCATAGTCATAAGTCGCGATTTGCTTCTCCAAATCTTTTACTTCATCCCTTTTTGAAGATATTTGGCTTTTCAAATCTTCGATTTTCTTGCCATTGTTTTCATACAACTCGATGATGGTATAGTCATTGCCATTAAGCGTCTGTTCATATTCTTTGAGCATTTCTCGTTGTTTTGGCAAGTCCTTGATTTCCTGGTTAAGCCGTTCTCTTTGGTCATCTAAATTTGTAAAAGGATTAGCAGCAGAGGAGTTCATCAACTCCTTCAGCCTGTCCAAATCTGATTGAGTAAGGAAAGCATATTTGTCTTCCACAATATTTTCTGTTTCCTGCCATAGTTTCATCTCTTCTATAAGCGCGTTTACATCTATTCTCCGTCCATTAAGATATTGTTCCTCAATTATCTTGGCAAACTTTGTTGTGAATAATTCAATCTGTTTGTCAGTAAGAACGTTGACTCTCGCCTTTGCCACATCTTCTTTTTCATGAAAAATCAGTTCAATCTCTGTAGCAAGCAGACTTGAAAGCTTTGGATAAACCACCTTTGTCTCTATATCCTTAGCCAGGTTGTCCACATTCTGTCGATATTCTGTTTCCGATTTTATGATGGACTGTATGTTGTTTTCCAATGTTTTCATCTTGTCACGCGTTATCTCATCAGCATTCTTTCCTGCTTTCAGCTGATTATAGCGTTCCTGATTTTCATTGGCATATTCCAAAGCTTCGGAATACCTTGCGCTCAGTTCATCTATATCCTTTTCCAACTCCTGTTTTCTTGACGTAAGGGTGGCGTATTCTTGCCGTTGGTTCTCATTTTCCATCTTTTCGGCTTTTTTCTCTGCCAATATAGCCGCTGACCCTTTTCTCAATCGGTTGTATTTGTTAAACCCCATTACAGAGTTGATGTTCTTCTCAATCAGTTTATTGATTTGCTCCTCTTTTAGCAACTCACTCGTCTTCATGGCATCAAACAAGAAATAATAACTTAGCTCCTTCGGCAGGTTGGCTGCTATGATTTTGTTGATGACTTCTTCATTCTGTGCACGCTGAGATGCCGTTGAGCCTGAGCCATAGGTGAATGTATTGCCTCCCATCGACAGCTGGACAGACTCCAACACCCTTTCCTCGGTCATCATATAAGTACGCTGAAGCTTGTAATGTTGCTCTTTATTGATTACCATGCCGGAGAACTCAACCCTCAGTATGATTTTTTGATTCTTCATCCCTGTGGTAATCTTCACCCCGGCATTAAACAGTTCCTCAAACTGCCTTGCACTTCTGATGTCAAGGCCGTAAAGTGCATGGTAAATTGCATCGAATAATGTTGTCTTACCGCAACCATTTGCACCACCGACAAGAATGATTGGCCGGTCTCCTGTCACCTCCAAATCGAGGTCGAGATGCTTATAGGTTTTATAGTTTTCTGCGTAAACTCTTTTAATCTTCATGGCTTTAAATATTTTTTAGTGCCTTTTTCAGAATTTTGTTCAGCTTCTTGTCATCCACTGACTCTACCCCTTGGTTATTACGTTCTTCATTGTAAGGTCTCAGCACATATTCCTTGAGCCATTCCACATCTATGCCATACTCTTTGCACGACTGCTCAATCAGTTGCATGTCCTCCTTCCTTACTCCATAGTGAAGGAACACGCCATCAATTCCTTTTGCCATAGTTTTATTGTTGTTAAGTGTTATAGTCCTGTGGGAAGAACGCATTCCATCCCACGATGTCGTTTGTATTGTCGATATGGAAGGACGAATAGTACCACACGTCCTTATTTTCTATCAGGATGCCCCCTTTGAGGTTGTTTTCAGCTCTTTCCGACGCGCACATATAGTCAATCAGAGCATTGTGCTTCTGAGGCGCGTCACCATCGCTGTTGGCCGACTTCGTGTCGAAGAGAAACACCTGGCCGTTCTTCATCCTGATAATGAAATCCACATAGAAAAGAGCATTGTCTCCGTTGCTCCGCACGTAAGGGATAGAGTAATGTTGTTTTCCCTCATCACCATTCTTATACCACCAGTCAATGTATTCCTTGTTTGCCTCTAGAAACATTCTGAACCGTTGCTCCGGATTCGACGCGTCATTAAGTTCGACGAACGGGATGAGTGCGTGGTCTTTCACCTGTGTGATAACCTGATGAGATGAAACATTGTAGAGCCTTTCTTCCGGAATTTCCCAGTCGTATCGCTCAAAGCCCCTTTCTTTGGCTTTTTGACGTCTTTCTTCTAATATCCGCTCATATCGGGACAGTGCCTTTTGAATAACATCTACAAAACGGGGCTTGTTGGCATGATACAGAATCACTTTCTTTGCATCAGTCTCAAAAAGTTCAAACAGTTCCTCCATGGCCGACAACAGATAGCCAGCCAGCACATCCGTGCTGTGAGACTTCTCAAAGTGAGTCAGCTGGCTGCGGCAGAAGTCAATATAGATACGGTGCAACTCGCCCGAGCTTCTTGCAAATTTATATCTCTCACCTGTGTTGATGACACCTACCTCGTTTTGAAACACCACATTGGCGGGAATCTCCACATTCACGTTTTTGACATCAAACCTGATGATGTTTTTCAACTTTTGCTGGTTAATCGAAGCCGTTGTCTCTGGTCCCGTCTCCGGCTGTTCTGGGTCACTGACGCTATCATCCACATCAAAGTCATCCCACAAATCAAATAAAGACGGCTGCCAGGACAAAGACCACAGCTCTTGAAAACTCTCCATCAGAACTTTCCTGAAGTCGGGACCGAGACGGTTACGATCAGAGCTTTTTCGCTCACTATAGTAGGACTGCAAGGAAATATTCTGTAAATTATCCCGGCGGATGGCCTGCAAGCAGTTCTTTTCCAGATAGTCCATGTCGTCAGCAACAATCTCAATCTTGTCCTTGCTGATGTCTGTATAGACATAGCCCACATTAAGCAGGTTGTTCGTGTAGAATCGTTGTTCCGGCATACGCAGTATTCGGCCTACAGTCTGAATCGTGAACTGGCTGCTGGTCAGTTTCCTGAATATCAGCAGTACTGCAGCTCGCGGGCAGTCCCAGCCCAGAGCGATGGCCTGCTTGAACAGCAATGCCTCTGCGACGTTGTCCAGGTCCTCCAGATTCTCCAAATTGCTTTTCTCGTTCGACAGCCATACAGCAAGTTTTCCATTGTCTTGATTGATGCCTTTCACCTTGTCAAGATATGTCCTCACCTGATCGGCTATCCGTGTGTCCTCTGCTGTCATGGATTCGCTGGTATCGTTGGGCAGTTGAATCAGCAGCAATGGATTGATTTTCACACCAAGCTCTCTATATGCCTCTGCCAGCTGCTCACGCTTCCGGATGGCACAGGCAATCAGATGTTGATTCAGCTCATGTTCATCTGTCAACCGCTCGTCGATGTCGGGATTCAGTATCACCTGCTTCTTGATCATTTCCTCCTCGATGACTTTTTCACGCGGTATGTTCACGATATTGTCGGAATAGGTCTTCGGAGTGGCGGACACTCGGATTTCCACCTTCGGCTGAATCTGCTCCAGCACTTTCTTCGACTTGTCGGCGGTCTTCGACCAGAACAGGTGTTCCTCGTCTATCACGAGTATGATGGGCAAACCATGTTCTTCCTGCGTGCGGCGCGTGATTTCAAACACACTTGCATTCTGCTCATTATCACGTACTATGATGTTTTTCTCCTTATTGATGCTCTCCCAGTTGACGAACAAGATTTCTCCCGGTTTGATATATCCTTCCGAGTGGTCAAGCTCATCATACATCACGGCACGCAGCAAATGGGTCTCGTGGAAAAAGTCCTTCATCTTAAAATAGCTCTGTTGGTGCAGCTTGTTCGGGGCTATCCACATATACGCCACCTGCTGAACAGGGCAGTCACCACGACTTTGCAGCTCCTCCGTCAGATCGGACAACAGCTGAGAAGTCATCACGGTTTTTCCTGACCCCGTGGGGGCTTTAAAAACCAGTTGCTTTCTATTGCCAGGCAGACAGAGCAAGTCTATTGTTTTGTCCACCAGCTCACGTACTGCTTTCTGTTGGAATTTCAAGTCTTTCATGCTTCACCTCCTTCCTCGCTGTGGTTCTCAAACAGGTCTCTCATCACAACTGGCTGCCCAGGCTCTACAGCATCATCTGCCTCCTGCAAGTCCAGCAGCTTTTCTTTCCGCATCGGCAGCACCTTCTCGTAGGCATCATAGATGGCAGCGGGTAATGCCACCAGCTCCACTTTGTCCTGTACCTCGAAGAAATTGTCATTGAATGCATAACGGGCCGGGGAGAATATGAATATTTTCAGACGTTCCTTTCCAAAGTCCATAGTTGCTATCTCTTCTGCCAGCTGATCCACAATCTCCTCGCGATAAACAATCAGCATGTGGCGCATCCCATCGGAGAAATAACGCATCAGCTTAGGGTGCACCTTATATCTTCCGAACGTCACCTCTTCGTCATACAAATCCTCTTTGATGCACAGCAAGTCGGTGGCAGCGTTTACCAAGTCACGCATGTTTTGCTGCGTACGCTCACGCGGCAGAAGTTTGGTCTTGTAATATCTCAGGTTATTGTTGTGCAGACCCTCCACATGGTTGCCCTTCGGAGTAGTGTAGCCCTCAATCACACGTTTATTCCGCTCGTATGTCACTTCCTCGCAGATATTGTTCTCGTTATTGGTCACAAGAATGCATTGACGGTGACCGCCGTCTTCGGCATTGAACTGCATTGTGGCATGAAGGGTCGTGCCAGAGCCGGCGAAAAAGTCAAGGATGAGGGAATCTTTCGTATTAACAGTGCTAAGAAGATATTTTAATAAACCGGTTGGCTTCGGATTAGAAAAAGGAGACAGACCTTCAAACATATCTGTAATTTCTATGTTTCCAATTTGATTTATAGGGTCAACAATGAGATTTGAAAATGCACGACCTATTTTTTCTCTTTTTCTTCCTTCATTATCAACAAGTTCATAAACTTTATACTTTATGGTATACTTTGAGCCTTTGCTTTTCGATGATTTGACAAATTCCAAAAAACCATTTTCTAATCCCCAATCTATCTTATCTTTACTCCATTTCCAAATCCAGCCATCATTTATGTATTCACTTCTGCCATTAGGATAGATAATACCACCATCAGGAGCCTTTATTCCAAAATTCAAGGAATCAGAATATTGAAGTCCTCCTCTATCTAATGTATCTAGATAATAACGTCCTCTTTGTTCAACAAAAAGATCAGATAGTTTAAATCGTTCATTATTTCTTGAGCCTGAATCTCTATTCCAAATATTACGTTCTAAGCATTCTTGACGGCTTTTAGCAAATAATAAAATGCTTTCTGTTATAACAGCAATATCCTTAGCATCATTTGCACCAGTTTTTTTTCTCCAATCAAATTTAGCAATAAAATTTTTGCTTCCAAAAATCTCATCACACAATAATTTCAATTGCGCCTGTTCATTATCATCAATTGAAATAAAGATTACTCCTCTTTCTGAAAGCAGCCTCTTTGCAATCTTCAACCGTTTATTCATAAAAGAGAGCCACTTGGAATGTCGGAAGCTATCATCACTATCCACATAGCTATCGTTATAGACAAAATCCTTATTTCCCGTATTATAAGGCGGATCAATATAAATCACATCGATTTTCCCCTCATGCGTATACGACAGGGTTGTGAGTGCCTCAAGGTTATCTCCTTCTATAATAATGTGATTCGGTGCTTTATCATCTTCACTGATAATCGCACGGTCTTTCACCTCATTCAAGACAGGTAATTCGTTTCGAAGCTTCTCCTCCACATCCTCTGTCTTTTCCTCCCACACCAGACCATATTTCTTGTGGGCATATAGAAGTTGAAGCAACGATGACTTCTCCTCGTTGGTCAATCCATCTAATGTGCGGATTTTATGTGCCAGTTTCGATTTATCCACGGACAACAGCCTTTTTCTCCCGGAGGCTCCGGCCGGAACAGGTTAGCAAAACGACGGTTAGGCATATATACAAAAAACGTGGAGCCGACTATTGCCCGTTCCACTTCCTTAAGGCTCTCGCATTGCCCAATCCGTCGAAACGAGCAATGCCGAAGCCCCACGTGGGAGATATATAACCGACATCATGCAAGCCATTTTTTATGACAAGCACAATGCATTTATGGATATATACAACCCATGGGGCGTAAACATTGCTTTGTTTTTGACGGATTCTTCTTGAATTTGCGAGATTCTAAGGAAGTCAAAACACAAAGCGCATAGTTACGCCTTCGTAATATGTCTGCAAAGGGAACACCAGCTTGTTTTCAAGCATTTCCCAAATGCAATGGCAAAGATAATCAAAAAAAATGAAATAACACTCCCCTCTCCCTCTTTTTTTTGCAAATAAAAGCATTATGTGAGGTTAAAAAAATCACTTGTATCACTTTCATATTGCTGTAGGGACTTACTTTATGTATGTCCGTCATGCATTGAAAAATTCATGTCAATTAAAAAAATAATTCATGAATTATTCGTGGACATTCATGGACATTCGCAACTTATAGTAAAAACCAAGAAAATTAACATTTTTAACACACTGCAACAGTGGTGTTATTTATAAAAATGAAATTCCGGTCGAATTTTTCTTTTTTCCTTATCATGGCAGTAATGATCTGAATGA
>JAFUVE010000037.1 GCA_017483765.1 Bacteroidaceae bacterium | reverse complement strand
GCACTGGCGGCGACGGCATCGGCACAGGTGAAAGTGACGGGGCGGGTGATTGACCTGCAAAATAAGCCCGTGAGTGATGTCATCGTGAAAGTGTTCAGCGGCACGAAGACGCTGGCGTTCACCAGCACATCTCTTCCCCATCGCCGCCCTCGACCTCTCCTTGGACTATGACCACGTGCGCCGCCAACTCACCGCCGACCAATACAAGCACATGGCTCTCATGCCCATCACCTCATCCCGAAGCTGGGCGACGACCTGCGGGAGGTCGTTGAATGTCAGAATTTCTTTTTGCATAACTTATCACTATTTTGGTGAATCGGCTGCAAAGGAACTCAATGATGCCATGCTGATTCCGATTATTCACGATAATACACGAATAATCATGTCAACATGAAATAATTGGGAAAAAGAGGATTCAAAGAAGGTCACTTATTCAGTTATTAAACGTATATAAGGAATTAGAACAAGATGACCGAATTACGGGAAATATCTCAATAACGGGCGAAAGTTGATGTTTTTATATATATTTTCGCCCGTTATCGGTAATTTTTAAGAAAAAGTTGCAACTTTGCGGCAAAAATAGGAATATATGCAAAACTTAATTATTGGTCGCAAAGAAGAAATTGCGGATGCTGTCAAGTTCTATGTCTTTCACCACACCTTGAAAAAATCGACCTCCGTCCAGTCGAAATGAGGGATGGGCTTCATCTTGAAGAGGTTGAGCTTGTGCTTGCGGTCAATCCGGGCCTTTACCTCCGGGTCATCGCAGACACCCGTACGGATATACTTGTCGAGCGCCGCATAGGTGAATCCGAGGCTGTCCTCATCGGTCTTTCCGCAAAGTCCGTCAGAGGGCGTCTTATAGACGAGTTCGCGTGGCAGTCCCAGTTCCATGCCCACGGCAAGCACTTCCTGCACGGTGAGTCCTCCCAGCGGTGCGAAGTCGCCAGCTGCATCGCCATAACGAGTGGAGTAGCCCACCCAGTCCTCCGACAGGTTGCAGGTGTTGGCCACCCGTCCGTTGAGCGACTGCGAAACGGCATATACAGCCGTCATACGCAAGCGCGGCGGCATATTGATGATGGTCTGGTTAGCCACTTCCGTGTCAATCGTAGCCAGCTGTTCCTTCACTTCGTTCATAAGCGCCTGATAAGCACCGCCGATATTCACACAGCAATAGCGTATGCCGAGATGGTTGATAAGCTTCATGCTGTCGTCGATGTCGGGCTGCACTCCGTTAGGCATGGTCACACCGATGACACGGTCCTTGCCGAGCGCCTCCACACATAAAGCCGCCACGATGCTGCTGTCCTTTCCGCCAGACACACCAAGCACTGCGTTACACCCAGGCCCGTTCTCCTCGAACCAGTCTTTGATCCACTGGACCACCTGGTCCTTTACTTCTTTTGCATTGAATTGATACATGATGATTATAGTTTAGAGTTGAGAGTTTAGAGTTGAGAGGGAAATTACTCTTTTTTAGTTTAGAGTTGAAAGGGGATTTACTCTTTTTTTTTAGCTGAGAGTTGAGAGTGAGGTTACTATAGAAATAATGGCAAAATTACAGAAATTTCTTGAAACTGCCAAAGAAACAACAAAAAATGAAGGCAAGCAAAAAACAGGTAGTCCAGTCTGTTCAGAAAAAAAGAAAAATTGGCAACTGAGAGGTGGCAAAAAAGCGCATAATCACGTTAAAAAACGCTAAAAGCACATTTATTCCAGGTTCGTAAAATGGATTATTTTTGTTATCTTCGCAATGAAAAATTGAACAAAAACAACCATTTAACCCTTTAAAAACAACGAAACAATGTCAAAGACAGTAGAAATTCAGATTGAGAAGAGCCGCAATCTTATCAGTGGACTTCGTAAGCATTTAGAGAGCGGTGTGGGCGGCGGTGTGACCCCGTCGGAAATTGACGAAATGGAAGCCAAGCTGAAGGAGCTTGATGCCATCAACCAGGAGTGCGACCGTCTTCGTGCCGAACTCGCGCCCAAAGTGAAAGAGATGAACCGTGTGCTCGACGAGGTTAAGAGCGTATATGCCAATGAGAAGAAAACCCTCAAAGGCTACTATCCTCAGGAGAAATGGATTGAATATGGAATTCCTGACAAACGGTGAGCAGGAGTCATGCATTGACCTTTCTTCGCTCATCTTCATAAAAGAAAACCAACCATCCGCAGACAAATGTGATGTCTGCGGATTTTCTTTTGTCAACACAATGGTAAATTGAAATATTTTGCATAAATTTGCATGTTGTAAAGATAAATCATTACGTAAATAAGTAGATTAAACCATTACGTAAATCAAAAGGTCAAAATAACAAGGTCAAAATAACATGGAAAGAAAGTTCAATTGGAAATACGCGCTATATGGCGTAGCCGCCATCTTCCTGGTGCTCATCATCTATGAGTTGGTCTCAGGAAAGGACGCAGAGTCAGAGTCTGCATCCAACTCCTCAACGGAGGTTCCACTCACGTCTGAAAAGCCGAAGACAAAGAAACAGCCGGCGGAAATCGTGAAGGTGACCCCTTCAAAGTCTGATATTTCTGGTCCGCTCCACGGCTATTACGAGGTGGTGGAGCGAAGCTACAAGGTGGTGAACGGCAAGATGAACGTTGAGCTGCGTCGAGTCAAGGATGGATTTCCCCAACCTTGGGTGGCTGGTATGGAGGTCGGCTACTCTGACGGTTACTTCGAGCCCGGCTTTTACATCGAGCTGCTCGACGAAGACGGCGACATCCTGACGAAGGATGAAACCAGCATCGTCTACGACCGGAGCGAGTTGCAGTCGCTTGCCTCTCTGAACCCCGACGAGACAGCCTCCATCAGCTTCAACACTGGGTCCAGCCGCCCGGCCGGCTTCCGGATCGGCAGCTCGTTCACCGTCCATGAGCCCGACCCGGATGAGGACGAAGATGAGCCCGACGATGACACCCCAGCAGCCAAAGGAACGCTGACGACAACTTCGTCTGCGCCCATATCGGGCAGCAACAGCAGTTCCAGCCGCAGTTCCTCGGCTTCGACTGCCTCTAGCGATGATGACTACGACGATGACTACGACACAGAAGACGATGACGATGAATATGACGATGACTACGACGACGCTTATGCCGAAGACGATGAGAGCACTTGGCAGAAGGTGAAGAAGAAGTCAAAACGGATGTACAGAAACGCAAGACAAAAGTTCCGCAACTGGCTGGACAAGTGATTTTTAAATTTGAAATTTGAGATTTGAGGTTTGAAGTTTAGCCATGCGACGTGTTTTTTTAAAAGAGGAGCATTGACAAGATAATAATCAACAAGAGGTAATATTTTCGATTTCTGTATACGATAAGATGTAAGTAGGCTGATGCATGAAGTTAGATTTAATAATAATGCGGTGAATAAAAACGTTATAGAGATTGAGTAAGACAAGTTATGACACTACCAATTAATATAGAAGACTTATTGGGTGGCCTCGTAGTAGAGGGCAACAGGGTGGAATATAAAAAAGGATGGAATCCTGATCCTATTTACAGAACCATCTGCGCATTCGCCAATGACTTTGACGATACGTGCGGAGGGTATATTGTTGTAGGAGTAGATGAAGTGAACGGAAGAGCCGTTCGCCCCGTAGAGGGTATTGACATCAATGAGATTGAGCCGATTGAAAAAGCGATGGTTGGGTTCAACAACCTGATAGCACCTTACTATCAGCCACGTGTTTTCTTTGAACAAGTGGATGGAAAGATGGTGATGGTGATATGGGTGACTGCCGGGGAGCGTCGTCCGTACAAGGTACCTGACATGGTAACTGCTAAAGAGAAAAAATACAATTACTATATCCGTTACAACTCCAGTTCTATCATAGCAAAGGATGATTATCTCATAGAACTACTGAACCTCGCAAACCGAGTTCCATTTGACGACAGGGGCAACGTGAAAGCCAAGCCTGAGGATGTCTCTATGCTTCTGATACGTGATTATCTGGCAGAAACAAAAAGTTCATTGGCAAGGGAAATGGAAAAGCTGTCTCCCATGCAGGTGTTGGAGCAGATGAACTTGTTGGAAGGACCTGTTGAGCAGACTCGCATCAAAAACGTGGCGCTGATGTTGTTCTCCTATCACCCCGAACGATTCTTCCCAGGCACTCAGATTGACATTGTATTTTATCCGCAAGGCAAGGATGGAGACCCCAATAATTTCACAGAAACAGAGCCGTTCCGTGGTCCTGTTCACTTGACACTCAGACGGGCACTGGACTATCTGAAGTATATGGTTGTCAGAAAAAACATTCACAAGCCAAAGCACGATGAGCATTCTATCGTGGTATATAACTATCCGTATCAGGCTTTGGAAGAAAGTTTGGTCAATGCCTACTATCACCGTCGATACGACGAGTATCAGCCTGTAGAAGTGAACATCATGCCTGACATGATAGAAATTATTAGCTATGGTGGAGCAGAGCGAAGCATTAAGTTAGAAGATCTTCGGGTAGGGAAACGAGTACATGCCCGCCGCTACCGCAATCCTCGTCTAGGTGAATTTCTCAAAGAGTTGCATCTAACAGAAGGAAGAGGTACTGGCTTCCCCACCATCCATGAGGAACTTAAAAAGAATGGATCACCCGCCCCCATCATTGAGGCTGATGACGAACATACCTACTTCATCATCCGCATCCCCTGCCACCCAGAATTTGTATGCGATGAACTTGGTATGGATAAAGAAGGGCACATTCTACCTATCGAAGAAATCAGGGATAAAGAGAAGGATGGCACTGACAATGTTACTGATAATGTTACTGACAATGGCACTGACAATGGCACTGACAATGGCACTGACAATGGCACTGACAATGGCACTGAAGGATCAACGGCCGAAAAAAGGCGTGGTGAAATTCTGCGTTTGATGAAGTTGGATAAGAAAATCACATATGACAATCTTGTCAACACCCTTCATGTCTCTCGAAGAACTATTGCGCGCGACATCGACCTTCTTCGCTCTCAGAACAAACTGATGAGAGAAGGCGGCGATTATGATGGAAAGTGGATTGTAATTGAATAAAGATCTTATGAGTACAACAATGATTCTCAAGTTAGTTGCGATGGACATCTGCCAATCGCACCCGAACGAGAAGGCATAAGTTATCAAATTCACGGACAATAATCATAACAAGGCAATTATATTTTAATCGTTACTAAACACGATTCTGCCATTTGCCATACGGACGATTCTTAAATGATATAAAAAACAAACTGCCTCACAGTACGTTCCAACTGAATGCCGTCTAAGGCTGACAATCGTCTTGTCTTCTCGTATTCTTGTCTTCTCGTCTTCATAAAAACGAGGCAACTAATTTTTTAAAGTTACTTAACTGACATATTTATTCACACAAACAATGAAACATATTATTGCAACAGCAGCAGTCTGCCTTCTGAGCTTTGCCTTGTCGCAGGCGCAGGACAACACAGGCAGACAGCCAGAAACCAGACAGCAGCAACAAGAGGTGCAACGCCACAACATGCAGAACAGACAGAATGGCGGATTCCCAGGTTTTCCCGGCGGCGGATTCCCAGGTGGACAAAACGGGGGATTTCCAGGATTTCCGGGAGGAGGATTTCCAGGCGGTCCAGGAGGCGGATTTCCGGGCATGATGTTCGGTGCGATGGGCAATATCGACCAGTTCGGAGTGGAGTTCGACGACACGCCGCTCAAGGAGGAGGACCACATCGTGACCGACCGCAACGACTCCACATCGCTATACTTCGTAGAGAACCTGCAGTTTGACACGACAATCCGTATCCGCTTTGAGGGGACATCTGCAGAAGTAAGCGGCAACACGGAAGGGATAGAAGTGAAGCAAGACGGTGCTCACCTGAGTGTCCACACAAAGAAGCACAACGTGGAATATATCCTCAGCGGAAAGAGCACGGACGGCTCGCTTCTGGTGAAGAGCGACCATGCCGTGAAGCTGGTGCTCGAGAGTGTGGACCTGACGAGCCAGCGTGGCGAGGCCATCGCCGTGAGCGGCAAGGCTGACGTGTACGTGGTTTTGCCGAAGGGCAGCAGCAGCCGGCTGGAGGACAAGTTCCGTGAGGTGCCTGAACAGAAAGGCCCGTTCGGCATGCCGATTGGCAGCGCACGCAAGAATGAGCCAACAACCTACGAGGTCGTGAACGGGATGCGGATGAAGAAATCCGAGAACCGTTCGGAGAAAGCTACTGAGAGTTCCGTTGAAGGCGTCCTGACCAGCAAAGGGATGCTCTGCCTGAGTGGCGGTGGCACCCTGAAGGTGAAGGGCCACAACAAAAACGGTCTGAAAAGCAAGTCGCATATGGTGTTCCGGCCCGGCAACGTGGTGCATGTGGAAACGACTCAGGGCAAGGGCATCGGAGCCAAGGGCGACATCCGGATTCTGGGCGGCGTTCTCAACGTGGACTGCAGCACAAGCGGTAAGGACGGCATCCGCAGCGACGAATGTATCTACATCCGCGGCGGCCGCACCACTGTGAAGTCCGGAAACATCGAAGGCAGCGAGGGAATCGAGGCGAAATACAACCTTGTGATCGACGGAGGACTGGTTGAGGTGGCTTCATTCGACGATGCCATCAACAGCGGTGGCAACCTGATCATCAACGGTGGCGAGATATTTGCCGCCGCCGTTCATAACGACGCGTTGGACTCCAACAGCAACCTGGTGGTGAGCGGCGGCACCGTGGTAGCGCTGGGCGGCGGCATGCCAGAATGCGGAATGGACTCCGCCGACGAGGAAGGTTTTGGCGTGTATGTCAGCGGCGGCACCATCCTGGCGATGGGCGGTATGACCAGCCCATGTGCCAAAGGGTCGACCCAGCCCAGCATCATCTGCGGAGTTGAAGGGATTGACTCCGCCATGGTGTACAGTCTGGCAGGCAAAGACGGCGTCGTCATGCAGGCAACATCACTGCGCAACTACCGCGGCATGGGCACGCTCCTCTTCTCATCCCCCCTGCTGAAAGCGGGAGATAGCTACACGCTGAGTCAGAGAAAAGCTGAGACACCAGCAGCCGGCTTCCACGGACTGACATCCGGGCCAGCGAAGAGCGGCAAGCAAGAGGGCGAAGTCGTCGAGACGATAGAAAGCCTCGAGCTCCCCTACTCCCAGGCAGGCCGTCAGTCCATCATGATGATGGGTCCGCCTCCGGGCATGGACGGCAAATAAGCCAAAGGCTATACGAGCGATATGATTTGACGGTTGGCCTTGTCCACCACCGACGCCTCAAGTGCGGCCAAGTAGATTTGTGTCGTGACCTGCGAGTTGTGTCCGAGTCCCTGGCTGATGACCGACAGGGGTATCTGCTTCATTTTGGCCGCCGTGGCCCATGAATGGCGCGCCACGTACATGGTGAGCGGCTGCTCGAGGCCGATCTGTCCCGCAAGCATATGCAAGCGGTTGTTCACGAGATGGAGTCCGTTACGGTACTGCCGCCACTCGTCTTCCGTGCTGGTGATGATGGGAAGGAGATAGTCTGTCTGATTGTTGGGATGTTTTCTCACAATCTCCTCCATACACCGCTCCCATTTGATAGTGAGCAGCTGTCCGGTTTTCCGTCTGCGGTAGGTGAGCACGCCGTCTTTCAGGTTTTTCTTTTGGAGAAAGGCCATGTCGACAAACGACATACCACGCGTGAAGAAACTGAAGAGGAAGAGGTCGCGAGCCAGCTCAGTCGACGGTTTCATGGAGAGGTCGAGCTCACGCAATGCCTTGACCATCCTGACCGGGATAGCCCGTTTCCGCGTTTTCTCTATGCTGGTGTAGACATCCTTGAACGGATGGTCATGCCGAGCTTTTCCGTCCGCAGTTCCTCGGTTGTATGCTGCCCTCAGAATCCGCATATAAAACGAGATGGTGTTCAAGCTCAGCATTCTTTTCTTCAGGCAGGCCTCATACCGTTTCACCATCTCCGCGCTCAAGGCATCCACCGGCAGGTCTTTTCCCGCCCTGAACCGCATGAAGCTGTTCAGTGTCGCTCTATAGGCTTCAGCAGTCCGGAACCGTCCCATATCGCGCAATTCGTCAGCCATATGGCGCATAAATCCGAAAAGTGACGCCCTCATCCGCTGTTGCTGAAATTCCGTCACCACATCCTCGGACGTGAAATTCCCCTGCTCGTCCTCCAGCGTCCGTATGATATGGCGGAGGCGGTTTTGGTCCCATCTCATCCGCTCTACCACTGTCCGCACTTCATCATCACGTCTTTTGTTTTCTACGGGAAATACCACACACCCACTCTTCTCGTCCCACTCACCAGGCAGGAGACTGTAGTCGGTGGATATCTGCCGCACTTGTCCTTTGTGGATAACCTGATAGTACACGTTTCCCGCTTTTCCGTCGACTGTGGACGGTCTGAATTTGACTTTCACTGATGCCATATTGTTTTGTTGCTTTGTGTTAGTTAAAGATTATCGGCGCAAAGATAGCTGAAAAAACAGTCCGTTTCCGATGTTTTCGGAAAAATTCAGAAAAATCAAATAATAATTCATGTCAAGATTTTTGGAGGATTCATGTCTTTTGGGAAACGTAAATCTGTCGTGAATCTATACGTGAATCTTTTTTAAGAAAAAAACCGCAGTTTTAGGCACTATATACCAATAGCGTCACAAAGTTCCTCAATATACTTAAGCCTTTTTGAAGGATGCCATTTCCCTTCCTGTGTTGTCTTCACTTTCTTGTATTTAGAAAGGTAAATGAAAATTTGTTTGTGTGAGTAGAGTTCAGTAACTGGCTTCTTTTTTTCTCTCCAATCATGATGTTCGCAAGCAGTCTCCCGACCCTTGTTGTGATAATAACACTGATGAAGTTTATCAGCTCTGTGGCGTAGAACCTGTAGTCTGTCTGCTTACTTCGTTCATAATTCAGTCAGCAGCACCGGACAAAATCAGTCACTCTCGAGTTTGCTTATATTTATCCACACATGTGATTTCTGAGAATCAAGATAATCCATCAAGCAGGCAATCACATGCCCCAGACGATGATGGTACGTCCGTTATATTGTCGCGGTTCATGCCATATTCACTCGTTCCAGGTCTTCGCTCCAGAACGGTCGAAAATGATGAGATGGCCTTCGTCCACCGAGTCAGTCGGACGTCTGCTCAACCTATCAGACACGTTTTTACTTGCAAAGTCTGGAGACATCCCCTACTAAACGTGGGTTGCATCGAAGATGTGAAATATGCAACGGAAATGCTCCCGTATGCAAAACGCTCCTGAATCGCAAGCCGCATAGGAGCCGACGTCTCCAGGCGTCGGAAGCAGAAAGCACATAGTTTCGCAGTGAGCCCAATCGAACACGCCATAACGCATAAGACGCCGGGGTATATGCTCAACGTATCAGACTCGTTTTTACTTGCAAAGTCTGAAAATTTCGCTTCGCAGGATTCTGTCACGATTGCCTACGGCGAACTTCCTACGCCTCAGTAATGCTCAAGCAAGCTTGGCATTTCGTTCGCTGCTCCAAAATTTCGCTTCGCAGGATTCTGTCACGATTGCCTACGGCGAACTTCCTACTGGTATCCAAGCCCGACTGGCTGTACAACGGAGTAGTAGGAGGTGAAAAATCTGTTTTTACACGTACGCCGCTCCGGATACGTACGCCCAAAATAATTGTTTTCATGTGTTGGGCTTGGT
>JAFUVE010000036.1 GCA_017483765.1 Bacteroidaceae bacterium | reverse complement strand
CAGGTTCTAAAAATTAGCTTTAGGCTGTGTTTAGACTATTTTTGAGCAGATTTGCTCGCAAACTCGCAGAAGCGTAGCGAGCTACGGTTCAAATCATCAAGCAGCGAGAGCCATAAAAGCTTGCTTTTAAATGGCCGAGTCACGATGATGATTCGACGAAGTCAATTTTAAGAGCAAAGATGCCAAAAAGAGACAAACACAGGCAAAGATAATTCTCTTGGATTTATTAATTATTAGAACATGCCTAAATAAAATAGGAATCAGTAGAACCGGCCGTTTATCTTCTTAGAAATTTCTGGTTGTCCTGTATGATAATTCCCCTGTCCTGACTGGTAGCAGGAGTTCCCATAATGGTGTAAGCACGTCCGTTAACCGCGTTTCTTGGTTCTTCCGCAACGGCTTTCACCCCGTTAGTCCCACCATTTTTCTTCTCCTGAAACTCCTTGCGCGCTTTTGCCATCTGCTCAAGGAACCGATCGCTTGTGTGCAGTTTTGCATAGGCAACGGATGCTGCAAGGCGGGCGGCATCGACATCGCTCTGCCAGTGATAGCCGGCAATCACACGGCTCTCACCATACATATATCCTCGTGCCATCAGGGTGTCGGCAGCCTCCGGATTAATCTCCATCAGCAACAATGCCGAGCTCCATCCAAGGATGGTGTGTCCAGAAGGATAAGAGCCGTTCGTGCGGTGTGATTCCTCCTGTTCCGGGACGAGCGTGGGCTCGTTGAAACGCGCGAAAGGACGCTTACGCATATAATGCTGTTTCGGCAAAGTACAGATACTGTCGCAAGTGGCAGTTGCCTCACGCAGCAGTTTATAAATCTCCGGAGTCTCCTCCTCTGATATATTCATGCCAAAAGGCTCTGAAAACTCCTCAATGATGGTCTGAAGTCCATACACAGCATCGCGCTTGGCGATTTCAGCCCGTTCAGGATTGACGACCCGCTGTTCCTTTCCCCACATATACTGCATAATGTCATTCACAAAGCGAGTGGAAGTGGTATCGGGAGGTGCAGGCAGAAACTTTACCATATCGGGCATTTCTTTGGTTGTAAAATAAGCGTCAACCTCATCTTGCGCCTTTACGCTGGCAATGCTTGAAAGAAGCATTGCAAAAATCAGAATTTTTTTCATTTTTTTCATCTTTTTTAGTATTATACATTTTGTGTTATCAGAAAAAACATAAGCATCGCCGAAATCTCAGTAAAGCCTAAGTTTCCCCTTAAATCGCATCGCTCCAACTATCCACTTCCTTCATTTTTACAGTGGTGCTGTAGTATTTCCCTGGCTGCAAATTGGCGCTCATTCTACATTTGTAGGATAGCAATTCTGAGGAGCCCTCTTTCGTTGCAGACAAGTAGAGTGTGTATGTTGTCTTCTGTGAATTTTTGTTCAGCATCGCCACATAAATGGTCTTAAGTTCATTAACCACTGGCACAGTCAGACATTTACCATTTTCCGCGCTCGGTTCCTCTTTGGCGCCAAGGAAACACTGATACTCATCAGTAATCACATTGTATTCTTTCACAAGTCCTTGGCCACTAATCATAAAAGTAGCCGGTACAAGCGTGTTGCCCTCTTCATCTTTGAACGAAAAGGCTGTGATGGAAGTATGATTGATGAAATTCAGATGATTGCCTCCCTTCAACTGAATATATAATTTATCTCCTTCCTGCAAGCAATCTTCCACCTCTGCCGTAGCGGTTGCATAGTCGAAATTGGAGGCAATAGTTTCCAACGTTCCGTCCTGTCCGGAATAATAGTTGAACGTGCCTCCACCCTGACCGGATTTAGGGAAAGTGAAAATCAGTTGAGAACCCTTCATGAAATAATTACCAGAGAGTTGAGGAAAGTCTCCCACAAGCGTTGTAGGGTTTCCTGTATGGTTCGACACAACTTTTCCCAGATAAATATCTGTGATTTCACCGAATCCATTATCATCAGGTGTATGTACCCCAACTTCCTCGCCTAATGTCCACGAAGGAGTTATCGTATTTTGAGTGGCATCATAAATCAAGGTACGTGTTCCCACTCCGTTGTTTGCCTGCACTTCCAGACGATAGTTTTTTTTCTCATAACCGCCGTATGATTTCTCATCATCTGTATCGTCGCTTGAACAACTTACCAGCAGTCCACCAGTCAACAGAGCGGCAAAAAGAAAGAATATGTTTTTTTTCATCACGCTTAACCAATTATAAATATTCATTTTAATTTATGTAGCAATCAGCCAATGTTACCATAAAGAAACACCTCCATTGCTTTTCTCATTATCTCCTCCTCCCCACAACGTATTTTCGCGTAAGGTTCTACTGGCAGGAGCCTCATTGGATTCCTGATCAGGACTCTCCCATTCTGAGGTGTCTGCCTCACCGAATCCCTGTCGGGAAGCTCCAATCGACACCATCAACTCAGGAAATTCAAAAAGTCTATCAACCGAAAGAGGTCTGACATAATTTTTCTTTTTCATCGTTCACTGTACTATTAACTATAAGGGTGTTCTAAAAATCAATCCGACATAATTATCAGAACCTCCCTATAAAGTTATGTGATTATTTTACCAATACTTTCTGATTGTCAATTATATAAATACCCTCTTTCGAAGGCAGGTTGTCATAAGTGCGTCCAAACACATCATTTCACGAAAGTGGGTCTGTAAAAATAAGAATCGTCGCCCATCGGGATGGCGTTTGCATTGAAATCAGCCCAATCAATCGTAAATATCCGGTGCAAGCTGTCGCAGTAATAGTGGAGGAAAATTCTTGCCTCCGCACCGTCCGCTCCAATGGTCAAAGGAAAGAAACGGCTGTTATACTCCTCCTCGATTGTAGGAGGAGTGAGTCCTCTCACTTCGTCGTTCATCGTGGCACACAGCAAGTCATTCTGAGTCATATAAGGCTCCAATTCATTCTGCATCAGTATTCTCACCGACATAGTCTGTTCCCAATTGTCATAATCAGGATATTCCCATGCCGGTCTTTCATCAGTGCCCGGTGTGATAACCAAGGTGGTATTATCGTTGCCACCCTCACCACCGTTGCCGTTACCATTACCACCGCCGTTGCCGCCGTTATCATCGTCGTCCGACTTTGAGCAACCCATCGCCACAAGGGCGAGGGTTGCTATCATCATCATTATCTTTTTCATTATTTAATAAATTGTGCTTTACCGTTATGAATATAAATACCTGACTGCTGCGGTTTTTCCGCAAGTTTTATACCAGAGAGAGTGTACCAGTTGCCGTCGTTGGCAAATTCATCCAAATCGGCGAAATCAATCAGAGTTGGCTGATCAGGCGATCCCAGGACCGCATCGGCCTTATAGCCAATCTTGCTACGAGTGACAGCCACCACCTCGTTATTCCGCTCAATACAGAAGGATAGATTCTGAGCCAAATCCTCATCTACTCCGACATTCAGATAGAATGCCCCTTCTTCGTCGGCTGTGGCAACACCACAACGCTCGGCACCGTTGTATGCCACGAGTGTGTCGCCTTCAAGCGTCTCCACTCCGACCACATTAGCCACAATATTCATGGTGGTTGCCTGCACATTGTGTCTTGGTGCCACGTTGCTCACACCACTGTAGCGGTTGTCACCGTAGTAGAGCGGATAATAATAAGAGTGCTCAGAGTCTTTCAAACGTTTAAGCATATAGCCCTTTCCTGTCTCCATATAGCGCAGGTTGCCCTTCCAGATAAGGTTGCCCGAACCGTCACGGCTTAAAATAGAGAAAGCATCCTGGGATTTCAGCACATCACCCTCCGAGGCATCCGTCACATAGCCAGACATAGCCTGAGCAATCGGGAGATTAATCGTGGAGAGGTATGCGATACGGTTCCATCCTTTCTTCACTGTAATAGGTGAGAAATAGCAAGGCAAACCACCAATAAATGCTTTTTTATTGTCAACAGAGAAAATCCGGTACATAAGGGTCGGATTGATTTCAACAACTTTATCTTCCTCAGTCCACCTATATCTACGAGAACCAGACGACCCTTCACAGAAGAACTTAAACGCAGTCTTCCCGTGTACAATCTCCACGATGTCACCCGGCATCCATTCTGCTGCTCCGTATAGGAGTTCCCCAATGGTTGTAGGTCCGAGTGGAGCGGCTGTGAATGATACCCAGTTCCATCCACTGGCCAGGTCAAGCGTGGTAACCTCATCGTATGTGTTAGAAAGCACCACAGGATTCTCGGCAGTGCCCACAACAGCGTTACGTTCGAATGTGTAGGTTTTGCCGTCTTCAGGCTCAAGTTTATAAATCTTACCGTTGGAAGCGTCATAGAAACCGAAGCTCAACTTAGTTGACCGGTTAGCATGACCATAGATAATCATATAAGCCAGTGCCTCGTAAGCATTTGCCGTATCGTCGACATCTATATTAGCCACGCCCAGCACTTCCTGATTCTCTCCGAAAGCAACAAGAATGTCGTTACTGTCCTGGGCAATGACACTGTCAATCTTCACACGTGCAACCATTTGCATCGTCTGGTTCTCATTCTTGAGGTCGTAACTTACCTTCCAGTCGGGAGCCTCACCCGTCACTCTCACATTGAGCGCCAAGGATTCTGTCATACCATTCTCACCCACAAGCGATACCACTTCATTGTAAGTACCGATATTGATAAACGGTGAAACGGTGAATGTGACTTTCTGCTCGTCGAGCGGTCCGATTGTACCTTCGGTGATTGAAGGAGTTATCCAGATAGGAATGTCTCTAAGTTCAAAGAACTGGTTCTCTCCGCTCAGGTTCTTGATAGTGGCTGTAATTTCCACACCATAACCATAAGAAACGGAGACATCCTCATGTTTCTTGTCCCAACGCAACGGGTTTCGATACACATATACATTCATCGTGAGCGGACTATCCATGACGTTGCCATTCAGGTCGGCCACATCCCTCACGGTGACATATACATTGGTCTTTTCAATCTGTGTATCCGGCACATCCAGGTTGATGAGCAGTTTATTGCCATCGGCAACAAAACTGTATTTGACATTATCAAGCTGGCTTGACCTTGCCATCGGAGCATAAACCTTCTTGTCAGCAAAGGCATTGACCACTGGGAAAGGAATGATGGTGTCGATTTCTGTCTGAATGATATTTCCCTGATTATCGATATAGCGCTTAAGACTCACTCCAGTAGGCATGAGATTCTGGGAATTATCGTCCTGTTTCTGCGACATTCCAAAGTCAAGGTAAGCAAGGAGGGCGGTCTCTGTTCCCTTCGGCGTCTCGGTAGTGTAAGTCTTTATCAGATTCTGAGGCAATGCGCTTGCAAACAGTCCGATTTCATCAACATATCCAGTCAGCACATCCTTGCATTGTCCATTCTCATCATAAGTAGCACCTATTGCAAGTCCGTTTCCGCTGATACCACCCACACTGTCGGCAGGGAATGAAGCATAAAGGCGGTTGTCAAGATAGATATTAGCCACATTACGCGAACGCTGCACCGTCATCGCATAATGATGCCATGCTGTCATGGACAGGGTGTCAGGAATAACCACCTCATATCCGTTAGAACGGAAGACCAAGAGGGAGTCTCTTACTCCGATGTTGAAGTGCTGGTCGGCCATCAGTTCTGTCTTTGCCTCACCGTTGGAGAGGATTGTTCCGGACTTCTTATCCGTTCGGAACCAGCACATCAGCGTGTAGTCCTCATGCTCTGAACGTTCGAAGCGTTTAGGAACAAGCTTGATTCCCTGGGTTCCGTCAATCTTCATGGAGACACCTTGCGGCCGTTTCCATGTGTGTCCGTAGATGTTCAAGTCGTTTGCTCCTGCAGCATGGTCGTAACTGTAATCCCCTTCTCCCTCATTCAGCCGGTAGTAGGACATCAGTCCATGCTCATATCCTGTCAGCACCTTCTGAGAGTATTTGGAGAGTTCCCCTGCACTCAGACAACGGTTCCAGATTCTGGCTTCAAGCATATTACCCTCAAAGTTGTTCCATTCTGTTGACTCATCCAGTGCTTCTGAATAGCCGAGAACGATGTAGCTGTTTCCGTCATAAACGCCTTTCACCGTACCGCCTCCAATCTTGATTTTTCCGTCGTAGAGGCTCACCGTCATTTCATCAGCACCTTGCTGAACGCTAAAGGCAACTTGATGGAGCCCGTTAAATTCAACTTTCTTGTCGGATATGATAGGCTGGTCGTTAATCTCGACAATGAGTCTGCGGTCCGGGGTGACACCGAATAACATTCCCCTCTTATTACCTCCATGAACGAAGAAAGCCATCTGCTTCCCGTTGTCAACTGGATCTACCATCATATCAATGGTGAAACTCTTTCCAGTAAGGTTACATTCACCATTTGTGAATGCCACGGACTGTCCTGAGAACTGCAGGGATGTTGATAAAGATATATCATTACCGACAGGCGTTCCCAGCACCTCGAAGTTGTTGGCCTTGCGGAGATAGTTGGCGGCAATCGGCTCGGAGAACGTGATTTGTATGTCATCTCCGATTCCTAAGATTCCGTTGACAGGGGTCGGAGTGCCGAACACCTCTGGCCGGCGTGTGTCCTTGATTCCCGTCAGAATATCAGAGGATGCAGTAAGGAATCCGTTTCCGTGCCTGCAATAAACCACTGCCCTCAGGTCGTAATACTGTTCGATAGGATCAATCTCTCCATAGAAAGAAGCAATGATGGCTCCGTTGTCAGGAATCATGTCACACACACCACTTGCCTTTTCCATGAGTTCTTTGTCGTTGTAGAATGAGCACACGTTCACCCAGTCTTTGTCTCCCTGCGTTGAGAGTTTGTATTGCAGCTCGATATGGTCAAAGCCTCTGTAGTTCACGTTAAAGCCTTCAATCTTCACAGGCATATAGTACATCTTCTGCTTGTTGTCATAACTGCTCTCGGTATTGATAACCCACTTATCGCCCGGCGTGGAGATTTTCACCTTGCCTGCAGTCGGTACGAAGTGAGCAGTGAGATACACCGTTGAAATCCTTACTGGGTCATCTGGATCGTAGAACGAAATACCCACATTTTCATAGTCAAAATCTGAGTTGGGATAGATTTCCACCTGCTTTTTAGCTACGGTGCCTACAGGGAACAACGTGATTGATTCCCCTGTGCCTGTGAGCGGATTGCCGTCAATGAAGACTTTAGCTCCCTTGCCGTTCGTTGTGTCACTGAGGAAATATTTGAAAATAAGGGTCGAGGCTTCCGCATAGTCGCTTTCATTTGCCATATAGACAGTAAACCTGGCTGGTTCGTCGAACGGCACGTTGCTGACGGTGGTCTGCTCAGCCCAGATTTTCAGGTTGTCAATGGCCTTGGTCTTCGCGTCAATCACTGTTCCTGGGTTATACCACTTAGTCACCCTTTCGTCCTCGTATGGCTGGCATGTGGCACCGCCCCTTGTCCGGAATACAAAATTGGAATAAACGGGGGTTTTGCCTGACTCCATATAACCTATTATCGGAGTTTTGTCCATATTCTTTAGTCCCTCAACTGTGAAATTATAGAATGCGTTGGATAAACCTTCATTGGCAGTGTCCATCTCATTCTCGTTAGCAGCCAAACGGTATACATCTACATTGAGGCTTGACTTGCTTGACGTAGAAAGGGTGAAGCCAATTTTCTTACTGTTTGACTTTGATAGTCCATATTTATCATTAAGAGTTACATTCAGAACAGGAAGGAATTTCAAAGTGTATTCTGATGAGGCTGCACCAACATCAGTAACAATCAGATTATCTGAATCATCTAGAATATTTCCTCCTTCTGGCAAGTACGCTGTCTCTGTGCCCTCCGTAATGACTTTACTCAAGATTTTCACAAGTTCTTTTCCTACCAGCCCTTCCACTAAGCCCACGCCAAGGCCTCCGTTACCCACAACCGGCCATTTCAGTTGCCGTGTGCTGTTTTCTCCCACAGTAAACGTTTCACTGTACTGTATAGAGGTGGCTCCGTCGAAATCATAGTTCTTCACAAGATTCTTAGTCTGCACATTGATTTTCTCCTCTTCGTTTCTTATGAGGAACTTCGCCCACTGAAGCAACTGCTTGTTGATGGCATTGATACTGTCTGTGTACATCTCCGTATCTTTTCCCTCAGGAAGCACTTGAACATATTCGTCAACACCGAATTTAGGGTCGGAACGATCTACATTGCTCACATAATAAGGAATGCCATTTTTGTTTGCCAGTTGCTGAGCGAACGCCATCGAGTCTTTGGGTAAGATGAGCGAGTTTCGCGCCTTGATAAGTGCCGGCATCAGTTCGTTTTCAACATAATGCTGTGAATGAATGAATGTGGAATTAACCTTGGTGCTTACACCCATCACCTCGTCTCTGACAAGATAAACCTTGTTGCCATTGGCATCCTTTCCTTCTGCAAGTTTTTTCACAGTGGCGTTTTTCACGGACACCTTCACACCATTCTCAGTCTTGAAAGAACCGCCTTCCTGCATCGTCAGAATCTTATATTGTCTTTCAGGGACGACGCGTACGGCAATGGCATCCTGAAGGATGACATTCTGATTCGTTCCGATAAAGAGGTCGGCCTTGGGTCCGACCCATTTCTTTCCACTTGATGTCTGAACACGCTCTGTAACATCCATGTTGTAATTATATGTCCAGTTACCATTGAATGACAAGACGACATCAACGGCGAAAGTGGATTTCTTATATGCTCCGTCAATTGTTCCGTATTCCACACCAGTTGCACCGAACGATGGAACGACAACTGTTCCTGTATAGTACGACTGTTTAACAGAATTAGTACCTCTGAGTTTGAAACCTATCTGTGCGTCCATAGTCGTATTGTAAGTGTAGCTTAATTTCGAGCCGGCTTCAATATACGACGAACTTCCGCCTCCTGGAGGGTCTCTAAGAATATCGAAAAGAATTGGTATTCCTGCAGCCATGACAGTCTTTCCCTGTGGTTTAGGCTTTGTCACCATCACATATCCCTTAAGTCGGTCACCATTAAGCGGCTTAACATCGAAATAGGTGCTGTCGTATTCCAGCGTGATGCTTACATCCCTTAGCGCCATATCGTTCTCCAACGTAAATGTGGTGTTGTCGGGTGTGAAGATATACGCGCCCTTTCCTGTATTGTCGAGTTGAATAACTTGTTCATCAGTATCGCTGACCAGCCTGTTGCGAATCACGACTGTTCCCGTGTCTAACTTAACGATGTCAAGTTTGCCATGGTTGTCGTTGTTGTAATAGTATTTCTCACATGCCTGTAATGTCCATCCGTAGGGAGAACCGGCCATGAACACAGGATGTCCTAACGAATAGCTGTTGTCGGCGGCATTCCACACCATCACTGTGTCTTTCTGTCCGATATTATCTTGGGCAATAGAATATTTCACACCATAATACGATTCGTTGTTACCATTGAACTGCACGACATCCAAAGTAGGCACAGAGTGATAAATGCGGTTATAAACAACGGTATCTCCTTGGACATTCTTGGAGAGGTCAAGCGTTTCACCCACCTTTCCTTCCTGGAAAAGCGTTGGATAACCTGTGGCAGAAATACTTGTGATTTTATATCTGGTCGGCCTCAGCCTCATCTCATACTCACCTGTTTCATTATCCATCTTAACGGTGATAGAATGAAGGGTGCTGTGCACCACGGTCAGATTCTGCTTATTTTGCCCAAAGGCTATAGAATCAGTACGTTCCTTCACTAAATCATTTTGCTGGTCACGGACAATATATGAAGCATTGTCACCTTCCAGCTGCATAACAATGTTGATGTTGTCGCCAAGATTGTTCACAGACCTTGACTTGCCCAGTTCAAGACCGGCCTGCGCATTTCCTCCTATAACCCTACCGTGGAGCACAACCTCTGTGCAGTCCCAGAGATAAACCTCCGACTTGTTTGCCACCCAGTCCCAGTCGCGCTCTTTACCTTTGGCTGCATCTGGCACCAGCAGATACCCATCGTTTTTGAACACATGGCCTTCTTTCACCGCCTGCACTTGATGGACACCTTTCGGGATGCTCACCTCGAATGCTCCCTGACTGTCGGTTTGGTATGGATTACCATTTGCGTCTGTAATGGTCACTCCGTCCATCTTGAACTCAACGCCGGGAACAGGAATGCTTGAGCCGTCATAATACACATTACCGGAATAAACGAAGTAGTTATCCACATAGAAGATGACATTTGTAAATAAGTTCTTTTTCGTGGTGAACTCCAGATTCTGTGAATCTACGTTGAAAGAACCGCCGTCGGTCTGCACCATGACTTCAAACTGTCCAGTGCCCTGATATTCGAGCCCCGCCAGTTCGAAGTAGCCACTGTCGTCGGTCGTTGTGGTATATTCTTTTTTATCGGTTTTCGAAATGGCAATTATAGTATATCCTCCCATTCCGGTTCCGTCGGCAAGCCGCAGATAACCTTTGATCATACCTGTAGGCTCACATGCACCGGTGGTGGTGGCTGAATTCACAATCATACCCTCACACTGGAACACCGACTCCACTTTATATTCGTAGGTGTGCTGTGGGTATGGAGTGGTATCCTCATATCTCATCAGCGGCAAATTCGTAACAAGCGTGTCCCAGTCCTGTGTTACGGACATCTTGTCACGTCTGAGCACTCTGTAGTAGTCGTGCTCACCGCCATTGCTGTCCCATTCCAGAAGCACACTGCTCTGCCGTACGGTGCTTCTGAGATTCTTCACACTGTCGGTGTTGAGGAACCAGTATTTCGCATCATCGCCCGTCTCCTTTTTCTTCACACTGACGGCAAGGCTGTCGGGATAATTACCCTTGTCATCCTTAAATGTATTACAGATTGGCAGATAAGAGCTGCCACGACGGACCACGAGTTCAAACTCATAATCCACACACTTACGAGGCAATGAGTAGGTGTAGGTGTGGTTCTTAAGGGCGTTTTCGTCCGACGACAGGTCAACCACATTGGTGAATGTTCCACTGTCTGATTTCATGTGGACAACCAGTTGCAGTTTTGCCTTCGAATCCCAAAGTGTGAAAATTTTCTCGTCAGGCACAAAGAACGCGTATGAAGCACACGATTTCCCCTCTTTATAGAACAAATCATAGCAGGTTGAGAGATTTTCGGACTTAAACACTTGGTCTTCAGGCTCTTCTATAACCTTGTCAGCAAAATTGAGAATGTAGCTCTTGTCGTCATACCCAGCCAGATACAATCTCTGCGTACGAAGACCTAAATCAGAAGTTAAATAATGGATGGTATTCGGGGCATTGAACTTGTCGCCTACTGAAGGAATGTACCTCGAGTTCATACCAGAATCGTCGCCAAATGCCTTGAAGATGGCATGCCAATAATTAAAATAAGGTGGCACCATCTTGTAACCTTTGATGTTTTTTTGCTGGAACAAATCAAAATACCGATCCTGATTCCATCCTAAAAGAGAAATCGTATAATTGTTTCCGTCAAATGCAGGCTGGATCAAATTTTGAATAGGTCCATTCGCCAAGACAACAGTAGGCGATACAGAAATCAGCACACCTGCGGCAGTTCCCGCATCGGGGGCGTCGCTCATTTCCTCTTGATTCTTAAATATGCGCCCGTTTGTTGTGACGATGTCTCCAACAGCGACATTCGAATTGTCGATTGTTGACAAAGGTTCATTCATCGTCCAGTTGAAGGTCACTGTATGGCTGTCGTCGGTCCAGGTTTCCTTTTCAACAGTGGCTTCTTTGACACTTGCCAACTGCAACTTTTCGTTAATGGTCACGGTCTTGGTTCCAGCGCTCTCTCCCCAGTCCCAAATGGCTGTAGATGATCTTCTGATTCGGTATGACACGTTCTTGCCTTCATACTCATCGAAGAAATGCTCGTCGAGATACTCATAACTTCCCGACTGACGTTCAAAGCCAAGCATTCCCAAAGTTTTCCAGTTGGAATCGCTGTTGTCAGTCTCGCCGGTGGTATTGCGCTGAATCTCCCAGTAGTCATCTTCCATGATATCTCCTGAATCAGGATATTCGATAGTCCATTTCAAGGTGACACGGGCATTCTCATCCATGGTGGCTGTGAAATTCTTTGGTGTATGGAGAGGATTCACAGAGATGTGTTCCGACTCCATGCCGGTCAGATTGTTTTTATCTGAATCAACGAGGTCGGCAACAATATAGACATCCTTCATCGGGAAGTTCATCGGTAAATAAACATATCCTGTTAGATTGGGAGTCTGAGCCTGTGAGATTTTTTCACCCGTAGCGGCATTCGTATAGTTCAGTGTCATTTTTGTACACTTCACTGCCTGCATATAGTAAGGAATCATCAGTTCTCCCACATGCTCCTTATCAAATGCCAACATGGGATCCATGAAATTGATTGCCACATCTGGCGGTTCCGGGCTATCGTAGGTGTCGAAATTGCCGGTGACAGTACCCGAGCCCTCGTCATCCCAGTGTGCACTGAATCTCAGCATGATTTTATTTCCCTGCCAAGCGTATGGGATATGCCATTGCACCGTGGTGGTGTAATGGTAATCGTCATCTTGGTCGGCACCGAGATAAAAAGTCTTCCAACTGTCATTGGAATTGATGCTGACATCAGATTTCCCATAACGTGCCATCTGAACGACAAGTTCGCCAGGAGCAAGCGTACGCATGTAAGTCGGATCCTCCTCGTCACGTCCCGGATGTTTCCACTCAATGATATGCTTCCACGTTTTTCCTCCGTCGATTGACGCCTCCACATACGACGGCTCGGTGACATGGACGTTCATTGCAATCTTGTAGTAATCAAACGTAGGCAATGAAAACTGCAATACATTCTTTCCCACAGGCAGGCATCTATAATTTCCTGCGCTCTTAATGAAGGACGCCGCCCTTGCAGGCGAGAATCCAATCAAGCATAATAATGCTAAAAAAAAGAATAGTTTTTTTCTCATATATTATATAAACACTATATTGTCAAATAGACTTATTTTCAATATATAAAGATTCAATATATAGTCTGGGGGCTTTGGCTTAGGTCTTATTCGATTTGTTCCATTTCTATGCTATTTCTCTTTTACCCCCTATGAACCCTATTAAGTGATGTGAAAAAAATAACTTGCCTCACCATCCAGTTGACGGTAGGGACTTACTTTATGTATGTCCGTCAGTTGACTATCGTCTTGTCTTCTCGTCTTCCTTTCTTCTTGTCTTCATAAAAAACGAGGCAACTTATTTTTTAACTATTACTAAAAAACACTCTCATAAAGCATATCAGTTTGCAAAGTTAATAAATAATCTTGAATAATCAGCAATTCCTCTCAGAAAAATTAACAAAAAAAATGGCACCCGCAAAAAAAACGAGTGCCAAGTATTAAAAAATCATAAACCTAATTGACAAAATTGTCACTTCACAAACACTGCTTTACCGTTGTGAATATAAACACCCTGCTCCTGAGGTTTACCGTTCAGTTTGATTCCTGAGAGTGTGTACCAACCACCGTCGTCCTCAAACTCATCGACAGCAGTAAAGTCAATCCTTGCCCTTCTTTGTAATTCCTTTATTTTCAGATTGAACAGCGTTAATCTTCCCAAATTTCTTGTATATTTCAGCGTTTCTTCGTAACTTTGCAAAAATTTTTTACGACTCAGAACATAATAAACATTTTTAAGGTAAAAACATGCAGGAAATCAGAAATATTGCTATTATCGCGCACGTAGACCACGGTAAGACCACATTGGTAGACAAAATGTTGTTAGCCGGCAATTTATTCAGGGAAAATCAGCAGACCGGCGACTTGATATTGGACAATAATGAACTGGAGCGTGAGCGAGGCATCACGATCCTGTCGAAAAACGTATCCATCAATTATAAAGGAGTAAAAATCAATGTGATTGACACTCCCGGACACAGCGACTTCGGAGGTGAGGTGGAGCGAGTGCTCAACATGGCGGACGGATGCATCCTCCTCGTTGACGCGTTCGAGGGACCCATGCCACAGACCAGATTCGTGCTACAGAAAGCACTGGAAATCGGACTCAAGCCCGTCGTCGTCGTCAATAAGGTGGACAAGCCCAACTGCCGGCCAGAGGAGGTCTACGAGATGGTTTTCGACCTCATGTGCAACCTCAACGCCACAGAGGAGCAGCTCGACTTCCCGGTTGTCTATGGGTCGGCTAAGCAAGGATGGATGGGAGAAGACTGGAAAAAACCTACCGACAACATCAACTACCTGCTCGACACCATCATCGAAACCATCCCTGCGCCTAAGGTGCTGGAAGGAACGGCACAGATGCTCATCACATCACTCGACTACTCAACATACACCGGACGTATCGCTGTGGGACGTGTACACAGAGGAACACTCAAAAGCGGAATGAACGTCACCATCTGCCACCGGGACGGAACACAGGAGAAAACTAAAATCAAGGAGCTCCACACTTTCGAGGGAATGGGACACAGGGCAACTGAGAGCGTGAGCAGCGGAGACATCTGCGCCGTTATCGGACTCTCAAACTTCGAAATCGGAGACACGCTCTGCGACTTCGAAGAGCCTGAGGCGCTGCCTACAATCAGCATCGACCAGCCGACTATGTCCATGCTCTTCACAATCAACAACTCGCCATTCTTCGGAAAGGAAGGTAAATTCTGCACCTCACGACATATCGCCGACCGCCTCTCGAAAGAGCTGGAGAAGAACCTCGCGCTGCAAGTGGTTCAGAAAGAAGGAACTACCGACCAGTGGATCGTAAGCGGACGTGGTGTGCTGCACTTGTCTGTACTCGTGGAGACCATGCGCCGGGAGGGATACGAACTCCAAGTGGGACAGCCACAGGTCATCTACAAGGAAATCAACGGACAGAAATGCGAGCCCATCGAGGAGCTCACCATCAACGTGCCGGAGGAGTTCTCATCAAAGATGATTGACATGGTGACACGCCGTAAAGGTGAGATGTACTCCATGGAGGTACAGGGAGACCGTGTCAACATCGAGTTCGAAATACCATCACGCGGAATCATCGGACTCAGAACCAACGTGCTCACCGCAAGCCAGGGAGAAGCCATCATGGCACACAGATTCAAGAACTATCAGCCATACAAGGGGGAAATCAGCAGACGAACCAACGGCTCCATGATTTCCATGGACACGGGTACCGCTGTCGCATACGCCATCGACCACCTGCAGGACCGTGGTAAGTTCTTCATCTTCCCACAGACCGAGGTGTATGCCGGAATGGTGGTGGGAGAGCATGTGCACGAGAACGACCTCGTCATCAACGTGACGAAGACAAAGCAACTCACCAACGTACGTGCTTCTGGAACAGACGAGAAGGCTCATATCATCCCGCCTGTAGAACTGTCGCTTGAAGAGGCTCTTGAGTACATCAAGGAGGACGAGTACGTGGAAGTGACACCAAAGAGCATGCGCATAAGAAAAATCATACTCGACCACCTCGAGCGCAAACGCGCCAACAGGGAATAAGACTGCGATACGACTGAGCACGTTAAGCAATCTTAACAGTCCTCATGGCTCCAAATACTAAACTAAAATCACTCTGAACTCTAAACTCTAAACCGAATCAACTTCAAATAAAAAGCGCCTACGGGTGCTTTTTTTTGTTGTTTTTTTCCTAATTAGAATTTTATTTATTAACTTTGCTAATTAAATATGTGATACATAACCAAAATCGAAAAATATGAAGAAAATCTTATTCTCTGCCATGCTGTTCATGGCATCTTTGACTGCCTTCGCCGACGAGGGCATGTGGATGATTTGCAATCTCTCTGCTAAGACGGACTCCGTGCTCAAGAGCATGGGACTGGAACTGAGCCACGACGAGATTTACAGTAAGGACCACCCGTCACTCAACGACGCTATCGTACAATTCGGAGGATTCTGCTCCGGAGTCGTGGTCAGCAACGACGGACTTGTCTTCACAAACCATCACTGCGGATACCGGGCCATACAGGACCACTCTACCCCACAGCACGACTATCTCAAAGACGGATTCTTCGCCAAGGACTTCGAAGACGAACTCCCTAACGAGGACCTTTACGTCGACTTCCACATCGGAACCACAGACGTGACTGACCAAATTCTGAAATACGTCACTCCCGACATGGACCGCAAGCAGCGGGAGGCGGTTGTGGACAGCGTCACGAAAGTGCTGACCGACGCCATCGACGACCCTGACAACGGAATCCACTCCGCTGTGGTCCCCTACTACAAAGGAAGCAAGTACTATCTCAGCATCTATCTGAAGTACAGCGATGTGCGCCTCGTGTTCGCACCACCATCATGTCTCGGTAAGCACGGAGGCGACACCGACAACTGGATGTGGCCACGTCAGACCTGCGACTTCTCTGTTTTCAGAATCTATGCAGGAAAGGACAACAAACCGGCTGAGTACAGCAAAGACAACGTGCCATTCCACCCCAAGCGTTATGCGGTGGTGAGCACACAAGGATACAAGCCCGGCGACTTCTGCATGACATTCGGCTACCCGGGATCAACCGAGCGATACCTCAGCAGCTACGGAATCGACCACACTGTGGAATGTGAGAACATACCACGAATCACGGCGAGAGAAGCGAAGCAGGAAGTCATGAAGAAGGCGATGGACTCAAGCGACGCACTGCGAATCATGTACTCATCAAAATACGCAGAAAGCTCCAACTACTGGAAGAACTCCATCGGTATGAACAAGGCTCTCAAAGACCTCAACGTCGTAGCTGAGAAGCAAGCCACTGAGAAGGAAATCATGGACTGGGTGGCCAAGGATGCAGCACGACAGGCTAAATACGCCACCATGCTCGACTCGCTGAAGGTCATCTACGAGAACACAAAAGAACGCGACTACGCATACACCATGTGGGAAGAGTGCTTCTATTCAGGAAGCGACATCATGCAGTTCGCCATCAGCCAGTTCCTCGGAGTCATGAAAGAGGACAAGCCAAACCTGAAGAAAGAAGTGGAGAAAGCATATAAGGACATCGACATGACCACAGACAAGCAACTGTTCATCGTGTCGCTGAAATGCTACAAGGAGCACGTGCCAGAACAGTACTGGCCGGAGTTCTACAAGGAAATCGACAAGGAGATGGGAGGAGACATCGAGGCGTTCGCCGACATGGTCTACGGCAAAACCATTCTCACCAAGCCCGAGGAACTGAAGAAGAAGACCGACCTCAACGAATATCTCGGAACTGACCCGATGTTCGGAGTCGCACTGCAGGCCATCATGCAGCTCTATGCCATGTACGGCAGCGACGAGGCCCAGGAATACGAACGGCTGCTCGGAGATGCCCTGCGAGAGATGAACAGCGACAAGGAATACTATCCAGATGCGAACTTCACGCTCCGTATGAGCTACGGACTCGTCGGTGGATACACCACGAACGAGGGCGTGCGATATGAGTGCTTCACGCCTTCACAGTCCATCATCGACAAATACGAGAAGCAGGGCAACAACCCGGACTACGAACTGACAGAGCCGGTTTACAAATGGCTCAAGAAAGGAAAGTTCGGAAAGAAATACCTCGACAAGAAGGACAAGGACATGCACCTCTGCTTCCTCACGAACAACGACATCACCGGCGGTAACTCCGGATCGGGTATGTTCGACGGAAAGGGAAGGCTCATCGGACTGGCGTTCGACGGTAACTGGGAAGCCATGTCGGGCGACATCCTCTTCGACGACAACCTACAGCGCACCATCGGTGTCGACATTCGCTTCGTGCTCTCTGTCATCGAAAACTACAGCAAGGGCAAACGACTGATCAAAGAACTCACCATCGAATAAAAACTGCAAAAAAATCTAGAAAGTCTAGAAAATCTAGAAAATTTAGAATATATAGAATCCCCCCCAAAACAACTAACTGACACATGAAAATAACACTGACAAAATCAATATTGGCGGCATGTCTGCTGACGATGGCCACGGGCGGAAACGCCCTGGCCGCCGGCAGCAAGACCGTCTACAACTTCACGATAGGGCGAACGCTCAACCAAGCCAACCCCACGGAATGCCCTACCAACGCAAACGTGCTCGGCACGAAACTCAACTGCCAGGCAGACGGATCGTTCAGCGCGGCAATGAAATCCAGAAACGTGAAGTTCTATTCCGTGAACCCAACATCCGGCAGATACACCTACGGATCATCGCTCACACCGTATGGCCACTACGTCAACGCGAACGGACTGGCGGTGAACGCGGCTAACCGAAAGCGTGCCATAGCATGCGCATTCGACGACACGAAAGGTTTCAGCATCACGACGGTGGAAGGAATGGTGGAGGACGGAAACCTATACACATGGAAGCAGGCTCTGGTGAACGAGACAACTGCGGACACCGTCGAGTTCCATTTCGCTCTGACAATCGGAGACAAAGAGACGGTGGAGACCGACATGCCGGCGTTCAACCACAGACCCGACCGCATCGACTCATGGATTGCAAATCCAATGGTGAGTGTGAACGGGGAAAACGCTGAGCGAAACAACTGCGTGCAAGCAAACGTGGGAGACGACATCACATTGGGATTCCTGCCGCTGAACGAAGGAGAGAGCCTCCGATTCAACGTGAAAGGCCCTTCAGGAAAGAGCCTGAGAGTCTACGGCGACGAGAACTTCACGCTGAGCGACGTGACGGAAGAGAGCTCTGGAGCATACACATCAATTCTCATCGTCACCGATGCCAACGGAAACAGACGCTCACAGACTTGCCAGTTCTACGTGGATGTTCAGGCGCACCAGGGCGAACGCTACGACTGGAAGGCGAACACACCATTCTGGAGCTACGACTTCAGAGACGAGTACCCCAACGGATTCCCGCAGCCCAAGAAGGTGCACTCATTCAAGCAGAAGAACGGAAAGGCGGCTAACGTGGTGGAAGGCGAATGGTGGTCAGTATTCTGGGGCGACGACCTCAACTCGACCGTAGGAGCCAACGACTACAATGCGATGACGAACATGATGAAGAAATACGACGTCGACTTCGCTTACATCCGCGACGAGATGGGATGGCCACCCGACATCAACGCAAGAAAAGGGTGGAAGTCATTCGTCTATGTCTTCGGCTCCGGACTCAGCAACGACAACGAGTCGCAGACTACCGAGGGCGGGTACCAAAGCTCAACTTACATCGACGGAGCAACATGGCCCTGCGTCTGGGCATCTTACTATCCCGTAAGCCGGTTCCGCGACGACGCCGACCGGAAATGGAACGACGGAGACTACCAGCGGGAGGCGATGATTCACGAGGGAATACACGCGCTTTTCGCCGACATGGAAGGTGTGAAGCAGTCGGCGTGGTTCCACGAAGGAGGAAACGTATGGCTGCAGATGGCGATGAACGCCAAGCGCGACAACGTATACGGATCGCCGGGATGGCTCGGAGTTGGAAACCTCATCTGCCCATTCATGCCCATTGAGTGCTACTCGGGATGGCTGCAGGACGGATCATTCGGTGGACCCAGCGCGGAAGGGGTCAACATGTACGAGGGGGGACGACAGGTGTGTACTTGGAGAAACCTCATCGGAGGTGTACAGTACGGAGAGGTGTTCCCGCTCTTCCTCGGAGAGTGCGTAGGAGAAGGAGCTGTTCCATGGATTTGGAGATACTGCCGAACTCGTGTACTCGAAGGGATAGCAAAAGGGAACAGCGCGGAGCGTGTGGAAGGCATCGGAGATGAAGCCATGCGTAGCCTCATACTCCAGTACAGGGCACGGCTTGCAACCATGGACTTCGGAGGATTCTCCAACGGATGCCGTAACCTGCTCAACAACTACTTCGGATCGACGGTGAAGGCCGAGTTTGAGCCCAAGTGGATTGACGTGGCGCCCTTCAAACTGACGCCTTACCAGACTCTCGAGCAGAACGACGCAGAAGGATGGATGGCACCCGACACCATCACCAACCCGGGTTGGAGCGGTGGAAACATCATACCGGTGCATGTCGGAGACTCAGGATGTGAGATTTTCTTCAGGCCGGAAGACGAGCAGATGCGCGCCCAACTCTGCTACCGAACAGCAAAGGGCGAGACGGTTTACAGCCAGCCGGTCACCTGCGGAAAGATGAAGCTGACATGGGACGACAACGACGCACCGGCTAACAGAGTCGTATTCGTGGTCGTGGCTAACACCGACTACATCTACACCGGCGAGGAACAGCGAAAGAAGCACTGGGACTACCGTATCAAGCTGGGCGAAGGAGCCTACCAGGTGGCATCGAAAGACGTGAAATGGTACTTCTATGAGCAGCAGTTGGAGGACGAAACATTCACCACCCCCACCGCAATCGACCTGGCCAAATCCGACACTGGAAAAGGCGGGGAGCCGGTCATCAAGATCCTGTCGGGTGTACTTCATGCAGGACAGCAGGTGCAGCTCGACCTCGGAGGTATCTCTCCAGAGACTGTTACGGCCCACCTCGTAGGAGTCAGCGGCATCATAATCGACGAGCAGAAGGTCAGCCCCTCATCCACAGTACAGCTACCAGCTACCCTCCAGCGCGGCATGTACATCCTGGCTCTCCACCACGACAACCGCATCGACACCTTCAAAGTCTATGTAGAATAATGAACCCCATAAATCTAGAATATCTAGTAAATCTAGAACACCTAGAACATCTAGAATATCTAGAACACCTAGAATATCTAGAACACTTAGAATCACAAACTTCACTCTAAACTCTCAAAACAACATGGCAAATAACGCAAAAGGGCTGAAGACTCAGCTGATTATCATGAACTTCCTCGAGTTCGCCGTGTGGGGCGCTTACCTCACCTGCATGGGAAACTACCTCGGAAGTGCAGGCCTTGGTGCCGAAATTTCGTGGTTTTACGCCATCCAGGGCTTCGTTTCCATCTTTATGCCGACTCTCATCGGAATTCTTGCCGACAAGTACATTCAGCCTCAGCGCATGCTGGGTCTTTGCCACCTGATTGCAGGATGCGCGATGCTCGGATGCTGGTTCATGGGACTACAGGCTGGAGTCGGACAGGAATTGCCTAACAAGGCATTGTTCGTCACATGCTACACCATCAGCATCGGTTTCTACATGCCGACGCTGGCACTGTCCAACACCGTCGCATTCACAGGACTGAAGAACAGCGGAATGGACACGGTGAAAGACTTCCCGCCTATCAGGGTCATGGGAACGGTCGGATTCATCGCCACCATGTGGTTCGTCAACTGTGCTGTCCTCGACGACAACGGATTCTCATTCACTTTAGGCGAGAACGCCTACAAGTTCCAGTACACGTTCTGGCAGTTCTTTGTATCAGGAGTGCTGAGCCTTGTGTTGTTCCTCTACAGTTTTGTATTGCCGAAATGTGAGTTGGCTAAACGCGACAAGAACGAGAAGAAATCCTTTGCCGAGACCTTCGGACTCTCTGCGTTCAAGCTTTTCAAGACAAAGAAGATGGCGTTGTTCTTCGGATTCTCAGCTCTGCTGGGTATGTCGCTGCAGGTGACCAACGGATTTGCAGGACCGTTCCTGACGAGCTTCAAAGGAAGTGAGGACCCGGCCATCGCATCGTCGTTCGCTGCCAACAACGCGACGCTTCTGACATCCATATCCCAAATCAGTGAAGCGTTCTGCATCCTGCTCATACCGTTCTTCCTCAAGCGATTCGGAATCAAGATCGTTGTGCTCATTGCCATGCTCGCATGGGTGTTCCGTTTCGGACTATTCGGACTGGGATCACCCACGATGCCGGGTGTTATACTGTTCATTCTCTCTTGTATCGTCTACGGCGTGGCATTCGACTTCTTCAATGTGTCTGGCGCGATGTATGTCGACCAGGAGTGCGACCCGTCGATTAAGGCATCAGCTCAAGGACTTTTCATGCTCATGACCAACGGAATCGGAGCAACGGTAGGCACGCTGTCCGCTGGTGCTATCGTCAACAGTTTCTGCACATGGAACGAGCAGGGATTCCTCGTCGGCGACTGGCCAACATGCTGGTATATCTTCGCTGGATTCGCACTCGCTGTGGCAATCCTCTTCGCCATATTCTTCGAGAATCCAAAGAAAGCCAGTAGCAAGAATTAAAGACGGAAAACGAATGTTGAGGATACTGACAGGACTGATAGCTCTGGGGCTGATGATGTCGTGCGCATGCGGCACCGACGAGGCCGTGGAGGACAGCGACGGCAATATCCGTACGAACGGAATGTTGCTGAGAATACCGGCTAAGGAAGTGCTGGTCGGTACCATCGGTGTGTGTACATCTTCCGACAACCTTGAGCTGATCAAGCCGGACAGCGGCATCGTCAACATCAAAATCGGAAACGAACGGTTCTTCGGGTCTTCAAATCCGGGAGACTCCGTGGAGGTGACGCTGCTGATGGTCGACGGACATCCTTATTCCTCCACCATCGTCAACCTGAACAGCCTGCTCCAGACATGGGAACACAGAAGCGACACGACCAGCGTCAACACGTTCCTGGCTATCCAAGAAAACCACTATGCCCATTATTTTAATAATGTGGGCATGGACGACAACTGCAACTGGTATCTCAACGACGGACGGATCATTCTCTCCACCCTGCCCGACTCTCTCGGACAGAGTCGCACCGACACCCTACATATCTTGTCGATGAACGCTGACACCCTCTTGCTGTATCACGACAGGCAAGAAGTCACTTTCATGAAGCAAACACGATAAGGGCCCACCCCATTCAACTCATTCAACCCACAAAAACAAAACAATGAAAAAAACAATTATTTTGACGTTTGCGCTGCTTACACTAAGCCTCTGCAGCCATGCCATCCAGCCGAAAGAAAACCCGAAGTCCGACCGTGAAGTATGGGTGGACATCATGTATCAGATGGCAGAACCTGTGCTGAAAAACATGGCAGAAGGAAAGCTTCAGCAGATGATGACCGTAGAGAACGGAGGACTGGAGCTGTCACCCACATGGGACAACCGCGACAAGAAAGTCAGCTATATGGAGTGTTTCGCCAGACTGATGGCAGGACTGGCACCATGGCTGTCGCTGCCCGACGACAACACGCCCGAAGGCGCTAAGCGTAAGCAGTTGCGGGAGTGGGCACTGAAAGCCTATGCAAACGCAGTAGACCCGGAAAGCCCGGACTACCTCGGATGGACATCTGGAGGACAGACTCTCGTCGACGCAGCATATCTCGTCGAGAGCCTCTACCGTGGATACGACGCGTTGTGGGTGCCGCTCGACTCCATCACGAAGCAGCGCTACATCAAAGAAATACAGGGACTCAGACGCTACGACCCGCCATACACCAACTGGGTCTTGTTCGTCGGAATGGAAGAGGCGTTCCTCATGTATGTGGGAGCAAGCTACGACGCATACCGCATCAAGATGGCGGTCAGCAAGGCGGAGGAATGGTATATCGGCGACGGACTCTACAGCGACGGGCCTTCGTTCGCATTCGACTACTACAATGCATATGTCATACAGCCCATGTACACCGAGATTCTGGAGATGGTATCTGCCAAGCAGCCAAACAACAACTACCTCGTGCGTAGCCATGGCGACAAGCGAAACGGGGCGAAGAACCGTCTGGAGATCGTGCGGAAGAGGATGCAGAAATATTCAGTCATTCTGGAGCGCTTCATCTCTCCGGAAGGCACATACCCCGTGGTTGGAAGAAGCATCCCTTACCGTATGGCTGTATTCCAGCCGCTGGCACAGCTGGCTTGGAGAAAGCAACTCCCTAAGGAGCTGACAAACGGACAGGTGCGCGCAGGACTCACGGCGGTGGCAAAGAAGATGTTCGGACAGGCTAACAACTTCAACAAGCAGGGATTTCTCACAATCGGATTCCTCGGCAACCATCCAAACGTGGCGGACTGGTACACCAACAACGGCTCACTCTACATGACTTCACTTGCCTTCCTGCCGCTCGGACTTCCAGCCGACGACCCATTCTGGACAGACCCGGCCGAGAAATGGACGTCAAAGAAAGCATGGGAGGGTGACGACTTCCCCAAGGACCACAAGTGGGACATCAACCCGCAAATCCTCTACTGGGAGTAAATCATTTGAGGTTTGAAATTTGAGGTTTGAAATTTACAAGTTACCAGATATCCCATTCCGCCCATAGAGTATGAATCAAATAATAACTTGCCTCTGTTTCTGTCTCATGGGAATGCTGGCCATAGCAGACTATCGTCTTGTCTTCTAGTCTTCGCTCCTTCTTGTCTTCATGAAAACGAGGCAACTTATTTCATTACGGTTACATAAAAATCATCAAACACAATATTCATGCAAAAAATCATCATCTTAGACTTCGGCTCTCAGACCACGCAGCTGATTGGCCGCCGTGTCCGCGAGCTGGACACCTTCTGCGAAATCCTGCCCTACAACAAATTCCCGCACGAAGACCCCGACGTCATCGGCGTGATCCTGTCGGGCAGCCCTTTCTCCGTCTACGACCAAGAGGCTTTCAAGGTCGACCTCTCCGGCATCCGAGGCAAATACCCGCTCCTGGGAATTTGCTACGGAGCACAGTATATGAGCTACACCTACGGTGGAAAAGTGGAGCCGGCTGGCAGCCGGGAATACGGACGCGCAAACCTCGAGTGGTTCGAGCAGGACAACCCGCTATTCGCCGGATTCTGTCAGAACTCACAGGTGTGGATGAGCCATGGCGACACCATCACGGCCATACCAGACGGATTCAAGAAAATCGCGTCGACCGCAAAGGTGAACTTCGCTGCATATCAGGCGGAGAACGAACCGCTTTGGGGTGTGCAGTTCCACCCGGAGGTCTTCCACTCGGTGCAGGGAAGCCTGCTGCTCAAGAACTTCGTCGTCGACATCTGCGGAAGCCGACAGGACTGGAGCGCCGCATCGTTCGTGGAGACCACGGTGGCTGAACTGAAACAACAGATTGGCGAAGACAGGGTCATTCTCGGACTCTCGGGAGGTGTCGACTCATCCGTGGCGGCTGTTCTGCTCAACAGGGCAATCGGAAAGAACCTCACTTGCATCTTCGTCGACCACGGAATGCTGCGAAAGAACGAGTTCCGCGACGTGATGCACGACTATGAGTGCCTCGGACTCAACGTCATCGGCGTGGACGCGTCACAGAAGTTCTTCGCCGACCTCCAAGGCGTCACCGACCCCGAGCAGAAGCGAAAAATCATAGGACGCGACTTCGTCGAGGTGTTCAACGCGGAGGCAAAGAAAATCACCGGAGCCAAATGGCTCGCACAAGGCACCATCTACCCCGACCGCATCGAGTCGCTCAACATCACGGGTAAGGTCATCAAGAGCCACCACAACGTGGGTGGACTGCCCAAGGAGATGCACCTCGAGCTTTGCGAGCCACTGAAATGGCTGTTCAAGGATGAGGTGCGACGGGTAGGACGACAGCTGGGTATGCCTGAGCACCTCATCACGCGACACCCATTCCCAGGACCAGGACTCGCAGTGCGCATCCTCGGCGACATCACGCCGGAGAAAGTCCGCATACTCCAGGACGCCGACGACATCTACATCCGCGGACTACGCGAATACAAGGTGAAGCTCTCGGGAGAGGAGGCACGTAAAGTGCTGGCTGCAGGAGTGCCTGCTCAGATGACCGACGGAGAGATCGAAGTATCGCTCTACGACCAAATATGGCAGGCGGGAGCCATACTCCTTTCGACCGTACGAAGCGTGGGAGTCATGGGCGACGAGCGTACATACGAACATCCGGTGGCACTGCGCGCCGTCACATCCACCGACGCGATGACTGCTGACTGGGCACACCTGCCCTACGACTTCATGGCACAGGTGTCCAACGACATCATCAACCACGTCAAGGGAGTCAACCGTGTCTGCTACGACATATCTTCAAAACCACCTGCCACCATTGAGTGGGAGTAAAGAATCTGAAATCTGTTTTCTCAAAAAATCAGAGTATATGAATAGCTAAAAGGGTGTTCCATCGTTGGAGCACCCTTTTTACTTTTAATTTAGTGATGTTAAAAAAATAACTTGCCTCACCTTCTGTTAACTGTAGGGTTTCTGTCCCCCGATAACGGGGGAACCGAAGGGGGTGTAAAGACCATTGATTACTTTATGTATGTCCGTCAGATGACTATCGTCTTGTCTTCTCGTCTTCTTGTCTTCTCGTCTTCATAAAAAACCGAGCCAACAAAAAAAACACACCAAAATATACAAAATCAGCATAAAAAACAAAAAAAAAGCATAAAGTTTGTTTTTTTTAAATAAATTTCATAACTTTACACATTCTTTTACTATTTAGAGAAATCTAAGCTGATTTAAATAAAACGAATACTAACTAAAAATCTAAAAAAACAACTAATTTCCAGAAAAAACTAAGACTAACTGATGTCGGGAGTGGTCTTACCACTAAGACTGGGAGACTAAAACGGCTTGCATTTCCGACCAAAACACAAAAAAGAGGCACACTGTAACGCTTGTGCCCGCCTTAAAACAAAATGTCAGCGCAGACAAGCCGGAGCGCAGACTTATTTTAATTAACAAAAACACTACTTTATGAAGAAGTTTTATTCTTTTATGATGTTGGTGGCGCTCACGTTGTTCTGCCCTAAAGCATTCGCTGATACAGGCGACGTGACAACGAATGCGGATATTGATTTCAGCACTGCACCGGTCAGAGGTGTCATCACAGGTGCTGTCAATCAAACTAGCATCAGCGGATCATCCTACGTCGACCAAGAAGTCCTTCGCACGGTAGATGAGACCAACACCGTAGTTATACCTGAGGAGCAGTATGCTGGCCGAAAGGACGTGGTGAAAATCTCATTCGACAAGGCATGGGGAAACAAGCAGAACATGGGTTCTGGTTTCCGTCTTGTTGACGCTGAAGGCGAATACATCGCAACTTTCCAGCACGCGCGTTGGGACGGAAAAGGACAGAATGCCAACACGCTCAACATCGACATGAGCGGACTCATTGGCGCACATAACAGCAATAAGCCTATTTATGACCGCGCTACGCATTTCGAAATCACTGTGGACTACAAGCAGAAGCTCATCACAACCGTTGTGACTTGTTCAAATCTGAATGCGACTGCAACGTTCACGGCTGCAATGACCAACACGAACCCTATCGCCAAGTTTGAGCATTTCGCTTATGGAGTGGGCACGAACACAGACCGTGCTGACTCATTCGACAACCTGCTCATCACAACAACTGAAGGCGACTACAACGTGCCGACGGCCAACTACACCGTCAAATATGTATGCGACGGAGAAGAAATCAAGGAGGCTGACGTACGTACAAGCGACGTGGGAGAATCCATCACACTGCTTGACGCCGACAAAGCGAAGTTCAAGAACGAGGACGGCACCAAGAAGTACGAGTACGTGTCTGACGACTCGGAAGGGGCAACCATCGCTGCGGACGGAAGCACGGTCGTGACCGTCACGTTCCAGGAAATTCCTACTTTCAACTACACCGTCAAGGCGGCTATCGGAGACGAGGAGACGGTAGACCTGGCTGAAGGCACACTCTTCGACGACGAGACAACTACCGTATACTGGAGCAAGTACATGAAGGGCTCTGACGGATATTGGTATGAAAATGTCAACGCCGAGTACGGAATGGAAATCAGCAACATGGACCAGAACTTCGTGGCTGACTACATGCCTAGCGACATCTCATATTTCTTTGAGATTGAGAAGATGACGGCATCAAAGGCGGCTGCTACAACTGCTGGAGGAACAACATATTCAAATGGTTCTGCATGGGGACATGCTGCCAGCACCCGCTTCACAGCAAATGAGCCTATCGAAGCGGGTAAGTACAAGGTGACCATCGTGGGTAAGGCACGCCGCAGCGGAGGTGAGGATATGGGAATATCCTATATCTCTGGAGGCACACCTAACCCCACTGGAGCTGTTGTGACTTGGCAGAACGCAGGAACTGAGAACATCGAGAAAGTGCTCGAGGACGTTTCTATCCCGGCTTGCGACGGTATCGCCATCGTAAACAACGGAACTTGGAACTCTACATCTTATCTCGACTATGTTGTTCTCGAGAAGACTGGTGAGCTCGACAGCTACACAGTCACGGTCAACGAGGCTGAGAACGGATCTGTAAGCGCTGACCTCACTGAGGCTAAGTTCGGAGACAAGGTGACCCTCACAGTGGAGCCTGCCGAAGGATATGCTGCAAAGGAAGTGAAAGCGTCTTACACCAAGACTACTGTCACTCCGGCAACTGAGGAAGGTGCTGAGGACATCGTCACAACCGAGGAAATCGACGTGCCGGTGGCTGACGACTACACTTTCACCATGCCGCAGGCGAACGTCACTGTTTCTGCTACATTCGAGAAGGCTTATGCCATCACGATCAATGCTGAGAACGGTACCGTTACTTCCGACCCGGCTGAACAGGCATTCGAAGCTGACAAGGTTACACTCACCATCACTCCGGCTACAGGTTACGACTTCAAGTCTGTATCCGCTGTCGACGCTGATGGCAACACTGTGACCATCGCTGAGGACAACACATTCACCATGCCGGCAAGCGCCGTCACTGTGACTGCTGAGTTCGAGGAGAAGGTCATCATGCTCGAGACCGACATGACCAGCTCGTTCGCTGCACTGACCAATGCAAGCAACTGGTGTACACCTAACACACAGTTCAACGACGATGGAACACCGAAAGCAGGCACAACGGCAGCAGCTGTTGGTTGGGCAGCTCCTCAGGTGACCACCAACACTGGTGCAACAGTGGCATGCTGTGAATTCTATGACGGAGCCGGCTGCGCCAACACGGGCGACATGCTCTATCAGACTGTTAAAGGACTCGCTCCTGGCACATACAAGATTGAGCTCTACGGTGCTGCTGCATTCACATTCAACCGTGGATTCGGTTCTATGGCTTTCACTGGTGACCTCACCACAGCTACAAACTCTGAGTATAATGCAGGAGACAAAATCACTGAGAACACAGGTGTAAGCCTCACTGCTACAACTTCTGAAGGAACTTACGGCGACGAAATCGCTATCTGGTATGCCGACAACTTCAACCCTGACGGTCCTGAGACCGTTGTTATCGACGGTGTTGAGGTGGGCTCCAACGGAGAGGTGAAACTGGCGATGACCAAGACTTCTCAGTCCACCAACTGGCACATCATCCAGCTCAAGGGCGTGACTGCAACCGTTAATGCGAAGGACGCACTCGCTGCTGCCGTGGCTGCTGCTGAGCAGGCTGCTGAGCAGGACATTCCTCAGGCCGTTAAGGACGAGGTGGCTCAGACTGTTGCAGACAACAACAAGCTCTACGACACGGCTGAAGAGTATCAGGCTGCTATCGACGCAATCAACGCTGCTGCAGTCAAGGCCAACAAGTATGCCGCTGCAAGCGAGTACTTCAACAAGATGGCTGCCGTTCTCGACAAGACCAACGTCTACACCCAGGAGGCTTACGACGCCGTTTATGGCACGTGGAAACAGGCTTACGACGAGGGCACACTCGACGAGGCCATCATGTCTACGCTTACTTCCGACCTGGCGTACAGCACAGGATGGCATTCTGCTAACAACATCGACGACGTACTCCTCTCTGCATGGACTATCGGTGGCGAGCAGGCTGCTGACTACACCAAGAGCCTCTACATCAACACGTGGAGTACTGAAGGAAACGACGGCTCATTCCCGAACCCGTTCTTCGAGTACTGGACTGGCGACGGCAACTCTCTTGGAGCAACAAACATCCAAGCTACTATGACGGGTCTCGAGGCTGGTAAGGCTTACACTGCTACTGTTCTCGCTCGTGTTTACGACACTGGAACCACTCCGGCTGAGGAGGGTATCACACTCACTGTAGGCGACGGCGACGGAATTGACGTGACGAACGGAGAGACCACAGTCGTTGGAAATGCTGCAAACAACTACACATTCCACATCGGAACATTCACTGCTACCGGTAATGCGGACGATGAGGGTAACCTCAAGATCACATTCAACGTAGGAAACGGAAGCAACGTAAGCTGGTTCTCGTTCAAGGACATGATGGTCGAGGCTGTGCCTGAGGAATATGAAATCGTGGCACAGGCTGAGAACGGTACAGCTACAACTGACGTCACTACGGCTGTAGAAGGCACCACAGTGAACATCACACTCACTCCGGACGAAGGATTCGAGTTCGACGAAATCACTGTCAACACCTTCACATGGTCTACTGATGAGGAGACTGGCGAGAAGGTTATGGATCTCGGCGAAGAGGATATCGCTACCACGGAGACTGAGACCGGATACTCATTCGTTATGCCGGCTGGAAACGTGACTGTTATCGCTATCTTCAAGGAGAAACCGACCAAGAACGAGCCGGGCGAGTACAAGAACACGCCTCTCACTCAGGATATGTTCAAGGGATGGAACGGATTCGACGACTATGCAAAGGTCAACAACGAGAATCCTTACTGGGATGCTGATCCTATACCTGGTAACTTTGGTGCTGGAAAGACCGTATACGGAAGCGGAAACGTGACCAACACGGACTATGCTGACATCACTGGCGCTCAGACTATGCGTATCACCGGTACGCCGGGTATGCAGTTCAGAGTGATGTTCAACCGTCAGGAAGACACTACTATCTGGACTGAACTCCAGCCAACGATTGGAGAGGAAGGATATGTTGACGTTGACCTCTCTGAGTACGAATATGTTCACTTGAACGCCATCAAGACTGGATGGGGTTCATCTGAAGGTACTATCGAGAGCATCATCCTCAATCCGTTCGACCCGACAGCTTACACTGTGGAGAGCTTCTGCGGATCTTACTACGAAGGAATACCGGTTGAGGTGGACATCGATGCTATCTACCAGCTTATTGGCGCTGTGCCTCCGGGTATCAAGGTCGTGGCTGAATATCCTGACGGAACGCGTGCCGACAACGTACGTGGTGATACCGACGGATGGCGCGACGCTGAAGGCAATGCTATGGGATGGAGTACCGACGCTTACTTCTACCTCCAGGACGATGCCGAAAATGCCAACATCTTCTACATGGGCGGATATCCTGGCAATACCGAAGAGCCGGCTGAGTACACTGGAACGCTCGTATTCATCAACACGACTACTAACGCTGAGCAGAAGGTGACATTCACACTCAAGTATGTGCCTGTTCCTCCAATTGAGCGCAACATCGTGGCTACCATCGTCAAGGATGTTGAGTACACGGCTGAGGAAGGTGACTACACCAAGAAGACTGTTGAGCTCACCGAGGACGAAATCACACAGATTGTCAGCACACTCGGATTCAAGACTCTCGGCGACGAGGCTATGGAAATCTACGGATACAATCCATCTGACGGAAGCTTCGTGGCTAACTGGGCTCCATTCGACGGATGGCGTAATGCTGAAGGTGACCACGCTAACTGGACCGGAAACCCGAAATCACCGGTAAGTGTGAAGATCCAGGAAGGCACTGACCTCACTACTGCCGACGGAAAGTACTTCACTTACAACATCAACGGTGGTGTCGACGTAGTGAAGACTTACTGGGCATACGCTAACGAGACTGACGCTGTGCTCGTGGAGATCGACGTGAACTTCCCGCAGGGATACAACGTTGACATCGCTGAGACTGCAAACGGTACTGTTGAGGCTGACTACACAAGAGTTGCTGAAGGCAAGACCGTGACGCTCACCGTTACTCCGGATGAAGGCTACAACCTCAAGAGCATCCGTGCGTTCTACACGCAGGAAGACGGAACTGAGGATACTGGCGCAGGCGTCAAGCTCAGTGGAATGGCTATGGCTGCTGCTACAGACATTGACCTCGAGCTCACTCAGAATGAAGACGGAACTTACTCATTCACCATGCCGGCTGCTGACGTCAAGGTGGAGGCTGTATTCGACGATCCTACTTCTATCGGTGCTGAAGACAACAGCACAGGCTGGTGGCAGGACTTCTCTGACTTCTACAACCTGACTAAGGGACAGACCGCATTCATCTCCTTCGACAACTACAACGACGGTGGAGAAAACTGGCACAACTGGCTCTACGTCACTCAGAAGCCGAACATTGGTAAATACGGTGCTGGTGATGACGAGTTCGGAGCTATCCGTTGCGACAACTACGGATGGGGCTCTTCTTACGATGCTACTACTCTCCAGAACGACTACGATTGGAGCACATTCATGACCGACATGAACAACTCTCACGTCGAGGCTACGCTCGGCATGGACGAGGAGGGCAAGATCGTCATGAACTCTGTTATCACTACTACTGAAGGTAAGACATACAACTACTCTTACACTTCTAAGCCAGTAGATGAGGACGGATTCGAGTTCTTCTACACGGTTGAGAACGCTCACCTGAAGAACTTCAAGGTGACCATCGAGGATGTGCCTGTAGGTATCAACCGCATCAACACGGATGCAAACAGCTTCGCTACCAACCTCGACGAGGCTCTGCGCAACGGTAAGGTATTCGATATCTCCGGACGCAAGGTTAGCACTGTTGTCAACGGTGGAATCTACATCGTAGACGGAAAGAAGCTCATCATCCGCAAGTAACGATCACGAATCTTTTGATTCTATCATAAAGAAGCCCGGCCAACAGCCGGGCTTTTTTTAGCGATATTAAAAATAAAAAAAATAATTTTCAAAAAAAATTTGCATGTAATAAATTTATTACCTATATTTGCAGAAAAACCTAATATGCCAACTATTTTTACACTATTTGGATATCGTTTCTTTTTCTATGCAAACGACCATATGCCCATTCACATTCACGTAACAAGGGGTGGTGCTGCGGCAAAATTCAATCTCTTTCCCGTATCATTGGTTTACAATCATGGATTCAAGTCATCAGAACTGAAAATGATTGAATCAATTATAGAAGAAAACGAAGAGAACATAAGCAATCATTGGAATACGTTTTTCAACAATAATAAAAAATAAAGGAGGATAAGACATATGATAAACATAGAACGAGTTTGGACTACAGAGAAAGCTATTTGGATTCGCACAAAAGAAGGGCAGGAATACTGCGAGAAATTCGCCGACTATCCTCGTCTGAAATATGCAGACAAGGCACAACTGGAGAACTTCAAAACGGACGAATTCGGGATTCACTGGCCTGAGCTGGACGAAGACCTCAGCTTTGAGGGGTTTCTTGAAAAGCCTCAAACCACAGAATTATATCGGTTGTTCATGGAACACCCGGAATTGAATGTGTCATCAATTGCCAGGAGAATGGGAATATCCCAAAGTTTGATGGCGCAATACGTCAGCGGAATAAAAAAGATCAGTGATGAACGGCTTCAAATAGTAAAGGAAACCTTTCATCAGATAGGCAGAGAGTTGATTGCTGTCTAAAAAAACATCTAATTCTCCCACTCAACGCTCAGAAAAAAATTCTAGAAAGTCTAGAATATCTAGTAAATCTAGTAAGTCTAGAACATCTACCCCCCGTCCGCATGGCCAATTCTTCTTTCTTCATTCTTCATTCTTCATTTAATACCCATCCGGATGGCGAAGATTCTGGAGCAGCGAATACAGTGCCACGCTCGCTTGAGCACTGTTGAGTCGTGACAGAATCCTGCGAAGCGAAACTTCAAATCTCAATTTTCGTGCAAGCGAACACAGAGCCAAGCTTGCTTGAGCTATGTTGAGCGCAGCCGAGAATCATGTCAATAATTTTCGTGCAAGCGAACACAGAGCCAAGCTTGCTTGAGCTATGTTGAGCGCAGCCGAAAATCATGTCAATAAACTTCAAACCTCAAACTAATAAATGGCCAGCCCTGCCAGCCCGCAAATAACCAGTAGCAGGATGGGGTTCACCTTATACAGCCTTACCCCCACGAACGCAAAGCAGAAGATGATGATGCTCGTGAGGAACGCGAACCAGCTTTCGCCGGGAGAGTTGAAGTTCTCCGCTGTCATCAGCTGGATGGCAGCAGCGGCTATAAGACCCACGATGACGGGGCGGATGCCGGCAAACACGTTATGCACGTTCTTCGAGTCGCTGTGCTTGATGAGAAAACGGCTGATATAGAGCATCACGAGAAACGGAAGCCACAGCACCGACAGCGAGGCCAGGACGGCACTCAGGATGGCAGCCCACTCCGGATACCCTTCGTTGATAGCCACAGTGTAGCCCGTGTAAGTGGCGCTGTTGATCCCGATTGGCCCGGGCGTCGACTGGCTGATGGCCACGATGTCCGTAAACTCGGCGTTCGTCAGCCAGTGGTTCTTCTTCACGATCTCGTTCTGAAGCAGCGAAATCATGGCATAACCTCCGCCAAAATTAAATATTCCAATCTTGGAGAATGTGAGAAAAATCTTAAGAAAAAGCACTGATATAATTAAAAT
>JAFUVE010000035.1 GCA_017483765.1 Bacteroidaceae bacterium | reverse complement strand
GAGGAATAGAAGTTGCTCAACCGCATATAGAGGTCGTTGGTTGTATGAACATCAGCGAAAACCTTATCACCTTCGATGTCTTCTTTGAGGTTGATTTCAACAAAATGTCGAAACAACTTCTGCCCAACATAACGGATAAGGAAAGACTTACCTATCTGCCGTGCACCGTTAACGAGCAGAATCTTATTTGGCTCTTCCAAAAGGAATCTTTCCAAGAATGAAGTGAATTTACGTTCAAGCATAACAATTTCATTAAATTTTCGCTGCAAAATTACAATAAAATCTTCATTCAGCAAAGGAAAAATCCACTTATTCCATATTTTTAACAACAATTTTGCCTACTTATTCGTTTTTTTTACCATATATATTCCTACTTATTCCGTTTTTTTATACTGTGAAAATGGCCACTTATTCCTTTCTGCGCTTTATAAGTTGGTGCAATCTCGACTTTTTTGCCAGATTTGAAAAGATTTGTTAGATTTTCTTCGACAATCCGCTCCGCCATGGCAAAATGTGAGCAAGCTCCCTTTTGCTCATTTGGCTTAATCGCGGATTTCTGCGCGAAGCGCACTCCTAATCATTTTGACACACCCTCATTGCGGTTGGTAGGCTCAGCACGCCTATGGTTTTCGGTTCTCAGTTGTTGATTCCTTTCCATCTGAGGAGGTAGGAATACTGATAGAGGGCGGTTGCGATGGTTTAGCGTTCACTATGTTGGCGGTACAGAGAAAATGGAAGATGTCGGCTTGTATCCGTGACTCGTCGCTCAGTATGTTTCTACATATCGCTTAATTCGCGGATTAAGTCTGTCAGTATATAGTTGTCGCTTTGTAATTGCAGTCCGCTGTCAGGATTGGCCAACAGTTCATAGGTGTGGGAATTATATAGAATGTCGAGTGCCTCCTCTGCGTCTATTTCAAGCCGGTCGGAGAGCAATGCAGCTATGCGTGCGACTTTACGCCAGAATACTTGATCTCTCATGACTTTATTATTTCTTTTATACTTGTTCGGAACCAATGTAATGTAGGCATCGGTCAATGTAGTGGGTGTGGCACACTAATATAAGAGCCGTGATATAATCTCATTGCGTACCTCCTTCCTTTGCTTCCCAGTTTTTCAGTGCTTCCTCTACGTTCCAAGCAACTCCGGCTATGCTTTCGGCATGCAGGGTGTCATAGCAGTCGAATAATAAATTACGAACTAAGTTTTGGCGCTTTAACCTATTGTATAGTTCTGTAGCTGAGATTCCCATACGTTTTGCTGTAGCTCCTATGGCTAACGTAACGAAACTGATTTTGTTTATTTCCGTGGAATCCATTGTGTTGATTATTACGTTTCAATTTTGCAAAGATACATATTTTTTTTGAGAAATCTGCACAACTTTCCGATTTTAAAGCTGTAACCACTCTTTGCAGCCCCATGTGCCAAGTCTTTTGCGGAAAATTGGATAATTTACTCGCCTGCAATGAGATTGATGATGCTGACGATATCGGAGATGTCGGTTTTCCCGTCCTGGTTCACGTCGGTGCGTGGGAGGTTTGTGCTGTCTCCAGCAATCGTGTTGATCACCGCCACGATGTCGGAGATGTCGACTGCTCCGTCGCGGTTGACGTCTCCCTCCATAGGCAGCGGCAGGTCCTCCACGATTTCCTTGAACATCGTCCAGCCTTTGTCCTGATATTCCTGACGGCATCCTTCCGGCACGTGCAGGATGTTGAGGTTGGGAGACGACAGGAACACGTTGGATGCCAGGCTGGGGGCCGTTGAGCCGTAGCAGTAGAAGTCGGAAAGCCGGTTGCACGACTTGAAGGCCTCCTGACCGATCTCTCTGACCGAGACGGGCAGGACGATGTCGCGCAGTCCGTCGCAGCAGTTGAATGCGTGGACGTTGATTTTTGTGATGCCGTCAGCGACCTCGTAGTCTCCAAACAGACACATGGGCATGGCCAGCAGCGTCTTTCTGTCCTTGGTGAGTAGCGCGTTGTTTTCCACCATGAAGTTCCTATTGCCTTCGTCCACGCTGAGATGGCTTAGTTTTACGTAGGCAAAGGGACCGGACGCGATTGACGTCAATGTAGCAGGAAAATCCAGCGATGTGAGATACCGGCATCGGGTAAAGACGTAGTTCTTCAGCGTCTGCAGTTTCTTGGGCAGGTGGATGGCGTAGAGTCCCAGGCAGTGGTAAAAGGCTTTAGACCTGATTCTGTCGATGTTGTCGGGCAGGATGATTTCCTGCAGTGCATAGCAGTCTTTGAATGCGCTGTCGGGGATCTCGTGGTTTTCAATGTTGCATTCTGAGAGGTCGATGTACGACAGCTGTCCTTTTGTCACTTTGCTCAGCTCGCGAAGCCAGCAGATGTCCTCCACGTTGATGTTTCCGGAGAGTCTCAGCCTGCATATCCGCCGGCTTGCCGTTTCGCCGCCCAGCACTTCCTTGAGCGTTCCGGCCTTGCCAACGTGCGCCTCGGTCAGTTCCGTCTCGATCGTGTCGGGGCAAACCTCCAAGAGCATACGCATGTCTTCGATGTATGTGGCGCTTGTCTTTGTCAGGTCGTAGTAGGCGCTTTGGTTGTAGATTGAGTCGCTCTCTGGTTTGCCCAGGTTGAGATGGACGCGTCCTTCCTCGTCATAGCCGTCTGCTACGAAGATGTGGTTTGCATCGTCGTATCGCCCTCCCATCAGTATGGGTCTTCCCTCCGACAGCTCCTTGTAAATCATCGTCCGCCACTCGTCCATCGTATATGCGCCGTTGATGAATCTCAAGATTCGCGAGTTGGGGTTGTAGCCGAAATATTTTTTCAGCGCAGTGTGTATATATTCGATGTTCGTGGCTGTGCTGGGATTGCCCTTCTCATTCAGCTGGTATTTCATCTCAAGCGCGATGCCGATGTCTGCCATCAACTTTCCTACCGCTTTCTTCTGGGTTTCCGTCGCAGCGGAGTTGCCGCAATATTTGTCAATCATGTTTTCCCAGTCGTAGGACGTGTTCTCGAAGTCTGCAAAAAACACGTCTGACTTTCCTCCGTAGCTCCAGTGGTAGAAATTTTTTCCGGAGGTATGCTTGGGAGCTCCCCAGAATTTGATGAGCTGCGCCATGGCGGTTGCGCCGCATCCGGTGACAGCCTGCTTTGTGTTGGTCAGCATGGGCAGCAGGCAGTTCTCGCCTCTTCTCTGCGACCATTCTGTTTCCAGCAGTGGCCCTACCGATGATTTGAGTCCGTTCTCCTCGATGAGCTGGCGCCCGGTCTTGGCGGAGGCGGGCATGACTGTGAGCAGGGCAAGCAGGATGATGATGGGTTGTCTCATGTTTTTGCTGTTAAGATGTTAATGTGGCTGGGTGTGGCGTGTCACCTGCTGAGGAAAGTGACACCCCCCTGGATGAAGAATCCTTTGCCTGGTTTCTTTATCCGTCGTCCCTGAAGGTCGTAGATGCTCTTGTCTTTGCTTTTGGGGGTAATGGCCTGCGAGGCGGGTGTGGTTCTCACTTGGTTGATGCCGACCGGCTCCTTGTCCCCCAGTCGGTAGAGCTTGACGCCGTGGGTCGGAATCTCAGCGGTCACGCTGCCCGTGGCGTTGCCCAGGTCTTCCTGTGCCCAGATGTCGTAGACGGGGACTTCTTCTTCGGCGTCGTATCCCAGTTTTGTGAGGTCGAAGCTGAAGCTGTTGCTCCGTGTGACGTAGACGAGGAACTCCATGGTCGTTCCGCTGCTGGACTTGTTGTCCGTGTCGCAGCTGGAGTCATAGCCGCAGAGTGTGCGGAATGTCTTGAAGTGGTGGTCTTTCGGCAGGTCATAGATGAGCTTGCATTCGGCGTTCAGTCCCAGCCCAGTGGTGTAGGTCTTTCCGTCCACTCTCAGCGTTCCGTTTTCCACGTTTCGGTTCACGTGCAGCGTGCCCCATTCGCTGGTGTACGATGCCGGTGAGAGAGAGGTCAGGGATGTCTCGTTGCCCTCCTCGTCGATGAGGACGGGATTGATGAGGTCGGCCCGGTCGTATGCGAATCCGTCGTCATAGTTGCTCACGACGATGGTCAGTTGCTCTGCGTCTGTGATGTCCGCTTCCATGGAAGCCGACCGGTTTCCGGTACGGGAGATGAGTCCGGAGCGTGCCGCATAGTCCTCCTGCTCTGCCGTGAGCGGGTTTTGGTCGAATACCATGAACCGCAGGGTGGTCGTGGAGTTAGGCTGTCCGATGCCGGAGTCGTCTGCCGCAGCCATGGCCTTGAATCTGACCACGTCCATCTCCTCAGGTATGGTGAAGAACAGGGCGGCGTTGGCGTCCATGGAGAATCCGCGGGAGTAGGCAGTTCCCATCACCTTCATTTGTCCTCCGTGCTCCACGTTCTTGTTCTCGTACACGCGGTTGAAATAGGAGGCGGTGTAGTCCCGAGTCTTGTATGTTCCGGTCAGCGGCACTTCCGTCCCGTCTCGCAGCACGAGGGTGGGGTTGATCCAGTCGGCGTGGTCGTAGTTGAAGTTGTCGCCCGCGTCGTCCGTGACGAGCACGAGCTGCTTGCTTCCCTGGGGCCATTCGATGTCCACGTTGACGGCATGTCCGTCGGTGGTGTAAGCCACCACCTCCGACTGGAAGAGCGCCTTGCTGCCTACCACCCACCTGGAGTTGCCGTTGTTGAAGATGGCGAGGTATTTGTTTCCCGTCTCTGGGTCGTCGGAGCTCCATACGATGTATCCGTCGTCGTCGCGCTCCACCTCCCTTGCGTTCACTCCCAGCTTGTGCATGCGGTGGTATTCCTCGTTGGTCAGGAGTGAGTTGGTGAACTCGTCGTTCTTGGTCATTTCTCCACCGAAGAAGAGTGGCGAGTGGCAGATACCCCACAGCGTCATCATGGTGTATTGCTCGTCGTGTGTGAGGTTGGTCCAGTGCCCGTTGTCGCGCTGCGCGAATCCGTTGTCGGCCACGGTCATGGATATCTGCCCGAGCGGCAGCATGTCGCAGTCGGCAAAGTTGCCGGGACGGGAGTGCTGGCTCCAGTAGGCCGCCTCGTTGAACACCGCGTTCACGTCGTTCCAACGGTCCCAGAGGTCGTCCATCATCCTCCACATGTTGGCGTTCTGCAGGCATTCCTCCGTGTATTGGTAGTGTGTCTTTCCTGGACTGAGGGAGAGAACGATGGGTCTTCCTGTCTGGTCGATGGCCTTTCGGATCATGTGGATCTCGTCGGTGTAGAAAGGCCGTGAGAGATCGTCGATTTTCAGGAAGTCCACTCCCCACTGCGCGTAGAGGTCCATGATGCTGTTATAGTATAGCTGGCCGTACTGGTTGTTGCGGACGGTGAGGTTGTCCTGAAGCCAGGTGCAAGCCGGCGTTGTGCTGGCGTAAACGCTCGACCATGGTGTTTCCTCGCTTCCTTTCAGCTTGCAGTTGGAGCCGACGACCGCCTTGGGCAGTCCTCTCATGAGGTGGATGCCGAATTTCAGCCCCATGTTGTGCAGGCTGTCTGCGATGGCCTTGAACCCCTGGTTCTTTCCGTCCACCATGCATGACGGGAATCGGGTGGGCGAGGGCAGGTATCTGCCGTACTCGTCGAGCACATAGTCCTGGTCGCCCCGCTGGTTGTACCATCCGCCTCCAAGCGATGGGTGGTTGCAGTACCATCTGATGTCAATCACCACGTATTCCCACCCGTGGCGCAGCAGGTCGTGGTCCACGATGTAGTGTGCGTTTTGCATCACTTCCTTCTCCGTAACGGAGGAGTAATAGCAGTCCCATGAGTTCCAGCCCATCGGTGGTGTCTTGGCCCATGTGCGGAATGTGTCCATGTCAGACTCCTGTGCATACAAACAACATGCCGACGAGGCCGCCAGCATGAGGCTGAGAAAAAACCGTTTCATTGTGTATAGGTTTTATGGTTCTATGTTTTTGCGAAGAAATTGGTTTTGTTAGAATGAAAAATAACTTGTCTCACCTTCTGTTCCACTTGAATGCCATCCTTGACATACTATCGTCTTGTCTTTTTTTTCTGTCCGGATGGCTAAATTTCAAACCTCAAATCTCAAACCTCAAATTTCAAACTCTCTGTCCGGATGGCTAAATTTCAAATCTCAAACCTCAAATTTCAAACTTAGAAGTTGACGGTCCGTTCTGCCGCGGAGAAAGAGCAGAAGCGTGCGGTGGCGTTGGTGATGTAGAGCACAGCCATGTTCCCGTCGTCTGCCTTGTACATGGATTTGAGTCCCGGGTTGCGGTTGAGGAATTCCTCCTTGACTGCGAGTGTCTCGTCGTTAACGAGCGTACCGCTCAGTCGCATCCATTCGCTTCCCGAAGGTTTGAGCGCGCAGATTTCGAACTTGCCGTTGGCGGCCATCTGCTTGAATACGTCCTTCACCTTGCCAGTCATGATATAGAGCCGGTCGTTGATGATCTCCGACACGCCGAATGGCCTGACGCGCGGCTGGTCGCCTTCATTGGTGGCGATGTAGAACGTGCCGCATTCTTTCAGGTAAGCCTGCACTTCTTCCATGTTGGCTACTTTTGTCTGTTCGTTAATGGTGGCAGTGATGCCGTCTGCGTTGTCTTTGTGATTTGCCTGGTTCTGGCCGGATGCCGATAGCACCATGGCGGCGAGCATCATGCCCATGATCGTTCGTTTCATCATAGTTTTTTTACTGATTGGTTAATTCGTCTTGCAAATATAATCATTTTGTTGGAATCATGCAACCATCGCTTCATTTTTTTTGAAAATCTTGTTACGATTCTGTTCCAGGAAATCGAACTGTTTCAAATGTTTTTTCTCTAAGTGAGGTAAAAAGCTTGCTTGCCGTCCCGTCTTCCCATCTTCCCGTCTTCCCGTGTTCTCGTCTTCTCGTCTTTATAAAACCGAGCCAGCCTATTTCCCCCTCATCACCGAATTTCCATCACCAGAGTAACTAAACTTTTCACTTTTCATTTTTCACTTTTCACTTTTTACTTTTCACTTTTTACTTTTCACTTTTTACTTTTCACTTTTCACTTTTCACTTAATATTTACTAAATGAATACTTTTTTCAACAAAATGGCAGACAGATTGTGCAATTTTTTTCTTTTTTTTGTCGAAGTGTTAAGTTTTGTTAATTGACACAAAGAAAGGTTTGATTTTTTTTTGTAATATATCAAAAATATGTATTTTTGCATAATTTAAGTCATCAGGTCAATTTTATATTGATACAAGGGATAGGAACGCGAAGATTCTTTCATAGAAACGGTATCGGATAAACGTCCCAAATATATCGCTAAACAATTATGGGGAAGACCTAAGCATATTTTTATGAAACAATAAATGACGACCAAGGGAATGAATTTGAAGACAAACTTTTGACTTTATGCCAATTAGGAGAATGATGACGCAAAAGATTTATTAACTAAAAAAAACTATAACATACATTCATAATGCAAATCAAACGTGACATCGGCAGGATATTTCTATCCATAGGATTTCTGCTTTGTGGGGTTGTCACCTCGCATGCACAGATTTCTCTGAAAAACAACTTGCTCTACGATGCAAGTCTCACCCCCAACATAGGGTTTGAGACGAAGGTGGCCCGAAAATGGACCTTTGACGCTACCTTCGGACTGAATCCCTGGCAGTTTGAGGACAACAAAAAGTGGCGTCACTGGTTAGTTCAGCCTGAGATGCGATACTGGTTCTGCCAGCCGTTCAACGGACATTTCATCGGAGGACATCTTATGGGAGGTGAGTTTAACGCGGGTAACGTGAAGTTCCCGTTCGGCATCGCTCCCTGTCTGCACAACAACCGTTATGAAGGATGGTATGTGGGAGGCGGATTTGTCTATGGCTACCAGTGGCCGGTGAGCAAACATTTCAGTATGGAAGCCGTCATCGGAGTGGGGTACGACTATCTTAAGTATAAGAAGTTCCCTTGCGAGAAGTGCGGCACCGAAATCGACAATGGCGACTATCACTATGTTGGCCCCACGAAAGTGGCAATCAACCTTATTTACAATTTGTAGAATTCATACACCTATTCATTATTATAATATAAGAAATGATGAAGACTAAGACCATATATATTACAGTATGTCTGCTGATGCTTTCTACGCTGCAATCCGTGGCGCAGGTGATGAGCGACCAAAAGACCCGCGTGGCAAACGCGACGGTGACAAGGCAGGGCGATCAGATGCTGCTCAGCATGGATGTCAAACTGGACGACCTCAAACTCGGATCGGACAAGTCCGTCGTGCTACTTCCTGTACTCACCGACGTTTCCGGAGAGCGGAAAGCTGCTTTCGAACCTATCGTCATCGACAGCCACGCACAATATGTGCTCTATCAGAGAGGACTGGCAACCAAGGAGTATGCTGGCGCACGTCATGTGAAACGGCATAACAAAAAGCCTCAGACCGAGCCATACACGTCAAGCGTCAAGCGGGAGCCGTGGATGAACAGATACAAATTAGTGATTGAGGAAGACCTGTGTGGGTGTGGAGACCTGTCCAACCTGGCTGAGACTCCTATTCTCACCCATGAGCCTGTGCCGACCATGCCGTCAAGGATTGAAATTCCGCTCCTCACTGACGACTACAGCAAAATCCGCAGGATTGAGGGACGTGCGTTTATCGACTTTGAGCTCGACAGCATCCGACTGAGGCCCGACTATCATAACAACCCGGAGGAACTTAAGAAAATACTGGCCACGATTGACGAGGTCAAGGGAAAGCAGGACGTGAATATCGACACCGTCACCATCCACGGATATGCTTCTCCTGAAGGTACTTACAGCCACAATGCATGGCTGGCGGAAAACCGTGCGGCAACATTGCGCAACCATATCCAGAGCCTTTACCACTTCCAGCCCGGCGTCATCGGTTCCACCTCCACACCTGAGGACTGGGCCGGCCTGCGTGCTTACGTGGAAAAGACCACAGACATGCCGGAGAGAGACGGCATCCTCGCACTTATCGACTCACCGATGGAGCCGGACAAGAAGAACGACGCCATCATGAAGCAATATCCTGAGCGATATAAGCAACTGCACCAGGAGGTGTATCCTTATCTGCGACACTCCGACTACGTCATCGTATACTCCATCAAGCCGTACAGCCTGGAGCAGAGTATGACCATTTACGAAAACAGCCCCCAGGACTTAAGCGTGGCTGAGTTTGCCACCCTCGCCACCCACTACGGCATTGACACCGACAAGGGACGTGAGATTCTCTATAAGGCATACGAACTCAACCCCGACAACGAGCGAGCAAGACTGATGGCGGCACAGGCGGCCATCAGAAACAAGGACTTCCCGCGTGCCGAGAAAATCCTTCCTGCCCAGCCCACATCTCCTCAGGAGGCATACCTGTTAGGAGCGGCAAAGAAGATGCAGGGTAAATATTCCGAGTCCATCAAGCTGATGAAGATTGCCAAGGAGGGGGACATCCCGCAGGCTGTCTATCAGGTGGAGGAACTCCAGGAATTTGTCAGCGAGTGAAGATGAAGACATAATACATATTATATATATAGGCGATAACTAAATTCAACTAATATTAATCTTTTAAATTACTCTCTTATGATGAAACTGTTTAAGTATTCTTTCTTAGCAGCCTCTCTGGTAACACTGGCTGCATGCTCGGACAGTAGCAACAGCGTTGTGGAGGTTCAGCCTAAATCCTTCGACGCTGAGGGCAACGGTTATATTTCCGTTGGAATCACCTTGCCAACAACTACTACCCCGGGAACCCGTGCGAACGACACTTTCGATGATGGCACCGAAGACGAATATGCTGTCGGAGATGCTTATCTTCTTCTCTTCAACGGCGCTGAAAATGCAGCCGAGGCAAGTGCTACTTTCTGCGGAATATATCCGCTCCAGACCAATCCGTTCAGCAAGCACGCTTCTGACCAGATTACGACCGAATCTCAGGTGACAACCAAGATCGACGGTCAGTACATCACACAGGACAAACTCTATGCCTACGTGATTCTCAACCCTAACGGAGTGATCTCCGGCTACAATGCAAGCGATCCATCCACATTCACATTCACTACGACAGAGGGCAACCAGGCCATCTCCACAGCCACCACTTTTGGAGACTTCTCTAAATACACATTGCCTGCAAGCGTAATCAACAATGGAAGAGGAAGACTCTTCATGATGACCAACGCGGCTCTCACAACGAAGATTGGTGGTCTCGTGGGTTCTACTCCTGAGCAGGGAACTCCTTACACTCTCGCAACGCTCGACATGACAAAGATCTATCCTACGGCTACACAGGCTGAGGACAATCCTGCTGGACATATCGACGTGGAGCGCGTTGCTGTGAAGGTTACGGTCACTACTGACCAGACTGCTCTGCAGGGACACAACGATGTCACTTTCTCTGACTTCGCTTGGCAGCTCGGAAACACCAACAAGACGTTCTACAACACGAAGCAGTTCGAAAAACGTTGGCTCGCTCTCTATGCAGGACAGACCACAGGTTATGCGGAGGGAACTCCTCTGGCTGCTACCATCAAGCGTTTCGCCAGTGGTGCAACTCTCGCCAACGATGCAGAGCATGCTGAGGCTGTTCGTACTTACTGGGGCGTAGACCCTAACTATGACACCGACATCGCTGACTTCTCTACGATTTTCGACAATCCAGGTATTGCTGCCGGCAACTACACTTTCACAAGCGGTCAGAACGCCTACACCACAGAAAACACCTTGGACGTGGCTCACCAGTCGTTCCAGAACACTACTTATGTAGGTATCTCCCTGAAATTCAATGATGGTAACGACTTCTACATCATCGACAACTATGGAAGAAGCAATATCCTCCAGCTTTCAAAGGACGACGGCTACACTGGCAACGCACAGACTATCAAGGATTATTTCCTCGATGTTTACTTGGCTAACAACCAGGAGGTTCAGGATTTCATCACCGGTGAAGAAGGTGAGGCTAACCCGACTAAGAAGGACAACATCGTGTTCAAGATGGCTCAGGACGAAACAACTGGTGTTGCCACCATCGCAAGCATTGCACCTGCAGCTGGATTGACTTTCACTCCTACATTGGCTGCTGCATTGAACGTTCAGGAACTCAACAACGCAGTTACAATCAAGTACTACAAGGGTGGTCTTTCTTACTACGACGTACGCATCAAGCACTTCGGTGCGGGCGGTACCACCACTGCTGAGGGTGAAACCGGTTGCGAGACTCCTTGGTTTGCCAACATACATGACATCAACAGCGTTGAGTATGTTTACCAGAAGTGGAACAACGCAGGTACTTCAACCGGCTACACGGTTGCTGAGCAGGAGCAGAACTTCCTCGGACGCTATGGAGTGCTGCGTAACAACTGGTATGACATCAAGGTTGACGGAGTACGTGAAATCGGTGACCCTGTGCCACGCATTCCGGACGGAACTCCTGACGATGAGCTCGAGAAATACATCAGCGTGAAGATCCATATTCTTCCTTGGGCTGTACGCACGCAGCGTGTAATTCTCTAATCTTTCGATAAAACAATCATGGCATCGGGCGTGAGTACGTCCGCCCGGTGCCATCCTTTACTTACTCGATCACAACTTTTACATTATAATAATTCAGACTCAATGCAGTTTTTACGCCATATAGCCCTTATAGGGATTGTTTCAATAGGACTCGTATCTTGCTCCTTGATGTCCGACAGCCTGGAAGACTGTCCGCAGGGGCTGAGCATACGTTTTGTTTACGACTACAACATAGAGCAGGCCGACATGTTCCCAGACCATGTGGGCAGCGTCACGCTCTATGTGTATGACGAGGCAGGAAATCTTGTGCGTACACAAACAGAGGACAACACCGCTGGTTCACAACCCCTGAAACAAGAGGGATACCGAATGAGGGTGGAAGGACTGCAGCCAGGGGAATATCGCCTGCTGGCACTGGCCAACCAGCGCCCTTACAAGGATATCAGCCAGCTGGGTGGCATAAGATATATCAGAGACGGAGAGTCCAGCCCCATGAATAACCTCATGGTCACGCTGACTGACAAGTCTTCCGGAAAGCCGGCAGCTGACATCAGCCAGCAGCTCGACACGCTGTGGCACGGAACGCTCCGCTCAGCACAATACACGAAAAATCCGGCCACACGAGCAACCGACGAGCAAGTGCTTGCAGAGACTGTGACCGTGAAGGAATACACCATGACGGAGTGTGTGGTCAGCCTTGTGCGCGACACAAAACGCCTGCACCTCTCCATTTACCAAAGCGACGATCCGTCGAACTGCGACATCGAAGATTTCGACATCAGGATAGAAGACCGCAACGGACGGATTCTCTGGGACAACTCCGTCGAGACGGAGGGACAGCCCGACATCACTTACACGCCATTCGCACGATGGAACACCTATTATAACGGTGACACGGGCGAGGGCAGCGACACACGGCCGGAAGGTGCTGAAAACGTAGAAGAGACAGCACATGCCGACATCGACTTCAACCGCCTGATGATGCGTTCTGGTAGCAGCACCATCAAGCCTGCCATGCTCTACATCACACGACGTGAGGACGGAGAAAACGTGGCAACCATCAACCTGCCGGAAATCCTGGCACAAGGACGTGGAGCCTTCGAAAAAGTGGTATACACCTATCAGGGATTCCTCGACCGAGCTTACGACTACAACCTGCATTTCATTCTCGTGGGCGGAAAATGGAGGGAGGCCAGCCTTTCCATCCATTCACTTCCATGGAGCATGAGATTCCAAAACACAGAAATCTAACAATACGATATACAGACTGAAATCTAATAATTATAAAAATAGAATGCTTAACTGCCGACATATTATATTCCTGTTTCTTGCCTGCGTCTTGATATTCACGGGATGCAGTGACACCGACAATGGCGGGACGAATGACATAGACGACTATGTCGGCAATTTGTTTGTGTCGCTGCAAATCGAAAGGCAGAGCAGCACGCCGGCTACACGCTCCAACCCCACAGGCGGAGAGGAAGGCGACGGCTGGAGATATGCGGCAGAACAAGAGAACAGGCTACACGACTTCACGGTGTTCGTCATCACCAACAGCGACGTTAACGACGGAGCCAACGTGCCTATCATCGGTTCCAAGTATTTCAGCAGCGGCGACGTGGCTGCAGCGACAATGGCCAACGAGACTGTGAACGGAAAGGACGTTGTCTCCTACGACTTCACCATCACTGTTCGTTATGCCAAAGGGGAAGACATCATCAGTCCCGACAAACTCAGGTTCATTGTCGTGGCCAACGCAGGTGACCTCTCCAAGAAGTTTGCACTCTTAGGACAGGTGCGCGATTACATACCCGAACAGACATGGACGCCCTACAGCTCATTCGACAAATACAGCCGGTTTGTGATGTCGAACGAAAACGACGGACAATACATCACCGGCACTGGAAGCCAGTTCGACCCGGTACGTCTTCATGTGTCCATCGAGCGGATGGCGGCACGTGTCGATTTCTGCAAGGACGGAGCCACAATTTCCGGAAACGAATATAAATATCCTATTTATAATGAAGACCTGACCACTCCCAACGGAAGCAATTTCTATCTCAGCCATGTCAAGATCGTGAACGGAATGACAAAACCGTCGTATCTGCTCAAACGGGTGGCTAACACCGTCGGAGGTGATGTCACCTATCTTGGCGACGAGACTGCTACCACTGCTGGAGTGCCTACAAACTATGTGATTGAGCCGACCACCTCACTCAAAACCGCATCAAACCAGACTAACACGGCACTGCTGACCAGCTGGTTCGGAAGCTCCACACTGGCTGAGTCTATGCAACTCACTTATATGACTGACGCCGATCGTGTGCACACTGGGTCGGGCAACGCATTCACTAACGGAACAAGCTACGACGACAAGGACCGACTGAACTACTATGTGGTGGGCTATGTGAACGAAAACACGATGGACAAGGACATCTCGGAGAAAGAATTTGTGACCGGACTGGAACTCAAAGGCACTTTCGTGCCGGCTACCGTATACTCCGGCTATGAAGCCTCAACCAACACCCTGACAAAAAGCACCACATACACGAAAGGCACAACATTCTACAGGTATGTGAGGGCCTTAGGGGATGACGACGAGCAAGAAGCACTTTACTTCGACAACATCGCCACTGCCAACGCGTTCATGGCTGCACATCCTGAAGACTTCGGCACGATCGTGGAATACACAGGCGGAGTGTGCTACTACTACGTGTGGCTTCGCCATGGCAACAACTCTCCAGAGCAGGGAACCGGAATCATGGAATACGGCATCGTGCGTAACAACATCTACAGAGTGGCCATCGACAACATCTCGAAAATCGGAGAGGAAAAGCCGGAACCGGACGGACCTGAGTACGTGAGGTTGAAGATTTTCGTTCGCAAGTGGAACTACTACGAGACCAGCATCATTTATTTGTAATCAATCATAATGCAATATAATATCTTGAAAATAAGTCTTCTACATAACATCATCCTGATTTGCATCATCAGCGCGATATGCCTGTCTTGCAATGACAACGACGAGGTTTCCGAAAACACGCCGACACCTCAGGACGTGACGCTCTCAATCGTGGCGGCAAAGGCAAACGGAAATGTGTCAACACGTGTGACAGACGGTGTGCCCAAGGACCCTGATGCCGAAGTGGAATTAATCCACAAATACTGGATTGCCGTGGCCGACAACGCTGGAAAGGTGGTCAAGCTGGTCAGCAGCGGAGCGGTGTCGCCGGCTGAGATACACACCTATAGCGAGAAATTCCAGCTCACACCAGGCACTTACCGCCTCTACGGATTTTCCAACATAGAAGACAGTGAGTTTCAGGCACTGGGCATCACGGAAGGCAGCCAGATGCCCGACCTCACCAACAAGACTATCCAAAGGCCCAACAACTACAAAGGCAATATCCCGATGACTTCAAGGCTTGACGGTCAGACCATACGCGTGACTGAAGGCGACGACCAGAATTTCTCTGTGGAGGTCATCCGAACCATGGCCAAGCTGGAGTTCACCTTCTTCAACAGCGCAAAGGAGGAGATGATGGTCAACAGCATCAATATCGAACCTATATCCAACTCGCCCGTGTTCCTCATGCCAAGGCTTGACAACAATGAGAAGATCTTGTTCTCTCTGCCTGCTTCCACTACGACTGAGCGGGTGAAGGACACGCTCATCACCTCTCCCATCGTCATCGCCAAGGGTGCAACAAGCGGCTCACACTATATCTACGTGAACGAGAGCGACAACAAGGCGGCAAACGTGACGGAAAGCTATGCGCTCAGGGTATATGCAAAAAGATCTTGGGATATTGACACAGAGCAGCGATACAACCTCATCCTCAACACCGACATGAATGAGCTGCGACGTAACGACTGGGTCAAGATCCCCGTCGACCTCGGCAGCTACGAATACTACCTGAGAGTCCTGTTCTATCCGCCTATCGGTGGACTGCCTGCTACCGTGAGCCGGGCTGAGACCGACGATTTCGTCACGACTTTCCTTGCAGGAGGACCGTTCGTAATACAGCCGTTTATCCGGGAGACTGGAACTACCGAATGGATTCAGATTTTCCGTACCAGCATCGTCGAGGAATACACCATACAGCTGGGTGAGGAAGGACGTGAGATTTACGCACTGGCGCCCGAAATGCACGAAAGCGGTGAGATTATCGGCGAATTGAAGTCCGACGGAACGACCGGAACGAACTACGTCATCATATCCATCAAAGTGAAATTGTCGGAGACGCTTTCAAGGGTTCTGAGATTCCGTGTTTTCATTGTGAAAAAATAGAATGTGACTTGATTATATGAACATGCATATCCTTACATATCTGAGCAGACGCTTAATCCTGATAATTGCCGCTTTATTCTTGACGGTATTATCGGCTACCGCTAACAACGGCAGCCGAACTCCCGTTTTCTCCACCGAGGACGCACCGGTGTGGATGCTCATTCACTCTGCACAAAATCATTACATTCACACTGATTATGCCAGCAACAGGGATCTGTGGTATGTGGCATCAACGGCTGAGCCGGCTATCTTCAGACCTGATATGCAATGGTGTTTTATTGGAAGCCAGAGCGGATTCATCATCAAGAACATCAACGGCATGTACATCAAGCAGCACTCCGGATCAATCGGAAGTGGCTATGACAACGCATTGCATTTGACGAGGTCAAGAGAGGAGGCGCAGACGTTCGTTTATGACTGGTCGAACAAAACCAGCGAAACGGACACCTGGACTTGGCTTAGGCCCGTCATTAACGACACCATCAAGGCATTGAGTATGAGAGTGGGGCAGACCAGCAACACAAACATCGTGGCATTCAGGGCTACAGACAACAATTCACGGGTGGAATTGTTCACTGCCGCAGCTCCTGGATTCCAGGCTGATAACGCTGACGCCTGGTATGCCATCAGATATAAGAATATTAACGCCAACTCGGATGCTGAGGCCGACAGACGTTACCTCACCAGCACGCATGATAACTCTTACGGAGCGGACGCAAAAAACGATCCAAACCTGGTCTGGGCGCAGTGGCAGCTGGTCAGCGTGGCTGAAGAGGGAACGAGTCCTTATTCCGCTTTCTTATTGCAAAACTATAACGGCTATTATTTGAGAAATGCCAATGCCGGTGACGCTAACTACCGATTTGAGGACAACTATGAATCTTTGTCAGCTAACGACAAGAAGACCGTGACATTCAAGCTGATTGTCGCCAACAACGGCATTTATGAGATTAAAAGGGCGGACGCCGGCAACAATGGAGGTAATATAGCACCAAGCGGAACTGCTTTATTCTCTCCTATCAAAGGGGGCAGTAACAATAGTTTCAATAATTTCGTTTCATTTGAGAAAGTAGACGCACACAACGTCTATTCCGACCTTCTGTGCCCGAAAACATCAGCACAGGATGCTGGTGCACGATACAGCATTCAATTCAAACGGAACAACAAATTTCTCACCTTGCGGGACGACTATGCGGACGGAGCTTACAGCCAGAACGACAACACATTGTCCGGCACTAGATGGCAACTCGTCGGAGAGACACTCGACAACGTGAAACTCCTGAACGACAAAGGCTACTATCTGAAGTTCGACGGGACGCACTATATAATGACTGAGGACGAGGCCGACGCCACATCCTTCCAGCTCATCATGCGGGCGGGAAAATACTTCGAGATTAAACTTAGCGAGGAGGAATACGATTATAAGACAGGCAAATCCTTGGCTCTCTCTAATGACAACGTCAATGCGGTTATCGAGACAAACAATAACTGCCATAACCGAAACTACGTGAGTTTCGAACCGTCCACAGGAGAACTCCACGACGACTACCCTGAAATCCTTTACCGAGACGGAGACATCAACAAAAATGAGTGGTACAACATACAGTTCGACAATGGAAAAAACTATCTTGCCGAGTATGGCTATGATTCCGGCGCTTTCCTGTCCAATGTTACTACCGTGAAAGCGACGCAGTGGCAATTCGTGGGCAATGCACAGGAATTCAAGATGGTCAACAAGGAAGGATTTTACCTCACTTACAACGGAAACCGGTATGTCGGAACAACTGACGAAACAATGGCAACTTCTTTTGAGATGGTTGCCGGTCTTGGAGGTACATGGAAAATCAAGGACGGAAATAATAATTGTATAGGGGAAAATAGCTCGAATTTCAATGATGTCATTTTCCGAAGGCCGATAAATAACGACAATGTTTCCTTGAATATCACAAAATCAACGGGTAACGGCGACTTGTTGAATCCATGCACGATGACCACCGATGAAGCCACACCGCATTGGTATCAGATTCAGTTCGAGAAGAGCCAGCTATACGTGACCAACCTTAACGGAGAGGAGGTCAAGAACCAACACTGGGTTGTCGACGACAACGAGTATTCCACCTGTTTCACACAGGCTTTCCCCAATCTGAAAGAGGGGACCTGGGCTTTTGTCGGTTATGGCTATACCAGCTTCAAAATAAAAAATTACAACGGATTCTATCTTAAATTCGACAGCGCAAAGAAAACTTTTCTTGCAACTGACGATGCGGATGAAGCCGAAAGTTTTAAGTTCGTGAGGACCAGCGCCAATAAGCTGGCTATCAAACGCATTGCCGTAAACAACAATAATGAGGCAATGTCCACCGACGCAAAGCAAGGCAGTGTGGTGTCAAGCCAGTGGAACGAGGCTGACGGCAACCTCATCAAGCTCATTGCGGTTCAGGAAACCAACCTGATTGAACAGCCACACATCATCCATAAACAGAATTATCTTATCAATTACGCCAGGGAAAACGACGGGACCGTCTTCCTGCAGAATGACCAGGGATGGCTCACCAACGAATTTACTGGCGACCAGATTCAGAACGTGTCGGTCTTCAGGGTCGACAAATACCTGAAACGGGGGGTGAACAGAACCATCTACCTGCCTACTATCCAGGGAACAACAGCAATTGCTTATAATGGATACTACCAGCGCTGGTACAACTTCGAGACGGAAGGACCTGTCGACCGCAATGTAGTGGACCTGAACAATAAAAGTCTGCTTTATCCGGAAGGACATGTCATGGGAAGCCATGTAAAATCTGTCACAGGCGGACAGTTGAACGCTTCCATCACCGTGAAACTGCCTGCAACTTATGAAGAGGATTGCACGTATGTGCTTGCGGCTGACTTATCACGATTCACCGACTACGAATACCGCAGCGGGACGTGGGACAAGGGAGACATGGTGGAACCCTCTTTGAATATACGTGTCATCTATGAGCTCCACGACGCAAACATCATCGCCAAGAAACTCTCGGAATGCACGGGCGACAAATGGCTGGAGGAAAAGACGGTGCACTACCCAAAACAGTCTGTGGGATTCACGTCGGCTGAACTCCTCGGACTGGAGAACGAAGTGGAGAACTATTTCTATTATAAGGCGGCACCTGGCAGTTGGAGTGAAGACAACTTGACACAGCTGGATTATAACAAATGTATTGTATCATTAGGTTCCAATCCGGCTGGGATTACCGTAAATCAAAAATTGAGAAGTGTCAACGCCAACAACCGATCCAGGTTCTTGCAATTCCTCTATCCGAAAACCAACGGCGTGAACATTGCACAGGGTGATTCGGCTTACATCTACGTCAGGGCCGTGGATGGCGATTACACGTACAACATCGCGAAATACCTCGTCTATTTCGACGAAGAACCGGTGTTGCCATATACGGATATTCTCGGAAAAACAGAAGAAGGTAACTGGAAGAGCGGACGCTCTCCGTATGCGATGATGGAGACATATGGGGAGCCGACTGCACGTATCGACTTTGACTTCCCAGACACTCAGCCGTATGTCACGCCTGACGGAGTATTCTTCCATAAGGACCACCATAACAATCCCATTTCAACCACCAACTCAGCGCCAACACCGCTTTCTTTCGCTAAAACCACATACTTCTTCGATTACTATGGAGCACCCGGTGACGGCGGAGATAACAAATGGTGGGAAAATCAATATGGTAGCTATTCCATCAACCGCCGATTGAAAGCTACATGGGGCTCGTCTGGCATATTCAAGACCATAAACGAGCTCAACAGCATGATTATGGGAGAACCAACTCCCACACTCAGCGGAGACAAAGCAGGATTCTTTTATGTCGATGCATCCGAGCAGCCGGGAAAGGTCGCCAATGTCGCATTCCATGGAGATATCACTTGTACAGGAGTCAGACTGGTTTGCACCGGATGGATGGGAAGTCTTAACAAACCGGAAGGAAATACGGCCGGAGGTAGTATCATCCTGAATGTCGACGGAATCATGATTGATCCTGTCACCAAGGAAGAAACAAGAACTACACTGTATTCGTATTGCCCGGGACAACTTTCATACGAAGGAAGAAAAGCCGACGGTAAAACTACCGTAAACAAGGGTGTTGACGGAGAAGCAGCCGTTTGGCAGCAGTTCTATTTCAATTTCATGATCACAAAGCAATACGACCGATATGAGCTGGACATTGACAACAACTGCTTCTCTACATCGGGTGGAGACTACTTGCTTGATGACATTTATGTATATGTGCTCTCTCCGCAAATACAGATGGGCATGAGCACACCAGTGTGTGCAGACGAAGTGCAGCATGCGCTCATCGACGCGGAGTTCGCACAGATTCTCAGTTCCACTGGCACACGCTATGCCGTGAACAAGGAAGAGTCCAGCCTGGTTTCCGTAACCTACGGCGTGCTGGATGCCGATATCTACGACTATCAAATCGAGGCTGTCAACCAGCTTTCAACGCAAGAGGAAAGGTATGCGCTCTATAAGCAGGTGTTCAGAAATTCAATCGTGGGTGAGTACTCCATCAACCAGCCAAGGTCGGCTTTCCACAACTTCACCTTTAGCACCTATTTCCAGGATGACGAGGTGCAGCCAGAGTACAACATGTACCATGCAATCGGAAAACTCAGGGACGGAACCGTGGTCACACCAAGTACTGTGTACAGGAAGGTGCAGAACGAAACTCAGATGCTCGTCTTCAACGATAAGTTCTTCGATGCCCTTTGGGTTCCGGGGAAGCGATATTATCTGATTTTTTCATCTCAGATAGCAACCAACGAGGATATCGAGAACAACCAGGTGGACGAACTCTTCAGCCTACTCGACGAATGTTCGGCTAAGGAGGAATTTATATCGCCCGCACCTTACATCATGCTCGGAGACCTCGAGTCAAAGGAGGCGACAGACCGTGTCTTCGCTTGTATCGGACAGACGCCTACCATTTCTATGAAGTTATACACCATCGACGACTCGGGAAAACCCACCACCATCAACAACCTACATTACGACTGGTGGCTCGGAAATCCTGACCAGCATGCCAATAGAGCCAATTTCGAAACCGTGGCCGACACCATACAAACCGAGAACGGCCCTGATATTGTCACGCTGAAGGAAACTTTAGAGCTCTTCAGGGAACTCTATCCAGGCGACGTCGACCTCAACGATGTCGTTCCCAACGAACAATTCGAGTTCTCTCAGCACATGATAGACTACCTCAAACGGCTTACGGCTGACAATCCGAAAACAGGAAGACCGGACCTGTATCTTTACAGAACTAGCGTCAACATGAAGATGGACGAGGAGATGATCGACACGTTGTGGCATTATTCTCCTGAGGGCGAAAAGCTTGAGGAGTTCGACCGCGTCATCTATTACACCACTCAGCCTGTCGATGATGAGGCATTCTTACAAGTCATGGCGGAAAGGCAAATCGTGGTGTATTGCGCGAAGCCACAGACGATGAGCATTCAGCTCGACTCTGAGGCACCTACGCTGAAAAACGGTATGGACGGATTGAATTATCCGGGGGAATTGTCTGTGCTCAGTCTGCGTATCTCAAAATCACAGGTAGAGGAAATTCAGAACGGGAAAAGCCTGGTACTTCCGCTTCGTGACATACACACGGTTTCTGACGGAGCGCTCGGTGTGAAAGAGAATCCGCAGGACTTGAACATTTACTTGTCGGAGACAACAGACATCAACTATGAGATAGAGGACGATGACCCTGATTCCGGACATTACCTGAGGACTGTTGGTTCGGTGGTGAACATTCACGGAGACATCAGTACTCAGGCTGACGAAAAGTACGCTAAAATCACACTGGACCCTGAGTTCAAGTTCCGAGAAGGATATAACTACACGCTGAAGATGCCGTTCATCGAGAAGGTGCCCGACAGTTCACCCACTTCCTGCCCGGGCGACCTCCTGATGATGATTAAGATTGTCCCTGACTATGAGGTGTGGACTGGGGCTGCAGGCAACACCGACTGGAACAACGACAACAACTGGCGGCGGGCAGACCGTAACGAGCTCTATGCTGGAAAGGGAGGACTGAACGACTACGAGACCAATGAGGAGAACACCACCAGCAACGGATTCGTGCCGCTCTATGTCACTCATGCCCTCATCACCGACAGCATCAATGTGGCTGCGCCGGTGATGTACCACTACGGAGAGGATGTCGACGGATTCCCTATCCTCAACGGACATACATGCTCGAAATACCTCAACTTCGACCTCCTGGCTTACAAGAAAGAGAACGACCCGGATAATATTTACTGCGAGCAGTTCCACACCAACAACTGCGACGGACTGGCATTGCAGTCGGAGAGGGAAATCCTCAACACCCACTTCCTGGATTACGACAAGGTATGGATGGAATACAAGATTTACGCTCATGGAAGAACAACCGACGGCGTCAGCAACGAAAGCCGATGGCAACTCTTCTCATCGCCGATACAGACTGTCTATTCTGGTGAATGGTATGCACCGTCGGACAACGGAATGCAGCAGACTACCTATTTCCATGACGTCACCTACAACGAGGAAATCAACAACCGGTATAAGCCGGCCATCTACCAAAGGGGATGGGACAAGGCTCATGCCTACATCTACTATGTGCCAGACGAGTTCTCCGGCGTGAACTACGGTGGACCTGGCTCAGCAGGTACCAGCGAGTTGCTGGAGGACGGCATCCGCGATGTCATCATCCTGGGCGACTGGAGTGTGGCGTACAACGATGTCACCGTGGACTTCTCACATGGCGGATTTGCCATCAAGCCCATCACCGTCTATATGGAAACACCTGCTGACTCACTTATCATCAGACTGCCTAAAGAGGACACGTTCTACGATTATTACGACATCAGCGGAACGCAGAAGGCATGGAACACGAATATCAACCACAGCGAGTACTACCACAAGCTGTTCACCGACAACATCAAGAACCCGGCTAATCCGAACAGTCCGGCACCTCTCACCTTCACGTTCACGAATGAGAAAAGTGACAACAGCTTCTTCCTCGTCGGCAATCCGTTCCCATGTGGACTCGACATGGAAAAATTCCTCAATGCCAACTCCGAACTCATTGACCCGATGTACTGGATCATGACTGAGGACCACCAGATGGTGATTATGAAGGAGGATGACGGAACATGGATCTCCTCCGACCAGCTTGCCAGCCGACAGACCGGAATTGTGGCTGCAAGGCAGGGATTCTTCGTCAAGAAGAAGACTGACGGAAACACGATCACCGACCTTACGTTCACGGCCGACATGATGTGCCAGGCCATTCCTTCAAAAGAAATTACGACCGTGACCGTGGATTCCACATTCTATAACAAGGCACAAACGGAAAGTCTTACAAAAACTTTGAAGCTGACGACCTATTCTTCTGCTGTCGACCCTGACGGAACCAAAACAGTCAGAGTGAAAGCACGAGGTAGGCTTGGGGTGTCCGTAAACGACAATATGCTTTGCATCAGGGCAACAAGAAATGGCCTAAGCACATCCGCTGTGGTCAGGATACGCGAGAATGCCGACAACAACTACGACATCAGCGAGGACGCGCCTACTTTCATCGAGTCCACAAGCTATGAACTGCCGAATGTCTATACGATGGCAGGAAGAAACGCGGCGGCAATCAACACAATCAACCAGCTCACAAGTCTGCCGCTGGGCATATACAGCTCTGACAACACGGAGACCGAGCTCACATTCACGGGGACTGACAACTTCGGACAGCTCTATCTGCAGGACATGGTGGAGGACACTACCATTCCGATTGCGGAAGGAGAGCCAATCACGGTATCTGGTAATTCACATGGACGTTATCTCATCGTCACTTCTCCGAAGGCAAAGGAGAACATCTCTGAATCCGACATCCTCATCACGCAAATCGAAGAAGGTGTCATCAGAGTGACATCGGTGGGCAGTGATATGCTGACCAACGTCAACATCTTCTCCATCGACGGAAAACTGGTTGAATCGAAAAGTGCCCTGAATTCCAAGTCCGCAACATTCCATCTGCCTACAGGAATGTATCTGGTCAGAGGAAAAACGGAGAAGAGCCAGGCTGTAAAGAAGGTGCTCGTGAGATAAACGGACAAAAGTGCTTGCTGCATCTTCGCCTTAAAAAACAATGATGGTGTGTCGGCCCCCCGGCACACCATCATTGTTTTTATAAAAATTGCTATGTGTTCATTGCAGACTATCGTCTCGTCTTCTTGTTTCGTCCGGATGGCTAAATTTCAAATCTCAATTTTCCTGCAAACGAACACAGAGCCATGCTTGCTTGAGCTATGTTGAGTGCAGCCGAAAATCATGCTAATAAACCTCAAATTTCAAAGTCACCGTAATAACTCGTTGCTATTTCGATGCGATGATGTTGATGACCGCCACGATGTCGGAAATGTCGACATTGCTGTCACCGTTCACGTTGGCACGCTCCTTGTAGGTGTCGTCTCCTGCAATGGTGTTGATAATGGCCACGATGTCGGAGATATCCACGTTGCCGTCCTGGTTCACGTCACCCGTGATTTCCGGCTCCACGTACATCATGACGACGCTGGCATTCTTAATGATCTCGCCGTCGAGCATGAAGTTTTTGTTGCTGAACACAGCTCCCTCCGGCTCAATAATCTTGATGTTCTCGTCCATCGAGAAGGACCCAAGGGTGGAGATGCTGGCTTGGGTCCCGTATGCCGACACGCCCGACTCTCCTTTTATAGCCAGTCCTCCATAGTAGGTCATGACTCCGTCCTGCATGTCGTAGTAGCCGCTGATGCCGTAGGTGCCGGCGGCTACGAGCATGCCGTCTTCGACACGTATCATGTGTTTGGCTATCAATCCCGTTGTGGTGGGGTCCAACAATCCGCCTCCAATCGCCATGAGCAGACCTCCCGTGATGTAGGTGCGTTTTTCCAGGAACATGGCACTGTTGCCCGTCTGTGTCTGGATAAGAGCGGTCCCATCCTTGTCAGTCTCAATGGTGAGGTCCTTGATGTTGCTGTGCAGGGCGTAGTCGTCCTTACAGAAGGCGATCCCGTCTTTTATCTTCAGTCTGTTCGATTCCGGATCGTAATAGAAATATCCGTCGTCGGTGGTTACGTCCACACCGTCAATCACCGTCAGGTCGGAGCAGTTTCGGTTGGTCACCTGAGTGCCGCAAATCCAGAGGTCGTAGGTCTCAAGCTTCGTGAAGTAGCCGTTGTCGGGATTGGCATAGGTGGCATCCACCTTCTTGCTGTCGTACTTGATGCTGCCTTTCAGCTTCTCGCATCTGTAGAACATTTTCTCGGATAGCACATCCTTCGTCCAACTCTGATTGCAGTAGATAGTGGTGAGGCCGGTGCAGTAGTAGAACATCTGCTTGAAATTCTCAGCACTCTCTGTGCTGAAATTGTCCACGTCAATCGTGGTCAGCGCGTAGCACCTGCCGAACATGTCGGCGAAATTCTTTACCTTCGACGTGTTGAATCCGCTCAAGTCAAGCTCTTCCAGCTTCTGGCAATCGTTGAACAGGCTGTCCATGTCGGTCACTTTGGACGTGTTCAGGCAGCTGATACCGTCCAGCGACTTGAGGCTTGTGCATTGGTTGAACATATGGCCCATGTCGGTCAGCTCGCTGGTGTCGAAATTCTCCCATCCCGTTACGGACTGAAGACGGGAACAGCCGTCGAACCAGCTCCTCACGGACTTCACCTTGTCTGCTGCGTTGAGGAACTCTTTGGTGAACACCACTGTCTTGAAGCTGGTACGGTTATAGCTGTTCAGCCACACCGACTTGCCCAGTTTGCCGCAGTTAGTCAGTTCTTCGCACCACCACCAATCGGTAATAGGGGTTCCGTTGAAGCTTGCGCCGATACGGAATGGAGTCTTGGTGGAGGTGAGGTACAGTGTTTCACTGTCCTCGCACCATACGGCGCAGGCCTTCTGCTCGTTGAATGAAGAGGGGGTGAAATAGCCGTTGTAGGTGTTGGCAAAGAGAAGACTGGAATATTTTTTGGGGTCGAACAGGATGGAGCCCGACAGCTTAGGGCAGTTGAAAAACAAGATGGACTCCACTTTCCAGTCCTTGTCACTATAGAGTTTCTTCAGTCTTGTGCAGTGGCTGAACATCTCGCTTGCCACCTTGAGGCTGGTGATGTCGAACGTTCGCAGGTCCACTTCCTCGAGCGATGAGCAGAACTCAAACATATATGACATGTCGGTCACGTTCCGCGTGTTGAATCCCGAGAGGTCCACACCCTTCAGCTGTGTGCACCTATAGAAGAGGTAGGACATGTCGGTCAGGTTGGGGGTGCTTTCTTTGGATAATTTCACCGACTTGAGGGCCGAACATTCCTGAAACATACGTGACATACTCGTCACGTTCGAGAAGTCCAGTTGGCTCATGTCCACACTCTCCAGTTTGCTGGCTCCATAGAACATGGATCTTGTCGACAAGAGGCTTCGCGTGTCGATGCTCCCGAAGTTCACGCTCTCCAGTGAGCTGCAGTTTATGAACATGTTACTCATGTACTTCACGTTCTTGGTGTTGAGGCCACTGAGGTCAATCTCCTTGAGCGATGAACAATCCGAAAACATGTATTGCATATCTGTGACCTCGTTGAGCTTCAGACTGCCGGTGCCTATTAACGACGTGAGGTTCTTGCAGCCAGAAAACCAGGCATATACCGTCGTAGGATGGAAAAGGGAGAAACTGGACTCGAATATCACGGTCGTAATCTCGTCCTTGTATGCCAGCCACGGAGCCTTCTTCATCTGGCCCGTATGCATTTGCTCCTCACCGCTCCAGGCGGACTGGGGATGCTCTGCCAGAAACTCCGATGCGGTGGCGTCGCTGACTACTCTGAACCACAGGGTCTGGCTGGACGCCTCATAATAGGCCAAGGGGGTGTCTGCCATGACTGTATGGGTCGAAACGCAAAACACCAACAGTGCTACGATCCTTGCGTACAATGCCCTATTCAGAAATAGAAAGATTGTTTTCATATAGAAAGCGGGATTTTGGTTATTAATAAAGGTTTGCAAAACTGGCTTGCAGCCAATCTTTCCGCAAATATAACCAAAATCCCACTTACAGACAAATATTTAGAGGAGAAAATGACAGGAATCTCCTCTTTTTTCTTACCAGTCGTCGTCCTCGTTGCCCACCATGCCGTTTTTGATGGTGTCGTTGATTTTGTCGAGAACGGCGTTGGAGTAGGCGTTGGCCATGATGAAGGCCTTAGCGCAGGTGCGCTTCTGGGGGTCTTTCTCCACGTAGGGGTAGTGGCGAGCAATCTCCCACTGCTCGTCGTACAGGTTCTCGTTCGTCTTGTCGTCAGCTTTGCGCTTGGAGTCCCCGCCCGTGCGCTCTTTCTTGTCGGGCATGCTCAGCCAGCCCCCGCTGCGGTCGCCAAGGATGTCGTAGTTCTGAACGGTGTAAGTCACTCGGATGCGGCCTTCTTTGATGTCGATTCTGATCACAGGAGTGATGCTCACGGAGTAGGAGTTGATGGTCCCCATATGCTCGGCGATGTTCTTGATCGTGGACGAGATGATGATGCAGCCGGCCTCCTTGTCATCAAGCGTGATGGCCTGCTTGTCCTTGAAGGTGGCAGTGGCCCAGTAGTTGAGGGCCACGTAGAGTTGCTGCTTGCTCTTGCCCGGCGCTTCTATCACCTCCTGAAACGTCAGTGACTCGTTCTTGTCAAGTTGCACTTCGCGGGCCAGGTTGGCGGCGGCGTCAAGCCATTTGTCGCCATACCGCTGTTTGGCATAGGCCTCAAGATCGGATGGCTTGATAATCTGGGCGTTGATGGTGGCGGTGCAGGCAAAGAATGCTGCAGAGAGAATGAGGGTGAATAACTTTTTCATGTCGTTTTATAGTCGTTTAATAAGATTAAAAAATAACTTGCCTTAGCCTCTGTTTTTTGCAATGTTGGTCATAGCAGACTTTTGTCTTGTATTCTTGTATTCTCGTCTTCTTGTCTTCATGAAAGTGAGACAACTTATTTTTCCGGTTACTTAATATTTTCGTCTTTGGTTCAGGTATGTAAAAATATGTAGGATAAATCGTGAGCGGTCTTCTTCCAACACACGAATTTCTGCAAATTTACACAAATTTCTTGAATTATGCCCCAATCGGATAAAGAATTTTTTGTAACTTTTCATATTGTTCGCCATGTTTCTACACTTTTTGAGAATTAATTTCTACGTTTCACTTGTCATATAAAAAATTTTGATTATTTTTGCAATACGAACCGGAAATAGCCGGATCTGACAACGAAAACACTTGTGTAACCAATTAACTGAACACTTATGAAACGAACCTTTTTATTTCTTATTCTGTCGGCTTGCATGACGATGACGCAAGCGGCTGAGATGGGGCGGACCGCCTCACCTATCAACAATGTAATCAATATGCAGAAGGCCGGCATCAACTTCTCCGTCTGGGGGTATATCGGCGGCGCGCACTGCGAGATGGAGATGAACGGCACAACCGGCACATTCGAGTACTCTGGCATCAAGCGAAAACTGAAGTTCGTATCCTACAACAAACGGACGAAACAACTGGTGCTCAATGAGTACGATCTGAAAGGACGTTACGTCGGCAAATTCGTTGGCATTTATGATGAGTTCTATGAGCCAGCCAAGCAAATGACCTGCATGACCTACAGCGGAACTTTCACCAACACCAAAGGAAAGAAAGTGGATTTCTCCATGTACTACGATTAAAAGGAATGCCTTTTTTCTGGAATATCCGGTTTCTCCGGAATTTCCGGACTATCCGGATCCTCCGGGTTATCCAAGCATCTGAGTTCTCAATCTTTGACTTCAACCCCAAAAATCATGAGCACAAAACATATATTTCTCCTTTTGGCGGGCATCCTCCTGCTGACGGCCTCCTTCATTACGTCTGCCTGTAAAAATCCTAAGCTGGCGGGCACATCGTGGCATCTCCACTATGAGATGCTGGCCATGGACGACGGACCGAATATCAAGTGCGACCAAAAACTGAACTTCATCGACGATACGAAGGTGGAACTGACCGATATAACTGAACGTAGTGGATACAGCGCATCCTACATGAACGAGGACGGAACCGTGAACTACACGCCAGGCTCAACTTCCGAGGAAAAGAAGACGGGAACATATGTAGTGAAGGACGATGTGGTTGAAATCACGTTCGGCGAAGAAACAACGAAATACTATCTCCACGGTCAATACCTGCTCGAGGATACCACTCCCGAGGAATACAAAAAGATGGAAAAATATGAACGTGAGACGGTTGCCTTCAAGAAGATGTAATAAACTGCTCTGCTTGCTCAAGTGTGTCGAGCTTGCCTACATCGAGCAAATGGAGACCGGGAATTTCTATGCCTTTGATCCGACGACCTTTCGACGCTGCGTCGAGGTAGAAGTTAATAATCGGGAACTTCTCCGGCCAGGTCTCCATAAGCGGGAGCAGGGCGGGGGAGAAGATGTGGATGCCTGAGAACGGATATGCGTTGAACGACTGCGGATTCTGACGCACCTCTGCAAACGGTGTATCAACTTCCCCGGTTGTGGTGTTGTCGCGTCCCATGAGCATGCCTTCCTCGTCGAACAGCAGGTGGCGGTTGGACGTCCGCTGGCTGACGAACAACGTGGCGTCTGCGTCGGACGAATGTTGTCGGCAGGCCTCTGCCAGGTCGAGATTGTGGAGGATGTCTACATTGTGGATGAGGAACGGCTCTCCTTCAGGAAAGAGTGGGGATGCCTTGCGTATGGCTCCTCCCGTGTCGAGCAGGCAGTCGCGTTCGTCGCTGATGCGTATGTCGATGCCGAACTGCTGGTTGGCGTCGATAAAGTCGATAATCTGCTGGGCGAAATGATGCACGTTCACTACGATATGACTGAAGCCGCTGGCTTTTAACTTCAGTATCAGATGCTCAATCAGCGGCTTACCTGCCACAGGCACCATCGCCTTTGGCATGTGGTCGGTCAGGGGCTTCAGGCGGGTGCCAAGACCCGCTGCCAGAATAAATGCGTTCATGTTTTTGGAAGTTTAAAAAAAAATGTTTCACCTTCTGCTCCATTGGCATGAAGGTTATGACAGACTATCGTCTTGTCTTCTTGTCTTCTTGTTTCGTCCTGTCTTCTTGTTTCGTCCGGATGGCAAAAATTTCAAATTTCAAATTTCAATTCTCGTGCAAACGAGAGCAGAATGAAGCTCGCTTCAATTATGCCGAGTGCAGTCGAGAATCATGCCAATAAACTTCAAATATTCTTACTTCAGTTTCTTGAGGTTGTTGACGATTTGCATGGCCAAGGTGATGATGGTGGAGATGGTGATGAGCCAGAAGAAGATATAGTACGCTTCGGTACCGTTGTCAGCTACGAATCGCACGTTGTGAGAGATGATATGCCTGATGAAGTTTGGTACGACGAAAATGCCGTGCCAGATGCCGCTTGCCCAGCGGTATTTCTCTCCCGGCTCGATGTCGCAGATCCACATGGCAAGAAAGCAGGCGACTGCCGTGGGCAGGACGAAGCGGAAAAATACGGAAAGTGAACAACCAATAAGTTTCATTTTTTTTCTTTGTTTTGGGGTTTCTTACTGCGAATTTAATGAATTTTGACGACCCTGCGAAATAAAATCGGCTGAATTCTTTGCAAATCGCACTTTTTTTAATATCTTCGCAACAAGTTTCGAATTATTAACTGTTAAAAAGCAACGAATATGGCAAAGTATGTATGCGACGTATGTGGCTGGGAGTACGACCCTGAAGTGGGCGTGCCAGAAAAAGGTATTGAACCCGGAACCGCTTTCGAGGATCTCCCTGAGGACTTCGAGTGCCCTCTCTGTGGAGTAGGCAAGGACGAGTTCAGCCCGGCTGAATAACCTATGCGTCGGAAAAATGACGGGGCGTGTCAACGGCAGTTGACACGCCCTGTTTTGCTGATAATTCTTGATATTCGTTGGCTTCTAAATCTCAAATCTCAAACCTCAAATCATATGACTCACCATATGCTTCTGCTCATCTGCATGAGTTCGCGGTCGTGGTGGTGGAGGGGCTTGCATTCGTTGTCGAGGATCATGGTGGTGCCGTTCTCCTCGTCGTAGGCATCCCATTGTGGAAGTCCGGCTACGTTGGGATTGCCTGTCTTGATGAACGAAAGCCAGATGCTGCTGATAAGCTTCTCGAATTTGTAGGCTTTCTCAGACGCCCCGGTCATCTCACGCTGCAGACTGACGTTGTGGAGCATGAACGGCAGTTCCATGCCGTGGGATGCCCCCAGCGCGTTGCTCTCCGGCTTCCAGGTGAAGAGATAGAGCCATGCAGGTGCGCCCTGCTGCTTGCTCTTGGCTGCTGCCTGACGTACGGCTCCGGCACGGAATCCGGTGTCCACGTAGGTCAGCTCCTTGGGTTCCGCGTTAGGGTAGGTTTTCTTGAAGGCAGCGATGAAGCGGTTGCCTTGCTCTTCGCCCATACGTTTGCGTACGGCGTCCTCTGCCTCCTGCCAGCTCATGTTGCGGCTGATGTCGAACGTGAACTCGTTGAAGTCTGTACCGATGAGCATAGGCACGTCTTTCGATACCTCTGACGCTGGCTCAAAGGGGTGCTGAGGCAGAATCTTACCGTCAACAACGGGCGAGAATCCGCCGCGGATGCCTTGGCGGGCGAGTCGGCCGGCTGCCTCGTTCAGCTCTTCGTACGAGAACTTGGAAAAGTCGGCCTGCTCGTTTTCAGGCTGCCCCAGTTCCTTGGCAAATGCCAGTCCGTATTTCCGTGTTCCTTCCGGCTCTGCCTGACGCAGCGTCGATCCGCTCTGCACGATGGCACGCTTGAACAGCCCTTTGGCCGACGGCATGGCCAGCAGCGTGGACACTTTGCCACCGCCACCCGACTGACCGCCTATGGTGACTTGTGAAGGGTCGCCGCCGAAGCGGTCGATGTTGTCGCGCACCCATTCCAGCGCCTTCACGATGTCCTGCTGTCCGAGGTTCACGCTCTGAGCGTATTTCCCGCCCAGACCGGTGAGGTCGATATAGCCGAGGATGTTCAGGCGGTGGTTGAGATTGACTACGACGATGTCGCCTGCCTCTGCCAGTCCGCGGCCCTCATAGCAGGGGAGGTCGTGACCCGAACCGCCGGCATATCCGCCGCCGTGGATCCACACGAACACAGGACGCTTCTTCTGGTCGCTGATGCTGGGCGTCCAGACGTTGAGCACGAGGCATTCCTTCTCGTCCATCGGCTCGATGACGAACTGGTTGCCGAATCCATAGTCCGTCTGGCTGTTGCGCCCGTTCCATCGGAGCGACTCGCCCTGTGGGGCTTGTGGACCGTACACCTTGCACTGGCGAAGCTGCGTGAAGTGGTCGGGGGCCTGAGGGGGCATGAACCGCTCGGCCTTGGCGTAGGGAATGCCTTTGAAGGTGAAGATACTGCCGTCCTGATAACCCTCGATGGGGCCGTAGACGGTCTGCACGCGGGTGTGTTCACCCGCTGTGATGGGCTGGGCCACGATGTCTGTCATGGACACAGATGACATCAGCAGCAATGCTGAAATCGCAGTTTTTCTCATATTGAAATTAATTAGTTAGAGTAGTTAGCGTTTTCGATTGCAAAAGTACGAAAATATTTGCAAAAAAGGATGAAATATATGTTCAAAGGCTTGCACAAATGTAACAAAATGGAATCTATAGCAACTATAGCATCTATAGCAACTATAGCATCTATAGCAACTATAGAATCTATAGATACTATTCTAAAACAACGCACGTGGGCATGACTTCTCATGCCCACGTGCTCTCAAAGCGTAAGAAAGTCTTTATCTTGAATTTTTTATTCTTGTTTCTGGTGGTCGCGTTTGCGGATTTCTACGCGTCGGATTTTTCCGCTGGTGGTCTTCGGCAGTTCATCCACAAACTCTATCACGCGCGGATATTTATAAGGTGCTGTCTCACGCTTGACGTGGTTCTGAAGCTCGATGATGAGTTCTTCGCTGGCTTTGTCTTTCCATTCCCGTGCAAGGACGATGGTGGCTTTCACCACCTCCCCGCGTATGGGGTCGGGCACACCTGTGATGGCGCATTCCACGACTGACGGGTGGGTCATCAGCGCGCTCTCCACTTCGAACGGACCGATGCGGTAGCCGCTGCTCTTGATCACGTCGTCGGCACGGCCAACAAACCAGTAGTATCCGTCTTCGTCGAAATAGGCAAGGTCGCCTGTGAAGTAGTAGTTGTCGTGCCAGACGGACTTGGTCAGCGCCTCGTTGCGGTAGTAGCCACGGAAGAGTCCGAGCTGACGGCGGCGGTCTGTGCGCAGTGCAATCTGGCCGATTTGTCCTGGCTCGGTGACAGGCTCGAGTGATCCGTCGTTCTTGATGAGTGCCACGTCGTACTGGGGGTTGGGCACTCCCATCGACCCGGGCTTGGTCTCCATCCAGGGGAAGATGCCCAGGGTGAGGGTGGTCTCGGTCTGACCGAATCCCTCTTTGAGCTTGATGCCGGTCTGCTGGTAGAACTTGTCGAACACGGCGCCGTTGAGTGCCTCGCCGGCAGTTGTGCAGTATTGAAGGCTCGAGAGGTCGTACTTGCTGAGGTCCTCACGGATCAGAAATCTGAATATCGTTGGAGGAGCGCAGAGGCTGGTCACCTTGTATTGTTCGATTTTGTGCAGTATGTCTGCCGGCGTGAATTTCTCGTGGTCGTAGACGAACAGCGTGGCGCCTACGAACCATTGTCCATAGAGTTTTCCCCAGGCCGCTTTTCCCCATCCTGTGTCGGCGATGGTGAGATGTAGGCTGTCGGGGTGGAGGTTATGCCAGAATGCGGCAGTGGCTATGTGTCCTATGGCGTATGTGTTGTCGTGGATCACCATCTTGGGCTCACCGCTGGTGCCGCTGGTGAAGTACATCAGCATGTAGTCGTTGACGTTGCGGTCGGTGTAGTGGTTGACGAAGGCGGGGGCCTCTTGCATTCCCTTATGCAAGTCGTGCCATCCTTTGGGTATGAACGGGCCGATGCTGATGCGGTGCTTCACAGAGGGGCACTCTGGCATTGCCGCGTTCACGTGGCCGGTGATTTCCTCGTCGCCGCAAGTGACGATGGCCTTGATTGAAGCTTTTCCGCATCGGTAGACGATGTCTTTGGCTGTGAGAAGGAATGTGGCTGGAATGGCTACGGCGCCGATTTTGTTGAGTGCCATCATGCAGGTCCAGAACTCATGTCGACGTTTGAGAATGAGCATGACCATGTCGCCCTTGACGATGCCCAATTGCTGGAAAAATGATGCGGCCTTGTCCGACTCCTTCTTGATGTCTGCAAAGGTGTAGTGTATCTCCTCGTCCTTGTCGTTTGTCCATAACATGGCAAGTTTGTCAGGAGCCTCCTGGGCCCATGCGTCCATGACGTCGATGGCAAAATTGAAATTCTCCGGTACTCTATATTCCAGGTTCTGCCTGAAATCCTCCATCGACGAAAAACTTACTTGTTTTAGAAATCTTTCTAACATAAATCTATTTATTTTGCTTTCTCTCTCTATTTTAGTTGTTTCTGAAAATGGGGCGGTGCATGAGGTGTTAGTGATGACTAATATTTTTTGCACACTTTGGCTCGAGATGGGCAATCATGGGGTGCACACTCAAGGCTTTCTGCCTCATTTACGATTCAAAATTAGGCAAAATAAATGATATAATAATCAAAAAAAGTGTTAATTATTAGTAATTTACACAAATATATCTTATTTGTGCAATCATTGCGGATAAAAAATGCACACATTTATTGAAACGTGTGCACACGGGGTTGCACACTTCTACATCAAGTTGACGCTGTAGAGGGTCCACTGTCCGCGGGTGCGTCGGAAATGGTAGTTGGCGTATGCGGCCTCGGTGATGCTTCTGACGAGGAAGTTGATGCTGGTGCCCGGATTCACTTTCTGGCCGTAGTCCATCAGCACTATCGTCTTGTCGGGCATCGGGGTCTGGGCATGAAACTCGGCCCACTCTCCTGGTTTCAGGTCGTATGTGGAGCCCTCGTTCATTTCGCTTTCGTCCTCATACACAATCTGGACGGGATTGGCGATGGACTGCTCCTGGAATTCCTTGTCGGCTATGAACTGGCAGTAGAATGTGAGGAAGTCGTTCTGGAAGCGGTCAATCGTGTGGTGGCGGATGATGTGGTCGAGGATCCACTTGCCCTCGGTCAGGTGAAATTCATATCGGTCGGAATGCAGCGAGTCGAGGTTCAGCCATTCGAATGCCACGCAGGTCAGCTCGGGGCTTTTAATCAGTGCTTCGTCTTGCTCGCTGGTGTAGAGATAGGTGTACAGATTCTGGTATTTGAACAGGTGCATGTCGTTCCATGACTCTCCGGGTAGAAGGCTGGTGCTGTCGCCAGTCTCTACGGTGATGGTGTCGGCCACGCGGGCCTCAGCGAATTCGTCGTCGGTGAGGAATGCGTAGAGGAAGTCCTCGAAGTTGGCGTCGGCCGACGACGGTATGGCTCGTTTCTTGAAAAGGTCGAGTTCACGCTCTGCCGTGTCGGTTGTGGCCGAGTCGCTGTGGATTTCCCCGTCGAGCGGGTCTTGTTTCTTTTCGCACTGGCTGCAGGAAGCAGCGAGGAAGGGTAGAATTGCAAGCACAAAAATCAGACGTCTGTAAGTCATATATGCTTTTTCAAATATTAATAAGGTATAAAATTTATGCAAATTTAATGTTTTATTTTTTTATATGGTAAAAATATGGCCGAAATTGCGTATCTTTGCATGAAATTTCTAAAAAAACGTGAATAAAACATCAAAAAATATAAATCATGTTAGAAAAAATTGAGGCATTGCTTGCTGAAGTGGCACAACTGACGGCCACTTCGCTTGATGATGTGGAAAAGCTGCGAATTAAGTATATTAGTAAGAAAGGACTCATTCCGTCGTTGATGAACGACTTCCGTTCGGTGCCTGCGGAGCTGAAGAAGGAGACCGGAATCAAAATCAACGAGCTGAAGACGAAGGCGCTGGAGAAAATCAACGCGTTGCGTGACGGATTTGCCACATCCGACGCCGACGACAGTGATTTCGACGTCACTCGAACGGGATATCCGCTCCCTCTCGGCACCCGCCATCCGCTGAACATCGTGAAGAGCGAGATCGTGGACATTTTCTCTCGCCTGGGATTCTGCCTGGCCGAGGGACCTGAGGTGGAGGACGACTGGCATGTGTTCAGCGCGATGAATTTCGCCGACGACCATCCGGCTCGCGACATGCAGGACACTTTCTTCGTGGAGAGCCATCCCGACATCATTCTCCGCACACACACGTCATCGGTCCAGAGCCGGGTGATGGAGCGTCAGCAGCCGCCTATACGCATCATTTGCCCAGGACGCGTCTACCGTAATGAGGCCATCTCGGCACGTGCCCACTGCTTCTTCCATCAGGTGGAGGGGCTTTATGTAGATGAGCAGGTGTCGTTCACCGACCTGAAGCAGGTACTGTTGCTCTTCGCACAGGAGATGTTCGGCGAAGGCACTAAAATCCGCTTGCGTCCGTCTTATTTCCCGTTCACCGAGCCTTCTGCGGAGATGGACATCTCGTGCAACATCTGTGGAGGAAAAGGCTGCGGATTCTGCAAGCACACAGGATGGGTGGAAATCCTGGGATGCGGCATGGTACATCCACGGGTGCTGGAGCTCAACGGCATCGACAGCAAGAAATATAAAGGTTATGCCTTCGGTATGGGCATCGAGCGCATCACCAACCTCAAATACCAGGTGAAGGACCTCCTTATGTTCTCTGAGAACGACGTGAGATTCCTGCGCGAGTTTGAGGCGGCAAACTAAATTTTTCCCGAGTTCGCGAATCTTCGTAATCTCGAAACTTCTCAACTCTCAACTCTAAACTCTAAACTAAAAAAAGTGAAAATAGCAGTAATTGGTGCCGGCAATATGGGCGGTGCCTTAATCAAAGGATGGGCGAAAGCAGCCCAGAAAGGCGGAGCGGGCAACGTGCTGTCCAGCGAGGCTGACATCAACATCGCCGACCGCAACACACAAGTGCTTGACAATTTCAAGCAGACTTTCCCTGGTATCAACACGTTCACAGACAATGCGGAGGCCGTGAAGGGCGCCGACATTGTGGTGCTGGCTGTCAAGCCGTGGCTCGTGGAGGTGGTGGCCGATGAGATCGCGCCTGTGATCGACTTCGACAATCAGATTATCGTGTCCGACGCGGCTGGCATCACCACCGAAAAGCTCGAGGGCTTCTTCTCCGGACAGGAGGGAGTGGGCGAGGCCCAGTTCTTCTATGTCATCCCTAACATCGGAGCGGAGTTTGGCAAGAGCATGTCGTTCGTGGCTCCAGGTGTGAGCGTGACGAACGAGGCAACTGAAAAGGTGGCTGCGCTCTTCAGGATGGTCGGAGAGGTGAATGTGTGCGAGGAGAAGATGGTAGGCCCTGGCATGATGATGGCCAGCTGTGGCATCGCTTATATCATGCGCTATATCCGCGCGCAGATGGAGGCGGGCGTTGAGATGGGCTTCTATCCCAAAGACGCTCAGCAGATTGCCATGCAGACCATGGACGGAGCCATCACACTGTTGCGCGAGACCGGCCTGCATCCGGAGGCTGCCATCGACAAGGTGACCACCCCGGGTGGAACCACAATCAAGGGGCTCAACGAGCTCGACCATGCCGGCTTCAACTCCGCTGTCATCAGAAGCCTGAAAGCAGGACTGAAGTAATTTTTAGATAGTCCGACTCGTCCGACCTGTCCGACCCGTCTGACCAGTCCGACCAGTCTGACCAGTCCGCCCCGTCTGACCTGTCCGACCAGTCTGACCAGTCCGCCCCGTCTGACCGGTCTGACTCGTCCGACCAGTCCGACCAGTCTGACCAGTCCGACCAGTCTGACCCGTCCGACTCGTCCGACCCGTCTGATTCCTCCGACTAAAAACCCTCTTTTCAATCCCCATTATGCATCGAATCAAAAACTTTTCGCTGAAGAACAACAACACGTTTGGCATCGACTGCCGTGCCGCTGAGTTTGTCGAATACGACTCTGTGGAGGATCTGCAGACTCTTGTCCCTGAACTCCAGGGCAAAAATGTGCTGCACGTAGGAGGCGGCAGCAACCTGCTGTTCACGAAGGACTTCGACGGCATCGTGCTGCACAGCCGCATCAAAGGTGTGGACATCGTGGAGCAGACGGCCGACGAGGTGTTGGTCCGTGTGGGCGCGGCCGTGGTATGGGACGAACTTGTCGACTATGCAGTCGGGCAGGGATGGAGCGGCATTGAAAACCTCTCACTCATACCTGGTGAGACGGGAGCAGCAGCAGTTCAGAACATCGGTGCATACGGCACGGAGGTGAAAGATGTGATTGAGGAGGTGGAGGCTGTGTCTCTCTCGACGGGAGAGCTGCGTACTTTTTCAAACGATGAATGTCAGTATGCCTACCGCAGGAGCATCTTCAAGCGTGAGCTGAAGGGACAGTATGCCGTTGTCTACGTAAGGCTTCGCCTGTCCAAGGTGTTCAATCCAAACACGGCCTACGGCAATATCCGCCAGGCGATGGAGGGACGGGAACTTTCGGCTGCGAACGTCCGGCAGGCCATCATCGACATCCGCAACGCAAAACTGCCTGACCCGAAAGTGACGGGAAACGCTGGCAGTTTCTTTGTCAATCCCGTTGTGACGGACGAGCAGTTCCGACAGCTGCAGGCTGACTATCCCAATATGCCTTATTATAAGGTGGAAAACGGCTATAAGATTCCAGCCGGCTGGCTTATTGAGCAGGCGGGATGGAAAGGACGGTCGATGGGCCGTGCTGCTGTCCACGACAAGCAGGCACTCGTAATCGTGAACCTGGGAGGTGCCGACGCAGACGAGATTGTGCGCCTGAGCGAAGCGGTCAGGGCTGACGTGATGGAGAAATTTGGTGTGGAAATCAAGCCGGAGGTGAATTTTATATGAGCAGGATGCGAGTGACTCTTCTGGGCACTGGCACCTCATGCGGCGTGCCGCAGTTGGGGTGTAAATGCAGGGTGTGTACCTCCGACGACCCGCGCGACAAGCGGTTGCGGTGTTCTGCACTCGTGGAAATCGACGACCCGTCGGCGAAGAACGGCGTCACACGCATACTCCTGGACTGCGGGCCCGACTTCCGTCAGCAGATGCTGCGTAACGGATTCCAACCTATCGACGCTATTTTCATCAGCCACGAGCATTACGACCACGTGGGCGGAATCGACGACATCAGGCCATTCTCCGTATTTGGAGACATGGTGATTTATGCCGACGACTATTGTGCCACACACCTGATGGAACGCATTCCTTATTGCTTCACACCTAAAGATGTGAGGTATCCGGGGGTGCCGGGAATCGACCTCGAACGGGTGGAGCCGGGACAGGCGGTAAAGGTGAACGGTGTGGATGTGCTGCCGCTGCAGGTGATGCACGGAAAACTGCCGATTCTGGCTTTCCGAATCGGCTGTTTTGCGTATGTCACCGACATGAAGACCATCCACCCCGACCAGGAACGTCTCCTGCATGGCGTCAGATACCTGATTGTGAACGGCTTGCGTCATGAAGAGCATATGACACACCAGTCGGTGGAAGACGCGGTGGCGTTTGCTGACAAGCTGGGAGCTGAGGAGGCGTATATCATCCACATGTCCCATCACGTTGGTCTGCATGCAGAGGAGGCGGCCAAGCTGCCACCCCACCGACATCTGGCATACGACGGGATGCAGTTCAGTATAGAGTTTTAAAGGGTTGAGAGTGGAATTACTCTTTTCTCTGTTAAGACTGGGGCTATATTCAAACCATACGCTTGTATTTATATATATTATAATGAATAGAGTGAAGTTTTTTCTTGTCGGTCTGCTGACGCTTCTGACGGTAGCTGTCACGCATGGACAGTCATTGTCTTTTAAGGAAGAATCCATCGACGTGGGCCTTACGCAGTGGTATCATCCCATTACGGCCACCTATGTGTTCACGAATAAGAGCGGGCAGCCGCTGACCATCCAATATGTGGATCCGGGCTGTGGATGCATGGAGCCGGAATGGACGAGAGGCACTATCCAGCCAGGGGGAACCGGACGTGTCGTCGTCACTTACAACGCTGAGATGCTCGGACGGTTCGACCGCATGATCGAGGTGAGGAACAGCCTGGATGCCGAGCCGCAGCTGGTGAGGATGAAATGCAAGGTGGTGGACCACGAGGTGGTGCAGCAGAAGCAGGTGGTTGAGCCTGAGGAAGAAAAACCGGTTGTCGCCCAAGAAACCCAGTCTGCAAAGCAGCCCCTGATTGACTATGCCAAGCCTGTGATGCTCACATCGACATCATCGTTGATTGTAGGTAAATTCAAGCCCGACAAGAAGCTGAAGGGAACGCTGACTATCAGCAATCGCGGAGACGCCTTGCTCTTGGTGGAGAAGGTGGAGGCGTCGGGGGCTGTACTCGTGGAATGTCCGCAGCTGGCGCTGAAGAAAAACCAGACGTTCAAAATCAAAGTCTGGGTGGACACAGCGAAGATGAAGGACGCAGACGACCCCCAGCAGTTCATCATCTACTCCAACGACCAGATCTCTCCAAAGAAAATTATCAAGGTGGTATGTGGAAAATAAAAAATGTGCTCAGAAAGTCTGAGCACATTTTTTATTTTTTTGTGATTTGCTTATCTGCGGCGTCCAGGGGCTGCTACTCGTCCGGAGCTGTTGGAGCGGTTCTGCTGTGAGCGGATGTTGCCTGGACGGTGGCCGCCGCCGTTGTAGTTCCTGTTGTTGCCGCCACCGTTGTAGTTGCGATTGTCGTTGTGGTTGCCGTTGTAGTTCCCTCCAGGGCGGTTGCCGCCACCATTGTAGTTGCGGTTGTTGTAGTTGCCACCTGGATGGTTGCCTCCTACGTGTCCGCCTGGATGTCCGCCCGGATGTCCTCCGTAGTGTCCTCCCGGATGTCCACCTGGGTGATTACCGATTCTTCCGGCGTGCGGACGGTGGATGGGCCTGTTGTAGTGTCCGTGGATGCGGTTGTGTCCTCCTCTGTAAACACCGAATCCGTGAGGACGGGCGCGATAGAAGTGATAGCGGTCAGCATAGCGTCCGTAGATTGGGTAGTACCATCTGCCGCCTCTCCATGCCAACGGGCGATAGAAGTAGTTGAGCCCAACGTAGATACGATACTGATAGTCGGAGAGAATATAGCGAAGGTCTGCGTTGCGGCGGCTCCACCATGTGCCGTAAAGGTCACCGTGGTAGTTGATGCTGAGCAGATAGTCCAGGTTCACCTCGTAGGCCAGTTCATACTGCTCTTCGGTCAGGTCGAGTTCGTATGCCATCTTGTCGGTGAGGAAGAGGGCCTCACGCTGTGCTTCGTCGATTGGTAGGGCGTTCATCGTCAGCGTCGCTGCGAGAAACATGGTCATGAGTAATAACTTTTTCATAAGGCTTTCGTATTAATTGTTAATAATTTTTTCTGTTTCTATCTTTTTGATGACGCAAAGTTAGGAAAGTTTATCCAAACCACCAAATGTTAATTCCCTAATTGCCATTGGATTTTTCCCATACGATAGGGGAAATACCCATATCTGCTTGATTAGAAATGATTTACTTGAATGGTGAATTTACAGTGTGACATCCCGCGGGCTCTTGTATATGCTCTCCATCTCTATTTTTTTAGGTTATTCAGGATTTCGTGTGGTGATTAATTTTATTGTCATCTGCTGTCCCCTTTTTCATTCCGACAGGACGTCGGCTGGGATACACGTCCGATTTCATCTCTGTCGAACTTTGGGTCTCCTTTTTCATTCCGACAGGACATCGGCTGGGATAGTGGGCGGCTCGCCCGCACATCTGACCGGCGAAGCACGGTCAAACAACGATATAGGATTTTCTTCCACAAATATTCCTGAAGTACCATATTTTTTACGACAACAATAAAAATTTTTTTATCTACGCAGAACTTTTGCGTAGCACAATCCTAACTTTGCATCGAAATTAAAAATAAGAGCTCTTTGAAACCGGGGGAAATGTGAACTGGATGAGTGGAGAAATGCGGTTGACGTAGCGTAGGGTTACTTCGAGTGATTTTAGATACATCATTTTTTTTAAAGTCTCTGTGCGAATGTATCACCGCATTTACTCCCTTTCTGTTTTTCTCTCCAATTCCATGTAGGCATATATAAAATAGTATATCTGCAATACAAAGATGAAGTAAATCATGATCAATACGTGGTTGCCGTTAGTGGAGGAAGAGCCATCAGACAACGGCTTTGGGCCTCCATGAAGTAGCACCGCGATGTAAAACCAAATAAACACGAGAAATATGAAATTTAACGAGAAAGCAAAAGAACAGAACCTGACCCTCAACCATGAGGGCGCACGGGCTTACATGATGTCGGCGGAGATGGAACTCTACACCGCTGTTGTCACCTCCATGCTCAACGACAATTTCTATGAGAAAGGCGGTGAGCGCCTCAACCGCATCAAGAATCTGGTGAAAAAGACCGATCCGCAGTTTGTGGCTCGTCTCGCTGTCTATGCGCGTACACAGATGAACCTCCGCTCTGTGCCGTTGCTCCTGACTGTGGCATTGGCAAGTGTGCACAGCGGCGACGACCTCGTGGCACGTACCGTGGCGCAGGTTGTGCAGAGAGCTGACGAAATCACGGAGCTCCTGGCCTGCTATCAGAAGTTGAACCCTACGGGTGACAAACGAAAGAAGCTGGCCAAGGTCTCAAATCAGATACTCAAAGGACTGAAGGCGGCATTCAACCGCTTCGATGAGTACCAGTTCGCCAAGTATGACCGCGACAATGCCGAGGTGAAGCTGCGCGACGCACTCTTCCTTGTTCATCCTAAAGCCAAGGATGCTGCTCAGCAGGCCATTTTCGACAAGATCGTCACGGGAACCCTCGACACGCCTTATACTTGGGAGACGGAACTCTCAGAACTGGGAAAAACGGAATTTTCCGACAATGCTGAGCGTGAAGCTGCTTTTGCCCGTAAGTGGGAAGAGCTCGTGGAGAGCCGACGGATGGGCTATATGGCCACGTTGCGTAATCTGCGCAATATGCTGAAAATGAACGTGGCGGATAAGACGATACGGTCGGTGTGCAGCTATCTCGCCAACAGGGAGGCTGTAAGAAAATCACGGCAGCTGCCGTTCCGATTCCTCTCGGCTTACCGTGAGTTGAGGGAGTTCGATGTGGAGCACAGCGAGCTGGGAGCCGCACTCGAGCAGGCCGTAAGCGCGTCGACAGAGAATATCCCGGGCTTCGACGCCGACACACGCGTACTTTTGGCGTGCGACGTGAGTGGGTCGATGAGAAGCCCTGTCTCGGCTAATAGCAAGATAGAGTACTATGACATCGGACTGTTGCTGGCCATGCTGATGAAGACCCGTTGCCAGGAAGTGGTGACTGGTATTTTCGGGGATGTGTGGAGACCGCTGGAAGTTCCAGGTAACGATGTGCTCAAGTCCATGGATAAGATGCATAAATATGGGAACAAGGTCGGATTCTCCACAAACGGACACAAAGTCATCAACTGGCTGGCAAGAAACAAGACGGTTGTGGACAAGGTGTTTTTCTTCACCGACTGCCAGATGTGGAACAGTTCCTACAGCGATGGCGATTCACTCCGCCGCTCGTGGAAGTCATACAAGCAGGTCGCACCTGAGGCCAAGATCTATCTGTTCGACCTCTGTGGCTACGGAAGCACCCCGCTCTCCGTCAAAGACGACGATGTGTTCCTCATTGCTGGATGGAGCGACAAGGTGTTCGACATGCTGCAGGCTATCGAGAGAGGGGAAGAGGTGCTCAGCCAGATCAAGGCAATCGAATTATAAACCCATGCATATTCTTTTTGTTAGACATTTGTTTTTTTAAGGTTAGACTATTCTTTCATAAACTTAACCGGCAAAGGTGTGACGTCGTGAGACGGCACACCTTTTTTCTCTTTCTGGCAGGATGGGCTGGAAGTGGCTGAGCACGGCCGGCAAATTACACTGCGGGGGGTGATGTTCCTGAAATGCTCATTTTATATGTTAAATTTACTTGTCACTTTTCACTTTTCACTTTTCACTTAAAAATTCTTCTTTCTTCATTTTCAAATCTTCTTTTTTATTAGTAACTTTGCAAAATATATGGACTTAAACTTTTGGCAGCATCTACTGGGGTGACGTTTTTGTGAGCAAAAGCGGATTCCTGACTGAATACTGATGTTGCTGACATCATAATCAAATTATTTCACATGAACATCTTAGAACTTTCAGAACAAGAAATCAACCGACGTAACAACTTGCAGGCACTGAAGGAACTGGGCATCAATCCCTATCCTGCTGCTGAATACCCTACGGACGCATTCTCTACCGACATCCTGGCGCAGTTCCAGGACGACGCACCACAGAAGGACGTGTGCATTGCCGGACGTATGATGAGCCGAAGAATCATGGGTAAGGCTTCTTTCATCGAACTGCAGGACTCTAAAGGACGTATACAGGTTTACATCACAAGGGACGACATCTGCCCGGAGGAGGACAAGACTTTGTACAACAACGTTTTCAAGAAACTACTCGACCTCGGTGACTTCGTAGGTGTCAAGGGATTCTTGTTCCGCACACAGACTGGAGAGATTTCTGTTCATGCGAAGGAACTCACGGTGCTGGCTAAGAGCCTCAAGCCACTGCCTATCGTCAAGGAGGCTGACGGAAAAACTTACGACGCATTCGAGGACCCGGAGATGAGATACCGCCAGCGTTATGTCGACCTCATCGTCAACAAGGGGGTGAAAGACATCTTCCTCAAACGCGCCACAGTTCTGCGCACCATGCGACAGATTCTCGACGAAAACGGATACACCGAGGTGGAGACTCCTACACTGCAGAATATTGCGGGAGGGGCATCGGCAAGACCTTTCATCACCCATTTCAACGCGCTGAACGTCGACATGTACATGCGTATCGCCACGGAGCTCTATCTGAAGCGACTCATCGTGGGTGGATTCGAAGGCGTGTACGAAATCGGAAAGAACTTCCGGAATGAGGGTATGGACCGTACGCACAACCCGGAGTTTACGTGCATGGAGCTATACGTGCAATACAAGGACTACAACTGGATGATGAGCTTCACGGAGCAACTGCTCGAACGAATATGTATTGCCGTCAACGGAACAACGGAGACCGTGGTGGACGGAAAGACCATCTCCTTCAAGGCTCCTTACCGGCGACTGCCCATCCTCGAGGCCATCAAGGAGAAGACTGGATACGACCTCGAAGGTAAGTCGGAAGATGAGATCCGCGAGGTGTGCAAGGCGCTCAACATGGAAATCGACGACACCATGGGCAAGGGAAAACTCATCGACGAGATTTTCGGCGAATTCTGCGAGGGCAACTTCATTCAGCCTACTTTCATCACGGACTATCCCGTGGAGATGTCGCCGCTGACGAAGATGCACCGCTCGAAACCAGGGCTGACCGAGCGCTTCGAGTTGATGGTGAACGGCAAGGAGCTGGCCAACGCCTACTCCGAGCTCAACGACCCGATCGACCAGGAGGAAAGATTCGTCGAGCAGATGCGACTTGCCGACAAGGGTGACGACGAGGCCATGATCATCGACCAGGACTTCCTCCGCGCGCTACAGTACGGAATGCCGCCTACGTCGGGAATCGGAATCGGAATCGACCGTCTCGTCATGCTCATGACCGGAAACATGACCATCCAGGAGGTGCTCTTCTTCCCGCAGATGAAGCCGGAGAAGAAGATGCCGCAGGACGGAGCAGACAAGTTCGCCGAGGTGGGCATTCAGGCTGACCTCGTGCCGGTACTGCACAAGTGCGGGTACAACCTCGTCAGCGACCTGGCTAAGGCCAACGCACAGAAGATACAACAGCAAATTGGAGAAGTAATCAAGAAATACAAGCTCGAACTCCAGAAGCCGTCAGTGGCTGAACTGGAGGAAGTGCTTGCCAAACTGGGATAAAAAGGCAGGATAACCTGGCTCGTGGACGAAAGAACGTCCATGGACCGGGTTTTTCCCGTTTTGATAGACAATGAGTCCATCAACCCGCATCTTTGTTTTTTTCTTCTACTAAAATAATAGCTATCTTGGAATTTCAGAATTGTGGAAGAGTGGCGATTATCGGAGGCGGCAGCTGGGCCACTGCCATTGCCAAGATCGTCATGGTCAACGTCGAGAATATCAACTGGTATTTCCGGCGCGAAGACCGTATTGACGACTTCAAGCGTCTGAAACATAACCCGGCTTACCTCACGAGCGTGCAGTTCGACATCGACAGGATCACGTTCTACTCCGACATCAACAACGTCGTGAAAAACAGCGACACACTCATCTTCGTCACGCCCTCGCCTTATCTCAAGGGACACCTCAAAAAGCTGAAGACCAGCTTGAGAAACAAGATGATTGTGATTGCCACTAAAGGTATTGTGCCCGACGACAACATCACCATCTCGCAGTATTTCCATCACACGTTCGACGTGCCGGAAGAGCAGATCTCTTGTATCGGCGGACCGTCGCATGCGGAGGAGGTGGCGCTCGAGCGTCTCTGCTATCTCACCGTCGGGTGCCGAAGCACGGTGAACGGTGCCATGGTGGCGGCCATCCTTGCAGGAAAGAACGTGAAGACCACTGTCAGCACCGACATCGAGGGCATCGAATACAGCTCCGTGCTTAAGAATGTATATGCCATTTGCGCAGGAATATGCCACGGACTGAAGAAGGGCGACAACTTCCAGTCGGTACTCGTGGCAAACGCCATACAGGAGATGGAGCGTTTCCTCCAGGCCATCGTGCCTGCCAACCGCCGAATCTCAAACTCTGTTTATATGGGCGACTTGCTGGTCACTATGTACTCCAATTTCTCCCGCAACCGTGTGTTCGGAACCATGATCGGAAACGGCTATTCTGTCAAGACCGCACAGCTGGAGATGGAGATGATCGCGGAAGGCTATTTCGGGACCAAGTGCCTCAAGGAAATCAACAGGCGCTACCACGTGAACATGCCCATTCTCGACGCGGTCTATAACATCCTCTATGAGCGTATCTCCACATCCGTGGAAATCAAGATCCTCAGCGACTCATTCAGGTAAATAGTGATGTGCGTCGACATGGTACAGCTTTTCCCCCTCATTCAACTCTAAACTCTCAACTAAACTCACTCTAAACTCTCAACTCTAAACTACATAAAAAACATGAAATTAGACATCACAAAAGCGTTGCAGTTTGTCGACGCAAATGCGGTTCAGGCTTTTGAACCGGCTGTGAATGACGCCAACAAGGCGCTCGAAGAGGGCACTTGCCCCGGAAATGACTTCTTGGGATGGATGCACCTGCCGTCTCAAATCACTGAGGAATTCCTCGACGAAATCAATGCCTGTGCGGCTGTGCTTCGCGACAACTGCGAGGCTGTGGTCGTGGCGGGAATCGGTGGAAGCTACCTGGGTGCACGTGCTGTGCTCGAGGCTCTCGGCGACACGTTCGGATGGCTCAAGCCAAGCGATTATCCCAGAATTCTCTTTGCCGGCAACAACATCAGCGAGGACTATCTTGCCGAGCTCATCGACTATCTGAAAGGAAAGAAATTCGGAGTGATCAACATCTCCAAGTCTGGAACCACCACCGAGACTGCCATCACATTCCGTCTGCTCAAGAAACTCTGCGAGGACGAGCGCGGAAAGGAAATGGCTAAGAAAGTGATTGTTGCTATCACCGACGCCAAGAAAGGTGCGGCACGCACTACGGCTGACAAGGAGGGATACAAGTCGTTCATCATACCGGACAATGTGGGAGGACGCTTCTCGGTGCTCACGCCCGTGGGACTGCTGCCCATCGCATGCGCCGGATACGACATCAAGGCGCTCGTCAAGGGAGCCAAGGACATGGAAGAGGCCACTGGTCTGAACATACCGTTTGCCGACAACCCATGCTCTCAGTATGCTGCCATCCGCAACGCGCTCTATAACGCGGGAAAGAAAATCGAGATCCTCGTCAACTTCCAGCCCAAGCTCCACTACATGAACGAATGGTGGAAGCAGCTCTATGGAGAGAGCGAGGGAAAGGACAAGAAAGGCATCTTCCCTGCTGCTGTGGACTTCTCCACCGACCTCCATTCCATGGGACAGTGGATCCAGGACGGAGAACGCACAATCTTCGAGACGGTCATCTCTGTGGACAATGTCAACCACACGCTGGCTGTGCCTACAGACGAGGAAAACCTTGACGGACTGAACTTCCTTGCAGGCAAACGAATCGACGAGGTGAACAAGATGGCTGAGCTGGGCACGCAGATCGCACATGTCGACGGAGGCGTGCCTAACATTCGCATCTGCATCGACAAGCTCGACGAGTACAACATCGGACAGCTCATCTACTTCTTTGAGAAGGCATGCGGAGTGAGCGGACTCGTGCTGAAGGTCAACCCGTTCAACCAGCCTGGTGTCGAGGACTACAAGCGCAATATGTTCGCGCTGCTCGACAAGCCGGGATACGAGGCAGAAAGCAAGGCTATCAAGGCCAGACTGGCTTAATTCTACGCATCCGATAAGAGAAAATCTGGAGAGCCCGGAATATTTCCGGACTCTCCGGATTAGCTTTTTCGGATTCTCCCGCTCTCTCCGGAATATCCGGAATCTCCGGTCTTTCTGAGTTCTCCGAATACTCTGAGTTCTCCGAGTGCTCTGAGTACTCCTATCACCTAAAAACAACTCATGATAAAAACCGCAATACAGAAATATCTACAGACCACCGGCCAGAAAAGAATGGACGTGCGCACTGCCATGTTCGACATGGATGGTGTGCTTTACGACTCCATGCGCAACCATGCCAGCTGCTGGCACCGCACGATGGAACATTTCGGATTCACCTTCCCGGAATGGGAGGCCTACATGCATGAAGGACGTACTGGAGCCGGAACCATCAACATCGTGTCGATGCGTGAGCGCGGCCATCTCGCTACGGATGAGGAGTGCGAAGCCATGTACCACTATAAAAGCAAGCTTTTTGAGCAGTGCCCGGAGGCAAAGCCCATGCCCGGGGCATACGAGCTGCTGAAGAAAGTGAAGGGGGTAGGGGTGACGCCGGTCATCGTGACGGGATCCGGGCAGAAAGTGCTTTTGCAGCGCCTTCAGCGCAGCTTTCCGGGCATCTTCCGGCAGGAACTGATGGTCACCGCGTATGATGTAAAGAAAGGAAAACCTGACGCAGAGCCTTATCTCATGGGGCTGGAGAAGGGTGGACGCTTCTTGAATGCCGACGGCGGACGGCTCCAGCCATGGCAGTCTGTCGTCATCGAGAACGCACCCCTCGGAGTCCAGGCAGGAGTGGCGGCAGGCGTCTTCACCATCGCTGTCAACACCGGGCCGCTGCCCGACGAGGTGCTCTATCAGGCTGGTGCCAACATCCTCTATCCATCCATGCAAGCCCTTGCCGACGGATGGGAAGAGCTGCTGGATTCATTGAAATCCGTTGTCTCAGATTGACCTCCTCCTTTGGATCTCTCCGAGTCCTCCGAGTATTCCGATTCCTCCGATTATTCAGAGTGTTCCGATTCCTCTGAGTATTCAGAGTACTCCGATTATCTATAAAAAAACTTAAATTCAATGTCACTCCGTCTACTTTTGCGTTCCGTCCTCCTCAGCGCCCTGTGCATCGCGCTGACCGCTTGCCCTGGCGACAAGGAGCCAGAGGGCGGATTCTATAAAATCAACACATTCGTGGCAAACGACTCTGCGGGATATAAAGTAGGGAAGGGGACTGCCTTTGCCACGGTATATATAGCCGACCCATCGGGACTGAGCGAGCTGTGCAAGAAAAACTATGCCATGTGGCTCAGCACCGTCTTGCAGGTGGACCCAACCAGCGACAAAGAAGCTGTCAAGTCGCTTGCTGCAGCTTATGTTCGCAAGGAGGCATTGAAAAAACAGGCCGAGTTCATCAACAACAGGGAGGAGCTGGAGGCGTCGCTCGTGCGTGAGGTCTTCATCCGGACGGGCATCCGGAAAATCTATGAGAACAAGGACTACATCACCTTTATGAAGGAAGACACCATAATCGGAGGCGACCAAAACAAGTCGCACCTCTCCGTAGGATATACTTTCACAAAGGCTGACTTCACGCTGGCCGACCTCGTTGACTCGGCGGACGTCGACAACTACCGGCGGCAAATCACCGACTACCTGGGCAAGACCCTCGTGAAGCATCCAAGCCAGCTGTTCGACTTTCTCCTCATTGGAGAAGACTGCCGAAGCCAGGGCATGGTCCCCCTGCCGGCCAACGGAGCATTCCTCCAGGACGACTCCCTCGTCTTCATCTACCAGGAATATGAGATTGCACCCTATAAGGCAGGACGCCCATACGTGAAACTGCCCTATAACCGCCGACCAGCCAATCTCTCGGCTCGTCCCGAGCCGTCTGACTCCGACTCTCTCGCTGTTGCTCATGATTCCGTCAAATCAGACTCATCTGCTACGAAGCAGGCAAAACCGGAGAAATCGAAGTCAGAAACCAAGAAGTCAGAATCCTCCCAAAAAACGCCAAAATCTGAGCGAAAATCGAAGAAAACGGGCAACAAATCATCGAAATCAAAGAAATCCGAAAAGAAAACATCAAAAAAGTAGGGATTTATTTTTCTGGTATCAAAATTTTTTGTAACTTTGCAACCGATTTCAAAAAATCACCTGCGGAAGTAAAGCCCCGCAGTCTTTGCGAAAGCTGACAAAATCAGTTTTTGCGCTTCGAAAGAAGCATTTTAAGGTAGACTTGTTAGCTCAGTAGGTAGAGCATCTCCCTTTTAAGGAGGGGGTCCTGGGTTCGAGCCCCAGACAGGTCACCAACCAAACGCAGACAGTCTTTTTCGACTGCCTGCGTTTTTTGATATACCTCGCAACAACCCCGTAGGAGGTGAACAATCCGTTTTTACACGTACAACGCCCCTGATTCGTACCATGCCCGTCCACCAACAAACTCGTAGGAGGTGAAAAATCCGTTTTTACACGTACAACTTCCCTAACTCTTACCGAAGCTCATCCACCAACAAACTCGT
>JAFUVE010000008.1 GCA_017483765.1 Bacteroidaceae bacterium | reverse complement strand
TCATTCAGATCATTACTGCCATGATAAGGAAAAAAGAAAAATTCGACCGGAATTTCATTTTTATAAATAACACCACTGTTGCAGTGTGTTAAAAATGTTAATTTTCTTGGTTTTTACTATAAGTTGCGAATGTCCATGAATTATACATAAATAGTGTGAAGAAAGAATGATTAAAAGAAGCCATGCGTCAGGTTGCCTATTGTGTTTGGCGTTGCCCTAAACACTTCAGCAATGCGACTGATATCCATGTTGTTGCGAAGGTTGTTTAACTTCGCTTTTAGTGCGAGTTCGTTGGTGCACATGACATCAGCTCAGAATCTGAATCGCCGGCCGTCCCATCTCAAAATCTTCTCCTTCGTGCTGCCGTCTTCGTTCCAATGCGTGAAAGTGATGTTTTTTCCGACACGCGGCAGCCTGTACACGCCGCTGTATTCAATTTCAAAACCTGGAGGATCGCATACCGCCATGCGCTTCGTGACATTGTCGTAACGAAAGAACCAGATGTAACTCGTCTCGGTTATACATGGTCTGCCCTCTGTAAGGCTTGCCAAATCGTTGAAAGCGATTAATTTGTGCCGCCCGTCCGCCTCGTTCCAGAAACACACTTCCAGCCTGAAAATATAATCCACAATTTCATTGTCGGCACTTTCAAAAAGGATGTATCCGTTTTTTGTGTCGATGGTCAACTCATCGCCTTCCTCCTGTGGAAGACCTTTGCGGTGACGTTTCATGGCATTTTCCAATGCCCTCCAGGGGCGGTCGCCACTCTCTTCCTCGTCTTCAAAGTTCAATGTGGGAAAAGCGGCCCATGTAAAATCTGCGACCGTGGGCTTCGAACCTTTATAGTTCACTTTAATACCAGTCTGTGCCATCAATGAGAGAGTGAGGCAAGAAAGGAGAATTGCTGATACAAGTCTTTTCATATTGTTCTGATTTTGTTGAAAATGAAGTTGTAAAGTCAATCCGACATATATTTATAGAATGCCCCTTAAATATTTGTCAGTAATTCTTGATAAAGGGCTACCGGACCGAGGTGCCACATCTTGGTGGACTCGTTTTCTAATCGCTTGTACATATCGGATGTGTATATCATCTTTATCGCTTCCACTATGCTGATGTTTTTATCTTCTGAAAGCCATTCGGCCATCCATGCCACTTTGGATGGCAGAAGTAGGTAGAGGTTGTTCTGATTGATTTCCAGATTCATATTGTCACCTCCTTTGTGTCGATGAATGTCAGTGCCTTAAAGGCCTCTTCTGTATGAAAAAGATATTTCATTTATATGCAAGCCATTATATGCACATCCCATCTGCCTATATCTCTATTATTCCGAAGTCATGGAATATTTCGTCGTAGTCAGTATGCATGGCAATCTCTTTCCCTTTCTCCGTGGCCATGCGGGTGGGATCAGGACGGATGCCTACGCGCCACAGGTCAAGGCGGTCGGAGTCGAAGCAGGCGTCAACCGTGGGATTCCCCGTGCGGTGGGTGGTAGTGTGAAGACGGCAGGCCTCCTGCAGCATCGTAAACTCCTGGTCGCTCAGGTCTTTCAAATAGTTGTCGCGCAGTGTCGCTATCCATGCTGCTGCACGCGGCCCGTGCTCGTAGTCAAATCCGTCGTCCTCTCGGCAGCTGTCGTGAAGATAGGCGAACAAACCGACTACCAGCGGATTGACTCCGTCAGTAAGCAGCTGACGCCCGTTTGCATAAACGCGGTCCCAGTGGCCGACTCCGTGAGTCGGACCAAGTGTCCAGCGGGAGTTTACAAAATCTCGTATCTCCCGCACAAGTTTTTCGTTCTCTTCCATCTTTTATGACATACATCTAATCTCACCTTCTGTTCCATTGGCATTCTGGTCATAGCAGACAATCGTCTTGTCTTCTTGTCTACACGCCTTCTTGTCTTCATGAAAACGAGGCAACTTGTTTATTTCAGTTACTATGCTCTTTCATATGGCTTCAATATCCTCGCCCGCGGCAGTATCTGCATGTGTAGAGCAGTTTCGGATTTTCTGCGTCGCAACTGTCGTAAGTCTTTGGATAGCCATCGCAATGACGGCAAATGGGCCTCAGATATTGTGCCGATATCCAGCCTTCGATGTTTATGCCCTCACCCAAGACTGCCACCAGGATAAAGCCGTTGCGTTTCTTCCCACGGTATTCAATGACGTAGTTGCCCGTCTCATGCTCGCAGTCCACGAAGCCGTCGCCCACGCCGCAGCCTTTCCATATCTGCTGAATCACACCGTACTGCTTTCCGGGGCCTTTGCGTACGTTCACGTTATTGCCAGTACATGCATAGAACTGCTGTGCTGTGATTGTCGAAGTTGTAAAGTTCCATTGGGGCTGGATGCCAGAACTCTCCACAAGGTTTCCGCTCCACACGTTCGTGATCGTGGCTCCATCGTAGGTTTGTCCGGCCTTGAAGGGGATAGTAGAGGTGGTGAAGTACATGGTGGCCGTGGATGAACACCAGAGAGCGTACGCGGTCTCTGCTTTCACGAGAGTGAAGGCCGCTGAGAAAAGGAGGAGAATCGTTGTGAAAATCGCTCTCCCGTTGATGTGAAGCTTTGTTTTCATAGGTCGTATTTTTTTGAAGATTTGTTGCTCTTTTTTAGTGGTAGCAGGATGCTGTGATGCCTTTCCTGCTTATTCTGCAAATTTACGAAAATATTTTTATCAGACAAAGCAATACTCATTTTTTTCTGGCTTTGCACGATAAAAGCCTCTTTGCTCGAGCAAAGAGGCTTTGTGTCTGTTTCGTCTGATTGTACAAGAGCGTGCTCACTCGCCGGCATCATCATCGTCTGACTCATCATCGTTGTGCTCTTCGATGAACACGTGGTGGAGCACATGGTTTTCTGTGGTTGCCGAGTTTCCGGATTGTACTTCTGCCATTCTTTTACTTAATCGCTATTTTTCTGCCATTGTGGATATATATTCCCTTGAACAGAGGTCTGCCCGTGATCCGTCGCCGCCACCGATTCCGGCACCATATTGATTGCCCGTGGCTGTGATGTTTCCTCCGTGGATATTAATCATTCCGGCATCTCCGTCGCTGCTGCTGCCGCCGCTTCCGATGCCTGCAGCCCCTTTGTGTCTGTTGGTGACGATGAGTCTGCCGGTGTTTCCGGCCTATCCGTAGATATTGAGTACGGCACCGGACTTCATTTCCACTTTCAGCCCCTTGGTGAGTGTGAGGGAGGATCCGTCGCAGAGGATGAGGTTGGATGTGCCGCCCACTACCAGCGCTGCGATGCTGATGTTTCCGTCCCTATGGCTGCCAGTGCCTCCACAAAGGTACGGACGGAATTTTTGTGGCATATCACTCGTCCGTCGGGCATGGTCACCCTCAGCAGTTTGCGCCTCCCGCTTTGGCGAAGGTTGTCGTCTTGCATTGTTTCTCTGTGTTAATCCTTTGGCGGAATTCTATTTTTTTGTACAAATTTACACATTTTTTTTAAAAAATAAAAAAAAGACTTTTTTTTCGCGGGTGGGTACTGTAACTGATTCTGAAAGAACTTGTTTTTTCCCCTTCTGTTTGTTTGGATTTGTCGTTTGGCATTTGTAACATATCTCACACGTTGCCGAGATGAACGTTCCGGATTCCCTCCCGGATTGCCACGTCGCGCGCCGCATATAAGGTGCTGATGGGGGTAGACGGTGTCTGGAGCATCTTGTGCCTGGGGAAGAAACGGCTGAAATGGAGCGGTACGCCTTCCATACCGTTGTCCACCATCCACCGGCACATCTTCTTGATCATCCGCATGTTGTCGTTGACCCCGGGAATCAGCAGGTTTGTCAGCTCGAGCCATACGCCGGCGCGGTGGAGCGCGAGAATCGTGTTGAGCACGGAATGAAGACTCCCTCCGCTCATGCTCTGGTAAAGAAAGTCGCTATAGTATTTGAGGTCGATGTTGGCGGCGTCGATGTAGGGAATGAGGTCCCTCAGCGGCGTCTGCTCCACGAATCCTGCACTCACCAGGATGTTCCAGAGTCCGTGCTCATGGGCCAGGCGTGCCGTGTCGGCCACGTATTCTATGTAGGTGAGCGGTTCGGTGTAGGTATATGCCAGCCCGGGGCATTTCTGCTCCAGACAAAGGTCCACGAGCTGACGGGGAGAAAGCTGGTAGTGGGGGACTTCCTCCGGTTTTGCCTGAGATATTTCATGGTTCTGGCAATTGCGGCAGCGCAGGTTGCATCCCGTGCATGCCACGGAGAGGCACGTGCTGCCCGGATGAAAGTGGTTGAGCGGCTTTTTCTCGACCGGATCCACTGCCAGGGAGCAAGGCAGGCCGTAAACCACGCTGAAAAGCTTGCCGCCCTGGTTCCGGCGGCTGCGGCACAGGCCGGACCTGCCATCGGCGATTCTGCAACGATGGGGGCAGAGCTGGCATTCAACGGCACCGCCGGCAATTTTCCGATAATATCTACATTCTTCCATATTCCGTGAAATTCAACTTTCTACTTTCAACTTTCTACTTTCAACTGGAAATCAGAACACGATGGCTTCATAGACATAGAGTTCTGCGTCGCGCCATCCGTCCCATCCCAGTCCGGCCTTGTCGCGGGAGCAATGGCCGAGGAACTCCTCCTTCGTCCAGTCCACCTCATCGGCCACCTGCGGCAGGAACGTACCGGCACGCCGGCCTTTGCGGATATAGATGCCGTGGCGGTGGAGCTGGAATTCGTCGATGCTGTGGATGCGGCGCATCGGGGTGAGCACGGAGATCTCGATATCTGTATAGGCGAGTTCTTCAGAGCGCAGCCTGGGAAATCGCGGGTCCTCGAAGGCGGCGGCACGTGCCATCTCTGCCACGATGGCGGCCAGACGTGTGTCCTCGCCGAAATGACCGATACAGCCGCGCAGACGCCCATCCTGGTGGAGGGAGACGAAGGCACCGCACCTCTCGTTGAGGGCAGGGTAGGGAGCCAGGTCCCCCGCATCGAAGTCTTTCTTCTCGAATGCCGACTGGATGCTGCCATAGGCTATCTCTTTCAGTTTCCGCTTCTCTTCAGCAGTTAGGGAAAAGCCTGCTTCTGCCTCCCCGTCTTTTCGAAGAAACGCGAACGCATGGTAGCCCACCACCTGGTCTCTGCCAGCCGGGTCGATGTCGCCCGAGTTCTGATAGAGCAGGTGTTTCGCCTCGTAGCGGTTGTTCATCAGGAGCATGAGCACGATGATGGGGAAGATGCCGCAGGCGCTGGTGGACAAGTTGGCGATGTTGCTTCTTGCGTTCTGCTCCACGGTGCGGATGAGTTCCCACACGTCGCCGCTCTCGATGGCTCGTCCTGTGCGTCCGTCCACCTCGCGGGCGTCCTCGTAGGCGGGATAGTGGGAGAAGTCGCTGCTGATGATAAACAGGTTCTCTTCGTTGAAATAGGGGCGGAGGGTGTCGGCAATCTGCTTGAGCTGGTCGAAGTCGTCTGTGGAGATGATGACCGGCACGATAGGCGGCACGTCGGTCAGCCTCCGCTGCAGCAGCGGCAGCTGCACCTCCAGGCAGTGCTCCGTCTTGTGGGCTTTCTCCTTGTAGCGGAACGGACGGCCCTGGCTGTTCAGCTGGCTGGCGGTCTCCTTGTCCACCGGTACAAGTCCTAGCGGAGTGGCGTAATAGTCATATTCGCTGTCGGCCGACGCTCCGTCGAGCCATGTCTGATGGCTCGGCCCCAGCAGGAATATGCGTTTGTATGCCCGTTGTGGATTCAGCGTCATATAGGCTTTGGCTGCCACGTGGCCGGAATAGTAATATCCGGCATGCGGCACGATGAGTGCCGCCACGTTGTCGTAGGTCTGTACGCCGGAATGGGCGTTCAGCATCTGGTCCACGACCGTTTTGAGGTGCTCAGGAACGCGGTCGTAGAATCGGCCTGCCTGGCTCGCCGGGCGTATCATCTTGCCTGTTTCTTCCTTTGTTTCCATATTATGAAGGGTGTGTGGAAAAATAAGTAAAATTAAAAAAATATCTTGCCTCAGCTTCTTTCCTGTTGGAATGCTGGTCATAGCAGACTATCGTCTTGTCTTCTTGTCTTCCCGTCTTCACAAAACGAGGCAATTTTTTTTTACGGTTACTAAAGATTGATGCTATCGGTGAATGTCGTCACGGGGCTTTATGCCCCCAAGTCAGTCCTGTCTCATTTTTTCTTTTTGAACAGGTTGATGATGAACGATCCGATTTTCCGCTCCCATCCCGAACGGGTGAGCGGCACTCCCGTCTTTCTCGACACGCTTTGCTTGGCCTGCGTCAGGCCTAACGCACGCTTCCATGAGAAGCTCACGCCTGGTATTCTCCTTTTTGCCATAGTCTTTGTGTTTTAGGATTAACAATGCAAATATAGTCAATTATTTCGGAAATAGATGTATGTTCCATGAGAAATTTTTCGGTATTTTCATGCATACGCCAAAAAAACTATTATGCTACTCCGCTGATTCTATTTTATACGTATAAGAAATTTCGTTTTTCGGCTGAAAACTCGTAACTTTGCAAATGAAAAGATAAATGGGCGTACTTTTCTGGAAGACGGGAGGGTATGAGGACAAAATAAAGAGGCGACAGTATAAAGATTCTTTTTTTATCGTTACTTGGTAATTACTTGAAAATTATGGACAATACGATTATTATAATCAATGAATCGGACGAGCTTTTTCCGTCCGAGTTCACGGCTATCGGGGAGGAGTGCCCGTCAGTGATTTATGCCATGGGCAATCTCGACTTGCTCAAGAGTGGAAAGAAGGTGGCCGTGATCGGCTCACGTAAGGCCACGCCCAAGGGCGTCTCGAAGGCCTTTGAGCTGGGGAAGAAATATGCGAGTGAGGGATACGTAGTGGTGAGCGGTTTGGCGCTGGGCTGCGACGCGGCTGCCCACCGTGGCTGCATGGCCGCTGGTGTCGGAACAATCGCCATCGTAGCGACGGGGCTGGACCGTGTCTATCCGCGCGACAACATCCCTCTCCAGGAGGAAATCCTCAGCAAGGGAGGGCTCATCCTTTCCGAGCAGCCGCTGGGAGTGAAGGCAAACCCGTCGACACTGGTGGCACGCAACCGCCTGCAGGCTGCCTTGTCCGACATCGTACTCGTGGCGGAGTGCCCGAAGCACAGCGGGACGATGCACACCGTGCGAGACGGACAGAAGTACGGGAAGAAGATTCTGGCCGCGCGCTTCCCTTACCGCAACGAGGCTAACTCCGGCAATCATTACATCATAGACAGCGGAATCGGTATCGGGGTGTGAACTGACTTCGCGAACAAAAAGAGGCAGGATTCTAGAGGAAAAGATCAGGCAACTATATACCTGTTGTTATAAATTATAAACAGATGTATAATTGCCTGATTTTTAGAAATATCTTTTATTGGAAATCACTTGTCGTCATATTCAGTCTATACACATTTATATAGAGTCTTATTTTCTGAAAGGAAAATCTGGCAGATGGTGAAATGTGATTAGTGTTAATACAAAAGCGACCTCTTTGTTCGTGATGATGATTTTCTTTAGACACCATTCTTGGACATCTCTTCTTTAACCTTCGTGCAGGAGTTTTAAGGTCTTTTTATCACGGTTGCCACCATAGAATTGATCTAGGACCCTGGCAAACACATCATCTGGAGATATGGCGTCAAACAATGTCATGCTCGACTTCACCTTCATGGTGTCAATCGGGCCAAATATATCTACTACGGATTTATTATGATGCTGAAGTAACGCCTCTGATATTTCGTGAATTCTGTCATGAAGTGTGGAATTCTGTAGATAGGCTATTGCTTCATCCTTGTTGACAATTCCATAGTATTTTGCCATCATGCTATGTCCAAGGCTATTTAACTGAGGAAAAATATACCATATCCAGTGGCTGACTTTCCTGCCGTTTCTGACCTCTTCCAGTGCTTGCACATATCCTGCATAATCACAGTCCTGCGCTTCGATAAAGCGCTCCACTCCCTTGTTGGGCACCTCGATAGAATTGTTGAATATCATATAATTTGATTTTAGTTCTTGATTTATTTTTAGAATATATTGTATGGTAATTTGAAAACTGATGTGGAAGAAGGCCATGTGTCGTTGTTTGGCGGTGCTTCGTCGGTCGGATGTGCGGGCGATTCGCCCACTATCCCAGCTGAGGTTGTGAGGGCAACAGTAATGAGCAAACAAAACACGGATTTTTATGTTTTTGCTGTTGCTGCAAGCGGGTTGCTTATGGCGTCGGGCAGGTATGTATCAGGAGCGTTGGTGGTGGAAAATTGGTTCTCTGTTGGAGTCGGCATGAATCATCATCAACGCAAAAATGAATAGGTTTTAGTTTCATCATTCACAAACATTCATCTTGTTCTTCTTGAAGTCCATCATCACCTTGAAGGTGTTAAAGAGGTCGTAGCCGATGATGCCCTCTATGCCAGCCAGTTGGAGGGACGTGGCGAGTAGGGGAGGGAGTATGCCGAACTGCACGTTGAAAGGTAGGCCGACGATTTCTGCGTCCATGTCGAAGATGGGTGTCTTGAACTTTCCTGTCATCGGGTTGAAGTCGTCTTTGATGCCGGTTTGTGTTTCACCTGTGGTCATGGAGTCTTTGATGTAGGATATTTTTGCTCCTGTGTCGAGGGCAACTTTCAGTCGCTTGCCTTTGACTGTCAGGTCCAGACAGACAACTCCCATCGGACCTTGTGTGAGGGGAGCTGACAATGAAGACGGGAGTGATATCTCTTCGTCGCTGAAGGTGACCAGCTTCTGTCTGTAGTCAGTCAGGATAAGATAGTTTCCCAGAATGTCCATCCCCATCAGCACGTCGATGTCGTAACCCAGCATGTCTGATATCCCTGGTATGTCGATTCCGTATAAGTCGGTCATGCATGGTTCCTGCCGTTGCATGAAGTCTATCTGCTGGGAACGGCCAATCGTGAGGGGACTGCCCGTGTCTACCAATATATTCAGCCCGTTGTCTTCGAAAATCAGATGGCCGTCAAATAGGTCGATTTCATAGGTGGTTGTCATAGTTTCGTGTTTAAAGTGGGTAAGTAGGTGCCGTTCGTCGTAGCAAGATGAGATAAACTCATACAAAAGCAAAGTTACGGAAAAAATATGAGTTGTCAGTGCGTTTGGTAAGAAAAAATGATTGTTATGAGTCGCTTTTTTTTATTGTTGGTAGAAGACGCCCTATATGGGCGTCTCTACTCGTGTCCTGCTGTTAAAAATACCATGGTAGAGAAACAGGGGGAGAGGAACTACAAAACGGATTTCGCTTCGCAGGATTCTGTCACGGCTCGGCATAGCTCAAACGAGTTTGTTACACCTTTGAACTTAACGTCTTCTGCTTCGCCGTCATTCTTAGGCTCGCACAAGCCGAGTTCTGCACCTCCCCATTCCTTAATCGATTATCAATCGATTATGAACTGAGTTCTGCACTCGCTGCTCCATAATCTGTATGTTACTAGGATGAGAGGGAAGGGTGAAGTACAAAACGGAATTTTATGTTACTACAAAGGGGTGGATACCTTCGCTAGGGAGGGTATGGGCGTTTTATCAGTCATCTGCGTACAGACTGTCGTTGTAGGCTCTGGTCTCCCTGAACATGATTACCGGCGTCACTTTCTTGAGTGTTTCCTGGTTGACGATGGAGTCGTAGGGCAGGGAGCGGGTGTACTCCGGCCTCAGCCAGCCGTTGTTCCAGAGTGGCTCGCTACTATCTCCCATCACGAGCTTGCATAGCCGCAGGGTGTATGGCGTCTTTTTCCGTTTCTTGTCCCGGGTGTAAGTGATGTTCTGGAGCCAAAGCTGGTTGTATTCAGAATTATGCTGCTTGCAAAGCTTGGCGAACACCTTGTCGATGATGTCCTGCTTTTCACGCAAGTCGTCCAGCGAGTCCACCATACGGCTGATGACTCTCAGGGCATAATGGCTTGCCGTCACGTTCTCGAGGGCGATCTGTGTGGCTACGGCCGTGAGGGCTCTCACCGTGCCCCCTTTCACCGGCCGCCGCCTTGTTTCTTTCTTCTTTTTTGCGTCGCCCCCTTTTTTGTCAAAGCCTAAATGCATAGTAATCACTTCGTAAGGCTTCAGCCATTTCTCAATCCTGCGGTCCAGGTCGGAAAGGAGAGTCTTCAGCTGACCGGCGTTGGGATGCTGACGGCCGAACATGAGGATGTACAGCAGATGCTTCTCGAAGCTGTCGAAGTCGCTCCCTCTCTTGTTGAACACAGGCGTGTTGTAGATGTAGAACAGCTTGTCGGGCTTGATGGAGTCAATCACGATGGAGTCGCTGATTTTCGTCTTCTGGGAGTTCATTCTGAAATTCAGGCTTTCAAGCACACCCTGCAGCATATAGGAAATTTTCTCGAGCGTGTCCTTGTCGTTGCAGAATATGCGGTAGTCGTCGCGGTAGCGTATGATCTCGTAGCCTTTCAGCTTCTCTCTCTGCAGAGCCTCATGAAGGAGGAGGTCGGAATAGCCGAGCACGATTTCACCCACGAAGTCGAAGAGCGCGCTTCCCTGGGGTATGCCGATGTTGTGGCCGTGCTGCAGTGCTCTCAGGTACTTCTGAAGATTCTCAGCCAGTTTCTGGTTCTCTGTGTTCTCGTGTTTCGTGTGTTTGCACGACAGCGCCCATTCTATCGACTGGGGGTTGATGCAGCCATAGCAGTTGGTGATGTCTGTCATGAACATATAGCGGTATTCCAATGACAGCTCAATTGACCGCTGCTCCATCACGTTCCACCAGTTGAGAATCGTGGCAGACTTAAAGAACGACTCCACTTTCTCTGGGACCACGGGCAGGGCGCACGAGGTCAGATGGGGCACTTTGTATGCGGCGAAGCATTTCTGGATGGCTTCCCATCCCTTCGGGCAGCACACCTCCCTGGCCAGGAAGTAGTAGAGGAAGGGGTTGGCGAGGGTCAGCGGACGTACGGCATAATGCCCGTCCTTGTTGAGCAGCATCTCGAGGTTTACATTTTCCAGGTCGTCGGGACGGACGTCAGAGAGGCAGTCTTCATAGTCTTTGTTGCCGATTGTGGCTTTCACGTAGGCTAACACGTTGTCGAAATCGAAATACTCAGGCAGCTCAAATCCGTGGAACTGCTCAGATTTCAAAAAGAATTCAAATACTTCGTCGGACTTGAGCGACAGAATGTTTTTCGCAGCTTTCATTTCGTTTGACATTTTATTTCGGTATTTGTTTTATGTGTTTTTTTTGACAAATTTGGTTTCGTTCTCAGATGCAAAATTAATATATAGTTGTCTCAAAACGTGATACATCATTGAGTGTATGTACATTTGTATAGTAGGTAATGAGATTCCGGAGCAGTGAGTGCAGAGCCAAGCTCGCTTGAGCTATGCCGAGTCGCGACGGAATCCTGCATAGCGAATCTGTCTTTACATAGAATAACGTCTCAGTTACGCACAACAAGCAAACGCAATGCTTTGCCGAAGCACAACTCAGAACTGTCGGTACTCCAAAGGCCGGACCCCTTCGCTACTAACGTGGGGGAGTCAGGAGTGTTTTGGAGGCAGGCTCTGTCCTACCGGTTTCCCTCAGAATTTCTGCCAGATTATCTTTTTTGCAAAGATATTGCTTATCTGCGCAATTTTGATGCGCAGCAATGGGAAAAGAAGAGAATTTGTTCAATTTCTGCCATGTTGTGGCACACATTTAGTAATGTTAAAATAAATTCTTGCCTCACCTTCCAGCTGATTGTGGGAAGTTACTTACCATGTCAGGTTGTTCTCATCTGACCACCACCTCCGTAGCTCCCTGCATCCCATATTCCGCATATCTCGCGTCGTATGGAACGCAGCCGAATTCTTTTTTCAGCATCTTCTGCACCTCCTCTCTGAGCTTTCCGTCTCCTTTGCCATGCACAAACACGATCTTCAGTCCTTTCTGTTTCCTGTGACTCCTCATCGTCCTGCGCACCTCCTCCAGCTGGTGCAGTTTGATGTCGGCCGACTCCCAGTTGCTTGTGTTACCGATAAGCCGTTCGGCATGAAGGTCCACCACCACGGTCTCCTCCTGCTTCTTGCTTTTATGTTCCACAGTCCGTTCCCCCTTGCGCACCTTACCCCGGCTGTAAGCCGCGATTGTCTCTGTGAGGTCGGGCAGGGGAGTGACATACCCGGCAGGCACTGTCCAGTCAAATCCATCCTCGTCTGTCACTACTACCTTTCCGTCAGCCTCCATTCCTGTGACTGTCCCCTTGATGCCGTCCTTTTGTATTTCCACTTTGTCTCCTATTTCCATAAGCTATATGTTTGAATTAAGTTCTTTCGAGTAATTTTTCTTTCCATCTGCAAAATTACTCATAATTATCCAAACAATCACATAGTTTGGAAACGTTGCAGTAAAATATCCAATTTGTTGGCCTTTCCCGTTGCAACGTTGGCGAGAAATCCAGTTTTATCTTGAATTAACTTTTATTGATTCAAGAGCTTTGCAAGTTGTAAAATGAAGTGAGATAAAAGATTACAAAAGGTGTGATAAGCAATTTGTGCTGGATGGCAACCTGTTAACAGCAAGGCTATCATCCTGTGCGGAGCACATTACTCTCATTTTTACTTCCCTTTTTATTTCAGAAGCTTAAGTAATATACTTTTTATCTTCGCTGATTTTGCTCTCGATCTCAAGTGTTCAGGCGGGCTTGATATTTCTCTCGCTTACTTGCAAAAATTTTCATGCCTCATTCTTGATTTTTTATTTATTTTTTGTAACTTTGCGGTGCGGACTCATAAACGGGTCGTAAATCGTGATTATGGAGCAAATTGAACGAAACGCATGTGATTATGCAGTGGGTAATCCCACCTTTGAATGGCACCGTGAGCAAAACGCGGTTTATATCGACAAGACCGCCTATGTTTACAGGATGGTAAAGACCAAGGCCACCAATTTCTTCCTGAGTCGTCCTCGCCGTTTTGGAAAGTCGATGCTGGTTGACACGCTCCGCTGCTATTTTGAGGGCCGTAAGGAACTGTTCGAAGGCCTGGCGATATACGACCTGGAGAAGGAATGGAAGAAATATCCTGTCATCCGGCTGGATATGTCGAACGGAAAGTATTTCTCCAAAGAGACTTTACACAGAACGATTCACACCATCCTGAAATGGGAGGAAAAAAAATTTGGCATCATTGCTCCAGAAGACTCCGACAATTACGACGAGCGGCTGACGGACATGATCCGTGCCGCCTACAAGCAGACTGGCGAGCGGGTGGTCGTCCTCGTCGACGAGTACGACGCTCCGATGCTCGACAGCATCGACAAGCCGGAGCTGCAGGAGTATATCCGTGGGCATATCCGCAATTTGTTCAGTCCGCTGAAGGCCCAGGCCCAGTATCTGCGGTTCGTCTTCCTGACCGGCATCTCGAAGTTCTCCCAGCTTTCCGTGTTCAGCGAGCTGAACAACCTGCAGACGTTGACGTTCGACCCTGCCTACGAAGCCATATGCGGCATCACTGAAGAAGAACTGCTTACTCAGCTGAAGCCCGACATCCAGCTGCTGACGGAGCGGATGAACGACATCTATGGCAGCTGGGGAATCCATTATGAGTATGACGATACGGTGGCGAGGCTGAAGGAGATGTATGATGGCTACCATTTCACGAAGAAGATGACGGACATCTACTGTCCTTGGAGCCTTTTCTCTGCATTCTACAGGGGTGAAATCGATTCGTTCTGGTTCTCCACGGGCACGCCTTCGATGCTCATCAATGTGATGCGGCAGCACAACCTGAGCATTCAGAAGATCCAGGACTTCCATGCCAGGCTCGACCGCTTCGACGCCCCGACGGAGCGCATCACCGACCCCATACCGGTGCTGTTCCAGAGCGGTTACCTCACACTGAAGGATTACAACCCGATTGAGGATGAATACTTGCTCGACTTTCCAAACAAGGAGGTCCGTGAGGGCTTTTCCAAGTCGCTCTATAAATATTATATGGAGGAATATGTTGGCAGTCAGGACGCTTTGGGCAATGCGTTCAAGCGTCTGCGCCGCAAGGACATCACCATCGACCAGTTTGTTGAACTACTCCGTCAGTGGTATGCCGGCATTCCTTACAGCATCACGGACCGCAACCAGAACGAGCAGCTCTACCAGTCGCTCATCTATGCAGCTCTGCTGGGTTTCGGCGCCGACGTGCAGGCTGAGGACATGACCAGTGACGGGCGCATGGACATCGCCCTGAAGCTGCAGGACGCCATCTATATCTTTGAGCTGAAATACGGTAAGACCGCCTCGGAGGCCACCGACCAGATCCTTACGAAGGATTATGCCGTTCGTTTCGCCTCTGACCCCCGTCCGGTGTATGCCGTCGGTCTGAACATCAGCCAAGACCGCAGGACTATCGACGGGTACCGCATCTGCCAGGCGAAAAGTTAGGACGTCTCTCCATAACAAGGTCGATTTTTCTTTACGGACTACTAGATAGGATGGCTAGAATAATCAGCCACGCTGAATCCGCTGTCAATCAAAGAAAGTGGCTTTGTGCTGCAATGGGTAAGTAAGAAGACTCGCCGTGGTGCATAATTTTTGAGAATGAAAAAAAGAAAAATAACGAGGCTACAGGCGTTGAGGCTTTCTGAACTACACCGCAAAGCGGTGACCGGAATCGAACCGGCGACTTTCGGGACTGTAACCCGACGTTCTAACCACTGCGAAGTATTCCTCAACTACGGCACTCGTTATTTTTCCAACTTTCTATATATACGATTATTCTTCAAGACGGCGATTATCTGAAAGGTGGACAGTGCGACATCCGTTCGGAGACTTTAGGCTAAGCCTACGGTGGTCATCAGGAGGGGACTCCTGCTCCGTGCCGGTTTACAAGACGAAGTAACCCCAAACTACGGCAACCTCCACCTTTGTTTTCCATACCCTTAAATAACAGTCAATTCGTGATTTTTCTGCAAAGTAAGACTGCCGTTGTGCAGTGTTTCTGCGCAATTGTAAAATTTTTCATTCTTCATTCTACATTCTTCATTTAATTTTTGTATCTTGTTTTTTCGGTTACCTCTGCAAATATACACTGTAATTGCGCATTTTTTGTGCGTAGAAACGAAATTCTACTAAAATCCTTTATGACGTCTTGAAACTAAGTGAAGAATACCATCCTTTTCGGACAAGGCGCACCAAGATCGCCTCATTCTCTAAAGTAGATGTTAATCTATTCTGCATGTTTTAAGGTAGTTTAGCAAAAATGCAAGTAGAATATATCCGACAAACCAGAGGAAGAAGCTTTCTTTATTCATCAAGTTCTCATACCAAGTATCAGCAGGCTTGGCTTCGTAATTCTCGTAGTTGTAGTCTACTCCTTTTACGCAGTGTATGTTCCTGTAGATAATTTGCATATAGCCCCCAATTATCCGATGAGTTTCATCATTGATGGGCATTTTCTGTATTCTGATGAAAATGTCGTGAACTGTCTGAAGACATCTGCGGTAGCTGGCCGGGTTCTCTGTGTATATTTTTGTTGTTCTCGCGGTCATGAAGTCATGAAAGGCCTTGTTCGTCTTTTGGATGAGTATGTGTGCCACCGACGCAGCAACAAACGATGTGTATTGTTCAGCTTTGTCGGGGTGACCATTGTTTGTGATGTCATCAATACAGCTCAGAATTTGGGTCAGTATCTGGTTTGCCTCAAATGTGGTGATTTTTTCAGATGGAATATTCTCCATCTCTGAGAGCAAGTCCTGGATTTTTGCAAACACTGTTTCTTCCTGTAAGCCGACGTGTTGTTCTTTCAGGCTGATAATGTTCTGCTCTTCAAGATATTGCGGAATGAATTCGTCTTTCAGTTCCTCTGATAAATCAATCTCAAACACATTGCTCTCCTCCCAAAGTGCCCTTAAGAGTATTTCTTGTCGGATGAGTCTCTCTGAATGTCCGTCGGCTACATAGTTGTTTATCAGTTCACGGGCAGACTTGAACTCACCGATTTCTCGGAGCAGTTCGCCACGGAGCAATCCGTCTTCAATGTAATGAGAGGTCAGCCATATTATGTTGTCGCGGAAAAATCCGTACTCTTCCTGGCTTGGCGCCTCACTTTTCCTTTTCCTGAAGAACTGGTCGTTGAAGGCATGAATCGCCATCATCCTTACGTTGGCTTCTTCATCCAAATGTAGGAATCCCTCTGAAGCCAATTGTGCAAATGCCTGCCTCACTTCGTCATAGTTGAGAGTGCCAGCCTCTAATGCTGCTTCACTCATCCTGGAGGTTTCTTCTGGTGCCTGTCTTGACATGATGTAGTATTTTCCGCAGTGAGTACACTTCTGAACTATATACGCATCATGCATGGCCGGGAACGTCAATTTCCCGTCCGACCACACTCTTATTCCATTCTCGTTTTCAGGATGAGACACTTTTATTCTTTTCTTTCCCTTACAATAGGGACAGATAAGGGTAAGGGAATCTTTCAAGTTGCTATTCCCAATATTTGTGTTTTCGTTTTTGTTTATGTCTTTATTCTCATTAGTCATTGTCTGTCTGGATTTTTCTTTTGTGGGTCTTAGAGGTTTGCCACCGGTTTAACCGGTGGCTACCTCATCGGAATCCCGGTTTTTCGAGTACGTTCGGTTTCATGTTTTCAAGTCTTTGATTGGTTAATATAGCCTGAATATTTCATACTAATTATGAAAAGTGAGGATTTTTTCCTCTAATTATTTGCTAATCAGAGGAAAAAGTGTTATCTTTGTATTGCCAAACCAAAATAACTCCTCACATGTGCAAAGTTAATCATTTTCCAGTTC
>JAFUVE010000034.1 GCA_017483765.1 Bacteroidaceae bacterium | reverse complement strand
TGACACGCATCAGTTTCGGCTTGATGTTGATGTCAATATAGTTTGACACGAAGTCCTCGTCGTACTTGCCGTCGGAACTTCTCACGGCGAAGATGCGCAGGATGTTGTTCTGACGCTTCTCCACCTTCACACCAACCTTGGTCACATCGGCAGGCAACAGGGCCTGTGCGCGGGCTACGCGGTTCTGTACGTTCACCGACGCCATGTCTGGGTCAGTACCCTGCTTGAAATAGACGTTAATCTCCACCTCACCGTTCGACGAGGCTTTTGAGGTCATGTAGGTCATGTCGTTCACACCGTTGATGGCCTCTTCAAGGGGCTGGATGACCGACTTCATCACCGTGTTCTCATCGGCACCGGTATAGCTGGTGGTGATATTCACCGTTGGCGGTGCGATATCCGGGTACTGCTCAATGGGCAGTGTGCTCATCGAGATATAGCCCACCAGCGAAATCACAATCGAGATGGCACAAGCCATCACGTATCTATTGATGAATATATTGTTCTTCATTACTGTTTCGTGGTTACGTTATAGCGTTGTTACGATATTACGAAATTGCAGGACTTCCTTTTCTCAGAACAAGACTTTCTGTCCCTCTGTCACGTTGTTGGCACCGGTGGTCACGATGCAGTCGCCCTCGTTGAGGCCGCTGGTTATGATGAAGTCCTTGCCGTTGCCGGTGTCTTGCATCGTTACGTCAATGGCTGTCGCTGTGCTGTCGGCCTGTACCTTATACACAAGCACCTTGTCCTGCAGGCGCACTACGGCATGCTGCGGGACGATGATTACGCCCTTCTCGGAAAAGGGCATCACAATCGTGCCCTGTATGCCGGAGTACAGATGGCCGTCGGGATTGGGGAACGACACCTTGCTGGTCAGCGAGCCGGTTTCAGCATTTACCACACCAGTCAGGCTGACGACACGTCCCTTGTGCGGGTACTCCGTGCCGTTCTTCATGACAAACGTGGCTTCAGGCAGATTGGCAATGTACTTGTCCACCTCTGCGGCATTCATGCCCTCCTGCACCATAGCTTCAACAACAGCCTCCGTCACCGAGAACTCGGCATACATCGTCGTGTTGCCGCTGAGCATGGTCAATTCTGTCATGGGAGACACCTGGTCGCCAACGCGCACGGGTATCTCACCGATGACGCCCGCCACGGTAGCCGTGCTGGTGCAGAAGCCGAGCTCAACCTTGGCACGGTTCACAGCGACGCGGGCCTGGGCTACGGCAGCCTGTGCCTGCTTGTAGGTATTCTCCGAATTGTTCATCATGTAGCTGCTCACGATTTTCTTCTCGTACAGGTTCTTGTTCGACTCGTACTCCAGCTTGGCCGAGTTTTCCTGAGCCAGGGCAGCCTGCAGGTTGGCCTGCGCAGCCTCCAGCTCCAGCTGGGCGTGGCGCTGGTCGATGACGAAGAGCGTCTGACCCTTCTTCACCTGCTGACCCTCCGTCACACAGATTTTCATCAGCTGTCCGCTCACCTGGGGAATTACCGTCACGTCGTTCCGGCCCTTCATCCTGGCACTGAACTTGTACGGAAGTTCGATGTCCGACTTCTTCACTGTCATCGTCTCAAACGATGAAGGGACCTCCTTAGGCATGTCAACGTTACACGATGCCAGCCCGACTACCGCGCCGAGCATGCAGGTCCACTTTGCAAGGTTTTTTCTTTTCATTTTAGTACTTCTATATTTTTTATTATTGGTATTATTTTCTTGAAGTAATAATAGATGTATCCACAAATTACGCACAAAGATAGGCATTTTCCTACAGATATGGGATAACACATCGGTAAAAACATTGGTTTTGTGCAGATTTTGCAACTGATTTGCATATTTTGCAAGTCGCCGCACCGTTGCAAGTCGCCAAGGACGGCATTAAGGGCACAATAAAGGTTCCTACCCGACCTCCCCAAAAAGAAGCTGAAGTCTCCACAAAGTCACCTCCGAAAGGGAGAGGCTTTAAGGCCGTTCGAGGGGAAACGGCAGGGGCTTCTTCCAGAAGAGCCATGCTCTTATTTCGGAAGCGCCTCGCGCTTATCTCGGAAGCGCCTCGCGCTTATTCCGGAAGAGCAAGGCGCTTATTTCGGAAGAGCAAGGCGCTTATTCCGGAAGCGCCGTTCGTGCGGATTTCAAATCCGCACGTTTGAATATAGGGATTTATAATCCCGCAATTCTTTTTATCGCATTCTTGCGCCCCTGTAAAACAGGAGCTCAGGCGGCAAAGCCGACAGCACTTTACCAGAAAACACTTTGCGCTTATTCCGAAAGGACGAAGCTCTTCCGGAATAAGCGCAAAGGCTTTAATACGATAAAGCGTGCGACTCAGTTACCGCATGGCGGGCTCGAGCCATTCGCGCAGTTGCCTGCTGTAGACGTCTGTCGGTGTGGCGGGCGCAACGAGGCTCTCCTCTACAGACTCGCCGGCATTTGCATCCGCATCATGCAGATAGGCGACCAGCTCGGCAAGGAATGCCTTGATGTCCAATCCGGAGTCCTCACACACTTCCACCAGCTCCTCCTTCGTATAGCCGGTCGCACCTATCAGGGCTTCGACGAGCTGAGTCAAGTCGGTCTGGTCGAGCATGGATTCCACCTCGCGAATAAACTTCTTGCAATCGAGGCCTGCTGCTTCGAGCTCAAGCAAGATGCTCTTGACGCCCAGCTCCTTGCCGACAAGGTCCTGATAGACAGGGTTGAGCTGATTATTCTCGTACATCAGCGGCCAAGCCTTAATTGCGGCCAGGCTCTGAACGAAGAAGACTGCCGTACCCGTCAGGTGTCCCAGATTGCGCACCACAAAGTTGGTCTGGAAGTTGGTCCTGCCGGGAATGATGCTGGGCTCGAAGCCTTTGCTCTTGAGGAAAGCTATCATGGGGCGCGAGCACTTGATGGGCACATAGTCATCGCCACGCGAATGGTACAAGTAGATGCGCTGCGAGAGGTCGGGAGTCCAGTCGTCGTTTGTCATGTTGAAGCGGCGCAGCACCTCCTGCATTGCCTTGCTTTGGGGCGACTCGAGGTCGCTATAGGTCTCGGAAAGTATCTCGTGCACCAGCTTCTCGCGTCCGATGCTGTCGCAAACAGGCCACGAAGAGTAAGCCTTCGACAGTATCAGCTTGTCGACACGGTTGGCGATGTTGGGCTGGAACACGTCGCTGTAGGAGATGCCAAGCTTTTGCGTCTCGTTGGTAGCCACCATCAGCAGCAGCGGAACCGCGTTGTAGGCCGTACGGTCGATGGTGACGTACTGGCGGTAAGCCTCGCAGATATCCATCGGACCGCCGCCGGAGAAGGTCTTGTCGAACGTGATGCGGTCGGCATATTCCTTGTCGCGCAGCTTCTGGGAAGCCATGGCATCATAGCCGCCGCTCGAGTAGCCGATGTTGAAGCAGAGAGGACCGTAGTCGAAACCGCGTGCTTCGAGCAGCTTCCTGGCGGCCAGGAGTCCGTCGAGCGAGCTGCGGGCATTGGCATCACCCTGCAGGAAGGGCTGGGGGAAACGCTCGGTGACTCCGAATCCATAGTTGTCGCTCTCCACGATGATATAGTTGGGCTTCAGCGGATTGGCAAGGAACATGTTTTCCAGTTCGCCGTTGCTGAGGGTAGAAGCCTCCTTGCTGCTGAAGCGTGTATAGTGGTTTATCATCAGGATGCCCTCGCTCCTTTCCTTGCCGCTCATTATCTCCTCGGGGATGAGGATGGTGCCGCTCAGGGTGATGGGCTCGCCGGCGGGGTCGGTGCCGGGATAGACGTAGTTCATCTTCGTAATGGGCCGGTCGGAATTGAGGTTAACGGGAACACCGTCGACATCGATGTTGAACCTCAGCGTATCGGTGAAGGTCTCGTAGATGAAGGCCTCGTCGTTGACGGCCAGTTCGTTGAAGTCAGCTGCAAGTGCGGGCAGCTCCTTGCCGTCGTAGGTGCAGATGGTCAGGGTGCCGTCATCGTTGAAGTCGATGTAGGAAAGCTGGCTGCTGGTGAACACTTTCACGGAGCCGTCCGTCAGGGTTATCTTGATGACCTTGGCCTCTGCAATGGTGCAGGCAGCCAGCATGAGAAGGGAAAGTAATAATTTCTTCATGGCCGACTACTTTTTGCTGGTTTTCTTCACTCCGTTCTTGTCTTTCACGATGTAGATACCCTTCTGCTGAGGCGCTTTCTGCAGCGGGCGTCCGTCGATGGTATACCACTGGCGGGCCGCAGCTCCCTGCGACGGTTTCACGGAAACGAGGCCGGTGGTCCTGTCGCGCTTCACGGTCAACTGCCCCACACCGACTTCCTTTGTATTGTCGGAATACACTACACTCACTTGCTCACGGTCGAAGGTGATGCGCTTCACCGTGCGTCCGCCTGCATCAGGCTGTGCTTCTGCGCCCATGACTGGCAAGAGCGTCAGAGCCAAAATCATTCTTAGTTTCATCTATAATAATATATAATGTGTACGTTAAAGCTTCTCGTTCCGCATCCAGGCCGTCACGGTCGTGCCCATGGTCTGCTTGAAGGCTATGCCGAAAGTGCTGTAGCTGCGGAAGCCGCTCTCGGCTGCAAGCTGCTGGGCGGTAACGCGCCGGTGGCTGGCAACGGCTTGGTTGTAGAGGTTGATGAAATGGCGGATGCGCAGACCATTGATGTAGGAATTGTAGGTCATGCCTTGCCTTGAGAAGTATTGGCTGAGGTAGTAGCGGTTGGTGCCCACGGCATCGGCAACCTGATAAAGGGTCAGGCCGTGCTGCAGGTAAAGCTGTGTGTTCTCGCATTTCAGCTGTAGCAACGGCCCGATGTTGGGAGGAAGAGTGAAAGGCGCAGAGGAAGTTTCCTCCGGAGCCTCGTCGGGTTCCGGTTCTTCCGGCGCCACGTCGTCCAACTGCTGGAGTGTCTCCACGCGCCACAGCAGGAAACCCGAAATCAGCACGTCGTTCAACTGCACAATATACTCGAAAGTCAGGCTGCTGCTGCCGCTGCCATAGATGGCAAGCACGAGCATGAGGACAGACACCACAACAAAGCTCTGCCACACCTCCTTGTGCTCCAGGTCGGCATAGTTGTCGTGCAGCCAGCGTCCGTACTGTCTGATGGAATATACCATGTACGCCGCAAAGACAACGACCTCGAACAGGAAACAGACACGAAAGGACAAGACCACCTCATCGAAGCGGCAGAACGGATAGGCCGCCATGCAGACGACAAAGGGCAACACAAACAGGGCAACAGGCCACAAGGGGCGGCGGCGGTCCTGCAACATGCAGAGCATCGTAGCCATTACCGTCGGCACAAGGAACACACCATCGAGGAAAACTGCCACCACACAATACAACGAGTTTGTATTCCACGAATCGAGGAAGGAATACGGCAGCCACCACATGTGACCAAAAGCTGACACGGCAAAAAAAACGGCAGCCCAGCGGCGCAGACGCATCGGCGAAGTGACGTCGGACGCAAACGCGTTGCCGCGCCGCAGGAGCAGGTAGAGGCATGCCATGACCGACAGAATCGTCACACCGCCATACAGCATGATGAACAATACGCTCGCATATGTCTGTGCATAGAACATACTAAAAAAATAATTAATATCGTTAGAGACTTTTTACGACACAAAAGTACAAAAAAAATCAAAAAGGGCAAGCAACCCGACATGATTCTTTTGATTATTTTTACAAAATGTCACCGTCACTTAATGGCAGGACGCTTATCTTCCGGTCGCAAACCGTCACTCTCCGCCTCTCATGGAAGGAAAAGCCGGAACCAAAGCCGTCCGGCGGTTGCCTGTTCTCCACGAAGAGCAAAATCGGACCCTTTTTCGCAAAATTCGGAAGAAACGGCATACATTCCGCAGCAAAACGACGTATTCCGGTCGATTTTTATTAACTTTGCAACGCATTCCTGCGGTTGCCGGCATAAAAGAAAGAAGGGAAACCGGCAAGCCGGCACGATGCCCGGACACATAACACCCAAAGAAGATGAAAAGACTCATGACATTTCTGTTTGCCGCAGCCTTCGGCTTCACCCTAAACGCACAGACGAACCTGAAGAAAGTCTACGACGAGGACATCAACCCCACCCTGCAGATAGACCAGGCTGTAGCGAGAGCCAAGGCCGGAGGCAAGTTCGTCGTCTGCCAGGTGGGCGGCAACTGGTGCCCCTGGTGCCTGCGGTTTGCCGACTTCATAACGAACGACACCGCAATCAGCAACGTCATCGGCGAGAGCTTCGAGTACATCCATGTGAACTACAATCCCCGCAAGTCGGAGGGAGAAGCCAAGGCCGGACAGGCAGCGGCGCTGATGAAGCGGCTGGGAAACTGCGGCCGTTTCGGGTTCCCCGTGTTCGTCGTGCTGGACGGAGACGGCAAGGTGATTCACATCCAGGACTCGAGCTTCCTGGAAGAAGGGCAGGGCTACAACCAGGAGAAAGTGCTCCGTTTCTTCAGGAACTGGACCCCGAAAGCCGTAAAGCAATGAAGCCCCCCGGGTGAGAACCCGTCTTCTCCCCCGACACACAACGCAACAAATGCAAGAAGGCAACCCGTCAAGGTTGCCTTCTTTGCGGAGAGAGAGGCTTGTGAACCTTCCTCCTAAAACGTAGATTTTCAGTCAATGTCTTTCTGTAACACAAAATGTAACACTTTTCTGTTAGTCGCGTTGACCACGACTTGACCACCGCAGTAGTCTTCTTACGTGGGTGCAAAATTACACAAAAATGAACATGCCGCCAAAAAGAAGTTGCTTAAAAAACGTAAAGAATGGCTGAAAACGTGTATTTTTAGTGATTTGAGGTTGATTGTACGTGTCTTTTCCGGGATTGCAACGGGTATTGATTGCGTGTTACATGTGTTACACTTGACTTTGAAAGACGTGAGTTAGAACAGATCGTCCAGTATAATATTTTGGTTTACATCTTTGGAATGTTCATTCTCTGTTATTCCGTTTGTTGTCACCATCACCAGTTGTATGGAATGGGTTTTTGTGTGTTGTTTACCATGTAGGAAGGCATCAATCTTGTTTTCAAGTTCCCTCTCATATTGCTTAGTAATTGTAAACTCATGTTCGCTGAACTTCATCTCGCACAGATAATCAGTACGTTCACCCTTCCACTCCAGTACAAGGTCTATTTGCGCGGCCGTTCCGTTGGGAGCGATTCCCCTCCAGCAATAATTGCGAGTGACGGTAGCTATACGCAGTTTATCCCGCATCATGGACAAGTGCTCAATGCAGAGCAACTCGAAAGTATTGCCAGCCCAAGCATAAAACGTTGGTGTGCGTTGTATGCTGCGCCAATTTCCAGATTCAGCACCTTTCCCATGGATGAAATGAAGATAAAAAATGGAAAAGAAGTCCTTCAGTTGATAGACTGTTTCCACACGCTCCTTCCCGTAACGAGGATATTCACGGGTAATGCCTGACTCGTGAAGATTATCGAGAATTTTGCTGAATGTCCCTCCAAGCTCAACACCAATCGTCTCGGCTAATTCCTGGCGTGTCATGCCATAGAACCTGCAGCCTAATGCCTTGACAACATCGACATACCGTTCGGATGTTGAATACAGGCCTGTATATACATCTTTAAACTCCTGGCCTATCTGCTTATCCTTGAAGAAAAAGTTATCAATATTCTCCGACAAGTTCCTTTCGTTGTCAATTCTGTCAAGATAGTAAGGAATTCCACCAAATGCCATGTAGGCTACGGCAATCTCATATCTTGAAAGGCGGAAACCATTCTTCTTGAAATACTGCTCACACTCATTCAACGTGAATGGCAGCAAACGGATTTTATCCGTGAGGCGACCATGTAGCCCGCCATAATCACGGATGACATTGTCAAGCATCCAACTGGTTGCTGAACCACACACTACCAACACAATATTACGCTGGCGATCGGCCCATGAATTCCAAAAATATCCAAGTTCTGTTATCAATTCAGATGATTGAGGGCCTGCAAGCCATGGTAATTCATCCAAAAACACAACACGACGTTTGGTTCGTAAACCCTCCAAATATTTTCGGAGTAGTCGGAAAGCCTCACGCCAGTTGCTTGGGTGTGGAGTCTCCTCAGACATACCACAATCGAGCAGGCTCTCGTAGAAATGATCAAGTTGGATTTGCTTATATGTCCGCTCATCCTTCTCCTTAATATATGCTCCCACTGCTCGGAATACTATCTTGTCTCGATATACTTCTTCCACAAGATACGATTTGCCGACACGTCTGCGTCCATAGATGGCCACAAACTCTGATTTGGGAGACTTCAAGAACTTTTCTAATTTCTTGATTTCGTCTTTTCTGCCTATAATACTGTGGTATGCCATATTATTGGAATTTCTTGGGTGCAAAGGTACATATTTATCTTTTATTCTCCAAAAAAATCAGCCGTTTTCAAAAAAAAACTTGAAAACGGCTGACTTTTTCCGTATATTTATCTACTGAGAGCTTTCTCTTCGCCCCCCCAAAACACGATATCCTGAAAAACCTGACAAACACAATGATGGAATATAAAGACTCTGCTGCACGACGTAACTATTCAGCGAATAGCGTCAGCCTATAACTAATGAAATGAAAAAAAACGAATTAGAATAATTAGAATAAAAACTATCAGCGAAGAAGAAGAATACTTCCCTTTCGCGAGCTTATTATTATCATTATTCCAATTCGTTTCCTAATAACAACTTTCCTATTGCCTTTTCGCTGAATAGTTACTAAGCGACAAAAATCTTGATTTTTCTTTGAGATATGAATATAATTATGTAATTTTGCAACTGATAAGATATTATTCTTATCCATAATAATATGACAGAAACAAATAATATATTATCTATTCTTGACGACTATACACTTGATAATGCTGATGACATTGCCAAGTGGATGGCTGATGACTTCCGCAAACGTCGCATCGAGAAGAACCTGACACGCGAGCAGGTGGCAGAACAGTCTGGAGTGGCCGTGAGCAATATCGTAAGGTTTGAACAGAAAGGACTTATCTCTCTGAAAAACCTCATAGGTATTGCAATGGTCTTGGGGTACACCTCTGAGATAAAGAGCCTGTTCGCACAGCCAAAATATTCCACGATGGAGGAGCTGACACAAATCCGTAAGAATCAGAACAAGAAAAAGGCACATAGGATATGATGAAGACAGAACTGCTCAATGTGAAATATCACGGACGGATGGTGGGGACACTTTCGCTGACACCTGACAACAAATTATGTGCTTTCGAGTACGACAAGGCGTGGTTGTCCGACGGCTTTAGTATTTCACCATTGGAACTACCGCTACGCCCAGGTCTGTTCCTCGCGAAGCCCTCCCCTTTCTACGGGAACTTCGGCATCTTCGAGGATTGTCTGCCTGATGGCTATGGCCGCTACCTGCTTCACAAACTGCTACAGAAGGAAGGTATAGATGACTTCAAACTGTCTGCGCTCGACCGTCTGAGC
>JAFUVE010000033.1 GCA_017483765.1 Bacteroidaceae bacterium | reverse complement strand
CAAACTTCAAATTTCAAATTATCAGATTCCGTCGATGACGATGAATGGCGCCCAGAAGAAAGGTGCGTCAAAGTTAGTCTGCTTGGTTGTCTTGACTTTCCGTCTTCCGAGGGTTGAGGGGTTGAACGCATACCGTTCTGACGTTGTGGTGAGGCTGATTTGTCTGAGGTCTTGCTGTGCCCTGCGCATGGCGTCTTGTGTGCAAGGTTGGTCTGCGTCGTTGAGGTGGCTGTAGAACCGTGTCATGAGCAGTGTGGTAGCCGTGTCGTCCACATGCCAGAGCGATGCGACGATGGTGTTAACTCCGGCTTTCTTCAACCCTTGTGGCATTCCAGCCATTCCGTTTTCGCTGGTTTTCCCGAGTGCGGTCTGGCAGGCAGAGAGCACTGCGAGGTTCACCCCTTTGAGGTCGATCTGACTGATTTCCCTAGCAGTGAGTATGCCGTCTTCGAACGGCTGGTTTTCAGCTTTTTGCTGCGCGTATTTGTTGGCTCCTGCCATGATGATGCCGCATCTGATGAGGGATTTGTCTTCGCGGAGGGAGTCTTTGTCTTCCTCGGCGGGTTTCGGCTCAAGCGTCTCCGAGCAGAAACCGTGCGTGGAAATGTGAATGATATTCGCCTCGGGCCATAATGTTTTCATCTCCATTTCCGTGGCTTGGTCTCCCACGAGCTTCCGCTTCTCGAAGCCCGGTAAGAGGGCGAGTATGGAGTCAGCCTCAGTCTTTGATCCTCTCAGGTATTTGAAACCGCTCGTTTCGCGTGGCAAGATGTGGTCTTCACTGAGCTGCCGGCTTCCGCTTCGGTCGGGTTGGTAGTTTGTGGCGGCAGGCAGGTTGTTTGCCGCATAATCGACACCTCCCACCACGAGCACTTTGTTGTTGTTTGCCGGTCCTGATTTCTCTACGAGTTTGTAGGTGGATGAAAGCCGGTAGAATAATGGCTGTGGGCTCTTGCTTGGCAGGTATTCGAGTGCCAGTATGTGGAGGTCGGCATCAGGCGCAAAATACACCTTATTAATATGACCGTTATCGCCGATGACGGGTTTCCACAGGATGTCGTAAAGATGTTCGTCCTCATAGAGTGCGTTCTTCATCATGCGGTCGGTATAGGAGATGCAGTAGGAGAGCGGTTTTGTCCCGCTTCTGCTGCTGATAGGGCATGCCAGCAGGCTGTCACGTTCAATGAGTGGGACGAATCGTGTGGGGCGGTCGTTGTATGCCACGATGGCGCCGTATCTTTCTGTACCGTTCTTGACATAAGTGACAAATTCCACGGCACATTCGTCTGTCTTGAGGGCGTTTCTCACTTTTTGACCGTCGGCCTGGAATGTTTTTCCGAATTCGTCGGAATGGCGATGGTCGATGTTCTGCTGGTAGAGTATGGCCTTCGAGAACACTGCCACGTCGAGCAGGAAGTCGGGGTCTTGGTTTTCCTGTGCGTAACATTCGGCGATGAGAGGCTGCTCCCGTTTCCAGTAGTTGCGCCGTTGCTGCTCGGTCATGAATGCGAAGTTGGCCGTGACGTACTGTTTCTCATGCTCGAAAAAGCGCTTGAACGCTTCTGCAGCCATGTCCGTCATGCCCAGCATCTGCAGTATCTCAGCTTTTTTCCGGAGGATGATGATGTAGTCGTGGCTGTTTGTGCCGTAGGTGTCGGCGATGGCTTTGGCGGCTTGTTCGATATGCTGCAGTGCAGTGGTGTCGCCTGTGTGCGCCTCAGCCAGTGCGAGGTTGCCGAGTACCGCCGCTCGCATGGGGTCGTCGGAGGGGTAGAGTCCGACAGCCTCCTGAAGTAGGGGTATGGCTTTCCTGTGGTCGCTGAGGCTGCTGAGTATGAATGCCTTGTTGTTGATGGCGGCTCGGTAGACATTGTCCTTCAATGCTTTTCGGGTGTCGATGATGCTGTCGATGATGGCCGTCGCCTGTCCGTTCTGCCCGAGTCGGTGGAGGGCTGATGCCAGCATGATGAGTCGTTGGTCGTCGTAGCGTTTGTCTGGCTTCAGTCTCTGGAGTCGTGTGGCCACTTCTTGGTATTGTCCTGTCCTGAGCTGGATTTCTGCCGTCTTGACTTCCTTGAGTTCGGGGTCGGGCACCAGTATTGCCAGCTGCTCATAGCATCGCATCTCGTCGGAATAACGTCCTGCAGCGTCGTAGCATCGTGCGAGGTCGGTATAGAGCTGGGTCATGAAGATTTTTCGTGCCCCAATGGCTTCTGCCTGCTCGTATGCTTGGATGGCGTCCGCGTAGCGGCGGGCATGCATGAGGGAGTCGCCCTGCCGACGGAGTTCGGCGAACCGGGGCTGTGCAACCGCAGTTTGCGATATGATAATGAGGATGAATAAGATGATTTTTGGCATCTTTGCTGGTATCAAATATTTAGTTTGTGGCAATCATGAATGCCAGTGGCTGGTCGGTTGTGTTCTCCACGGTGATGGTGACACGTCCTGAGTTTTGCATGTTCCAGTTATGCCACACGCACTCCTGTCCTTCGCTTCCTCCTTGCTCGGTTGTCATGTTGTTGGCTTCGTCGTGGAGTGTCATTCGCACTTTACCCTTGAGCATGGCCACAATCATGACTTCTGTCTGTCCTGATGTGGTGATGGCGTATGTCCCTTTTCCGTGGGCTGGAAGAGCTCGGTAGGCATACGTGCAGTCGTAGAAGTCGCCCCGCTCGGTGTGTGCCTGGTCGAGGAAGTTGTACTTTGACGGGTCGCTGACGAGGTCGAGCATGAGCACGCTGTCCACGTATTCAGGCTGGTAGTGGATATGTGATTTTCCTTCGCTGGACGGTGCGTCCACGTCGCTGAGCTGGTCGTTGGGCTGGATGAGCAGGTCCTCTCCTTTGAATATGAACTCTTCGTCGGTGCAGTCCTGTATGCTCTGCATGAGCACGTCGTTGCTGGCCTCCCTGAATCCTTGGTTGACGAGCAGGCAGAAGTCACGGTATGCCGCCATCTTGTCGCTGAGTTTTGTGGTCTGTGCAGCCCCTCCAAGATGGAAAAGCAGGCATAAAACGAATGGAATCAGTCTGTAGTTTGTCATTGTTTTTTTAAGTTTAGGTTGAAAATCTTCGCAAAAATACATAATTTCTGTGAAAATCCCAAACTTTTCCGAATTTATCCTCGTTTTATGCAGTTCACTGACTGCCGACCTGCCTACGAGATGGCAGTGGTTTTATGCTGTTCGCGCAAAATAGTGTCTTGTTATTTTGCGCGAATTGGGTGTTTTTATATAGTTCGCGCAAAATAGTGTCTTGTTATTTTGCGCGAATTGGGTATTTTTATGCAGTTCGCGCAAAATAGTGCCCCGTTATTTTGCGCGAATTGATTTTTTGTATCGGTTGTATCTTGTCTGTACTGCCTTTATCTGAATAACACGTCTGCCGTGATTTGGTCTCTTACCATGCGGGCGTACATGTTGTTGTGCAGGCCTTGCGGAGTGACGTAGGCCATGGCGACTGTCTTTTTTGTCTTCGTCACCTTCTTGAAAGTGCGTATGCGGTCCTCCGTCCGTTTGTGGTAGGCTTTTGTTATCTCATATTCTCCATTGGCATATTTCATTTCGCAGACGCTGATGGTCTTGTCGCTCCTGTCGATCAGCAGGTCGATTTGCGCACCGGTCTTCAAGTCTTCGTCCGCTTCATCGTTGGTTTTGACGGCTTTGTTCGGCGTATAAGACCAGGAGCACGGCTGGCTCATCATACCGCTGATGCCCAGGCCCTCTGTCAGCTGGTCGATGTGGTTGAGACACACGGTCTCGAAGGCGTAGCCAGCCCAGACGTTATATTCGCCTGTGCCGATTTTTTTTATCCAATAGTCTTTTCCGCTGCTCCCCTTCTCATTCATGAAATGCAGGTGGAAGAGGGAGAACTGGTCTTTGAGCTGGTAAAGCATGTCTTTTTTCTTCTTTCCGAAGGGTATGTACGACCTGATGAATCCGCATGTCTCAAGTTCTTCAAGCAGACGTGACAGTTTGCCGTTATCTGCGATTCTCGACTTTTCGATGATGGCCTTTCTGGTCAGCCCTTTACAGGTAGAACTGAGCGCTGTGACGATGAGGATATGACTGTCGGCTTTCTTAAACAGCGACTTGTACAGCCTGCTGAATTCAGCCGTCAGTTCACCGCCTTTCGTGAAGCATAGCTTGTCGATGTTCTGAGCCACGCTTTTTGTCTTGTCGAACAGCGACAGGTAATAGGCTACTCCTCCGACCGCCATGTAGCTGTCGAGAATCTCAAGACGGTCGTAGTTGAACTCATGCTGCAGAAAATATTGCTCTGTCTCTTTCAGAGAGAACGGGCTGATGAGCATGGAATGCGTGGCGCGGTTATGGAGGCCGCCTCTGGCATTGATGATGTTGTTGATCATCCACGATGTGGCAGAGCCGCAAGCGATGAGCTTGATGTCATGCCTGTAGTAGGCCCAGCCGTTCCAGAAATGTTCCAGCGCGCTGACAAAGCCGGATTTCGGCGTGTCGAACCATGGCAGTTCGTCTATGAATAGGATTTTTGGACCTTCCCCCTGACGTTCTATCGCTTTCGACAGGGAACGGAATGCTGCTGTCCATGTGGCGGGAACTGTGCTCTCTCCGAAATAGTCTTCCATCGCATAGGAGAACTGCAGCAGCTGCTCGTCCTTCGACACGTTCTCGCGGCCGGTTGCCATGAATGTGAATTTGTCGTAAAAGAGTTCCTTGATGAGATACGTCTTCCCTACGCGCCTTCTGCCGTAGATGACGATGAATTCTGATTGGTCGCTTGCTATGTAATTTCTCAACTGCTCGACTTCTTGTTCGCGTCCGATGATGGATTTTTTCATTGTTCTGCCGTTTTTTTTGTTGTCGCAAAGTTACGAAATATTGACGATTCCGACAAGTTTTTGGCTTAATTTTTGTCGGAATCTATCTATTTTATATGAGATTCCGACCGATTTTATACCTAAAAGTTGTCGGAATCTATATCTTTTATGCAAGATTCCGACTGATTTATCACCTAAAAGTTGTCGGAATCTATGCATTTTATGTGAGATTCCGACCGATGTATCACCTAAAAGCTGTCGGAATCTATGTACTTTGTAAGAGATTCCGACCGATTTATCACCTAAAAATTGTCGGAATCTATGTATTCTATATGAGTTTCCGACCTACTCGTGAATTGCCTTCGAGTCATTATGAATAGAAGAAATCGCCATCTGAAAAAAATAAACGCAATAATATTTTACCATTCAGCAGAATTTTTGTAACTTTGCAAACGAAAACAAGGTAGTCGGGACGATAATGACGTCTCGACGCAAGGGAATCCAGTGAAAGTCTGGAGCAGTACCTGCTGCTGTAACCCCTTTTTCTTAAGGCAAGTTCTAAAAATTAGCTTTAGGCTGTGTTTAGACTATTTTTGATCAGATTTGCTCGCAAACTCGCGGAAGCGTAGCGAGCTACGGTTCAAGAGGTTAAAGGCAAAGATGCCAAAAAGAGGCAAACACAGACAAAGATAATTCTCATGGATTTATTAATTATTAGAACATGCCTTTAGTTAGTTCAACAAATGCCACTGGCCAGAGGATATGTCCCGCACATATCTGCATGTGGGCCGGGAAGGCGGACTGACGAGGGGAAGCCAGAAGACCTGCCTGTTTTATTATAATAATGTATGTCCGCACAGGAATATGCGGAAAGAAAGCATCAATTATGAAACCCGGAATGAGACTGTGGGGGGCACTGATGTGTCTGACCAGTCCGTTGATGGCACAGAACACGCTTCCAGTCGACACACTGCAGGAAGTGGTGGTCACAGCCACAGGAACACAGCACCTACTGAAGAACGTGCCTGTACAGACGGAGGTCATCACCCACAAAATGTTACAGCGATATGGGGGCAACTCAATTGAGGAGATATTGGGCGGCCTTAGCAGCTCGTTCGCTTTCAACGAAGGCGATATGGGATCGCAGATGCAACTCAATGGACTGGGCAACAACTATATACTGATTCTGGTAGACGGAAAACGGATTCATGGCGACGTGGGCGGAGAGAACGACCTCTCGCTCATCGACCCCCAGAATATCGACCGCATAGAGATTGTGAAAGGAGCTTCGTCGGCCCTTTACGGCAGCGACGCCATGGCAGGCGTGATCAACATCATCACCAAGAAGCATGAGTCCGGGGTACTGCTGGAGAACGCCACGCGATACGGCTCGCACAACGACCTGCGCCAGCACAACAGCATCGGGCTGGCCAGCGGAAAATGGCGCAGCCTCACCAATTTCCAGCTACAGCACTCCGACGGATGGCAGAACACGGCGACGGAATACACACCGCCGTCGGCGGCTCCCGTGACCGACTCGAGGAGCAAGACCGTCAACGAGCACACCAACTGGCAAGTGAGCGAGCAACTCACATTCACCCCCAACAAGCACTGGGAGTTCTATGCCGGAGGGTCCGTCTATGGCAAAGGCATCTACCGTCCGAAAGGGAAATACCCCAAATACGATGTCAAGACCTTCGACCTGAAATACCGCAACGCGTCCGCCTCAGCCGGTGCCAAATGGACCACAGGGCGCGGCGACCTCGTCACCCTCGACATCGACTGGAACAAGCATGCCTACTACCACGCCTTCACCTCCACCACACTTGCAGAAGGATTCAACGACGAAGGCCAGCTCATCCTCGACTTCCCCTATTTCAAAGGACAGAAGACACTGCAGAGCAACCAGGAGCGAACGATGGCACACCTGAAGGGGGTGTTCGCCCTGCCTTACAGCCACAGGCTCAGCGCCGGACTCGAGGCACAGTACGACTACCTGAAAGCGCCTACCAGCATCGCAGGACATACCGCCGACGACAATACGGAGGCGATCTACGTGCAAGACGAGTGGAGCGCACTCCAATGGCTGCAACTCACTGCCGGACTGCGGCTCAACCGAAACGAGGGTTTCGGATGGAGACTCACGCCGAAGCTGTCGACCATGCTGAGCCTGGGCGACTTCAGAATCAGAGGCAGCTGGAGCCAGGGATTCAAGACGCCCACACTCAAAGAGATGAACTACAGGTATATCCGCGAGATGAGCTCCATCATCATGTATCTTGGCAACAAAGACCTCAACGCGCAGACATCCAACTATTTCTCCCTTGGCGGTGAGTACACACGCGGAGGACTGAACGTGACAGTGACAGGCTATCTCAACCGACTCGACAACATGATCACACTCGTCACTATCCCCCGCGGCGAGGCCCCCGAGGCCTACCGCCAGCAGTACGGCGAGATGCTCAATAAAGTGAGACGCTACGAGAACATGGAAGACGCCCGCACTTGCGGACTCGACGTCAGCATCAGGTACGTGATGGGAGAGTGGACGGCAGGGGCAGGCTACAGCTATCTCGACACCAAAGCCCATGTCTACGACGCCGACCACGACCGGCTCAACCGCGTGGTCATCGACGGAATGGCCTACCACAAAGCCAACTGGTTCGTCACCTGGGACCACCGGTTCTCCCCGACTTACCAGCTCGGTGCCGGACTCTACGGACGGATGTCGAGCAAACGATACTACCAGGTGGACGGAAACGGCAAGGGCTATCAGATATGGCGGCTCGCCACGACCCACACCATCGGACACTCGAAGAAAGCCACCTACAGGCTTGACGCCGGAGTCGACAACATCTTCAACTACGTGGACCGCACACCGCATGGGCTACACCTCGGAACCACCACACCCGGCACCACCGTCTATGTAGGACTCACCGTCCGCTTCCAAAACGGCAAGAACATCAGATTTAAAAATAACAAATCAACTATTAAAACCAGACAAGAAAATGAAGAAGATTAACGTCTTGATGATTGCCATGATGGCAGTCCTTTCTGTCGTAAGTTTCAGCGCCTGCAGCGACGATGACGACGACACAGTATCCAACATGCAACGCTACCAGAACGAGGTGGACAAGACCGTGCGCCAGCAGAAGAAGCACGACAAGGCCATCCTGCTCGTGGCATTCGGCTCAACCTGGCAGCAGGCCTACGACGCCTTCGACCTCACACGCAGCGAGTATGAGAAGGCCTTCCCGGGATATGATGTGTTCCTCTCTTTCTCTTCTGCCATCTGCATCAACCGCGCAGCAGCAGCCGAGAACACGGCGGCACGCTCGTTCTATGAGCCTAAATACTGGCTCGAGGCATTCGGCCGCGTGCAGTACAGTGAGATTATTGTCCAGTCCATGCAGGTAATCCCGGGTGAGGAGTACGGACGTGTGGTGAACGCCGTGAAGGACTTCGCCAACAACTCCAACGGCGACATCGACGACAGCTATCTCGCCAGTGTGAAGCTGAGAATGGGCACGCCGCTGATGGCCACCACTGACGACGTGGCTGCGCTTGCCAAGGTGCTCGACACGAACTTCAAGTCGTATGCTGCCAAGGGTGCCATGCTCTTCATGGGACATGGAAACCCCGACGAGTATGACACCTATAAGGCCAATGTGCGCTACACTCAGCTCGAGGAGGCTCTGCAGGCCATCAACTCCAACTACTTCGTAGGCACAGTCGACATGGCCGACAACTTCAAGGTACAAGTGCACGAGCGCATGACTGAGAATGGCCTGACCAGCGGCAATGTGTACTGCGCACCACTCATGTCAATTGCCGGCGACCACGCACACAACGACATGGCCGGTGAGGACGACGCATGGGACAACGGATTCGAGGTGAACGACGACGGAGAAGTGGAGGACACCAGCTGGAAGATGTACTTCTACCATCTGGGTTACACCATCGACGCTGAGTCCTACACCGACGACAAGGGCATCGTGAAAGGTCTGCTCGAGTACAAGAACGTGCGCGACCTCTACATGGCCCATACGCAGAGAGCCGAAGTCGTGGACTACTACCACTCTAAGTTCCCGGAATAATAATTCTTTACCATACCATTAATTTTATCATTTCCGTACTCACCGGCAAAAAAAGCGTTTTTTGCCGGTGAGTACACACTTTTTTCAGTTGAGAGTTTAGAGTTGAGAGTTTAGAGTGAAGTTAGTTTTGGTTTAGAGTTTATAGTTGAGAATTCTGAATTTAGAATGATTTTATCAAGGTCAGTTTTTATATGAATCGTTTAGCAATCGTATTTACCTTACTGGGGGCATTGTCTTGGCCGGAAGTTGATGCACAGATACACAAGAGCCAGAAGAGCGACTCCACATCGCTGGATCGTCTTTACAACCTCAACCCTATCGTCGTGACCGGTTCGGGACACCACCAGCGGCTGAAGAGCACCGCCACACCGGTGCGTATGCTCTCAGGGCAGGAAATCCAAGAGCAGGGAATCTCCACCTTCGACGGAGCACTGACACGCCTGCTGCCACAGGTGTCGATGGCACCCAGCTCCATGGGCTCTTTTCTCAGACTCAACGGACTGGGAAACAAATATATCCTTATTCTGATCAACGGCCAGAAACTCTCTGGCGACATCTCCAGCAACATCGACCTCAACCGTGTCAACATGGCGAGAGTCAAGCGGATTGAGGTGCTCGACGGAGCCGCCTCGTCGCTCTACGGCAGCGACGCCATCGCCGGCGTGATCAACATCATCACCGACCAGCCCACAGACGACATCGTGAGCGTAAGCAGTGACACGCGCGTCTCTGGAAAAGGACAGCTCACTGAGTCCGTCAACCTCGACGTCTACACCCACGGGTTCGGCAGCTACACCAGCTACAGCCACGACCACGCCGACAGCTACCAGACCAACAACCAGGTCTACAAGAAAGGATCCGACACAGAGACCGAGCAGACGCTCGCCCCCCTCTTCACAGGCTACCGCAGCCACCTGCTGAGCCAGCGGTTCACCTATTCCCCTGACAAGAAGCTGGCCATGAATGCCGGAATCGACTTCTCCTGGAAAACGACCGACCGGCCCGACAGCCGCGAAGACATCACAGGCGGAACAGACTACGAGATGCGCTACCGGGGACTGCGATGGAACGTGGGCGGCATCTATAAGTTCACTCGGAGGAACTCCCTGCAGGCCGACTTCACGGCCGACAACTTCCGCTATGGCAAGGAATACGACGTGGAGACCAAGACCAATAAAGTGGGCGACTACGTGCAGTCGAAGAAGCAACGCACGCTGGAAGGTCAGCTCAAAGGCATCCTGGGGCTCACCGAACACTCCACCACCATCCTCGGAGCCGACTGGCGACGCGACCAGCTGGAGGCCTCATCAGGCAACATCGACCAACACACCTATATCCTGGCCGCATACGCACAGCACGAGATGCGTCTGATGGAAAGCCTGACCGCCACCGTCGGCGCACGATATGACTATCACGAGCAGTTCAATGGCCGGTTCACGCCTAAGGCCACTCTGATGTACTCACCTGGAGCTTTCAACTTCCGGGCCACATACTCGTCAGGATTCCGCGCGCCGGGACTCGACGAACTCTACTACCATTATTTCTCCATCAACCGTGGCAAGCCCCAGATCATCTTCGGCAACAAAGACCTCGACCCGGAGAAGAGCCATTACTGGGCGCTCAACGCGGAATACAGGACCAACACCCTGGCGGTGAGCCTCACCGGATATGTCAACAACATACGCGACATGGTGGTACGCCAGGACATCGACATCGACGACGCGTCGATGCAGATGCTACGTCAGGAGTTTCCCGAGATGAAAGACGACGAGGCTGCCAAGCTCGAACGCTATTCCCTCTACCGCAACAGCGACCGTGGAAGGGTGGAAGGACTGCAGGCCAGTCTGTCTGCCAACCTCTTCCCGGGATTCAACCTCACTGCCAACTATGCATGGACCTACGCGAGGACAAAGACGGCGGGGAAATGGGAGATTCTCGACCGGAGCATTCGCAACAGCGCCACGTTCGCAGCCAACTACCACCATGCCTGGGGAAAATATGCGCTGAACGTGAACTTGAACGGACGGTTCCAGTCGAAGACCTACTATAACAGCTATGAGGACGCGCCGGGATTCGGCGTCTGGAACCTCCAGACCACCCACACCTTCGACCACCTGAAATGGGCACGCATACAGCCAAGCATCGGCATCGACAACCTCTTCGACAAGGTGGACGACCGCATCGACTCCACCAAGCGGAAATATGCCCTCTATTCACCCGGCCGGATGCTGGTGGTGGGATTGAAGGTGGTGTTCCGTTGAGGGGGGGATTCTATAGACTTATAGAAGCTATAGATACTATAGAACCTATAGACTTTCTATCTAAAAAATAAAAAAAAATGAATAAAATCATCATAGCAGGCATCGGGCCGGGCAGTGCGGGCGATATCACGCCCGCGGTGGCGGAGGCGCTGAGGAACGCGGACGTGGTGGTGGGGTATAAACCCTATTTCCAGTATGTACGTCAGTTTCTCCGCGAGGAATGCCGGTGTGTGGATACGGGTATGAAACGCGAGATGGACCGTGCCCGGCAGGCTCTGGAGCTGGCAGAAGCAGGAAATACTGTGGTCGTCATCTCCTCGGGCGATGCAGGCATCTATGGCATGGCCCCCCTCATGTACGAGCTCTGTGCGCAGACGGAAAGCGACGTGGAGCTGAGCGTGCTGCCCGGCATATCCGCTTTCCAGAAGGCCGCATCACTGCTCGGCGCACCAATCGGCCACGACCTCTGCACCATATCGCTCTCAGACCTGATGACACCATGGGAGGTCATCGAAAACCGGATAAGAGCAGCTGCTTTGGGAGATTTCGTCACAGCCGTCTACAACCCCAAGTCGCACGAGCGATATTGGCAACTCTACAGGCTCAGAGAGCTGTTTCTGAAAGAAGGCAGGAGCCTGCAGACGCCCGTCGGCATCGTCAGGCAGGCGGGCAGGGAAGGACAGGCTGTAAGCGTCTGCACACTCGGCGAGCTCAACCCCGAGGAGGTCGATATGTTCACCGTGCTCATCATCGGCAACTCACAGAGCTATGTCGACGTCCAGGGCCACTTCATCACTCCGCGCGGCTACCAGGCGAAGTACGGCCAGGAGACCGAGAGCCGTAATGAGGGCTCTTCCGTCGGTCAGCAGATCATGATGGAGAGTTTCCGGACGATAGAAGGCGAGCTCAGGCAGAAATCGCTTCCATTAGGGCACAAATGGGCGTTGCTGCACGCCATCCACACCACTGCCGACTTCGAGATGGAGGACCTCCTGCTGTCTGATGAGAACGCGGTGGAGCGGATATACGACAAGATCAAGGCAGGCACACTCACCACCATCGTGACCGACGTGACGATGGTGGTCAGCGGCATACGCAAAGGAGCACTCTCCCGGCTTGGGGTCGAGGCCAAATGCTACTTGGCCGACCCCCGCGTGGCAGAGATGGCAAAAAACCTCAACATCACACGCACACAGGCCGGCATCCGCCTGGCCGTGGAGGAGCATCCCGACGCGCTCTTCGCTTTCGGCAACGCGCCTACGGCGCTGATGGAGCTGAGCGACCTCATACGCAAGGGCAAAGCCCATCCTGCGGGAATCATTGCGGCGCCAGTGGGGTTCGTCCATGTCAGGGAGTCGAAGCACGGGGTGAAGCCCTTCACCGACATCCCCAAACTTATCGTCGACGGACGTAAGGGAGGCAGCAACCTCGCCGCCACACTGTGCAACGCCATCCTCTGCTTCGACGACGCAGAGCAGCTCAGGCCTGGGAGAGACTTGTGAGGTTTGAAATTTGAGGTTTGAAATTTGAGGTTTAGCCATCCGGACGGGGGCTTTGAAGTTTGAAATTTATGAAACTGACAATTATAGGCTTGACAGACACGCCACAGCCACAGCTCAACTCCGAAGAGATGTGGGCGGTGCTCAGAGGAAAGGTGTTCAGCGGCGGGAGGAGGCACCACGAACTGGTGGAAAGACTGCTGCCCGCAGATGCTGTGTGGATCGACATCACGCCGCCACTGGCGAAGGTGTTTGAGCAATACCGCCAACACGATGAAATCGTGGTGTTCGCATCCGGCGACCCGCTCTTCTTCGGATTCGCCAACACGGCTCGACGGGAGTTGCCGCAGGCCCAAATCCTGACCTATCCGGCCTTCAACTCCCTCCAGCTGCTGGCCCATCGGCTCGTGATGCCCTACCACGACATGAATGTCGTCTCGCTCACCGGACGCCCTTGGCATGAGTTTGACCGCGTGCTGATTGAGGGAAAGCAGAAGATAGGCGTGCTCACCGACAAGGAGCACAACCCAGCCGCCATCGCAGCGCGTATGCTCGAATTCGGCTACAGCGACTACAAGATGGCCGTGGGCGAACATCTGGGACATCCCGACAAGGAGTGGGTGAGGGAAATGGGACTGAAAGAAGCCCGGATTATGACATTCTCGCAGCCCAACTGCCTCATCCTGACAGGCAGACACGAACGCCGAATGAGCATTCCCGACCATGAGTTCATGCTGCTCGACGGACGGGAGCGCATGATCACGAAGAACATCATCCGGACGGCATCCCTCCACGCCCTCGAACTCTGGCGGCGCCATGACTTGTGGGATGTCGGGTTCTGCACCGGAAGCGTCAGCATCGAAGCACGCCTGCAGTTTCCTCATGTCGAGGTACAGGCTTTCGAAATACGTCCCGAGTGCGAACGGATTATCGCGGAGAACAGCCGCAGGTTCGGAGTCCCGGGCATCAACGTGCATGTGGGCGACTTCCTTGCCGCCGACTGCCCGACACTGCCTCGCCCCGATGCCGTCTTCATCGGCGGCCATGGAGGGAAGCTGAGGGAAATCATGAAAAAAGTGAAAGAATATCTGTTGCCTGGCGGTGTGATTGTGATGAACAGTGTGACGGCGGAGAGCCGGAAAACATTCGAGGAGGCAGCCATCGAATATGGCATGGAGCTTTCCACGGCCCAACATATCCAACTGAATGAGTATAACCCTATATATATATTGAAATGCGAACTGCGCTCATCATCATAAGCGGGGAGGGCCGCGCCACGGCACTCCCTCTGCAGAAGGAACTGAATGCCGACGTTGTCAGCCGTGAGGATGTCGGCAAGGTATGGCACGACTACGACGCTTTTATTTTTGTCGGAGCGATGGGCATCTGCGTGCGCACCATCGCACCCCATGTCGACGACAAACACACAGACCCGGCTGTGGTCTGCGTGGACACCGCAGGACGGCATGCCGTTGCGGTGCTCTCCGGGCATGTGGGTGGAGCCAACGAACTGACCGCCAGGGTGGCGGCCGTTCTGGGAGCAGACCCTGTCGTCACAACCCAGAGCGACAACGCCGGACTTTGGGCACTCGACACCCTTGACCGGCAGTTCGGATGGAGCTGCAGCGTGAACGGAGGAACGATGAACGACTGCATCTTCCATTTCGTCAACCGACGTCCCACGGCGCTGCTGCTTGACATCAGGGACGAGGGCACCGACTATCTCGAAAAGCACTTACCGCCGCATGTCAGCATCGTGAGCAGCGAGGAAGGAGCGGCAGACGGAACTTGCGGACTGCTCATCATCGTGTCGCCCTTCAAGAAAAAAATCCCTGAGGGACAGCTTGTGCTGCAGTATGTGCCGAAAATCGCCACGGTAGGCATAGGGCTGGCCCATCAGGCCGGACCCGCAGCGGAGATATACGGCCAGTTGCTGGCAGGACTGGAGTCCCGGGGGCTGATGCCCTGCGTGAGGGAGTTCTGCACGATTGACGTGAAAGCCGACGAGCCCGTTGTGGAACTCATCCGCCGGAAAGGCAGTCCTGTGCGTTTCTTCAAGGCAGAGGAACTGTCGGAAGTGGATGTTCCCAATCCCAGTTCCGTGGTCGAGAAGCATGTGGGAACCCCCAGCGTGTGTGAGGCGGCGGCGATATTGGGGGCTGACCATGGCGAACTGGTCATTCCGAAATTCAAAGGCGAGAAATTCACGGCAGCCGTCGCCATCGACCGCCGCTACCTGAGGCAGAGCGGAGGACACGTGGAAATCGTGGGCGCCGGTCCCGGCGATCCCGACCTCATATCCGTGAGGGGGCGCAAGATGCTGGAGAAGGCCGACCTCATCCTCTATGCCGGCAGCCTCGTGCCCAGGGAACTCACCCTGTGCGCCAAAAACGGAGCCGTCGTTCGCTCGTCTGCCTCCATGAACCTGGAGGAGCAGTGCCAGCTGATGAAGGAATTCTACGACCAGGGGAAGTTCATCGTACGCCTGCATACCGGCGACCCCTGCATCTTCGGTGCCATTCAGGAGCAGATGGCCTTCTTCGATGCCCAAGGCATGTCGTACCATATCACACCCGGCATCTCGTCCTTCCTGGCTGCCGCGGCAGAACTGAGAAGCCAGTTCACCATACCGCAGCGATGCCAGACCATCATCCTGACAAGAGGAGAGGGGCGGACACCCATGCCAGAACGGGAGAAGCTGCATCTGCTGGCACGTAGCCGCAGCACGATGTGCATCTTCCTCAGTGCCGCCATTGTGGACGACGTGCAGCGGCAACTGCTCGAGGAATACCCGGAGGACACGCCCGTGGCGGCTTGCTACCATCTCACGTGGCCCGACCAGCGCATCTACAGGGGACAGCTGAAGAACCTGGCGGATATCATACACGACAACCACCTGACACTCACCACTATGATTGTGGTGGGAGAGTCCATCGACAACCGCAGGGGGCTGTCAGAACTTTATTCCAGTCAATTCACCCATCTTTACCGGAAAGGAACGGATACGGACAAATGATACTGATTCTTGGAGGAACCACCGAAGGGCGTAAGGCAGTGGAAGTGATGGAGGAGGCAGGAAGCCCCTTCTTCTATTCCACGAAGACCGGCGAGCAGGACGTGGCATTGCATCATGGCACGGCCATGAACGGTGCGATGGACTATGGGCAGATGTGCTCGTTTTGCCGAGAGCATGGCGTACGTCTGCTGGTCGACGCGGCCCATCCGTTCGCCAGCCAGCTGCACGACACGGTGGCCCGTGTCTCTGCGGACCGGTCGATTCCTGCCATCCGTTATGAACGCATCTATCCGCCTCGCGACCTGTCGCTGACGTGGATTGACGGGTATGACCAGATGCCGCCGCTGAAGGGAGTCCTTCTGGCCACCACCGGCGTGCAGTCGATAGCCAGACTGAGAACATTCGAATCCGACGAACTCGGAATTATTTATAGGATCCTCAACCGCGACAGTTCACTCCGTCTCGCACGGGAGCAGGGAGCCCGACTGGATCAGCTCTGCTTCTACGAGTCCGGGGAAGATGAACGGGAACTGCTGCGGCGCATCCGCCCTGACGCCGTCCTGATGAAGGAGAGCGGCACGACTGGCGGGTTTGTGGAGAAATGCCGTGCGGCGAAGGAGTTGGGCATTCAGGTGATCGTCATCCGGCGGCCGCAGCTCTCGTCCGTGTTCCATGTGGTCGACGGCGTGCATGGACTGAGAAGGGCGGTGGAACAGCTGCTGCCCGAGTTCTTTCCGCTCCACAGCGGACTGACCACCGGCACCTGTGCCACGGCTGCTGCAGTCGCTCATGCGTCATGGCTGCTGAACGGTGAGAAACCCGGTGAGGTGCCTGTCGTGCTTCCCAACGGAGAGACCATATATGTGGAGGTGGCCTACGGCGACGGATATGCCTTCACGCTGAAAGAGAGCGGCGACGACCCCGACATCACCAACGGGATGGAGATCCGTGCTCAGGTGGAACCATCCTGCACTTTCGAGGTACGGGGCGGAGAAGGCGTGGGTGTCATCACGCTGCCCGGCTTCGACTATCCGCCCGGTTCGCCCGCCATCAACAAAGGACCCCGCAGGATGCTCGAGGAAAACCTCAGCCGGTTTGGCGAGCCGCTCAGGGTGACTGTGTCCGTGCCAGGCGGTGCGGAGACGGCACGCAAGACCTTCAACCCACGCCTTGGCATCGAGGGCGGAATCTCCATCATCGGAGTCTCCGGCATCATCATGCCCTATTCTGAGGAGGCGTTTTTAGAGAGCATACGTAAGTGCATGGAAATCGCGAAGAAGAGTGGGGCAGAGCGCGTGGTCATCAACAGCGGGGCGAAGAGCGAACGCTTCGTCAGGGGACTTTATCCCGACTTGCCATCGCAGGCTTTTGTGGAATACGGCAACTATATCGGTGAGACGCTGAAAATGGCGGCCGACCTGGATGTAGCGAAAGTGACACTCGGCATCATGATGGGCAAGGCGGTGAAGCTGGCAGCAGGACATCTCGACACCCACAGCCGCCACACCACGATGGACCGCACTTTCATCGCCGGAATGCTCCGCGAGGCAGGATGTGGCGAGGGGGTGGTTGTGCAGGCCGCGCAGATGAATCTGGCCAAGGAGCTGTGGACCATTGTTCCGCCCGAAAGCCTCCAGGGCTTCTGCCAGGTGGTGCTGCGCCATTGCCGCCAGCACTGTATGCCGCTGCTGCCACAAGGCGAACTCACCATCCTGCTCATCAGCGAGGAAGGGAAAATTTTTGAGGAGAAGGCATAGATTCTATAGACTCTATAGTCGTCATAGTTTCTATAGACTCTATAGACATCATAGTTTCTATAGCCATTATAGCTTCTATTGAAACCATTAAAAAACAAAATATATGAAAAAGAATAGCTGTATGACAGTAGCAATGGCGTTTCTGCTGATGCTCCCTCTGCTGGCCGGATGTTCGTGCGGAGGACAAAAAGGCGGAAAGGCTGCAGAAGTGAATGGTGTGGCTGTGGAAGTAGACTCTGCAGAGAAGATCAGTCCTGAGTATGCAAAGGGCTTCACCGTGAAATATCTCTCGGAGGATGTCCGTCTTGTGGAGGTGGGCGACCCTCAGCATGTACTGACGGAAGGCGCTGACGATGAGGATTACGACATGCCCGTGGACTACCGCTTCGCGTTGGTGCGCAAAGGGGCTGAGGCCGACGTGCCGGAGGGCTACAAGCGTGTGGACGTGCCCATCGACCGCACCATCTGCATGACTTCGCTCCAGCTGTCTAACTTCACGGCACTCGATGCCCACGACGTGATTCGGGGCATCACCGGCACGAAAAACCTCTTCGATGAGGATATCAAGGAAAGAGTGAAGAAAGGTGAGATTGTGAAGATCGGGATGGAAGGCGACTTCGACCCGGAACTGGTGCTGGCAGCCAATCCCGACGTGATTTTCATTTCCCCGTTCAAGCGTGGGGGCTACGACGCCATCAAGGAGACCGGCGTCACGCTGGTGCCCCATCTTGGCTATAAGGAGCTTGAGCCGCTGGGTCAGGCAGAGTGGATAAAGTTCGTGGCGATGTTCATCGGGAAGGAGAAAGAGGCCAATGAGGTGTTCACTGGTATCAAGAGCCGTTATGAGGACGTGAAAAAGCTGACAGCCAAAGTGAAAGTGCGTCCCACTGTGTTCAGCGGAGAGATGCATGGTGGTAACTGGTATGCCGTCGGCGGACGTAACCATCTGGCACAGCTTTTCCGCGACGCTGGTGCCGACTATATCATCAAGGACGAGAACACGGGCGGCGTGAACATCGAGTTCGAGCAGATGTATGCCCAGGCGGCGAATGCCGACTACTGGCGCATCCTCAACAGTTTTCCCGGAGACTTCTCTTACGATGCGCTGAAAGCTTCTGAGCCGCGCAACGAGCTGTTCAAGGCGTTCAAGGAGCGTCATGTCGTCTACTGCAACATGAAGCAGACTCCCTATTACGAGCTGACCCCCGTACAGCCCGACGTGCTCCTCAACGACCTCGTCGCCATCTTCCATCCCGACCTCGTCGCCCCGGATTACCAGCCTCGCTTTTACCGTCTGCTGAAGTAGAGACGCGCCGTGGCGCGTCTTCAAACTTTTCCCATCCGCCAACGCCCTTTCCGAATCCCTACAGACAGAACGATATGCTCAGTAGAGACGTCCATATATGGCGTCTCCCCTGAATCCGCAGCGAAGCACAATCAGCAAGGGTGAATACCTATTCACTCTCCACGCTGATAGCCAGGTATTTGTTGACGTGCTGCTTGATGTCCTTCTGCAGCTTGTACAGTTTGGTGTTTTTCAGTGGACTCTTGGAGAAAGGTGAGTCGTTGCCGAAATAGCTGTTGCTCTTCTTTTTCTTCTCCATCTTCAGGTGGGCTTTCAGTTTCTTCCCGTCCATATACGCGTTGCAGATGTCGGCCACGGCGATGAGGTCGTAGTCGCTCACGCCCTCATAGTAGAGCTGCGATCCGTTCTGGTATTCCAGGTAGTGCTTCTTGCCGTCCTCTATATACCGGTAGGGGTTCTGCTCTGCCTGCTTTTTCTTTTTGACATTCTCGCCCAGAGGCATGCCGTAGTCGTCCCTTCCCGCCACGCGCACCTCTATGTAGTTGGTTTCCATGGGACGTAGCAGCTCTGTGATGGTCTGCATCCCCATTCGCTCGGCGCGTCGGTAGCAGTCGTCGCGTTCGCTGGAATAAAGCATATAGGCGTTGGCACGGTGTTTGAAGCCTTCCATCTCGCCGTTCGTCCATGTGCCGCTCTCGATTTTCACGTCGCCCGGGTCCACATACACCTCGTTCTGGTTGAGGATGCGTACGGGCGGGAGGGTGACGAAGGTGGAGTCGCCATGGCGCGTGATGCAGCTGTCCGGACATTCGGCGAGGTCGAATCCCAGGTCGATACGTCCGTCGTAGACGATGTGGATTTCGTCGTCGGGTATGAGGAAACTGCGTTTGCGGTATTGGCTCACCAGAAACTCCTTGTTGATGGTAAGCACTTTCAGCTGTCCGATTTTCCTGATGTCTTCCACGGTGACGGTGCTGATGGTGGTCTTGGGCCGGAACCACCCGATCACGCCGTCGAACACACCCGTGCAGCGTTGCACGGCGAAAAGCACCACCAGCACGATGGCCGCAATCAATATGATGTCTGTCAGTCTTCTCATGGATTCTTTTTCTTCTTCTGTGTCTTGGGTTTGGTCAGGTCGCTGCCCAGTTTTATCATCTTCTTGATGTTACGCTCCTTGTACGAAGGGAAGGTGATGGATGGCTCGTAGCCCATCTGCCTCACCAGGCTTTCCATTATCGCACGGGCCTGCTCCTCGGCCTGTGGGACGAGGTCGAGGTCCTCCACGCGCTGTTTCAGCAGTTCCACCCCTTCTTTGATGATTTCCGACTCCTCTTTCTGTGTGAATTCCGAGCGGAAGAGGCCTACGTTCGACACCGCCTGGTTGTACATCGGCTCGGCATGTTGCAGTTCTATCTGCGGGTCGGGCATGGACATCGACAGCACGTCGCCCTCGATTTTCAGGTTCTTGATTTTTCTCAGGTCGTAGCCCGCCTTGATATAGCCTCGGACGGGGATGATGAAGTCGCGGTCGCCCAGCCAGCTCCAGGAGTCCGACCCTTTCTGCGTGACGATGGTCTGTGCCTCACACTCCAGGGTGTAGAGCATCGGCGTGTTGTCGAAGGTGGTCTTGATTTCCGTCGCTGTCTTGCGCACTGGGAGCATGTCTTCCTCTGCCATATATGCCACGATGAGGCATATAGCGCAGATGCCGAGAGCCGTGATGAGTATCCTCACGATGCGGTGCTCCTTGTATTTCTCCAGTTGGGTCTGTATGGCCCGTCGAAGTTGCTTTTCGGTCATGGCCGTCTTTTATGTTTTTTTTGACAACCGCAAAGTTACTCTTTTTTGACAGAACTGCCTATTTGCAAACTGTTAAATTTTGAATAAAATTGCCTTTATTCCGCTAAAATATGTGATTTTCGATGAAATTAGCGGGATAGAGATGTTTTTTTGTTCGAAAGTTTAAGGTTTTTAGTGAGGCAATTTTTTTTTTCACCATACCTAAACGAAAATCTTTTTAGGCATGTTCTAATAATTAATAAATCCAAAAGAATTATCTTTGCCCGTGTTTGCCTCTTTTTGGCATCTTTGCTCTTAACCTCTTGAAGAGTAGCTCGCTACGCTTCTTCGAGTTTGCGAGCAAATCTGCTCAAAAATAGTCTAAACACAGCCTAAAGCTAATTTTTAGAACCTGCCT